>CAILLK010000016.1 GCA_903835005.1 uncultured Bacteroidota bacterium | reverse complement strand
TTCGTTGGCCCGAACCTTTGCCGCCAGCTTCTTTCAGATTCGCAGTCACCCGCGACACCCTTGCTATTGGCTAATACTCCCTACTGTAAAGCGTACTCGGGACTTGCACCCTATAGCTTATATCCATGCCTGACACACAAACAATAATGGCAGCATTTTTAGGTGCTGCCATTATAATCGTGAGTTAAACAAACTATCTGAACAGTTGAGGACACTTTGTTTTGAGGTATTCTTTCGGATTTCCAAAAGCCCGGAAATATATGGTAACAGTAACATTGGAATACCAATACCAATCGTTGCCGGTAGGATCGCCGCGATGACCACCATCAGTGGGGTAACTACCTGTGAACCCGGCAACTGTATTGCCTCTGAAAGACATCTGTTTTGCAAGTGTTCCTTTATATTTCTGCAGTGTATCGAGATTGACATAAGTTTTGCTCACATCATCAAGATAGTCGGTATTGGTATACCTGAACCCAAGCTCCGTTGTGAGCATAATTGTTTTACCGATAAAGAATTTAAAACCACCACCAAAGGGGAATGCGAGATTGACCAGGCTGTATTGCTTACGGCCCGGATACATAGGCAGGCCCTCACCTTCTGTACTTAACGGGCGCAGGTAAACCTTGTCGCCGGCTGCATTATCAGCAAAAGGATTGTAATAAAAAGCGCCTACCCCACCGAAAATATAAGGTGTGGCTTTCTTTTTCAAAATTTCAATAGGCCAGAAATTCACCTCAACCGCGCCATGCAATTCGAACAGGTGGGTAGTAAAACTAAGGTTTCTCTCTACATTGCCAGGGATATTGCTGAGACTGTCGGCTGCGGTAAGTGTGGTATAAGAAGCGCCGACCCTCAAGCCAACATGGGGGCTCATAAAATATTTATAAACAATACCACCCATTGGTGAATATCCATAATTGGGAAACAGCTTGGGCTGCAGATCGCCATAATAGTTGGATGCGCCGAATGTCAGGCCTATTTCGTGATGGTCTTGCTGTGCCTGAAGCCACAATGGAAGAAGCAGTGCTAATGAGTATAATAATCGTTTCAACGCCTGAGATTTTGTTAGTATCACCGAAAGATAGAAACAAATATCGGAATAATAAAACAAAAAGCGCTGCAAAATAAAATCAGCATATAATTCAGGCAGAACTGCTTATCATATAAATCTTAACTAATATGCACTCAAGCCCACTTCTTATTGTTATTTTTGCCCCCGTTTCAACGATAATAATACATGAATTTAGTAGCAGAACTAAGAGACAGAGCATTGCTTCAGGATATAATGCCGGGCACAGAGGAACAGTTGATGAAAGAAATGACATCTGGCTATATAGGCTTTGACCCTACAGCAGACAGCCTGCATGTGGGTAACCTGGTACCCATCACTTTGCTGATGCGGATGCAACGTGCAGGCCACAAACCCTATGCACTTGTTGGCGGAGCTACAGGTATGATAGGCGACCCATCGGGCAAGTCGCAGGAACGCAACCTGCTGGATATGGACAGTATCATGCATAATTGCGAGTGCATCCGAAGGCAACTGGGAAAATTTATTGATTTCAATGACTCGGTGGCGAACGCGGCGGTAATGGTGAATAACTATGACTGGTTTAAAGACTTTTCCTTTCTTGATTTTATCCGGGATATCGGCAAGCATATCTCTGTGAATTATATGATGGCGAAAGACTCCGTAAAAAACCGGCTGGAAACGGGTATGTCGTTTACAGAATTCAGCTACCAGCTGATACAGGGTTTTGATTTTTACCACCTTCATAAAAACGAGCATGTAATACTACAAGTAGGCGGCGCCGACCAATGGGGAAATATAGTTACCGGAACTGAACTGATTCGCCGCAAAGGTGGTGGTGATGCATTTGCCTTTACCTGCAAACTGATCACAAAAAGCGACGGCACAAAATTCGGGAAGTCGGAGAGCGGCAATATATGGCTGGACAGGAATAAAACTTCACCGTACCAGTTTTACCAGTTCTGGCTGAAACTTGCTGATGCCGATGCAGCAAGGATGGCGCTTGTATTTTCGTTTAAACCTGTGGCTGAAATAAAAGCCCTGATAGCCGAACACGAAACAGCCCCACACCTGCGTAAACTGCAAAAAGCACTGGCCGAAGAAATGACTGTAATGGTGCACAGCGAGGAAGACCTTTCATTCGCGCAGCAGGCATCTGAGATGTTGTTTAACCCTGATTCTGTGAGCCTGTTACGTTCCTTCAATGAACAGCAACTGCTGGAGGTAATGGATGGGGTAAAACAAGTAAACGGACCTAAAGAAGCACTGACGGAGGGACTGGACCTGATAAGCTTCCTTGCTGAAAGCGGTGTATTTGTATCGAAGGGCGAGGCAAAAAAAATGCTGCAGAATGGCGGAGTAAGCATCAATAAAGAGAAGGTAACGGCTCTTGATTTCAGGCTGAACCAAGAGCATTTACTCAACGGGAAATATGTGCTGGTGCAGAAGGGGAAGAAGGATTTTACGCTGGCGATATTCGGATGATAATTGTAAAGGCAACAAATTTTTATTTGCATTTAAAAATTTGCGGGAGACAGTCCTACAAATTTACCTGGTTTCATTTTTTCGAAATATTAGAAGTTGATGACGATCTAGAAACGGGTATTATACCAAACAAACAGAAATTAAAAAATGAGCAGAGTAGTTGTTATACGCCAGATTTAAATTATGCTTTTGTGCACTGAATGAATAATGATCAATAGATGCCCACCCGCCTGCTACGCAATATTTTACTAACCTTCGCACTGTTTGCAATAACATTGCCCACCTTTTTTTGCCACAACCCGGCAACAGGAACCAGTGATTCTGACGCCATTGAAACTTCGCTATGGAAAAACGTATATGATACCGGAGCGCATTATGTAGGAATGCAAGCCTGCCGGACCTGCCATGAGCCAATATACCAGACTTTTATACAGACAGGAATGGGGCAGTCTTTTGGTGTGGCAACAAAAGAAAAAACCGCTGCCGACTTCTCCCCTGCCCATGCACTGGTATATGACACTGCGCTGGATTATTATTACAAACCCTATTTTTCCAATGATTCCTTTTATATAATGGAGTTCCGACTGGAAGGCAAGGACACTGTGCATAAGCGAATACAGCAGGTAAATTATATTGTTGGGTCGGGGCAGCATACCAACTCGCATATTTTTGGTATAAATGGTTATCTCTACCAGGCACCAATTACCTTTTACACGCAGAAACACCGGTGGGACCTGGCTCCGGGATTTGAAAAGGGCGCCAACACCCGTTTTCAGCGGATGATAGAAATAGAGTGTATGAGCTGCCACAACGGCTACCCGGATTTTGTGGCTAACAGCGAAAATAAATATACTGCACTTAAAGCAGGAATAGATTGCGAACGTTGCCACGGACCCGGCAGCCTGCATGTGGAAGACCGTAAAAATAATCTGCCGGCAGATACTGCCAAAGGACCAGATTATACTATTGTGAACCCAAGGAGACTTTCAACCGAACTACAGAACAATGTATGCCAGCGGTGCCACCTGCAGGGAATAACGGTGCTCAACGATAATAAGACATTTTTTGATTTCCGTCCGGGGATGAGGCTCTCAGAGGTAATGAATGTATTTATGCCCGAATATGAAGGAGCGCAGGATAAAATGATCATGGCCTCGCATGTGGAGCGAATGAAAAAAAGCCAGTGTTTTGTAAGGAGTGGCAAAATGAGCTGCATAACCTGTCATAACCCCCATGTGAGCGTAAAATTCACCCCTCGCGCCCAATACCTGAATGCCTGCCAGAACTGCCACGGAAATGGCACGGCACAACATCAATGCACAGAAAACCTGCAGGTTCGTGCTGCTAAAAATAATGACTGTGTAACATGCCACATGCCCCATAACGGAAGTATAGATATACCCCATGTGGCAGTAACAGATCATTTCATACGCAAAAGGCCGGTTGATGACAGCACACAGAAAAAAATCACCGCATTCTTAGGGCTGAAATGTTTCAACAATGATGCACCAGACCCGATAACCAAAGCACGGGGATATATGGAATTTTATGAGCGGTATGCCCAATCGCCGGGGTTGCTGGATTCTGCACTGTTCTATCTTGCGAAAGAACCAGCAAAGGAAGCAAGGCTGCAAAACAGGGATTACATAAGAGTATACTACCTGCTTAAAGACTACCGGAAGGTAATCTTGAATGCAAACACATTGCTGCCGGCTGCGGTGAATGATGCCTGGACAAATTACAGGACAGGTGAGGCCTACTATCAGTTGCAGCAGCCCGATAGCGCACTGCGCTGGTATAAACGGGCTACTGAAATATGGAAATATTCCCTTGACTTTGAGAACAAATATGGCATATGCCTGCTGGCCATAAACAGTCTGCCTGAAGCACTTAATGTTTTCAATTTTGTTATAGAGCAAAATCCCAACCATATAAGCGCCAATACAAACCTGGGCTATATTTATATGCAGCAGGGAGACAATAACAAGGCATACGCATATATGATGCACGCCAATAGCCTGGACCCTGATTACGAACAGAACCTCCTTAACCTGGCTGTATGGTACCACAGCAACCAACAACCAAAACAGGCACTAAATACCATTAAACATCTGCTTAAAAAACACCCCGAAAATGAACGTGCCCGTGCCATGCTGGCTGACCTGGCCCGTTAATAATTTCAGAATTATTTGCTTTGATAATTCAAACCATTAAATTTGCTATTCAATAAGGCGAGACATCACAACTACCAACAGAATATTTTAACAACCTTTAAGCTGGCAAAGATGAAAAAATCAACAATTACTGTAATTATATGCTTACTAAGCCTGGTGGCTAATGCTCAATATACAGGCGAACCTCCAACCAGAGAAACCAAAGCAAAGGATCCGCTGGTAAGACCAAACCTTTGCCCGAAACTGTACATAACTACAAGTACCGGCTGTAATAATAATACAGGAATAGTGGGTGTGAGCTTTGATATTCCCATAGAAAAAAACATTTCTGTAGAAGCGGGACTTGGGGAAAGCAGTTGGGGTACAAAATTAACTTTGGGTGGTAAATACTACCTTAAGCCTTGCCACCGAGGATGGGCTTTCGGCACCGGACTGACTTATAATACCGGCCTTAACGGGTTTACGGATAACCTGGAAACACAATATAATGGCGGGCCTGTGGAATCCGTAACTTTCAATCTTCATTCACAGACAAATGTATATTTTGCAGCCTACCGGTACTGGAACCTCGGCAGAAGATACAACCGTTTTTATATTGAATTCGGGTATTCTGCACCCCTTGGGAGTGCGAATAAATACGACCAAACCATGGGCGACCCGATCAGCCCCAGATCGGCAGATGTAATGAACCTTATTGCACCCGGTGGTGTTATCGCTGCAGTAGGATTTTCATTTGCCATTCATTGATCTTTATTTACAATATTCCGCGACATACCTGTTTATTACGGAATAGTAAGCTTTATTTCATCCAGCATTGGTTGCCCAATATATTGGATTCAGGTAGCTCAACAGGTATGCCCATGATGCAGACAGTACCAGCATTCTGAGATGCGAGCATGATCTGGCAAATGATCCATGCATTCTATTTTCTTCGTTCCGGAAATGTAAAATATACATAAAAATCCGGGAGATATTGCTTGCGGGTACGGTTTTTTTATACAACTGGTGAGAATCTCATTATTCTTTTTAAAAACCAGCAACAATGAAAATCCGTAATTATTTGCTCGTACTGGCACTGACCTTTTTCAGTTTTGGCAATTTCAATCAGGTAATTGCCAGAGAAAATATAACTAAGGAGGAGGCCCAGGTACGTGGCGCACAAATCAGAGAACGCGTTGATGAGATCAGGAATATGGACCTCTCCACTTTAACCCGGACACAAAAGGTGGAACTACGTCATGAATTAAAGGACATGAAAAAAGAAATGACCGAGAGCCCTGTTCTGATTGTAATATCTGGCGGCGCACTAATCCTCATTATTATTTTGCTTATTCTGCTTCTTTAATCATAAGGAGTAATCAGTAATTTGATTTAAATAAGCTCCCGAATCCTTAAACTGGTTTCGGGAGCAACTATTTTTACTATACCGCGTAAAAAATGCCGGCCTTTATTGCAGCGAGAAAAAAAATAAATCCTTTAACTATTTCTTTTTAGCCAATTTTGCCCATAGTTCTTTTTCCTCAGTAGTAAGATTTTTGGGTATAGTAATGAGCATACGAACAAAACTATCGCCCCGCTCACCAGGAACATCATACCGGGGCATACCCATTCCTTTTAACCTGAAAACCTTATCACTGTCGGTTCCGGGAGGTATGTTGATGTTAACTGTTTTATCGATACCCTTTACCGGCAATTTACCGCCCAATACCGCTGTATAAACATCGAGCGGGCAGTCGAAATAAAGATCATCACCTTTGCGATCGAAAAGCGGGTCATCAGATACATGAATAGTAATAAAAAGGTCGCCGTTAGGACCGCCATTATAGCCCTGACCACCCTTCCCTTTCATACGCAATACCTGGTCTCCAGCAATACCTGGCTTGAGTTTCAGGTTCAGCGCCTGATCAGCAAGGTTCACCTGGCGAGTTGTGCCATGGAAGGCCTCCTCCAGTGAAATAGTAGCTTCAGCCTGGTAATCTTCGCCCTTCATTGGTGAAGCAGCCCGGCCCCGCCTGCCGCCAAAACCACCTGCCCCGCTGCCAAAAATAGATTCAAAGAAGTCGGAAAACTGGCTTTCATCACCACCCGAATATGAATACTGTGCACCCCCCTGCCGGCTGCGCTGACCGCGTGCCTGGTTGAACCCTCCTCCGCCAGGGGCTTGCTGGTATTGTTGCCAGTTTTCTCCCAGGTCATCATATTTTTTCCGTTTTTCAGGATCACTGAGTACGTCATTGGCCTCATTGATCTCTTTAAATTTCTCCTCGGATTTCTTATCACCCGGGTTTTTATCGGGATGGAATTTCACTGCCAGTTTGCGGTAGGCTTTTTTTATTTCATCCTGGGTGGCTTTTTTATCAACACCCAATATTTTATAATAATCCTTATATTCCATAATCTATCAGAATTGCATGGTTATATCTATAATCAAAGATAAACAGGTTTTAGGGTTTCAGGAATGATTGGGGTCATTGGGATAGCTTTAGGTCAAAACAATTAACTGTACTCCGTTAATCGCAACTTCACTCTTAAAATCGTAATTCCGTCTGAATTCATCAAAAAAGTTGATAAATGAATATCACCTAGAAATGCTAAAGTATACCTCAGGCAGCATACTATGCAGGTAATCTAATCTGTGCTTCCTGAAACAAAAACAGGCACTTCTGAGAGTGCCTGTTTTACTGCGTAGCGAGGAGGAGACTTGAACTCCCGACCTCAGGGTTATGAATCCTGTGCTCTAACCACCTGAGCTACCTCGCCAAAATTTCGGACTGCAAAGGTATAAAATAACCGGGAATAATTTGCGATTCTATGAAGAAAATCATTTTTGATATGACAGGGAGGAGAATATTAAAATTCAAAAGGCTAGCTAGAAAAGCTAACCTTTTGAATTTTCAAATATACACCTAATTAATGTGCTACTACAACATGTAAAATCCTGCTTTCCTCACCGGTACGGAGCGTTACGATATACATACCATTGATAATATCACTTCCCAACTGCACCTTTTCATTTATTTTGCCATTGAGGAGTGCCGACTTAGCATTATATATTTCCTGGCCCAGCATATTGGATACTTCAATAACAACTTCCTCATTTCCGGTACCGATCATTCCGGTAATAGAAAATAAGCCGTTATTAGGATTTGGTATTACTGAAACGTTACCTGAAACTGCTGAAATTGTTTTTACGCCAACATTTGAGACATTGATTGTTACAGTGCTGCTGCCTGTTTTGCCGGCACAACCTCCGCTGCTGATTACATTACAGCTAACGATATCTCCGTTTGCAAAATCGCTGCTGGCGTAAGACTGATATACAGCACCAGGGATATTAACTCCATTGAGCTGCCACTGATAAACCGGTGCAAGACCTCCGTAAAGAACTGAGGCGTTCAAAGTTTCAGTTTCGCCTTCTGCGATATTCAGGCCCGGAGATGCCGAAATTGTAACAACGGGTAATACTGGCAAATCCACAACCATATTTACCGGCATGCTTGTTGCCGTATTTGCAGTACGGCACTGGTAGTTGCTTGCAAGGGTGCAGGTAACTATATCTCCGTTGGCAGGAGTATAAGTATAGTCTGCCCCGCTACCTACCGGCAGTCCGTTTACCTGCCATTCATATGAAGGAGCTGAGCCACCAAAGGTTGGGAATGCTGAATACGTAACTGAATTACCCTGGCATACTTCGGTGCCCGGATTAGCAGAAACAGCCACAGACGGTGTCTGAGAAACCAGTACGGTTAATGCAGCGCTGCTATTTACGAGAACTGGAGTGGCACATGCTGCCGCGCTGGTAAGCGATACTGCAATAACATCACCATCTAGAGGGATATAACTGTAAGATGATCCGGAACCTGTTAATACGCCATTTACTGTCCATTGATAAGCCGGGCTTGACCCGCCATTAACAGGGATTGCAGAGAAAGTGGTATAAGCGCCAGAGCAGAATGACATGCCGGTACCAGAGGCAATGCTTACAGCCGGGGTAACCAATGGCAGCGCATTAACTACCGCAGATCCATCCATAGCTATGCTGCAACCGGTAGTAATATCTGACGCTAGTACAACATAAGATCCGGTAATAGTTTGAGGACCGAAATCGATAGCAGTACCAGTACCACCAGCTGTTGCCATTACTGAACCTCCGGCAATTAGATTATAGCTGATACCTGATTCTGAACCAGCTATACCTACATGTATACCGGCTGAGCCTGTGCAGAAATCACCTCCGCCAGTTACTGTAAATACATCGGGAGACGAACTTACTGATAATACGGCACTGCCAGGCATAGTGCTGTTACAGGATGTTGCCGGATCAGTAGCGATAACCGTATAAACTCCGGCTGCAGATTGCAAGCCAAAATCAACTGAAGTACCGGTGCCGGAAACCAGCGCCCCTACAGGCGTACTGCCATTATACAGCTGATAGTTTACAGCAGGAGCAGAGCCGCTGATACCTACATGCAGGCCTGCGCCGCCGCTGCAGAAAGGACCACCACCAGTTACGGTATAAGGTAATGGCAATGCAACAGTTGAAACAGATGCAGCTCCAGACATATTGCTTTGGCAGCCGGTAGATTCGTTTGTTGCGACTACTGTATACATGCCTGCAGTATTCTGTAAGCCAAAATCCAAGGCCATTCCTGTGCCGGATACTGGCGCACCTGCTGAAACTGATCCTTTGAATAACTGATAACTGATACCTGAAGATGAACCTACCAGGTTAACATGAACACCTGAACCACCAGTGCAGAAATTTCCGCCACCGGTAACTGAATAAGCCGCAGGAAGCGGATTAATAGCAACAGAAGCGGTGCCCGCCATATTACTGCTGCATGCAGTAGCTTCATTTGTGGCAATCACAGTATAATTACCTGCAAGGGTTTGCAAACCCATATCTAAGGCGCTACCTGTACCAGAAACAGGTGTCCCAATTAACAACCCGGAATGATATAACTGGTAGCTGATACCGGAAGCTGAACCGCTGATACCAATATGTGATCCCGGGCCATCGCTGCAATAGCCACCTCCACCCGTAACAGTATATACTACAGGTAACGGGTTAACAGCCAATGATAAAGTGCCGGACATATCGGCTGTGCAACCTGTAACGGGATTTGTAGCTATTGCATGATACACACCAGGGGTAGTCTGCAATCCAAAAGAAACACCAGAAAGTGTACCAGTAACAGAACTACCTGCAGCACTGCTACCTGCATACAACTGGTAAATAGTGCCGGATTGAGAACCTGAAAGACTGAAAGACACTCCAGAGCCGCCGCTGCAATAAGAGCTGCCACTTGCTGTAACTGTATAAACATCTGGCAGTGGATTAACACCAATTGAAACGCTACCCGACATATTGCCAGAACAACCGGTAGCAGTGCTGGTAGCTACCACAGTATATAATCCAGTTGCGGTTTTGAGTCCGAAATCGAGTGAGCCACCTGTTCCGGAAGCAGAAGGTCCGGCTATTATTCCACCATTGTACAACTGATAGGAAACACCAGTGGCTGACCCCGTAAGTGAAACATGCACCCCAGCAGCACCTGCACAATAATTTCCCCCACCTGTTACTCCGTAAGGAACCGGCACTGGCAATGTAGAAATGGCTGCACTGCCTGACATTATGGAAGAACAGCCAGTAACTGCATCAGTAGCAGTTATAGTATAAGAACCCGGCAGAACCTGCAGACCAAAATCCAAACCAGACCCTGTGCCCGGCTGAGGAGTTGCGATGGCTGTTGAGCCATTATATAACTGATAATTTATTCCCGAATTTGAACTGCTGAGATATACATGTTCTCCTGAACCGGAAACACAATATGATCCTCCGCCACCAACTGCAAAAACAGCAGGCCCCGCACTGATTGAAATCATTGCACTGCCACTCATCGGGTTATTACATCCAGTAGTAAGGTCGGTTGCAACAACTGTGTAACTTCCAATTGAAGTATTCAAACCAAAATCAAGGCCAAAGCCTGTACCTGTTATAGAGCTGCCTGATGCAACTCCATCGGTAAATAGCTGATAAGCAACACCAGACTGAGAACCGGCAAGGTTAATATGCTGACCTGCTCCCCCAGAGCAATAACTACCCCCGCCTGATATGGTAAATGCAACAGGCAATGTATTTACCGAGATAGCAGCATTACCAGCCATAATACCAGAGCAGGTAGTAGTGGTACTTGTTGCTGCTACACTGTATATACCAGCAGAATAAATGCCGAAATCAATAGGTAGTCCATTCCCGGATATTGATGCGCCAATTGCCAGTCCGCTGCTATATAACTGGTAATTAACACCGGTTGCAGAGCCATCAAGAGTAACATGTAAACCAGAACCTGATGGGCAATAACTACCGCCGCCAGTAACATTATAAGTAGCCGGAGTAGCCGAAAGTGTTATGGAAGCTGCACCTGTCATGCCAAGGGTACAACCTGTAGATCCGTTCGTAGCCACAACCTGGTAGCTGCCGGGTGTAGTTTGCAAACCGAAATCCAGAGACGATCCTGTACCATAAACGGGAGTGCCTGAAGCGACAGATCCGTTGAATAACTGATAACTGATGCCAGCTTCTGAACCATCGAGCCCGATGTTAAGGCCAGATCCACCCGGACAAAAAGCACCACCACCTGTTACAAAATGTGAGGCCGGCGGAGTATTGATATTAATTGTAGTTACACCCGGCATATTAAGAACACAACCAGAAGATTCATTGGTAGCCATAATAGAATAGGTGCCAGGTGTGGTTTGCATCCCGAAATTAATAGCCGAACCAGTTCCGGTAATAAATAATCCATATGGAACAGAACCAATAAACAGCTGGTATCCGGTACCCGGATCTGAGCCGCTGAGCCCTATATTAATTCCGGCGCCACCGGAACAAAAGCTTCCTCCACCGGTAACAGGGTAAGCAGCAGGAACCGGGTTAATGGTAACCATTGCAGAACCGGCCATATTGTTAAAACATCCGGTTGTGGTATTGGTTGCGATTACTGAATAGGCACCGGCAACCGAATGTGAACCGAAATCAAGTGCAAATTCATTGCCGGCAAGAGGGCTACCCGTTGGTATTCCGGCCAGGTACAGCTGGTAGTTTACTCCTGAATTCGAACCACTGATACCTATATTTACTCCAGGCCCGGCAGGGCAGATGCCACCACCGCCTGTTACTGAGAAAGCAACCGGCTTAGGATCAATTAAAACAGAAGAAGTTCCGTTCATATTATCAGAACAACCCGTTACAGCATCAGCTGCAACCACATAATAGCTACCTGCCATTGTCTGAAATCCAAAATCAATTGCAGATCCGGTACCGGGTATTACGGTGCCTGCAGGAGTAATTCCATTATATAACTGATAATTTACAGAAGCATCAGAATTATCTAAACCAACCGGAACACCTGAACCGCCGGAACAATAATTTCCGCCACCTGTAATGTTATAGGTAACTGGTGCAGGATTAATATTTACAGATGCACTTCCTGTCATGTATGCAGAGCAGTTTGTTGAAATATTATTTGCAAGGATTGTATAGGATCCGGGAACGGTCATGAGTCCGAAATTAAGCGAGGAGCCGGTTCCGGGCAATAACGAACTATATGTGCCTCCAATGTATAAAAGATAACTTACACCGGGGTCAGAACCATTGAGCCCGATTGCCACACCTGTTCCACCAGCGCAATACCCGCCGCCACCAGTTACAGTATACAATGCCGGCAATGGAATGGTACTGATTACAGCACTTCCACTCATTACAGCACTGCAACCGTCCGAAGTAACTGCGGAAACCGTATAGCTGTCTGGCGATGTAATTCCAGTAAATTCAAGCAGAGTTCCGCTGCCGGAAACAGGCGCAGCTGCAGGAATTCCTGAAGCAAGCAATGTATAGGTAACTCCTGTCTCTGACCCTGACAAAAAGATGTCTTTTCCGGAACCACCGGTACAAAAACTACCACCACCTGTTAAGTTAAAAACAGCGGGCAATGGGTTAACGGCAATGGATGCACTACCGGTCATTGCAGCAGTACAACCAGTAATGGTATTGGTAGCTGTAACATTATAAGCACCAGCTGAAGAATATAATCCAAAATCTACTGACGAACCAGTCCCGGAGACAGCTCCGGCAAGTGAAGTGCCAAGATAAAGATAATAAGAAGTACCGGGATCTGAATTTGTCAACCCGATATCAATACCAGCTCCGCCAGCACAATAACTTCCTCCCCCTGTTACATTGTAAGCTGCCGGCAGTGAATTGATAGTGATGGTAGCAGACCCGGACATATTGTCACTACAGGTGGTTCCGGTGGTTGTTGCGGTAATTGTATAGATGCCGGATGTGGTTTGCAACCCGAAATCCAGTGAACTCCCGGTACCAGGTATGGCCGAACCAACGGGATTGGACCCAACAAACAATTGATAGCTCGCATTGTTTTCAGAACTGTTCAACCCTACTGAAACACCTGTTCCACCTGCACAATAGCTTCCTCCGCCGGTTACATTATATAAAAGAGGAAATGAACCTTCAGATACTACAGCAGTACCATTCATATTGTTATTGCATGATGTTGAAAAATCAGTTGCCATTACTGAATAAGTTCCGTTTGCAGCTATTATTCCGAAATCCAACGGGCTTCCAGTGCCTGATATAGGGCCTGCAAATGGTATTGAACCACTGTATAAAGTATAACTGATGCCTAAATCGGAATTATCAAGGCCTATGTTTACACCAGCGCTCCCGGCACAATACATACCTCCTCCGGTCACATTATACTTTGTTGGTAATGGAATTACTGTTACCGACGGACTACCCGACATAGTGTTACTGCATCCGGTTGAAGGATCAGTAGCACTCACAGTGTAGGTACCTGTACTGGTCTGTAACCCGAAATCCAATGAGGTGCCAGTACCAGAAACAGGCAAACCAACAGGCACAGAACCAACGGATAGCTGATAACTGATTCCATTGTCAGATGAATTCATTGAAACATCGGCACCAGCCCCACCTGCACATAAACTTCCGCCGCCAGATACAGTATAAACTGAAGGTAATGGGTTTATGGAAATAACAGTTGTTCCGGTCATAGTAGCTGAACATGAAGTAACTGTATCGGTTGCTATAACCTGGTATGTACCTGGTGCAGTCTGGTATCCGTAATCGAGCGCTGATCCTGTTCCTGCAATACTAATTACAGGAACGCTGCCATTATAAAGCTGATAATTAATACCAGATGCTGATCCGGACAAAGAAATATCCGAACCCGAACCTCCTGAGCAATAAGGGCCACCACCCATTACCGGAATTAAAGCCGGAAGGCTGTTAACAGTTACTACTGAGCTTCCTGACATAACGCTGGTGCAACCAGTAGTATTATCAGTGGCGACAACGGTATAAGTTCCTCCCGTTGTAATAAGTCCGAAATCCAGGAGGCTTCCTGTGCCTGCAAGCGAAGACCCAACTGCCGACCCGGCCAGGGTAAGCTGGTAACTGACCCCAATATCTGAATTTGATAATCCGACATTTACGCCGGTTCCGCCAGCGCAGAATGCGCCACCACCATCAACACTATAAAATGAAGAAGGAGCGGGAATAATACTTACAACGGGTGAACCAGTCATAGAGCTGGTACATCCATAGGTAGCATCGGTAGCAATAACAGTATAACTGCCGGCTGCAGTCTGATTGCCAAAATCAATACTACTGCCTGTACCTGCAATCGCTGCACCAACCAGACTAGTACCGTTAGCCAACTGATAATTAATGCCTGCATCTGAGGCGCTTAACGAAATATCGGAGCCACTTCCACCATAGCAATAACTTCCGCCACCTGTAACTGTATATATAACAGGCAATGGCGCTGAATAGACAATAGCCGTTCCCGACATTGTGCTGATACAGCCTGTGGTTGCATCTTTGGCCGTAATAGTATATGTACCGGAAACAGTTTGATAACCGAAATCAATTGAACTTCCGGTACCGGCCAATCCACCAACTGCGGACCCTCCGTTAATAAGCTGATAGGTTATACCCGCATCAGAATTACTTAATGAAACATCGATTCCTGTACCACCTGCGCAAAAACTGCCTCCACCGGCAACAGAGTATACCACCGGTAGCGGGTTAGAGATAAGTGTAGCTGTACCGGTCATGTTATTGGTACAGCCGCTCGTTGCATCTGTTGCAGAAACTGTATAAGAACCTGAAACAGTTTGCAACCCAAAATCAATTGAGCTGCCTGTACCGGCAATTGGCGCACCTGCAGCCGACCCGGAATTATATAGCTGATAATTTATACCCGCGTCGGATGCGCTCAAAGAAACATCGGTGCCGCTGCCATCAGCACAAAAACTACCTCCTCCGGTAACAGTATATATGGAAGGTAACGGGTTGGAAGTTACTGTGGCAGTACCAGACATCGCTGTTGTACAGCCACTTGTAGCATCAGCAGCTGATATTGTATAAGAGCCGGAAACCGTTTGAAACCCAAAATCAATTGAGCTGCCTGTACCAGCTATTGGAGCACCAACGGGTGAACCACCCAGGTAAAGCTGGTAATTTATTCCTGCATCTGAGGAACTTAAGGATACATCGGAGCCTGTGCCACCTGCACAAAAACCTCCGCCACCAGCAATTGTATAAACATTTGGTAATGGGTTTACTACTACAGAGACGCTACCCGTCATTGTGGTTTGTGTTACATCTCCCGGGTTACCAATTACCGTATACGTGCCAGAAACGTTCTGAAGGCCGAAATCCAGAGGGCTACCTGTTCCGGATAAAGCGCCTCCTACAGCGGTACCGCCGTCATATAGCTGATAACTAACTCCGGCATCAGAGCCACTGAGGGCTATATCCACACCAGGGTCGCCGGAGCATAAACTGCCACCACCTGTCATTGTATAGGTGGTCAATTGGGCGTTTGCATTAAAACAAAGGAATAACAGGGCGAGTCCTGCTAAGGACGCGCGAAGGCTAAATTTTTGCATAGCTTAAGTTTTTAAATCACATCAGGAATCGTTTGGTTCTCTCTGCGAATGTGAGCAATGGTGTTTGATTTGTGGTTTAAGAAAAATAGGTTCTTACTATCTAAGACGTAATAATTTAAAAAAACGTTTGGATTTCCGGATTAATTTTTTATTAACTCAATATTGATACTTCTGAACATAAATAAATGCTGCTACAAAATCCGTGCCGCGAAAGTGTTAATTTTAAAAAATCATCAAAAAATATTCCCACTAAAACGCAATGAACTCTGAATCTGATCAATAGAATAATTTTAAAAAAAATAAACCCAGATCCGAAGGATGATCTGGGTGCAAATGTAGGCACAGTGCGACTATAGTACTTGTAGAATAATAACTACAGCTGTGTAATTAAGTGTTAAAATAACGAAATCAGCGCTATCTGCGGGACCTGTAATGATGCCAGTACTGATGATGCCAATGCCGGTGCGGACCACGAGGACCAGGCCAGCCCCAATGCCATCCATAACCTCCATATACATAACACGAAGAGAACAATGAAGCTATAAGAATCAGGAGCAGCAAATTTTTTAGTTTGTTCATTATTTTTTTATTTTTTTGAATCATTGCTACCAGAAAAGTTTAACGGTGCGAAGATATTTATAAATTTATTTGTCACCGTCAATAAAAATTCAATGGCGACTAAATTGGGCAATCAAAGTATTTATCTGTTAGTGGCTCAATTAAAAAAACTAAATAAAACACACCAGGTAGCAAACCGGCATGTCAATCTATTTACAATAGGCACTATTTTATCTGGCTAATAGTATAAACCCGGTTTGAGCATCCGCTGAATGTTGAATCAGTTGTTTTTAATTTTTTCTCTTTGAATTTATCACTGCCGCTTCTTATCTTTGCAAAACTAAAACATTGTAATGCCACAAAAAATAAAACCAACAGGAAAAGATAAATCAATGCTGATGCTGCATTTTGTAGCTTTTGCAATAGTTACTGCACTCACCTGGGTGATGTATGACCCCCATAACGGTCATTGGGCTTACCCATGGCCTGCATGGACAACTGCTGCATGGGCGCTTGCCTTCCTGGGCCATTTCTGTATAGTTTATACCAGTTACGAAGATAAAGGGTATAATGTTTATCGCCACCAGCAAGGTAAAGATTAATAGTTTACAATTGGTAATTTACCATTGACTGTTAATTTTAAGAAAAATATATCTTTTGAATTTCAATACCCCATTTGCCAAAGCAATTGGGGTATTGTCTTTAGGCTTGGCAGGTATCAGTTAAAGTGATAAACGGTGTGGTGTTTATCAGCCATGATTACATTAACTTTGCTTTTTAGTTGCATTTGAATTAAATAATAGTAAATATCTTTTTGAAGTTATGAGGAAATCGCATATTATTTTTTTACTGCTTATTGTTGCCGCTATTGTGGTAATCGTATCTTCATTTGGTTCGCTCAGCAGTTATGAAACCTTTGCATCAGCGGCTCACCAGCCGGGCAAAAAGCTTTATGTAATCGGTTATCTTCAAAAGGATAAGGAGATGGTATATGACCCCAAAACAGATGCCAACCATTTTTCTTTTTTTGCCAAAGACAAGGCAGGCGATATGCACAAAGTTATATTCAATGGTGAAAAGCCAAGGGATATTGAGAAATCTGAGCAGATAGTAATGATGGGTTATGACGAAGGCGGCACTTTTCATTGTTCGCGCATACAGATGAAGTGCCCTTCTAAATACAAAAAAGATATGGTTGCCGAGGGAAAAGAAGGGTAAAATGTTTATTGGCTCTATGACTCAATAGCTCATTGGCTCAATGAACCTTCGAAATAACCGGTTGCAATACTTAATTAATAAGACTAAAGACTTACGACTAAAGACTTACGACTAAAAAGATGGAAACACAGTTTATAGGGGAGCATCTCGTACCCGGGCACCTGGGCCATTTTTTTGTTATAGTTTCCTTTGTCGCTTCTTTATTCAGCGCGTTCAGCTATTTCGCTGCAGTGCGTACCGAACAGTTTAATCCGGCAGGCAGCCGTTCGTGGCTGGTGTTGGGAAGAGGAGGATTTATTCTTCATTCTGCTTCTGTTATCAGCATATTCATTGCATTGTTTTACATTATTGAGCATCACCTGTTTGAGTATCATTATGCCTGGGAACACTCTTCACTTTCCTTACCTCCTAAGTTTTTGCTTTCCTGCTTCTGGGAGGGTCAGGAAGGCAGTTTTATGCTGTGGACTTTCTGGCATTGTATGCTCGGACTGGTTGTCATGAAAACTGCCAGAAGCCTTGAAACACGCACTATGGCTATCATTGCCCTGGTGCAGGTATGCCTGGCTACCATGATACTAGGCTTTTATTTCGGGCCGGATATTAAAGTGGGAAGCACACCATTTATGCTGTTGCGGCATTCCATGCAGGGAGCGCCCATATTTGCATCGCCCAACTACATGGACTTTATCAAGGATGGTAACGGGCTAAATGTACTGCTGCAAAACTACTGGATGGTAATTCATCCGCCTGTATTATTCCTGGGTTTTGCAGCTACACTTATACCATTTGCCTTTTGCATTGCTGCACTTTGGAAAGGAGAATATACCACTTTTGTAAAACCCGCCCTTGCATGGTCTATATTCAATGGCGCTGTTTTGGGTACCGGCATTATGATGGGCGGCGCATGGGCTTATGAGTCGCTCAACTTCGGCGGTTACTGGGCATGGGATCCTGTAGAGAATGCCTCATTGGTGCCGTGGCTTACCCTTATTGCAGGCCTGCATACTTTACTGGTTTACCGCAGCACCGGCCGGGCCTTAAAGCTTACGTTCTTCCTGCTTTTGCTTACCCATCTGCTTGTGTGGTACTCCACTTTCCTTACCCGCACCGGCATATTGGGCAAAACATCAGTTCATGCCTTTACCGGCGACGGGCAGGCTCTTTATTATCATTTGCTGGTGGTTATCGCTGTGCTGCTGGCGCTTACCGCATTTATGCTGGTCAGAAGGTGGAAGAGCATACCCGGCATAAAAAGCGAGGAGCAGGTTTTATCTCGTGAGTTCTGGATGTTTATAGGGTCTGTTGTTCTTTTTCTTTCGGCCTTGCAGATAGCTATAACCACTTCCATTCCGGTATGGTCGCCACTGGCTAAGTGGATCACCGGTAAAGATTTTGCACCACCAGTGGATATCATGAAGCACTATAACGATATCCAGGTTTTTGTGGCTATTATCGTGGGCCTGCTTTCAGCTACTGTATTATACATGAAATTTAAGCAGACGGATGGCAAAGTATTGTGGCGGAGGCTGGGGATTACAGCAATAATTGCCTTATTAATTACTGTATTAATTGGCTGGGGCCAAAAGATTACTACATGGCAATATGACATTATGCTCTTTGCGGCCTGCTATGGTATTGTAGCCAATATATGCTATGGCATTATAGTACAGAAGCTGAACTTTAAAAAACTTGGCCCGTCAGTGTCCCATCTTGGTTTTGCAACTGTGCTGCTGGGTATACTGCTTTCGTCCTACAATAAACATGCCATTTCCATCAGCACTACTGGTGGTGTGGGAATGGATTTTGGAAAGAAAACCGCTGAGGAGAATGCCAGAGAAAACAATGAGAATGAAACCATGTTTCATGGCATTCCAGTGGCCATGGGCGACTATTTGGCTACCTATATAGGCGACAGCGATGTGGCTGGTAAAGACAGACGCATCTATTACCGGGTGCATTTTGAAAAGAGAGACCCTGCAACGCATAAGGTGGTTGATGAGTTCATGCTGTACCCTGATGCATTTATCAATCCCAAAGGTCAGCAGGGGCTGAGCGCCAACCCGTCTACCAGGCACTATTGGGACCATGATATCTTTACTTACATCAACAGCGCATCAGACAACAGTAAAACCGATACCAGTTCCTACCAGAGTCACATTGTAAGGAAACCGGGCGATACTATATTTGTCAGCAACGGCTATATCCTGTTCAATGGCTTCAGTAAGGATGTAAAGGATAGCCGGTATAAACCTGAACCCGATGATCTGCCGGTAGCTGCAATGCTTAAAGTATATGATGTGAATGGCTTTGTGAAGGACCTTAATCCCATTTACATACTGCGCAACAAGCAATACATAACCTATATGGAGGATACTGTGCTGCCCTTAGGTATATATGTACGCTTTGCCAACCTGAATGTACTCTCAAAAGACTCAGCTACTGCAGATATTATGATCAGGCAAACTGATCCGAAGGATGATTTTATAGTACTTAAAGCACTTGTTTTCCCTTATATCAATGTGCTATGGCTGGGTATAGTGGTAATGGTACTGGGGTTCTTTATCAGCCTGGGCAGGTTGCTGACCAAGAAGGTAAGGGCAAATTAGTACCAGCCAGTTTACATTTCGGGGTATTTTTCTATTGGCTTGCCTGCCAGGTAGGCTTTCCAGGGCTCCCAGTAAAATTTGTTCCAGCCGATATCAATTCCATCTGCATGCCGATCGGGGATGGTGGAATGAACCATATGCACCGTAGTGTTATTGCCTTTGGGCTCAAAATGAAGCATGAAAGTAGAATCCGGATCATTGGCATCCCAGTTACTGCCGCGCCAACTCTGCACTATAAGACTGTCTTTAACCAGTTTCAGGTTCTGCCCGGTAATGTAGCCACCATGTGCTGCGAAACCGATACCTTCCTTGTTTGTTATCTCTGCAGGTGCGCCGGTTGCTTTGGAATGCTTTCTGGCATTCATGTAAAGATCATACAGATCTTTTGGCGAGGTGTTTTTGAAAACGACTTTCTGAACAATAGTCCTTGACATGATATTAAGTTTTGATAGTATAAAGTTAGTGAATTGATATTGGAATTGTATTATTTCCAGGCTAAAATTGCATTAACCCACATTGCGTACTACCCAGATAATCCAATGTCATTATCAGGTAGTTGTGTCTTTCGGATTTCGGCAGGGGGGACTACAAATTTTTTCCTGGTAAATGGTATAGGTTTATATCCAAGAGCATTGTAGATGCGCTTC
>CAILLK010000015.1 GCA_903835005.1 uncultured Bacteroidota bacterium | reverse complement strand
CAGAGTCGAAAAAATGCCAATTTGACTATCAGTATGATAGACATAAATCAAATAAATATAAGACAAAATTTTTACCCCATTTTAACAAATCAACCACTATTTTTAACATATTGAAGAAATAAAAAAGCAATGTGGGTTAAGCAAAAGCTGTTTAAAAATGAACTTGAAGAAATAGAGGGAATTGGAGAGAAGAAAGCAACAGATTTGCTGGAGGCTTTCCGGTCGGTAAAGAATATCAAGACCCTTACTGAAAGGGAACTGACGAAGGTGATAGGGGCATCGAAGGCCAGGGTGGTATGGCTGCATTATAATAAACCTACCCTCGCCGATGCACAGGAGCAGTAGTTTGGCAATTAAATCTTATTTTTTGTACCCTTAATACTGCTGATACTGAATTCATTCCTTTTAGAGAAAAGTCTGAAAAATAATTTGAAATAATATTACGATCAATAGGGTTTTAGCTCATTCCTACCAGGCTGATTTTCCTTAATTCCGGAAGATAATCAAATCCGGATTATTGTCTGTTTTGAAAATCGTATTTATCTGACTGTAGTAAATATACAAAGAACAAAATGTATATTTGACTAAACAATAAAACTCAAACTTTATGTATGCCGATCTTCATTGCCACTCGTTTCTGAGGCCTTTTGAAAGGACCGATATTACTGCTAACCCGCCTGTGATGTCGGGTAATCCTTGCGATGATACCAGTGTATGGCACATAGCCAGGGAGGCAGGCGACCTTGCGGATATAGAGCATCAGCTGGGTTTTATAGGGTATACGCAGTCTGATTTTACGCAAGTGGCTGGCAATAATTCGGCTGTAGTGGTGGTGAGCTTGTTTGCTGTGGAGAATGGTTTTTTTGAACTCAGGAAATCAATAGCATCTGCGATACTGGGCGCCCTCGGAATTAAAGATTTTCTGGAGCGGTTTCTGGGTATGGTTATTTCCAAGTTCAATATTGACGACATCAGGGATGTGCAGCTCAATGTGCTGACTTATAAGGAAGTCCTGGACAGGTCGGTAGCATTTATGATTAACGGCCAGACCACAACTGTGGACCTTAGCGGTTGTGCTCAGGCAGACTATACCAGCTTACAAGGCAGGGGTTATGAACTGATAAAACCAGGTACAGCAGCTATGCCAGGTGCCAATGATTTAAAAGTACTGTGGAGTATAGAGGGTGGTAATTGCCTGTGGAGCGCAGTACAGGTGACTGCGGATGATATGTGGGATGGGCGGAATTTTGAAACAAAAAACGGGCTTAAAGATGCTACTGCAAAATACAATCCGTTACCGCAGTTTGGCGCTGATTACCGCAGCCACATCACAGTTGATGCCATCAATAATAAACAACTGGCACAGCTGATACCATGGGCTGCCTGCGATCAGCTTGTGGCCAATGTTGCGGACCTGAAGAACCTGGAATTCCGGCCATTTTTTATTACGCTGGGTCATCATTTTTACAATGGCATCGTGGGGCACCCATCCAGCCTGCAACCATTGACAGACCTTAAGTTGCTCGATCAGTCGTTTGGGTGCAACTCTGATATTACCAACGCGGGGTGGTGTGTGATCAACGAAATGCTAAGGGAGCCCGCTAAAAGGATACTGGTAGATGTGAAACATATGTCCATAATAGCGCGCCAGAGCTATTATACCTTCAGGCGCAATAATTATCCCGATGTGCCTGTAGTCTTCTCGCATGGCTCGGTATATGGGGCCAGCCTGAAGAATGGCATTTATACCAGCAATGCGGATATTATTCCATCGCCAGATGGAATGGCGATCAATTTTTATCACCATGATATCAATCTGTTTGATGAAGATATTATGGAGATAACCCTTAGCGGGGGGCTGATTGGTCTGGAGTTTGATCAGCGGGTAAACGGCGTGAAAGGAGAACACCCGGACAATAAAATGCCGGAAATGATCTGGCACAACATCCGGTATATAGCCGAGGTAGCTGTAAATTATGTACAGGAGGGCCAGAGTGTGTGGGGTTTCATCTCGCTGGGCACTGATTTTGATGGTATCATTAACCCAATGGACAAGGGCCAGACTGCCGGCATGATCAATGACTTGAGGGCTTATATCAAAAGCTTCCTTAGCGGTTATTTGATGACTCCTAACCCGCTCCGGTATGAAGACAACGCAATGGATATTGAAACTGTGCTGGATAAAATATTCTTTCAGAATATCATAGACTTTGCAGGAAAATATTACGTGTAATTATAGGACCATTCAGGTTAGATGACTTTTTCAAAAAAAGAATCAGCTCAGTTTCCGGCAGACGAATGATGATACAACCATATCAATAAATTACTACCTTTAATCTGCCGATTGCTGAATTGGAAATGGTATCCCTGGCTTATTACTGATTTCAGGAAATTGATTTTTAAATTTTTCAAACTAACAGGTATGAGGATAATTGTTACACTTGTATTAGCTGCATTTACCAGCATCTGCGCCGCCCAGACAACCATCACCAACGGTGGCTTTGAACTATGGGGCAATACGGTTCCGGCAGGCGATACCGCTACTGAGCCTACCAATTGGTATTCAAATGAATCAGGTTCCTCAATTGCTAAATTAGGAGCAGAAACCTGTTTTAAAGATAATACCGTTGTGCATAGCGGCAGCTACTCAGTGCGGGTAGAAACTATTTCAGGCCCCTTTTCAACAATTATAAATGGCAGTGTTACTACCGGTGTTGTGGATGCACCAACTATTACAAAGTCAGATGGCTATATTGGCACCGTAAACTTCAGCATTGCGACAGATGTCAGGCATATGGCATTTACCGGCAGGCCAGATAGTATTGTGGGCTGGTATCAATACTCATCGGGCGGGGCAGGTGAGCAGGGTAAGCTCAGAGCAATACTTCATACCGGCGATTATTACGATCCGGAAACGCCAGCTACTTCTCACCCGGACCCTACAGCCAATAAAATAGCGGATGCCCTGTTTCTTACACCAACATCATCAGTAACCACCTGGACAAGATTCAGTATCCCATTTACTTATGTCAGCTCTTCTGCCCCAGCATATATTATGATCAATGCGACCTCATCGGCCAATCAGGCTACTACAGTAACCGGCAGCAAATTATGGCTAGATGACCTCCAGGTGATTTATAAAACGGAATCGGTGGCCAGAACCCCGCTTAATGAACAGCAGGTTGCAGTGTATTCAACAGGCAATACTGTGCATCTGGAGTTTATAACCGGAAATGACCAGCTGTCGGTATTTTCTGTTTTCGATCTTTCCGGCAGGACTGTTTACAGCGCTGCCATCAGAAACGATGAGCCGTATTCCTATACAGTGTCAGGGGCTGCGCCCGGTATTTATGTGTACCAGCTGAAGAATGCCGTTTTCTGTAAGACAGGCAAACTGGTAATCCGTTAGCGCTTTAAGCTTTCCATTGCCTTCTAGTCATATAATTATTCCAAATGATCATTCCTCGTAAAATGGGCTTATGACAATCAGCATTCTTTTTACAGTAGCCCCGGCCTTCAGGTCGGGGGGGATGTGTAATAATTGAACTGCTTTAGCAAAAATACTTCGCAATAAAAGTAGTCCAAATGGTTTCGGCTAAAGCCATTTTATTTCGCGATCCCATCCCCGACCTGAAGGCCGGGGCAATTAAATCCCCGGATTTGCAATAAAAATGGAAAGTGTAATACACCCGGTAACATTGTTGTTGTATCCCCGGTTTTGAAAACAATATATTTGTTGCTTATCTTTCCCAAATGTACTGGCGGATACTGGCTATTCTTTTTTCGGGATGCTTATTTTTCACTCATAAAGCGGGCGCTCAATCGGCCGGTGCTATCAGTGGAACAGTAGTTTCCGCCGAAACAAAAGAACCACTGCCCACAGCTACTGTAAGGGTTTCGGGCAGCCATACAAAGGCTGCAATTACCGATGCGGACGGTTTTTTTTCTCTGACTCTGGATACCGGGAACTATGAAATAATATATGGTTACATAGGCTATTATGCTGACACCGTAAAGGTGCATATCGCAGATGGGGTTACCATAAGAGATACTATCTTACTCAAGGCGGAATCTAAGGTGCTGAAGACTGTAGTGGTGTCATCAGGCAGGTTTAGCCAGAACATAGAAGACCTTACGGTATCGATGGACGTGCTGAAACCCAGCCTTATTAATAATAAAAACACCACAAGCATTGAAACCGCACTGGAGCAGGTGCCGGGCCTCACTATTATAGACAACGACCCGCAGATTCGCGGCGGCAGTGGCTTTACATTTGGCGTAGGCAGCAGAGTAGCTATTGTGGTGGATGGTATACCCTTGCTGAGCGGCGATGCCGGGCGGCCGGAGTGGAGCTACATACCTGTGGAGAATATTGAGCAGATTGAGATAATAAAGGGTTCTTCTTCGGTGCTGTATGGCTCCTCGGCTATGAACGGGGTTATCAATATCCGGTCGGCTTATCCGCGCAGCAAACCCAAAACAGTGATCAGCTATTCGGCGGGCGGATACAGCCTGCCGGGCAAGCCTGCACAGGACTGGTATAACGGGGCATTGCCGGGTTTTATGAACCTCAACTTCCTCCACTCCGAGATCATCAATAAAAACCTGGACCTGGTAATAGGCGGCAATTTCAATATGGACCAGGGCTATATAGGGCCCGCGCCGGCAATAGGTTACATTCCTGCAGACCTGAGGAAGGCGTTATTGCTTACCGATTCTATACCCACGTTCACCAACAAGGATATGCTGCGGGAGCGGGCCAGGCTCAACTTCAGCCTGAGGTACCGGAACAGAAAAGTAACCGGCCTCAGCTATGGCGTAAATGGCAACGGCATGTATAACAAAACCAATATGGCGCTGGCATGGCTCAGCGATTCATTGGGTTTGTACCGGGGATATCCGGGGGCGGTTTTCCTCGAGAACCAGACCTTCTTTAACCTGGACCCTTTTATTAAGTATGATGCAGGCAATGGCACAACCCATAGCCTCGTAACCCGTGTTTTTCATACCAATGATGACATGACCAATAATCAGTCTACCAGGGGTACGCTTTATTACGGCGAGTATCAGGTGCAGCGGAAATGGGAAGATATGCACCTTACCCTTACGGGTGGGGTAGCGGGCAGCCTGGCTACATCTATGGCGCAACTCTATGACAGCAGCGGCACGCCGGACAATAAGGTGGCCAATATAGCTGAGTATGTGCAGGCCGATAAGAAATTCTGGAATGTGCTCAGTTTGTCGGGTGGGGTGCGGTATGAGTATTTCAAAACAAACAACCTGGAATCGGTTACCAAACCTATACTGAGGGCAGGCGCCAGCCTCAAAGTATTGCCGGGCACCTGGCTGCGCGCCTCATATGGCGATGGCTTCCGGTATCCCACCATCACCGAGCGGTATATTGCCACCAAGGCGGGCCTGTTTGGCGTCTTTCCCGATCCGGGATTACGCCCCGAAAACAGCCAGAATTATGAAGTAGGAGTAAAGCAGGGTTTTAAGATAGGGGATTGTATGGGCTACCTTGATGTGGCGGGTTTCCGGCAGAACTACCAGAACACTATTGAGTACCTGTTTGGCGTCTGGGACCCTAATATTTCGCTGGTTGGTTTTAAGTTTGTCAATACCGGCAATTCAAGGGTTGATGGCGCCGATATTTCGCTGGCCTGTGCAACGCCGGAAAGCAATAAAAAGTTCGGCATAACTGTGCTGGCGGGTTATACCTATGTAGATCCGGAATCACTTACACCCAACCTGGTCTATGCCAATACCACACCCCTGCCCGGTGGCTTAAGCCAGGCGCTTACCTTCCGCAACAGCAGTATGGATACTTCCGGCAATGTATTGAAATACCGGTTTAAGAATATGGTGAAAGCCGATGTGGAAGTAAGGATTTACCAGTTCGGGATAGGCGCCAGCTACCGGTATTACAGCAAGATGGAGAATATAGATAATGCCTTCCAGACCATTGAATCGCTTACTACAAATATAAACAGAGTGGCTCCCGGCCTGCCCCCGATTCAGGTGGTGAACTACTGGCAGACCAATCATGGTTTCAGCATTATTGATGCCAGGGCAAGCTGCAAAATGAATGACAGGACCAAATTATCGCTGGTAGCCAATAATATCTTTAATATCACCTACTTTCTGCGGCCTTTGAAGATAGAAGCGCCGAGGACAGTGGCTTTGCAGTTTGTGTATACATTATAGAAGTCTGGGGTTTGTTATTCGCAGCTTTCAGCTTGAAAATGGAAAAATAACTTAGCATCTGATGAATAACTTACTTACAGAATCCCTTAAAATATTTTGAACGGAGTCAATACAGCCTGTTGCAGTCTTTTATTTACTTTCTTCCATTCCAATGACCCTTGCGTCAATTTTATCGAAACTGAATGGTCTATATCATTAAAATACAAAAGTCCGTTTTCAGCCATTTGAATATTCACATTGGGATATTTCTGTTCATACGCTTTACCCAAATCTCTGAAAGGAATGTGTTCAAATAAATAGTACATGTCCACAAAATCCTTCAGCCTGTTGCCGCTTCCCACTATAGCATTAAGTTTCATGGCTCCTATATCCTCAAGAGATGCCATTCTTATGCCATCAGTTATTACCAAAGGTTTGATCAGCGGATATTTGTGTGCAATAATATCAATCTTGATGTTATCTATAAAGCCAAAAATGCCATTTCTGATTGTTTTGGTATCGGTCATCTGATGCTGTTGTTCAAGATATTGGCTAAGGGCTACCGCATCAAAATCTTTTTCGGAGAACAGGTCTATATCTACAGATATACGATGGCCTATAAGTAACGAAAGAGCAGTGCCGCCCACCATGAAAAAATCGTGCAGTGCTGTATCAGCCATAAGGCGCTCTATCAGATCCAGTGTTCCGGCCTCAACTGTCTTCGTGTGTAGCATAGCATTTCCTCTTTTGGGATTGGGAAATAACGGGAAACCTCTTCAATGGCATAATCGGGAAGATATACTATTTCATTTTTCAGCACACTCATAACCCTTTCCCTTCCATAAAAACGAATCAGTTCTTTCCATTCTTTTTCATTACCACGCTCTAAGATCCTGGCAATGATTGTTTTATAAGATGTCTGCCAGTCTATTTTGTTATAATCAAAATCCCAAAACCATTTTGGAGCCAGATCGGGTTTGCTATTTGGATTATTAACGGCCATATACAAAAATACAAATAAAGCAGATTTATTTGGCAAAAGTTACTGCGAATAGTTATTCGCCAACCGGAGAATATAGATAATGCCTTCCAGACCATTGAATCACTTACCACAAATATAAACAGAGTATCCCCAGGCCTGCCCCCGATTCAGGTGGTGAACTACTGGCAGACCAATCATGGTTTCAGAATTATGGATGCCAGGGCAAGCTGCAAAATGAATGACAGGACCAAAATATCGCTGGTAGCCAATAACATCTTTAATATCACCTACTTTCTGCGGCCTTTGAAGATAGAAGCGCCGAGGACAGTGGCTTTGCAGTTTGTGTATACACTATAAAAGAGTATAAACGTTCTTTGCTAATGGAGCTTTGTTTTCGCCGTAAAGTAAGTCATTAGAAACCGGTATTAGTGGGATTTGCAGTCTTAAAATGATCTTTGCAAATTGCAACTTCGCGCCATTGTGTGAGAATTTTCCAGGAGGTTTTATTTTGTTTGATTGGTATAAGTTATAAACGATACGCATAATTCGGATTAATTTAATACATTTAGTGGTAATAAAATGAATGGCTCTTAAAAAAGCAGGGCTAAGTCAGGTTTGTTTTATTCAGATCCGCTTATGAAAAACAATCTGCCTTCTTTTATTACCGTATTTTTAGGTACAATATTGGTTCTGCTTATACCCCGCAATCCGGTATTGGCTATACTGCCTTCCAGGCACAAGATTGTGGTTGATTCTCCTGCTACAGATAAGCCGCAGGTACTTAGGCAGCTAAAACATTTTCTGGGCAGGCAAAAAGAGGCTGTAACAAAATTCACCACACCCACCCGGTCTGATTCTGCAGCAGTAGATACAGCGGGATCAAAAGAACCGGGTAAACTGAAACGGTTTTATGATAAAAGAGCTAACCAGGTATACCGCTATAAGCATCCGGACCATAAGCTGAGGAGTGGCATTTTTGGCAAGCTGGCATTCTATTGCGGGCTGCTTACACTGCTGGCACTGGGCCTGGCCTTTGTAGTTACGTCTCATACGCTGGGTGGGGTTATAGCAGTTCTTTACTCAATAGGCTTTTTTGGCGGACTCGTGTTTGGCGGCATAGGCATTACCCGCAGGCAAAAGCGCGGTAAGGCTATCCTCGGACTGGGCATAATCCTGCTACAGATTTTGCTTTTCGCAGGTATCGCCTCATTTGCATCAGGTGTTGCTGCCGCCGCCCCCGCCCTGTTTGATGTAATGGTTGTGATTATGCTGATGGGAAGGGGGTAGTACTTCATTATATCAAATTATTTAATTTAATAATATTATAAATAATCTGAATTATCATTCTTCGATAAATACAATACTGGCTGATGCAAGCCCCCGAAACATCGGAGTTTTTGATACAGTACGTGCCTGCAAATTCGAAATTCAAAATGATTAATATTATTTTAAACGTCCAATTTGAAACCGGATTTCTCCTATTGAATTGGCTTCTTGTTTGATTATCTCATGCACTTAATAAAAGGCAATGGGATAATGGTATTCGCTGAAACCCTTGCTGGTGGCTAATATAAAATAATTTACGATTATCTCATCATATTCCATTCTTTGTGGGATTGGGTTGGCAGTTACCCCGATGTATCGGGATTTTCAATAAACCGCCTACTTTGTTTAGAAATTTGTCCGCTAAGCACAGGGCTTAGCTACAGGCGCCAGACGGATTTGGATGGTTATCCCATTGTCTCAAAAAAAAGCAATGGGATATTGGTATTCGCTGAAACCCTTTCTGGTGGCTAATATACATTAATTTACGATTATCTCATGTTGTCTCACTGATTAATGTGAAAATGTATAAAAGTGATAAACGTGCAAATATGATCAGCTATATAGTGGTAGTAATTATATGTAAAATTCAATCGCCTAAATCAGCGAAAATGTTTGAATATTCGATTTTTAATCGTCTAAATCATCGGGAATGTTTGTGTGCCTGGCGATTGAGCGGCAAAAAACTCCGATAAACTCAGGATAGAATAATAATTGCATCATAGTAGAATAAAGTTTAATTAGTCATAAAATCCGGAACAAAGATATAATGAATAGTTGGTAATTCCTAATTTTCAGGCATATTTATTTTTTGTTTGTGAATGCTGGGATGCCCCGAGGAATCGGGATTTTCAACAAACTGATAAGAATACTTAGACAGGAGTTGGCTCTTCACACACCGAAGCCCCAAACACGGGCCAGACTGAGCAATTGTTTATGGCTTTATTTGACCATCTGATCTGGTTTGCTAATTTTAAAAAAAAACCGGCTTCATCACCAGCATCAATACCTTGGAGAGGAAAGACCGGGACAGCTACAGTGCAAAGATAATAAATAAATATGAACAGAGCACTGATCGAGCATCTCCTATGTTTGTAAATGTAAAGAAGAAGTTCTTTGAGATATGGGTTAAGTATCAATAGATTTGGTTGTTAAAGGTGAAAAAGGGTGAGAGTGAATAAGCGTCCAAGCAGCTTTGAAAGCATGCTCGAAGCGAGAAATTACCTCACCCTTTTTATCTCTTCGAGTTTGAACAGAATGTAAGGAATACTGCTTTGTGGTATATCCAGAATATCCAACCAGGAGACAAAACGAAAGGGAGATTTTCACTTTTTTCATTTTCAGTTCACAAAACTATTGAGTATGAAAAAAATTGTAAAGCAGGTATTGGGTATAGATGTTGCCCAAAAAGAATTAGTTGTTTGTTTAGGCCGCATGTATGATGACTGGACACCTGAACTCTATGCATCCAAGGCTTTCCGTAATACAAAAAAAGGGTTTGAAAGCCTGATGTTATGGGTAAAAAAGCAAATAGACGAGACAATAACCATTCGGTATGTTATGGAAGCCACAGGTGTATATCACGAAGCATTTGCCTATTACCTGGATGAACAAGAACAGGAGTTAAGTATAGTATTGCCCAATAAGATCAGCAATTACATGCGTACACTGGATGTAAAAACTGTTACTGACAAAACAGCATCGGAAGCAATTACCCGTTTTGGTTTGGAAAGAAAGCTGGACAAATGGAAAAAGCCCAAAGATACTTACCGCGACATCAAGCAATTGACCCGGGAACGAGGCCAGATCGTGGAAGAACGGTCAATGGTAAAGAATCATTTACATGCTGAAGAATCAGGAGCCTATCCTAATAAAAGCAGCATCGCAAGGATAAAAGACAGAATTAAATTCCTCAACAAACAGGAAAAAGCTATAAAAGAAGAAATAGCTGCGTTGGTCGCAAAAGATAATGAAGTGAAAGAAAACGTTGTACTAATATCTTCAATACCGGGTGTGGGAAGCCTGACTGCTTCTATAATTCTGGCTGAAACGAACGGTTTTGAACTTATACATAATAAGCGTCAATTAGCCAGCTATGCAGGATTTGACGTAAAAGAAAAGCAATCTGGGACATCTGTAAAAAAGAAGCCTAAAATATCAAAAAAAGGCAATAAGCATTTACGTAAGGCTATGCACCTGCCAGCGCTGTCTGCGATAAAACATGACGAGCGATTTAAAGCGATATTTGCAAGATTGGTAGCAAAGGATGGAATTAAAATGAAAGCAGCAGTTGCCGTACAAAGAAAATTATTAGAAATGGCCTATACTTTGTACAAAACAAGGTCCGTGTATGATAAAGAGTATTTAAAAAAGGAAGAACAACCAGACGAACAAATAGAAATCAAAGAAGCGGTCAAATAGATTGCCGCTTCCTTTACCAGGCTGACATATCGCCGCCTTAAAAACAAAATTAAGAAAAACAATCAAAAAAGATTTGGTCCTTAACACAGAATCTCGCTT
>CAILLK010000014.1 GCA_903835005.1 uncultured Bacteroidota bacterium | reverse complement strand
ATTCAACTGCTTACTGATGTAAAGAAAATCCGCATCAACGACTCCTGGTATCTAAATGAGTATACAAATGAGACAAAAAAATTAATAGAAAAATTAAAAATAATACTATAATACGTAACTCCTTTCCAAGTTACGGATTAATGCAATTGGATTAATGGAAAAAGTCCGATCCAAGATTGTTAGTTAAAATTGTTGCGCTTATTACTGATATTGCCTCAACTCCTTTTACCGGTATAGGTAAACCCGAACCTTTGAAGTATGGATTAAGTAAACACTGGTCGCGTCGAATAACAGAGGAGCATAGATTAGTTTATGAAACTAAGGACACTACAATTCTAAACATTTCTCGCAGTATCATTATTAACTAACCGCTAAAAAACATAATGCCCCTCATTTTATCCCCCTCAGCTCTTCAAAAGCCTTGCTGCAAAGCCGTTTCAGGTTTTCAACAAGATCAGGCAGGGTATCTCGATGGGCTGTTTCTCCTGCCGATTGTTCTATCAGGAAGATATTGCTCACCTCCTCCTTTATACCCATATAAGACATCTGCGGCTTAAGTGAATGTGCTGCTATCTTCACAGCATTATAATCATTATTTGCCAGTGCTTTTTCCAGGCTGTCCAGCAGTTTGGGTGCATTATCCATAAACATACCCATGTATTTCTGCTGCTTTTCCATACTGCCACCGGTAAAGCCTTTCAGAAAGGTCATATCCGTTACCTGGGCAGGCAAGGCCGGAAATTTGCGCCCCTCTTTTAAAGGCTCAGTAGTATGCTCTGGTTTTATAAGGTCTTCAGGAGGGTTGTTAGTCATTACCGTGTCCATTTTCAGCAGCAGTTCATCTGCATTAAATGGTTTTGATACATAGGCATTCATTCCCGTCCTGAAGTACTCCTGCACATCTTCCTGCATCACATTGGCGGTCATGGCAATAATCTTAACGCTCCTTGCAGGTTCTGGCAAAGTGGTCCTTATGAGTTTGGTGGCGGTAAGTCCATCCATTACGGGCATCTGTATATCCATCAGCAGTATATCATACTGCTCCTTCATCAATTTATTGAGTGCATCCTGTCCGTTTATGGCTGAATGAAGATTTATGCCAGGTATCAGTTCCCTGAGCGTATCTTCTGCAACCATCCGGTTAAATTCATTGTCTTCCACCAGCATTATTTTCAGCTTGTTCAGCCGTTCCATAGCAGCCCCGTCCAGCATCCCTGCTTGTTTTATTTCTTCCTGGTTTTCGGCCACTTCCAGCGCTATAATTGTGGTAAATGTGGTTCCTTTACCCAGTTCGCTCTGCACAGATATATCACCACCCATCAGCCCCACCAGTTGTTTCGATATGGTAAGCCCCAGCCCTGTACCACCAAATTTACGGGTTACATCCGCTCCGGCCTGAGTAAAACTATCGAATATAGAGTCTGCATATTCCTGGGCAATACCTATACCGGTATCCGCAACATCAAATTTTATACTCAGCCTTTTACGCTCTTTCTTCATCAGGGTGGCCTTTACTTCCACATATCCTTTCTCTGTAAATTTTACAGCATTGCCAGCCAGGTTTATCAGCACCTGGTTGAGCCTGGTCGGGTCACCGGTAAGCCTTTTTGGTATTTCCGGGTCTATTACTACACGCAGTTCCAGTCCTTTCTCCTCCACTTTCAGCATCAGCATATCCCGTACGCTTTCCATTATTTCCCGCAGGTTGAAGTCTACGTGCTCAATTATTATTTTCCCGGCTTCTATTTTAGAAAGGTCAAGTATATCATTAATGATTACCAGCAGATTATTGGATGAAAGCTGAATGGCATTGAGGTACCTTAGCTGATCAGGTTTAGGGTCTCTGCCCAGCAGCAGGCGGGTCATGCCCACAATTGCGTTCATGGGTGTGCGTATCTCATGGCTCATGTTGGCCATAAACTGGTGTTTGAGAAAGGCAGTGCGTTCGGCCACTTCCTTTTCTTTCTTGGCAAGTTCCGTTTGTTGCCTTACCTGTAGATTGCGCAGCTCGTTGATGATTTTTTGTTTGAATATCTCCTCCTTCAGCTGTTCGAATGATTTGAGGTGGTGGAAAGCTTTGGGTATGTCACCCATCTTGTCGTAGAGCGCAGAGAGTATTTCGTGCACACTCATTATATCGTGCCGGCGGGAGTATTCCTGAGCCAGTTTGTAGGCATTTTCCAGGTATTGCAAGGCCATCCGGTAGCTGCCTTCATCCATAAAAAGCCTGCCCAGGTAAAAGAAGCAAATAATCTGTACTTCTGCATTGCCCAGGTTTTTAGATTCCCGGAGCGCATTGGTGAGGTATTTATTCGCATTGCCGAAATCGTGCATTTTATAATACACTTTACCCAGCCCGCTTTCCGCCATTACATAGGCTGCTGTTTCGGGTTCAGACCGGCCCAGATTTTCACTGAAATAATGCAGCGCTTCGGGCAGTTGTTCCTTTTTAAAATAAATATTGCCCAGTGTATTATAAATATTCAGCAGGCTGTTTACATTATGCACCCGTTCGAAAATCGGCAGGCATTTAAGGGCATATTCCAGGGCGCTGTCATAATCGTTAAGATCATAAAGCAGGTTCGAAATACTTGAAAGGATTACCGACTGATAGTATTCTTCACCCAGTTCTTCATTTATGACAAGCGCTTTTTCGTAGTGGGAGAATACATTGCCAAGGTCGCCCAGATCGCGGTATATATTACCCAGGTAATAAAGCGATGTTGCTTCCATGTTGGGTTCATGAATTTTTCTGGCTATCGAGAGTGCTTCCTTAAGCACTGCTATACCTGCTTCATATTCCCCCTTAAGCCTGTGGCAAAACCCTTTCAGGCAGAAACCCTGGCCAAGGCCCTTGCTGTAACCCACAATTTTTGACCTGGAAATAATGTCAATTGCAATTTTCATTGCCTCATCCACATCAAAATTCCGTATTTCTTCACCTATGCTTATCAATAGATCTATTCTCCCTTTCTCATCCGTTTGCAGAGAAAGCATATCCTGAAGTTCTTTTAACCGGGGGGTATCTGTCATAAACTTATCCTGCCTTTGGTAGGCTAATGGTTTTAAAAACAGAATAAAGATAGCTTAATCCCGAAATCTGGTACTAAAATTTACAACTTTTAATCAGCTCGTACTAAATAAGGATTCAGATAATATAGGAGCATTTATTTATATTATTATATATTTATTCGTGTTTTTATCAGGTTTTCGAGTCTTTGCTTTTTTAAAGATAAGAACTGATTTTTGGGGATGATAAATAAAAGACAACCAGAGAATACTGCACAGGATGTGGAAAAAATAAAAGCCGTTTATTAAATAATTGTTACTTTTTTTAAAAAAATCACCCTAAATTTAACCCATCAAATATTTACCAGACCATTAACACTTTTCCAATTTTATTTTAATTAACCAAAAAAAACAAAACGCATGAAAAAAGCTTTTCTACTGCTTTTTGTCCTGATTGCAGCAAGCGTTCAGCTTGCATTTGCACAATCCAGACATGTAAAAGGTAAAGTTCTTGACGAAAAAGGCCTGGGCCTGCCCGGTGCAGGGATCGCTGTCAAAAACACTTCAACAGGTACGGTTTCCGACCCGGATGGCAATTTTGAACTGGATGTGCCTGCGCCAAACAGCATTCTTGTAGTGCAGGCAGTAGGATATGGCACGCAGGAAGTACCGGTTGCAGATGGGCCGGTTACCGTAAAAATGAAGCTTTCTTCAAAAGAACTTGAAGGTACAGTAGTTACAGCATTAGGTATAAAAAGAGAACAAAGAGAACTTGGATACAGCTCCACTACAGTAGGTAATGAAGACCTCACAGCAGGAAATAATTCAAGCGCTCTTTCCGGGCTTTCGGGTAAGGTGGCCGGCGCCAATATTACCAGCTCCACCGGCGGGCCGGGCGGGTCAACCCGTATTGTACTCAGGGGTGAAAAATCGATCCTGAAAAACAATAATGCCCTTATTGTAATTGATGGTGTAATTATGAATAACTACGACCGTACATCAGATAATACAGGTCTTGCACAGGTTGACTTTGGGAACAGCGCAAATGATATTGATCCGGATGAAATTGAGTCTATAACTGTATTGGAAGGGGCTGCCGCAGCCGCTCTTTATGGTGCATCGGGCGCAAACGGTGCGATAATGATTACTACAAAATCAGGGCATTACTCCAACGGTGATAAGAATAGTAAAATGGATATTACCTATAAGGCTACTTATACACAATCGGATGTGCTCAAATTCCCTTCTTACCAGACTCAGTTTGGCCAGGGGTCTATACCCACCGGTATCATTGATGACCGGCAGGACAACTTCAGCTGGGGATTGCCATTTGATGGAAAAATCAAGCCCTGGGGCCAGAACATAAATGGCATGGAACTGGTTAAACCTTATTCGGATGTTTCCAATCCCATGTCCCAGTTTTATAACCATGGCAAAGACCTAAACAATTTTGTATCAATTGGTGGTGGCACTGAAGTATCTAAATACTTTATTTCGATGAATGCCCTCAACAGTACCGGTGTTACTCCGAACACCTTCTATAACAAATACAGCATACGTTTTAATGGAACTACCCAACTGAAAAACAATTTTTATACATCTGTTAACGTCAACTATATTAACTCTTATTCCAGGGCGGAGAACGGTGGACAGTCATCCGGCGGCGTTTTGCAAAGCTTGTTGCAGATACCAACCGATATTCCGGTAAAACAACTGAGCAACCTCAGCAATCCATTTTATGCAATGGATGTAATAGATTCAGCGGGAGTTCACAGATTTGGATATTTTGGAGCATATTCCAAAAATCCGTTCTGGGTAGCACAGAATTATGATAACAGGAATAAAACTGACAGGATTCTGGGCGACCTGAAACTGGGTTATAAAAAAGGCGAATTTGATATTTCTGACCGCGTAGGAGTTGATGTAACCGATGACAGATCGTACTACAAAACACCAGTTCTGAATGTAATACCATTCGACCAGTCAGGGCTTTTCCCGGGCAACAGTTATGTTTCTGCCGGCGGTTACACTCAAGCCAATTATACGGGTTTCCGTTTTTATAACGATGTAATAGCCACATATACACATCGGTTTAATGATAAGTTCGGAATAAATGTATTGGCAGGCTCCAATGCAACCATGCAGCAGGATGAAACTCTTTCGGCAAGCATCAATCCAACCACTAACGGCCTGGTGATTCCCGGTTTTTATAATTTCAGCAACAATACAGGTCCAATCGCAGCATCTAACCCTTTGAATTATGTGAGACGTTACAGTTTTTACGGACAGGTGAAACTAAATTACAAACGCGAAATCTTCCTCGAGTTAACCGGCCGTAACGAATGGTCTTCCACACTTGCCAATCCTTACTTTTATCCCGGCGCCAATGCTTCATGGGTATTCAGTGAAAGGATGAAAGGAAAAATAAAAGATAAAATACTGGATTATGGTAAAATACGCATCGGGTCGGCCGGTGTAAGTAACGATGCGGTTGCTTATGCCAACAATGGCGCGGGTTATACACAAGGTTCCATCAATTCTGCATTCGGTTCTATTGTACCGCCTTTCAATGCCGTACCGGCATACCAGATCGGCAGTACTTTTGGCCCTGCCGACCTGAAACCGGAAATTACCCGTGAGTATGAATTTGGTACTGATCTTTCATTTTTAAAGAACAGGATAAACCTTTCATTTACTTATTACGATGACCGGACCAGCAACCTAATTACCGCTATTCCGCTGCCTCCCAACTCAGGCTATGCTTTTCAATATGATAACGTAGGTACCATCAGCAACAAGGGAGAGGAATTCAGACTCGATGTTGTTCCGGTAAGTACCAAAAGTGGGTTTAAATGGGACCTTTACGGCACCTATACCCATAATGTAAATGAGGTGGTAAGCCTGAATGGCGGCGTAAGCCAGGTTACTGTAGGCGGGTTCAATGGTATGGCGATTGTAGCTGCGGTAGGTCATCCGTTCGGTACTTTTTATGCCAATGATATAGCTTATGAAAACGGCCATGCAATAGTAGACAAAGGCACGGGATTACCAACACCAACAGCAAAGCCTGTCTTTCTGGGTTCTTACCAACCTAAATTCCAGGCTTCCTGGGGTAGCGACTTTACCTACAAAGGGTTTAAGCTCCATGTATTGTTCGTAACCAAGCAGGGTGGTGAATTCTACGACAATAACAAAAACCTGATGGATTTTGTGGGCAGCGCACCTGAAACCGCTACCAACAGCCGGAATCCTTATGTATGGGCAAATTCAGTTAACCAGACAGGGCCTAACACTTATGTGGCTAATACCACGAAATTCCAGCCCTATGATTATTGGGTGAATGAAGTGGGCTCAAATGTATTGCCAGCACAAAACCTGGTTAATGCCAGTTATGTGAAGCTGCAGGAAATGGCTTTATCTTATAAAATCCCCCAGAAGTATTACAATAAATCACCGTTCGGTAGTCTTGAAGCCGGTGTGTTCGGCAACAACCTGCTGCTGTGGACCGCCAAGAGCAATAAATACGATGATCCGGAAGAAACATCATCCGGCGCAATCGGAAACGGACAGGGTTTCAATTATAATGCACGTCCTACTTTAAGAAACTATGGTGTATCCTTAAAAGCTACATTCTAAAAACACTCAAAAAATAATTTTATGCAAAATAAATATCGCATTGCAATACTATTTTCGATCTGTTTTATTTTCAGTGTTTCCTCTTGTAAGAAGTATCTGAATGTAAACACAAATCCTAACGTTGCACAGAGCGCCACTGTGCAGACTTTACTACCCGCCGCCCAGCTATATGTTGGAACAGCTCTTGGTGTAGATATGGAGATTGATGGTTCCATCCTGGCCCAGTACTGGACTGAAAGCCCGGTGGCAAGCCAGTATAACCAGCTGAGCCAGTATGCCCCGGGACAGGATTATTTTTCAACTCCATGGGCCAACCTGTATACTGCTGCGGAGAATTTTTACCAGTTGTATAAACTGGCTGATAGCCAGAAGAAAAAACAATACATGGCCATATCCTTGCTGATGCAGGCCTATACTTTTCAGTTGCTCACCGATGGCTGGGGAGATGTTCCTTTCTCCCAGGCGCTGAAGGGTCAGTTTGCAGATGGCCATATAGTGAATGCCAAATATGATGCACAGGCGGATGTGTATACCGGCATCATGGCTTATATTAAACATGCCGATTCTTTACTTAATCCCGCCGATCCTGTTTTACCCGGAGCTGATGATCTTGTATATGGCGGCCATATGGATAAATGGCAGAAGTTTTCCAATACATTGAAACTCAGGATACTGCTTCGTCAAAGCCAGATAAATCCTGCTGCGGCACAGGCAGGTATTACTGCTCTGTTTTCTAATCCTGCCACCAATAACTTTATAGGAGAAGGTGATGATGCTAAAATTGCCTATGGTTTTAACTCTGCCAATAAAAATCCACTTTATGCAGAAGAGGTAGGACTGTCTGGTACCCAAAACCTTGTGGGCAGTAAAACAATAATAGACAGTATGAACAGCGATGGCGATTACCGGTCTTATATATTTTACGAGCATCTAAGCAATTTTTCTGTTGCAGGTATCCTTCAGGGATTTATTGGTAATGTTACCTCAGGTACGTATTCAATTGTAAGTTACAATGTAGCTGGTGATGCTACCAATGCCCAATCTTCAAGCGCGCCTGTGAATTTTCTGACCAGCTATGAAAGTTATTTCCTGCAGGCTGAAGCTGCAGCCAGAGGATGGGCTGCAGGCAATGATGATTCTGCATTATTCGTTCAGGGAATTCAGGCGAATTTCGACTATTATGCAGCCGGATTAAATAGCCAGAATATATTATGGCAGGATACCGCAGGTAAGTATGTATTGCCTAGCGGCGATACGCTTGCTGCACCTGTTTATCTGACAGGAAATTTTGCTTTTTATACGTATATGCATGGAGATACTACTTACCAGACGCCACCTTCAATATCGGTACCTGCGTATTGGGCAAGTTATTCAAAGAAAATGACATTGACCCAGAAATTGCGGTATATAGCCACTCAGAAATGGTTCTGTATGTGCGGCAACCAGGGCTTTGAAGCGTGGAGCGAATGGCGCCGCACCGGCTACCCTGATTTCTTCCCGTATTCAGCATCATCTATTAAGGGAAATGTTTTCCCGAAGAGGTTCCTGTACCCTACATCTGAAAGTACCACAGATGCTAATTTCCCGGGAGAGCAGCCTTTTACAGCAAAAGTATGGTGGGATTTATTTTAATATTTAAACACTAAAATTAACTAATAATGAAAAAGATATTATTGTTCTCAGTTTTAGGGATCTGCTTTTTTTTCTCCTGCAAGAAAAAAGTCAATGACCCTTCCCAGGATGTACATGTGTCAGTTCCGGTTATTACGCTTACCGGCTCGCAATATTACAGCATTCAGGTAGGTGCTGCATTACCTACCATCAATGCGACTGCTGTTGATACTTATTATAAAGTATCAGTTCCCGTTGTGGTTGATGCAAGCACACTGGATAATACTACACCTGGCTTGTACCAGGTAAATCTGACTGCAACCAATAAATATGGTTTTATTGGGTATAGTTCTGTCTATATCGGTGTTACCAGCGCATCAGCTTCCCTTGATCTTTCGGGATGGTATGAACGAAGCGGTACGCCTACAAAGGCGGCATACATTTCGAAACTGGCAACCGGTTTATTTATGACCAGCAATGTCGGGGGTGTTGATACGGTAGCTTCAGCAAGCGCCGTGCTTCCTGCGGTTTTTGTAGTTACTAGCAATACAACAATTGATTTTGGTCAGCAATCCACAGCCGACGGATTGCTCACAGCATCTAATCAGATTCTGTCACTGGCTCCGGGCGATACTTCTATTTCCTATATTCTTACGAATCCGTCGAGTGTGTTTTCTGCAACTGCAGTGCGTACTTTAGTGAAACAATAACTGCCTAATCATCAAAATAATTAATACCCGGAACATTATTCCGGGTGTTAATTATTTTATTTGATATAAAAATTTGTATGCCCTGTTCGCCCCGTATGTTCGGCTCGTCTACCCTTCTCAAATAATCCATAAATCGCAGACCCGCTCCCGCTCATAGATGCATAAAGTGCCCCCTCATCATAAAGGTTCTCCTTAATAGCCGCCAGTTCCGGATGCATCTCAAAAACCGGCGTCTCAAAATCATTGAAGATATTATTTTTCCATTGACTGATGGGCAATGCGGGAAGCAAGCGCAGATCGAAACCGGCAGGTTTTGGCTTGATCATTGAAAATGCTTTGGCAGTAGATACATGCACTTCAGGACAAATTATTTGCAGACTGTATGCTGAAATATCAAGAGGGATATCGGTCATTTGTTCGCCCCTTCCTGTTGCAAACATGGGCGTATTGTAAATGAAGAACGGGCAATCGCTGCCCAGCTGCAAAGCCAGTTCTGCCAGTTCTTTTTTGGTCAGGTTCAGTTGAAAAAAATCATTCAGCAACCGGAGCATATAAGCTCCATCTGCCGAGCCGCCACCGAGGCCGGCCCCCATAGGTATTGTTTTATGCAGGAAAATATCGAGGGCGGAAATTGTGTCGGGGAAACGACTTTTCATCAAATAGTAAGCCTTAATTACCAGGTTATCGTGGTCATTGCCTGAAACTGCCAGGCCGCTTGTATGAAGGCTAACAACAGGCGCATTGACTACTTCGATAACATCATGCAACTGCATATTCAGTTTTGCACCTCTTATAAGGTCTGTGCCTGCCGGACAAAAAACAGTTTCAATATCGTGATAACCATCGTCACGCCTGCGGGTAACAGATAACCCTATGTTGATTTTGCAATTTGGAAAACAGAGCATACAAAGGGTGAAATTACAACAATTCAGATGACTCTCATGCAGGATTTTATCCCGATGTATTTTATAAAGGGTAAAACCTAATACTGACCGGTTCTTTAATCCTTCTTCTGGCATCAGGTACTATAAAAATTACACGGCCGATTTTTCCCATTATAAAATTTGATTTCCCTAAATTTGCGCAGCTTATGCGTACTTTCTTTACCCATTTCGGCCAGATAATTCTGATGATCAGGGCCGGACTTACCCGTCCGGAAAACCTGCGGGTTTATTGGATCGAATTTATGGAGCAGTGCGTCGATATTGGTATCAGGTCATTGCCTATCGTGCTTATTATCTCTGTATTCCTGGGCATGGTGCTCACTATACAATTGTCTTACCAGCTCATCAGTCCGCTTGTGGCAAAAACTGTAATAGCTACCCTTGTCCGCGATTCTTCTATTCTGGAGCTTTGCCCTACAGTTGTATGTATTGTGCTGGCTGGCGTGGTGGGTTCAAAAATTGCATCAGAGCTGGGCAATATGCGCATCAGCGAGCAGATAGATGCACTCGAGATCATGGGAATCAATACAAAGACCTATCTGATTATGCCCAAAATTATTGCGGCTATGATCATGATTCCCTGCCTTATAATTATTTCTATAGCCATATGTATATATGGCGGTTACCTGGCAGGGTTGTTTTCTCATATCCTCACCCGTCAGCAATTTTATGTGGGCCTTACCACCAATTTTATGGTATACAATCTTGTATATGCTATGGTCAAGGCATTTACCTTCTCTTTGCTCATTTCCATAATACCTGCTTATTATGGTTATTATGTTACCGGTGGGGCGCTGGAGATAGGAAGGGCGGCAACCAAAGCAGTTGTAATTACCTGTATACTTATTCTCAGCGCTGATTATGGGTTATCGATTATCCTGCTTTAAATCAGGTATTACACAATACAGCTTTTAACTGTTTATTTTATGGGGTAATAATAAATCTGAACTGCTGTTGTATGTTTCATCAGCTAATTATAGTTTTATGCTTTTTAACAACCAATAATTTTAATTAGCAATCACATAACACCCATTACAAATAATAATTTATGGATACTACACTACAGCAAATTGCTCCCGTTGCTATTGGAGATATAGCGGCAATAGCCAATATTCATTCAGGCTCTTTAAATCTGGGGCCGCTTACTATCAACTGGAACCTGGATATTTCTGTGCCGCAGATAGTTGCTGATGCTACTATTCATGGCACATCGGTTGGGCATGTGGTTATTAATGAGGCTAACCCTACTGCCACTCTAGGAGGTAATACAGGCCTTGGTGAAGCTGAAGCCGTTCTGACAGCCGACTTTACTAAAAAGCAGGTGGATTATCAGGCTGTAGTGAAAATACTTGGAATAAAGATACTCGATAAAAACGGAGTATTGCTAACCTGGTAGTAAAGGTTATTTCCTTTAGATCAGATTTTCAGGCACAAAAATTCCTGTTACCATTCTATGGTACAAATTTCTTATTCAGATCAGGTTCGTGCAGGCTAATTTTATTTGAATGGCTTGTTAGTTTAAATTTTTTTTGCTCAGTTCACGGGCTCCGGAGCGAATAAACATTTCAGAATGCGGGCAACTGGAATTGCAAAAGACATTTCAACCATTCATAATATACCCGAACGCTTTGGGGCCAAACCGAAGCATTTAATTGTAAATTAATAAACGGGTAAGGTAGAGATTTGTCTCGGAGCTGAATCCGTTTTTTTGATGAAAAACGAAAAAAATATATGGCAGTTTAAAGTTTTTTTACTAACTTTCCACATATTTTATAAACAAAACTATTATGAGAATCGTAAAACTACATTCCCGACCTCTAAGCGCTATCAAAGAATCGCGTCTGCAACTTCTTTCAAAGAAGTTATTAATAACCTGTATTGCCTTGCTGGCCCTGCCATTGCTTGGTTATTGCCAACCTAGTTATAGTGCCTCATCTCCTCAGACTTTTACTGTTTGTGAGAACAGCGGTGTGCACAATATCAACCTTTTATTAAAGATCAATGACCCTGATATTGGCAATACAATTATCTGGTCAGTGAATTATAGCCCTTTAAACGGCACCCTTGCAGGATTTCCTGTCTCAGGACTTTCTAATGGTTCCATATTGTCTGTACCGACACCCGTATCTTATACGCCAAACACAGGATTCTCCGGTATTGATTCTTTCCAGATAGAGGTAGCTGATGCCTTTGGTGGCTCGGATTTTATGACGGTTATAGTTACTGTTAACCCTCCGCCAACTGTTGCGCCTATAACCGGTCCAAATACAGAATGTATAGGGTCAACCATTACTTTGAATGATGATACAACCGGAGGAATATGGGGTACTACGAATGCTAATGCAACTCAATCTGGTGGTGTCGTGACTGGTGTTACTCCCGGTAATGATACTATAACTTATTCAGTAACAGGTCCCTGTGGCGTAACAACTGTAACGGCCAATGTTACAGTTACACTTCTGCCTGATGCAGGTGTGATTTCAGGACCTTCAACATCTGTTTGCCCTGGGGCAACTATAACACTTACCAGTACAGTCCCGGGCGGTACCTGGAGTGCTCTTAATCCAAATGCCATGGCTGGTTCTGCTACAGGAATTATTACCGGCGTTACCAGCGGATCAGATATTATTTACTATTCTCTTACCCTAGCTTGCGGAACCGGAGTAAGCTCAATACCTATCACTATCCTTGCAATGCCAATTGCCGGTACTATCTCAGGTCCAAGTTATGTTTGTGTAGGTTCCAACATTACCATGACCGACCCGATAGGTGGCGGATTGTGGTTTATGCAGAATGCGGATGCAACTGTTGGTATTTCTTCAGGCATTATTCACGGGGTTACTGCCGGAGTTGATACTGTATTTTACAGGGTAGGTAATGCTTGTGGTATCAGCACTACCCAGCAAACGGTAACTGTAAATCCGCTGCCATATGCAGGTGTAATTTCTGGCCCTACTTCAGTTTGCGTTGGTGCCACAATTACACTTTCAGATGTTCCGGGCGGCGGAGCATGGCTTATTACTAATCCTGCACTTGCATCTATTAGCAGTAGCGGTGTGCTGACAGGCCTGTCAGCCGGCGTGGATGTTGCAACTTATCCGGTTACCAATATATGCGGTACTGCTATAGCCAGTTACTCGGTAACCATTAACCCATTGCCGAATGCCGGCACAATCACAGGAACAGACTCGGTATGTGTAGGTGATTCGGTTCTGCTAAATGATGCCACAGCATTAGGTGCCGGAACCTGGTCTGTTTATAATTCAAAAGCATCTATTGCAGCAACCACGGCCTCTTCGCATTATCTTAACGGATTAATAGCTGGTCTGGATACTGTAAAATATACGTATATTAATATGTGCGGAACTGCTACTACAACCCTTAATGTGATCGTAAAACCACTTCCTTTCGCAGGCGTGATTAACGGGCCAACTACCGTTTGTGTACATGCTGTCGATACACTTGTAGATAGTACTACAGGCGGGGTTTGGAGTGCATCAACGGCTAATACCAGTGTGAGTCCTTCAGGTGTATACGATGCATTGGTAAGCGGTGTAACAGCAGGTACTAATATAATCACTTATACTTATACCAATTTTTGCGGTGTAGCTTATGTAGTCCATCGGGATACTGTACTTGCTTTACCCGATTCCGGGATTATTACCGGGCCCGTTTCTGTTTGTAAAGGAGCTACAATTACATTGGTTGATACCGCTTCTGGAGGTGTCTGGACCAGCAGTTCGTCAAATGCTTCTGTTTCCGGCGGAACTGTTTCCGGGGTAAGTGGTGGCGTTGCCACAATCAGTTATGCGGTTACCAACAGTTGCCGTACATCAGTGGTTACCTATAATGTGGCAATACATACAGTTCCTGCTTCAAACCCTATTTTGGGTGATACGGCTATATGCGCTGATTCAATTCTTTATCTCGCTGATTCCACTCCAGGTGGTGTATGGACTGTAAGTAATCCATTGGTGCTAATAGATGCAGATGGAGGAATATCAGGTGTAACACAGGATAGCTGGGATACCGTAACCTATACCGTAACCAATGAATGTGGGGCCACAACTGAAACCTTTACCTTGCATGTACTTCCTAATGCAGTTTGCTGGCACACTTATGTAAATCCACTTACCAAAAATTCAGAGGATTACAATATTTATCCTAATCCGGCATCAGATGAACTTGTAGTAAAAGTTGAAAATGGTACCTACACTTCATTTATAATTACAAATAGTGTTGGCCAGGTAATAATGAAGCAGCCGTTGCATGGCAATGAAACAGACATAAATGTTCAGTCATTAACGCCAGGTTTATATAATATCACCCTTAAGGGGGAAATTAATTTAGTAACCAGGAAGTTCATTAAGGATTAATCTTTAAATCACCTTTAAAAGAGCTCTGCAGATTAACGCAGAGCTCTTTCTATTTTAGAAAATTTAAGGAATGAATTTGTTACAGAACATAAAGATGGTTATTTAAAGCAGGAAATACATACAATCATTGTAGAATTTGTACTACAGCATTCCAATAAAAATATCTTTTAAATCATTGATTTTGAGTAAATTTTATGGAGAAATATTTTTGAATCCTCCCTCCTGAATCATTGCTAATCTATTAAGTAATCATTAACTTTGTGATTTGATAGCAATGCAACCGTTGTTATGTAAGTTTTATTGTGCCAGGTTAAATCATGTTTAATATATATTTATGTATTTGTTTAGGTTTAGTATTTTAGTTTCATTAACAGCTGTAATTTCTCTTAGTGCCAATGCACAGGTATACACAACAGGGAGGGAGGACGGGAAATCGGAGATCGATTTTACTGAGATTGCCAATTATTACAAGGCGCATCCAGATCCGTTAGTCCGAAAGCCACTATTTGATGAAGATGAAGATGAAAATGATAACCGTCCGGAACCAGCTGAACCCGACCCATCTATGGTTCATCTTATCAACAGGAGCGCAGCATCTCGGTTGATATCGGGTTCAGGCCCTGCCATGTTACCGGTTTCCCCATCACCTAGTGATACCTTCGAATCTACTATCAGCGATGGTTCCGGTATTCCACCCGACACACATGGTGAGGTTAATGAGAATTACTGCGTTACTGCAATAAACACCGCTATACACATACAGACAAAAACCGGGGGATTTGCTACAGCCCAGGTTACCCTGGATCAATTCTGGTTGAGTATGTTAAGCCATGGAGGAGGTTCTTTTGATCCTCGCGTACATTATGATCCGCATTACAAACGCTGGATCATGGTAGGAGACGCTTATGGTCAAACTACTTATTCCCAGATTATGATTGCGGTTTCAAAAACAAGCAGCCCTACTTCAGGTTGGTATATGTATAAAGTAGCTACAGATCCCTCAGGTCAATCATGGCTCGATTATCCTAATGTTGGCTTTAATGGTAAATGGGTAACAGTTACGGGAAATTATTTTCAGAATACAAGTGGTACAGGAGCAACAGGGGCAGTTGTATATGTATTTGATTATGTAAGCATGATGAATGGTGCTGGAGCTCCGTATACCAAAATAACTGAGTCTTCTGAGTTTTGTCTGGCACCTGCACTTACCTATGATACTAGTGAGCAAAATATGTTTATGCTTGAGGTAAGCAGTGGCAACTCGGGAAAGCTGCAGCTCTGGAAGATTTCAGGCCCCGTAGGGTCTCCGGTTATTACTTCAGTAGGCTTCCCGGCTACTACTACACACTGGAAAAACGGAGGATCTGCAGATTTTGTGCCACAATTGGGAACAACCCATAAACTTCAGTCGGGCGATAACCGGATACATCACGTGGTTCAGCGTAACAATCATTTGTGGACCTCCCATACTGTTTGGTTGCCTGCAACTGGTACCGCTACCCGCTGTTCGTCGATGTGGTGGGAAATTGATACATTGGGAAATCCAATGCAGAACGGGTTGATAGATAATTCAACAGGCCCTCAGTTTTTTGATTATGCCTCTATTGCAGTAAATGCAAATGATGATGCTTTGATAGGTTATACCCATTGTTCCAGTACTATGTATCCTGCCGCCTCTTACAGGCTTCACCTGCATACAGATCCGGCAGATTCTATGAGGCCCGAGGTAATATTTCGTCATGGTCAAACCAATTATTACGAAACATTTGGAGGAACTCAGAACCGTTGGGGAGACTATTCAAGTACTTGTGTAGATCCGATCAACAATTGTGATTTCTGGACTATACAGGAGACCGTGCCTGCCACACCTGCCAACTACTGGGATACATGGTGGGCTCATTTGGTTATGTGTTCGGTAAAATCGTCTTATGTTATAGCTAAGGATACGATACAAAAGGGTTTTAATGATACTCTTACTTTCAATGGCACTGCCCCGACAGGTTCAACCTATGCATGGAATTTTGGCGGAGGTACTGCGACTCCCGGAACAGGAGCCGGGCCGCAACATGTGAAATGGAACGCAGGTGGTTGGCAAAAAGTTATTCTCTATGTAACTGATTCAGGGTGCACTTCCACTTTTACCGACAGTGTATTTGTTAAAGCCAATGTGGGCATAAACGGAGTGAATACAGTAGCTCCGGATATCACGGTTGTGCCTAACCCCAATGATGGCACTTTTTACCTTGTATCAGGTACAGTATGGAATAAACCAACCGAAGTGAAAATAACTGATATGCAGGGCAGGATGGTATTTGCAAATAAGTACGAACCCGTTAACAGCAGCAGCATTCCGGTAAATGCAAATAATCTTACAGCAGGAAATTATGTGCTGACAATAAGCATTGATGGCACGGAGGTTACCAGGAAAATAACAATAAGTAAGTAACAGGTAATTCATAACAGCCGGCTTTCTTACATAAAGAGGGCCGGCTTTTTTATGCCAGTGAAAAAGGCCTGGGTTAATATCCTTCCGCATCATCATCGCCCCGGCTATCTGCAGCTGCTTCATAAAGGTTGTTATTTACAAGCTTTATCATCTCGGTACGGCTCCAGGGTTTCCGGACGTTTAAAGTGTAGCCCATAGCCTTGAGCTGCGCCAAAATATCAGACGGAAAATTCTTTTCAATATCTATCTGGTCAGGAAGCCACTGGTGGTGGAATTTGGGCATATTCACTGCATCGTGGGCATTTAATCCGAAATCAATAACATCCAATATACTTTGAAGTACTGATGTTATAATTGTAGTGCCACCCGGAGTGCCAACAACCATAACCGGTTTTCCGTCTTTCATCACTATGGTTGGCGACATACTGCTGAGCATTCTTTTGCGGGGAGCAATAGCATTAGCCTTACCTCCTACAGCTCCATATTGGTTAGGAACCCCCGGCTGCACACTGAAATCATCCATCTCATTGTTCATCAGGAAACCGGCTCCTGCAACAACGCATTTGCTGCCGTATTGCCCGTTTAGGGTAGTTGTAACAGCTACGCAATTGCCATCCTTATCTATAATACTGAGGTGCGTAGTCTCTTCACTTTCTGCTATAATTCCTGCCTTGATATTGATGCTCTTACCCGCATAGACACTGTCGTACTCGGCCATGCGTTTGTGCAGGTAGTCTTCACTTACCAATGTTTTTACGGGTACATTTATAAAATCAGGGTCACCCAGGTATTCTGCTCTGTCGGCATAAGCCCGGCGTTCTACTTCCGTAATCAGCTGAATACTTTTTGGGCTCATAAAGCCATATTTAGCCAGAGGCCTCGATTCCAGCATCTTCAGCATCTGTTGCAGCAGAATACCTCCGCTGGATGGCAACGACATGGTAATGACCTGGTATCCCTTATAGCTGAATTCAGCAGGTACCCGTTCCTCAACTGTATATTTACGGAGGTCTGATAAAGTTATTATGCCGTCATTACTTTTCATACCTGAGACAATAAGTTCTGCGGTTTCTCCTTTATAAAAACCATCCCTGCCGTTGTCTCGTATGCGCATCAGCGTTTTTGCCAGATCTTTTTGTACCAGGGTATCACCGGCCTGCCACCAGCCTTGTCCGGATTTTACAAATGCCGTTATAGTTTTGTTATTCTTTAAAAAAGCTGTTTTATTGCTGTTAAGCGAATTGGCCTCCAACTCTGTAATCACAAAGCCTTTATCAGCCAGTTCAATAGCTGGCTGGATAAGGGTTTCAAAAGGCAACTTAGCATATTTCATGGCTTCAAAAAGCCCGGCAACTGTGCCGGGCACACCTGATGCAAGTGCCCCATCCTGCAACAGGTTCATGTTTGCGTTGCCTGAGTTGTCGAGATACATTTTCTTTGATGATTTGGCAGGGGCAGTCTCCCTGAAATCAAGAGCAATATGTTGCTGCCCTAAAGTTGCCACCAGAAATCCGCCACCACCAAGGTTGCCTGCTCCCGGATACACTACTGCCAGAGCAAGTTGCGTGGCAATAGCAGCATCTATGGCATTACCTCCTTGCTTAAGAATATCAATACCCGCCAGTGCTGCAAGAGGATGAGCGCAGGCAACGATCCCATTCTTTGAATTGACGTCTTTTTTTATCGTGTAGTTGTACGGATTGATGATTGTCTTTTTGCCGATGTTTTGGGCATCAGAATGGGTATTGACTGGTAGCGATATGATGCAGAGCAAAATATTTTTTATAGACATCATTTCTGGAAATCAGTTAAGGTGTGCATAAAAGTAACAACTTTTGGTGCTACAGTATTCTTAGCAGCAATTCATTCTTTATTTGCGGAGTGGGCGTCATGCAAATTCCTTCGAAGGCATACCCGCTCCAGCTTTGTAAATTTACTGTTTTCAATAAACTTTATGTAGATATGGGCATATTCATCTGTCTGTTTATAGATGCGGTCTTTTGCCTTTCTGTCGAATGGTCTATAAGGAGTTATAAAACCTGATTCTGCAAGTTCATTGAGTATTTGTGTAGTTTCTCCGCTGGTACTCAGTTTGCAGGCCTTCATAATCTCCTGGCGGGTAAGGCTCATACTTTTATTGGCCAGTGCTCGGATTACATCAATATGGCAGCCAGCATCGTCGAACAAGGACTGAAACAGGTTTCTGAATTCATCGTGCAGCAGACCTTCTTTTGTAAAACAGGTCCTGTCAATTGCCTTGGTCGCGCTTTCTCCTTTTCCCACCGCAGCCAGTTATTGAGGTATTCCGCCCGTCACCATATACAATTGCAGTATCTGATACTGGTTTAGGTTTATTTTGCGGTCAATGAAGAAAGTTTCGGTTTCATTGACCGTAAAAGTAAAAGTCTGATACACCTGGTTGTCCTGTTGTGCAGGCCTCCCCGGTATTGATCACCCTTCTGATCATCCAGCTTGCCGTCGAACTGCAGATAACAACAATAAGATTGCTTTGCTGTGAAGCACAGGTATTCCAGAAATTTTCTAATGCCGGCATATACTCTGATCGGGGCGGACTCAACCATGGGAACTCATCAAAGAAGATTACCTTTCTTTGTTTTTTCAACAAGGGGTAAGGTAACCGGTGAGCATAGCGAAGGCCTGTATCTATGTGGCAGGTGGTGTAAGTGGCTGGCTGCCTGTGGCTATGGTTAAGGCTGCAGCGAAATTCTCCATTTGCGCTTTCAGAACAGCATAGTGAATGCCAGACAGTTCAAAGGCCATCCGACTCCTGGAAAAAGTACGGATAAGGTAGGTTTTCCAACCTGCCTCCTGCCGTAAACCGCTACCGGCTCAGTTTCGCCCGATTTCTTAATTTTAGCGGGAACTATTTTTTCTTCATCTCTGCCCGCTACTCCTGCCATTGATCTCAGTATTTTATACAATAGTATTTGTCTAAATTTACAATCTGTATTTCGCCAAAAGCACATAAAAAGTATAAGTTCCGGCGAAATAAAGGAATCTATATTTCGCCACAAGTATCTGTAAAAGTATAGTTATGGCGCAATATAGATTTCTATGCTTCTCAGAACACATAAAGTGCGGGGCTGTCTTAGATTATTGTCGTCCAAAAGTGAATAATTAAACATGGTTTTGGACGATAATAAAAAATATTTTCGGCCAGAAGCAGGGGTAAAGGTTTAGTTGCGGCAGCATATAAATTAGTTCAAACAAATCACCCTTTTGTTCCCTCGGCCGGTAACATGTTTATTTTGTATCTTGCCAACCCAATAAAATGACTGCAATGAAATTATTCTCATTTTTATCGATTGTTGCCCTGGTTACCTTTATGTCATCGTGTGGCAATGGCAATTTAAAAACAACTGCAACCAACAGTGCTATGTCTTCATCCAATCCGTTTTATGCGCCAAGTACGCTGCCATTTCAGGCTGCCGATTTTGATAAAATAAAAAACAGTGATTACAAACCTGCCATTGAGGAAGGCATGAAGCAGCAGCTCGATGAGGTAGCAAAAATTGCTGATAATACGGAAGCGCCTTCATTTGAGAACACATTTACAGCTCTGGAGAAAAGCGGCCAGTTGCTGCGCAGGGTAAGTGGTGTCTTTGGCCTGATTACCAGCGCCAACACCAATCCTGAACTACAGAAACTGCAGGAAGAGATGGCGCCTAAACTGGCTGCAGTTAATGATGCCATATTTCTCAATACCAAACTCTTTAAGCGGGTTGAGGCTGTATATAACCAGCGGGCTACTTTGAAACTGGATCAGGAATCAAACCGCCTTATAGAATATTATTACCAGAAGTTTGAACTGGCAGGGGCTAAGCTTAATGATGCCGATAAAGACAGCCTTAAGAAACTGAATGGTGAAGAAGCATCGCTGAGCGCCAAATTTACCAATCAGTTACTGGCTGCAGCAAAAGCCGGTGCGATGGTGGTAAGCGATTCATCAGAACTGGCTGGCCTTTCAGCAGGCGAACTTGCCGCAGCTGCCAAGGATGCCAAAGCAGCAAAGATGGATGGCAAATGGTTATTGTCCCTCCAGAATACTACACAGCAGCCGGCATTGCAATCATTAACAGTAAGGGCTACCCGCCAGAAATTGTTTGAAGCATCGTGGAACCGTGCAGAGAAGAATGACTCTAATGATACCCGTGCCACAATAGCACGTATTGCCGAGATAAGGGCTAAAAAAGCCAAACTGGTGGGTTTCCCCAACTTCGCCACATGGACACTGCAGGACCAGATGGCCAAGAACCCTGAAGCTGTTGAAAATTTCCTGCTGAAATTGGTGCCTGCCGCCACTGCAAAGGCCCAGGCTGAAGGTTCGGAAATACAAAAGGTGATAGACCAGCAGAAAGGCGGTTTCAAACTGGAGCCATGGGACTGGAACTTCTACTCAGAGCAGGTGCGCAAGGCTAAATATGACCTGGATGAAAACCAGACCAAGCCTTACTTCGAAGTGTATAATGTGCTGCAGAATGGCATATTCTATGCAGCCAACCAGCTGTATGGCCTCACGTTCAAGGAGCGTAAAGACATACCAGTTTACCAGAAAGATGTACGCGTATTTGAGGTGTTTGATAAAGACAGTTCTTCCATCGCTCTTTTTTATTGCGACTACTTCAAACGGGATAACAAGAATGGTGGCGCATGGATGGATAATATGGTAGGCCAGTCGAAACTGCTGGGCACCAAGCCTGTTATTTATAATATATGCAATTTCACCAAGCCTGCAGAGGGTGAGCCGGCGCTGATCAGTTTCAGCGATGTTACTACTATGTTTCACGAATTCGGGCACGGATTGCACGGCATTTTTGCCAGCCAGCAATACCCAAGCCTGAGTGGCACGGCTACAGCTCGCGACTTTGTTGAGTTCCCATCACAGTTCAACGAGCATTGGGCCAGCGAGCCACAGGTGTTCAAGCATTATGCCACACACTATAAAACTGGTGAATTAATGCCACAGGTATTGGTTGACAAAATTAAGATAGCAGCTACATTCAATGAAGGCTATGCATTGACAGAACTCCTTGCTGCAGCTAACCTGGATATTCAATGGCACAAATTATCGGCATCCGATCCACGCCAGGTTGTAGACCAGTTCGAAACAGAGGCATTGCACAAAACCCATCTCGACCTGCATGAGGTGCCTACACGCTACCGCAGCAGCTACTTCCTGCATATCTGGAGTAACGGCTATGCAGCTGGTTATTATGCCTATCTCTGGACCGAGATGCTGGACGATGACGCGTATGCATGGTTTAAGGAACATGGCGGCATGACCCGCGAAAACGGTCAGCGTTTCCGCGACATGATCCTCTCCCGCGGCAATACGCTGGATCTCGCAACCATGTTCCGCGAGTTCCGTGGAAGTGACCCTAAGATAGAACCAATGCTGGAGAACAGGGGACTAGTGGCCGAAAAGAAGTAGGGCTCGTTTACATCATTTGAAGGGAAAACAATTCTGTAATAATCTTAAGCACAGCTAAGCATCCGGGCAATTGTTAGGGACGGTACAGCTAATAATCAGTGAAGGAATATTTTGCCTGAAAAATGTTAGCCTGCATCAGCTTGTAATTCCTTGCTTTAAGGTTGGTTATGCCATTTGAACCTTATGGTTACTTGCCAGCAGAAACGTTTCACCTGCAAGCATTATAAGTGCCAGGATTACACATACCTTCCATAGGGGGAATGCCTCATCATTGTCTGAAATACGGCCGGTATCACTGATATTCAGCCATTTGATATTATCGCCTTTCCAGTCTTTTTTGAGCACATTGATATCCCTGAATTCCATGATAGATTCCCGTTTATCCTGGTTCAGGGCAATACGCGTGGTGTCTCCGCCCGGAGCGCTGAGCGAATAAAATCCCGGTTGCTGCACTGCCTGATCGGCAAATATATCGAGGCCGGCGCCATCGGGACGCTGGGGTGGAATAATATCAATGCTCTTGCCGTAAATATGCACTGTGCTGCGTTCGGTTACATTGGTCAGTGGCAGGTAAACCGCCTGCTGCGCGCCTTCAGTAATGGCATATATGCTGCTTCCTCCGCTTTGCATGGCCATCTCATACAGGAAGGGGGTGAAAAAGTAACTACCTGGAAAATTACCTGATTGCAGATCGGCCGAAGTAGCGCAGATATAGAGCTGCCCACCCGATGGGGTATACCTGGCCAGCAGCGGGTCGCCGTTTCTGAAACTCAGTACCGATTGCTGGTTGGCACTTAGCCCTGCTCGAATACTGTAATGCCAGTTAGCTACAGGCAACTGCACATTATCGGGTATCTTTTCAAAAAGGTCTTTTACAAGTGCGCTGCCCTGTTGCAATGAACTGGCGGTCTGAACTGCAGTATCCAGCGCATCAAAATGTATATCGCCCAATGCTTTCAGCCCATCGTTCAAAGATTGAAAATTGGTAGTTCTGCCGGGGAAAATACAGATACTCTGGCCCTGCAGCAGGGCCTCGTTAAGTGTTTTGCCCATCGCCTCATCTATGTGGGTAATTCCGTTCAGAATAACCAGGTTGTATTGCTTCCAGGCTTGCCATGAAGCTGGTGCAGCGCCGATATCAACAGGGTTGAGCCGGAAACCATTATAGGCCCTGAATGCTGCCTGTATATATGGGTTGGGTTGCCCTTCATTGAGTACGAGAACAGATAACGATGGCGAACTTCTCGCGGATATCCGGAATGTATCGTCGAAACGCATACCGGCATCATTTACGGTGAGCTCTATGTCCTGCCACTCAGCATTATTTACCTGGAAACTGAGCGTGTCTATGCGTTCATTCCTGTCATTGAAACTGAGCGATGCGGCGCTCTTCACCTGGCCGTTTATCGCCAGATTGAGTACCGGGTTATCCTTTGGCGGTTTCCCGGTCATATGTGTCCTAACCACCAGGGCATTCCCTTTGCCTGTTTGCAAAACTGGTGTGGTAAGAAAAGCGGTATCTATATATATATCAGCGGCTTCATCAGTCTGCACTGGCAGCCCTGAGAAGGTGATGTGTTTCATGAGTGCCTTTTCTGGCATTACCGGAAAGGCGTTTAACTGAAAATCTGAGTAATAATACAAATCGGCATCGCCTCCCCCTTCGTTCTGCAATATACTCTGTGTGGTTTCGAGTATCTGGTTTACTGTTTTGATACCAGAACTTACATCGGTATTATTTATCTCTCTGATTACCTTATCAGCAGGCTCGGCCCTGAAACTGGCTGGTTTATCGTTGGTCAGAAACACAAACCTGCTGCCCGGCACTGAATGTAATACCTGTTTGCGGGCAGCTTCTTTGCCTATATCCAGCACACTTCGTGCACCCTTTTTGGCGCTCATACTGTAGCTGTTGTCGAGGTAGATAACCTGTAGTTTATTAGCTGTTGTTTTTGTGTTTGCCTTATTGAAAAAAGGCTGGGCAAATGCCAGTATTAGTGTAGCCAGAAACAGCAGGCGCATGGCAAGCAGCCATTTGTAGCGCACCTGGCTTTGCTTGCGGCTGTTCAGTTGTATATTTTTAAGAAAACGGGTATGCGGAAACAGTACAACCTTATACTTACGCAGGTTGAAAAGGTGTATGATTACCGGTATAGCCAGAGCCAGCCCTGCTACCAGAAAAAGTGGATATAGAAAACTCACCGGACAAATATAGGTGAATGTAAGGAATGGATGGAATTAGTGAATGTGAAAGAGTAGTTAGAATATCAGAATGCCGTGTTTTTATGCTTGTGAAAAGTATTTATAAGCAGAACCTGCACAAATACCTTCTTTAAGTTTATATGTTTTAGAATTTAATAGCATTGTGATAATTATCAGGTGGATATCAGAAAGTACCTGAAAAAAAGAAAATAAGTACCGGAAATTGATTAGGTCCATTGACAAAAAACCATTTTTAGCTTATCAATCTTAAATTTTCTTTGCATTAAAATGCACTTCTTCTCCGTCAGGGGGGCTGGATGAGTTTTTCTCATACCTGATTTTAGTTAGTATATGCACCAAACCACCTATAAATTCTTACTTTTGGCACCCAATCCGGGAAAATGAACAATAATCATCAAAGGCCAATAAGGGTTTTAGTTGCCAAGGTAGGGCTGGACGGGCACGACCGGGGAGCCAAGGTTGTAGCTACATCACTCAGGGATGCAGGCATGGAGGTGATTTATACCGGCCTCCGGCAAACGCCTGAGATGGTGGTGAATACTGCCTTGCAGGAAGATGTGGATGCTATCGGTATCAGCATCCTCAGTGGTGCGCATATGACTCTGTTCCCGAAATTACTGCATCTGATGAAAGAAAAAGGACTGGACAATGTGCTGCTTACAGGGGGGGGGATTATACCGGAAGAAGACATGGAGCAATTGCAATCTATTGGTGTGGGCAGGCTGTTCGCACCAAGCGCACCTACTGCGGGTATTGCCGATTATATCAGATCATGGGTTCAGACACATAGAAGTGAATTGTTCTGAGGCAATAGGATGCGGGAGTAATCTATAAATTTAAAATAGTAATAATAAATTAAATGAAAATGTACAAAACATTACTTACAGAGTTAGAGAAAGGCACATTGATTATTACAGTGAACAGGCCTGATAAAATGAATGCGCTGAACAAAGATGTTATTAAAGAGCTGGGAATTGTTTTCGATGAAGTGTATAGCAACAGCGAAATAAAATCGGTTATCATTACCGGTGCCGGTGAAAAAGCTTTTGTGGCAGGTGCCGATATCAGTGAATTTCTTTCACTGGATGCTGAAGGTGGCGCAGCCCTTGCAAGAGAAGGACAGGCTAATGTATTTGATAAAATAGAAAACTGTCCTAAGCCAATAGTGGCGGCAGTAAATGGTTTTTCATTAGGTGGTGGCTGCGAACTGGCTATGGCCTGCCATTTCAGGGTTGCAGGTTCGAATGCAAAATTCGGACAACCGGAAGTAAATCTCGGTCTGATACCCGGTTATGGCGGTACTCAGCGCCTTACCCGGCTCGTAGGTAAAGGAAAGGCAATGGAAATGATTATGTCGGCAGATATGGTAGGAGCAGACGATGCTAAAACACTTGGTCTTGTTAATCATGTTTTTGCACCTGAAGAACTGCTGGCAAAAACAAAAGAAATATTGCAAAAAATACAGTCTAAGGCGCCAATAGCAGTTGCTCAGGTAATTGCCTGCATTAACGATGCATCAAATGGCAGCCATCATGGATTCGAGAATGAAATTGAGCGTTTTGGGGCATGTTTTGCTACCGAAGATATGAAAGAAGGGGTTAATTCGTTTCTCGAAAAAAGAAAACCTGTGTTTAAAGGAAAATAATTTATAACTTCAACCTCAAATTTTTCCGTACATGCAGGCCAGAGTTATCAGAAACTTAGTGGCGCTTTCATTTTGTATGGCTACAGCCTATGCAACCAGCGCCCAAGATGCACACAGACTTTATGTTGAACCAGACGGTTGGGTTATTGGTATGAACTTCGGTATGAGCGACCTTTGGGGCAATGTAGGTACAGCTTCGCCGATTGACCATTATAACAACAGTAAATATTTTGATAAAGTCACCTTTATGGGCGGTTTGTTTGGCCGTTATAATGTCCATCCCGGGTTTGGCCTCAGAGGCCAGCTCAATTATGGCGCATTATATGCCACTGATAAATGGAACTACGACTTGGCTAAAAAAGCAACTTCGCAAGGTGAGGATGCTTATCAGCGTTATGCACGTGCTCAGAATGCGAAAGATGATGTTTTTGAGAGTACATTACTCATGGAGATTACACCTCGCAGGCTGAACCCTGAAGGTAAAAACGCATTAAAGAGAGGGCAACCTTTCCTTGGTCTTGGTTTGTCAATTTTTCATTTTACTCCATATAGTACAGTTGCAGCAAGCCAGGATTGGGTAAAAACTTATGACCTTGACCTGGAAGGGCAGGGTTTTGGTGCAGGCTATCCTAAACAATTTTCATTATGGCAGCCGGCAATACCGCTGGTAATAGGTTACCGCTGGGATATTGGCCAGCATGTAAACCTGGGAATAGAATATATGTTCCGGTATACTTTTACCAAGTATCTGGATGGTGTTAGCGGTAAGTACATCGACCCTGCTGCTTTTGCCGAACACTTAAGTCCGTCGCAGGCAGCCACTGCTGCACTTGTAGCAGATAAAGGCTACTGGTACGGACTTGAACCACCTAATGTTGCTGGTAATATGCGAGGTAATTCGGCATATACAGATAAGTACTCCTCTCTAAGCATTACATTAAGCTTCAAGGTGTCTACCCGCACACCAAAATGGTGGCATTAATTATGTAATAGCTGAATTAATCAATGCTCAATAGTTAATTGGTAATTTTCAGAAATCATTCTTAATTACCATTAACCATTTAATTGAGTCATTTAGCAATTGAGCCATTGAGTAATTGGATAATTGAATGATTTACAATCTTGCTCTCCAGGCAATTTCAGGTGCATTATGGAGATGAGAGATATATCGGGATAGCACAAAAAGGTAATCTGATAGGCGGTTCAGGTACTGAATTATAAGTGACGGAATAAATTCCTGCTGTTCCTGCATGGCAACCGCAATTCTTTCGGCACGGCGGCACACACAGCGGGCTACATGGCAGGTAGACGATGCCAGATTGCCGCCCGGCAGTATAAACGAACGCATTTCGGGCAATACCTCATTCATTTCATCAATCTGCTCTTCCAGCCAGGTTACATCACTTTCGTGCAGGTCCGGAAGCTTTATTTTCACTTCTTTATCAGGATTTGTGGCCAATGCCGAACCTATGGTAAATAACCTGTCCTGTATTTCACGCAATGATGCCGATATTTTTTCATTCGCACACAGATCATTAACCATTCCCAGATAGGAATTAAGTTCATCTACTGTGCCATAGCTTTCAATACGTATATGACTTTTGGGTACCCGAACACCTCCTATAAGGCTTGTGCCTCCTTTATCGCCGGTTTTTGTATATATCTTGAACATAAGCCACAAAACCCGTAATGGGCTTCCTTTTATTCGAAACTTTATTGTTTATAAAACTTATTGCGCAATAGTTTATATCTGAATTCAGGCTTTATTTAAACGGGTATAGTTTTAACGGTTTAATAGTTGAATTCGATGATAATAATTATATTAGGCCATTTGCGCCACCTGTTTTGCATCAGTTTCCACCAGTCCATCTCTGATTCTGATAACGCGATGGGTATATTTGGCAATATCCTCTTCATGAGTTACCAGCACCACTGTATTGCCCTGCTTGTGAATTTGTCCAAACAATTCCATTATTTCAACAGATGTTTTACTGTCCAGGTTACCGGTAGGCTCATCGGCTAGCAATAATGAGGGGTTATTGATCAGTGCCCTGGCTATTGCTACCCTCTGGCTCTGGCCGCCAGATAGTTCGTTGGGTTTATGATGAGCCCGGTCGCTTAGCCCAACCTTTTCGAGCATGGCACGTGCCCGTTCTTCCCGCTCTTTCTTACTGGCTCCGGCATATATTAGCGGTAAGGCTACATTTTCCCAGGCGGTCAGTCGGGGCAGAAGATTGAACTGCTGAAAAACAAACCCTATTTCCACATTCCGCACATCCGCAAGCTGGTCATCGGCCATATTACTGACGTTTTTGCCATTAAGAATATAAAGGCCTCCGGATGGAGAATCCAGGCATCCCAGGATATTCATCAGGGTCGATTTGCCGGACCCGGATGGCCCCATCAAAGCCACATACTCATTTTCACTGATAAGCAGGTCAATGCCTTTAAGCACAGGCAACTCCTGCTTGCCCAGAAAATAGCTTTTGCGTATATTGTTTAGCCTGATTACTTCTTTCATTTACATACCTGAGTCTATAGCCTTAAGGTTACTAAGCACAACAATTAGTGAGCGTTTGTTTCTTCAGACAATATTATTGATTTCCAAAAATACATGTAATTTCCCAGCAATTCTGATGCAAAATATTTTGGGCACTTTAAAATCTGATGGCTTTAGTTTCAGTTCTTACGCGTAGCAGTGTAAATTTTATTTGCACTATAAATATTTTACTTTGGTACAAACTCTGATACATTCAAAAATCTTTATAGATTGCTGGTAAAATTACCGGCATCTCAGGTATAAGCAATTTTGCTGGTTGTATCTTCAGGATACTACTATCTGCTCATCTCTGTATACTCTGCATTTGAGATTATTTTATAATCACGAGGAATCCTGAAAACCGCATTTTCTATCGGACATGGATCCACTTTTTGAGCAACAAAAGTTACAGTAATGCCGGCTTCATTTTTATAAAAAAAATTAAGGGGCAGGAAATTGGCATCGGGGAAGCGTTCATAAGTTAAGGTTTGTGACGGTTTCCAGTCTTTTGTATATCCAATGTAAGCGGTACTGCCGTTTTTGTATGTTACATTACTCCAGCTTACCTGGTAGCCAGCTAGTTTCTTATTTTCATTTTTTACGTTACTTAGTGTATATCCTTTAAATTTGGCCTGTTCTTTTGTCATTTCTTCCATAGTCAGTTCAATTGCATAGTTTTTTCCATTTCTGCATCTGAGCGAATAAACTTTATTGGTTGCGCAGTTGATGATAATTGTATAATCAAGGCCGGCTAGTTTCATTTCTTTCCGTATCATATCTCCTTTTACGATTATAGAATAGGAGCCGGTGTTAATATCCTTGTCTTCAGGGCTCATTGTAATCTGGTATACAATTGCACCTTCTGTAAAAGGTTTCTGTGCAAAAAGGCAGGCCGGAGTAAACAGAAAAAACACCAGGAAAACATTTTTTAATGTGTGCATAAATAGACGTTATCGGGTTTTTGCATTGATAAAAACAAAAGCGGCGGTTTCAACACGATGTAAATTACCATATTTATAACAAATCATGCAAATTAATAGCCAATTTATAAGTGTGATGGTTTATTCAACGTTATAAAGTTCGTACATTGCTTTGTCTTAAATAATTTATGGTGGCTTTTCTGAAAAAACTGAATAAAAGTAAAGGATTTATTGCCGGGGTTGCATTGACAGCAACAGCGTTCCTGTTTATACATGGCAGAACGAGTGATCCTTATTTCGAAATATCCAAAAACCTGGATATTTATGCAAACCTTTTCAGGGAACTGAATACTTATTATGTTGATCCTATAGAGCCCGGCAAACTGGTAAAAACCGGTGTGGATGCGATGCTTGAGGATCTGGATCCTTATACCAATTATATTACAGAGTCGGATATAGAAGAGTATGAATTTATGACCACCGGAAAATATGGTGGTATAGGTGCAAGCATGCGCAAAAAAGGCGAAGATATCTACATTGGCGATGTATATGAAGGCAGCCCTGCACAGAAGGCAGGCCTGCATCCCGGCGATTTACTTCAGGCTATTGATAACCAGGTAGTAAAAGGAAAAACAATTGATGAACTCAGTATATTGCTGAAGGGCTCACCGGGTACCCAGGTCAAAATGAGAATCAGGGATGCATTTTCTCATACTGAATCTGAAAAGCAGATTACCAGGGGCGAAATCGAAATTTCGAGCGTACCGTATTACAGTCTTATCGGCGATCAGAATAATATTGCCTATGTGCGGCTTACCCAGTTTACGCAGGGATGCGCAAGGCAGGTGAAAGATGCTTTCGATAGCTTGCAGCGCGCGCAACCTTCATTGAAGGGACTGGTACTTGACCTCAGGAATAATCCGGGTGGATTATTGGACGAAGCAGTAGCACTGTGTAACATTTTTGTCGACAAAAACCAGCTTGTAGTCAGTACTAAAGGTAAGATTCCGGATATGGATAAGGAGTACCGTACTCCATCTATGGTGTGGAATAAAGACATCCCGCTTACAGTATTGGTTAATCATTCTTCCGCCTCTGCATCAGAGATTGTTGCCGGCACTATGCAGGATCTGGACAGGGGAGTGATAATAGGCGAGCGTTCTTACGGCAAGGGTTTGGTGCAGATAACCAGGCCACTGGGCTTCAATGCGCGGCTTAAACTTACTATTGCCAGGTACTATACCCCAAGCGGCCGTTGTATTCAGGCTATAGATTATGCCCACCGTAACGCTGATGGCAGCGTAGGTAATGTGCCGGATTCCCTGAAGAAATCTTATAAAACAAAAATGGGACGTACAGTGCGAAGCGGTGGTGGTATAGAGCCCGATATCCATATAAAGGATGATCCTGCCAGTATGATAGCCGTAACACTATATGCCAAAAATTACGTTTTTGATTATGCTACCGATTATGCCAGCAAGCACAGCTCAATATCTCCAGCCAGCAGGTTTACACTGAGTGATGACGAATTCAACCAGTTTGCCAAATGGCTTGAAAATAAAGATTATTCCTATGAAACAGAAACAGAGATGGGACTTGATTCACTGCAACGGATGGCTGTAAAGGAAAAATATTATGACGATGCAAAAGATCAGTTCGAAGCATTGAGAGCAAGACTATCGCACGATAAAAAACAAGACCTGCTGAAGCATAAGGAGCAGGTAAAGCATATGCTCGAAAACGAGATTGCTTCCAGGTATTATTTTGTGCGCGGGCGTATTGCACAGGGCCTTCAATATGATAAAGAATTGGATAAGGCGATGGGTTTAATATCTCATCCCGAGGAATATCAGGCTGTTCTGAAGCCGGGTAAATAGTTGATTTATTGTTGGAGCCTGTTCAATTGCTTTTTAGTCTTTAGTTTCTTCTATACTGAGTCCGAAGTCGTTGTATGCTTATTTTGCGCATGTAGTCAAGGTTGCTATTTATGGTATTTTCTGCCTTGATAAAAACAATTATTGATATGTAATTAGCGGATATGATGAAATCTGATGATTTTAATCAGGTTCCTTTTACATTCTTAAAAAAAGCTTAATTTCGCGCTTTCCTTAAACGAGTCTCAACAATTTTATGATAATTGGTGTATTGAAAGAGATGGCCCCTGAAACCCGCGTTTCGCTTGTGCCGGAAGTAGTGGCTGCATTAGTAAAAATGAGTGTAACTATTTGGGTGGAAAAGGGTGCCGGTGGCACCTCTTTTTTTAATGATAAGGCCTACACTGATGCCGGTGCGACATTGAAAGACGCACAGGAGATACGTTCGGGAGCTGATATTATACTCACTATACAGGCCTCAAATGTTGGTACTGTAAAAGCCGGGGCTGTAATTATTGGTATTTACCAGCCGCTGTTTAATGCTGGCCAGATGAGTCAGTGGGCTGGCAGAGGCATCACCGTTTTCAGCATGGATACCATACCTCGTACCACCCGTGCCCAGAGCATGGATGTTCTGAGTTCTCAGGCCAATATAGCTGGTTATAAAGCCGTATTGCTGGCAGCTTCATCCTACTGCAGGTACTTCCCCATGTTTATGACCGCTGCCGGCAGTATACCACCCGCCAAGGTGCTGATACTGGGTGCAGGGGTTGCTGGTTTGCAGGCAATTGCTACTGCACGCAGGCTTGGGGCAGTAGTAGAGGTTTTTGATACCCGCCCTGCCGTAAAGGAAGAAGTTATGAGCCTGGGGGCAAAGTTTGTGGAAGTGGAAGGCGCTGCCGATGCTTCTAAAGCTGGTGGTTATGCGGTGGAACAAAGTGCGGATTTCCAGAACAAACAACGCGACAAGATACATGAGCACGCTAAGAAATCAGATATCATAATTACTACTGCGCAGATACCGGGCAGAAAGGCGCCTATACTCATTACCAAAGCAATGATTGATGATATGCGGCCTGGCTCGGTAATCATTGATATCGCCTCAGTAACCGGTGGAAATACGGACCTGACCGAAAATGATAAAACTGTAATGCACAATGGAGTAGCTATAATAGGTAATTCCGCTCTTGCTGCTACCACCCCTTCTGATGCCAGCAAGCTGTATAGTAAGAATGTACTGAACTTTGCTAAGCTCATCATCAATAAGGATGGCGGACTTAACCTGAATTTTGAAGATGATATCGTAAAAGGTACCTGCATAACCTATGACGGTAAAGTGGTCAATGAACGGGTAAGTGCATTAATACCGGCTGAAAAAGTGGCCGGTTAGCCGTTAATTTATTTTCCCGGTCAGCAGTCATTCAGGTATCAATTTTCCACAAACAATTTTGAACAATAAATATGGAACAGGTAACAACATTTTTTAATGGCAATTATCATCTGATAACTATTGTCATACTCTCAATCTTTTTGGGAATCGAAGTTATATCAAGGGTACCGGCAGTGTTGCATACTCCGTTGATGAGCGGTGCCAATGCAATACATGGAGTGGTAATCATAGGCGCTATAATAGTTATGGGCAGTGCGCATGATGGCGATTACATTTCGCTTGTTCTTGGTTTTCTGGCTGTTATTTTAGGCACACTGAATGTGGTAGGAGGGTTTGTGGTTACAGACAGGATGCTGGAGATGTTCGGGAAGAAAAAGAAACCATCAGCAAAGTAAAAAATAGCAAATTCCAGATTCCAAATGTCAAATTCCAGAATATCAAGCTGCAATAAATCGAGATGGAACAGGATGGTTTTAATGAACTGGAATAAAGGTGTTTGAAATTTGCAGTACAAGTAAGGGATTTTTGCATATTACTAAAGCATAATACTATTAACCTGGTCTATATAAAACAGATTATCCGGTCATCATCATCAATAGGCGCAAATTTCATAGTGGCAAATGAAAATTTAGGAAAGCAGGATTTGTTGATGAGATTGAAAATCTCACGAAAGGAGGCTAAGGAAACAGCGTTTTGGTTCAATTTATTGGTAGTGGACAACATAGAAAAGATTGAAAGTTTAAAGAAAGAAGCGGGAGAATTAAGAAAGATTTTCTCTGCAATAATTAATAAGCTAAAGTAAAATTCTGAGCACTAAAATGTTAAGATGTACTTTAGACTACAGACCTTGATATGTGGTTTTTGGTCTTTGGCATTCAGATTTTGGCATTTAGATTTTGGATTTTGGCATTTGGATTTTGGATTTTTAAATTTTACTAAAGAATGGAACAATTTCAAGAATTACTGAGTACTAATCCTTTACTTTTATTGGCCTATTTGTTTGGCTCCGTTACGTTTATTCTGGGGCTTAAAATGCTGTCGCATCCCGAAACAGCAAGGAAGGGAAACCTTATAGCTGCTGCTGGTATGATCGTTGCCATTTTCGGTACTATTTTCCTTTATCAGCACAAGAGTGAAGGGGAGGGTGTGCCGGTAGGGCTCCACAATTACATGTGGATTTTCGCCGGCCTTATCATCGGTACTGTTATCGGTACCATGGCTGCCAAAAAAGTACAGATGACTGCTATGCCCGAAATGGTAAGTATGTTCAATGGTATGGGCGGCGCATGCGCAATGCTTATCTCTTTAATAGAATACCGGAATGATCCTTTGGCTCCGGCAGGTAAATTGCTCATTATTGTATTGGGTATGATCATAGGTACCGTTTCTTTCGCGGGAAGTGTTATCGCCTGGGGCAAACTGGCTGGTAAAATAAAAGACAGGACTATACCTGGCGGGCAGATTATCAATTTCCTGATTTTTGTAGGTATTATTTCTCTGGCAGTTCTGGTTATTGGCAACTTTATGCCGGGAACACCTGCGTTATTCTATGCTTTTCTGGCGCTTGCTGCCCTCTATGGAGTTCTATTCGTTATGCCTATTGGCGGTGCCGATATGCCGGTGGTTATCTCATTACTCAATTCATTTACCGGTGTAGCTGCTGCCTTTGGCGGATTTTTATACAACAACCCGGTAATGCTCACCGGAGGTATCCTGGTAGGTTCGGCCGGTACTATTCTTACCATGCTGATGTGTAAGGCAATGAACCGCTCCCTGAAGAATGTACTGATCGGCTCATTTGGCGGTGCTAAGGCCGGTGCCTCAGGTGAAGCTAAAGCGCAGGGAGCTTACAAAGAAATCTCTATGAATGATTCTGCAGTACTGATGGCTTATGCCACAAGGGTTATGATCATTCCTGGTTATGGTCTGGCGGTAGCGCAGGCACAGCATACCTGCCACGAACTGGAGAAAGTACTGGAAGAAAAAGGTGTTGAGGTGGTTTATGGTATACATCCTGTTGCGGGCCGTATGCCGGGTCATATGAATGTGCTGCTGGCAGAGGCTGACGTACCTTATGAAAAACTGCTGGAAATGGAAGATGCCAACGACCAGATGGGTGGCACCAATGTAGTGCTGATACTGGGCGCTAACGATGTGGTGAACCCTGCTGCCAAAGACGATCCGTCAAGCCCGATATATGGTATGCCTATACTTGAAGTAGAGAAAGCGGAGCATGTAATTGTGAACAAGCGTAGTATGAAACCGGGTTATGCAGGCATTGAAAATGAACTCTTTTTCAGGCCAAAAACCTCCATGCTTTTTGGAGATGCAAAAAAAGTACTGCAGGCGCTCATTACCGAACTGAAGCAGATTTGATGAATTTCAGGTCTCATTTGTTCTCTGACTTATTATTTAACTTCAGGTAAATAAGAAGAAGGTTTTTTGCATTATTTATGGGAAAATCCAGCACAAAGGTTTAAAAATTCATTTTTTTAACTAAATTTATGCCATGGCTAGAAGAAAGAGCAGATTGTTTATTGCATCATTATTGACCATCCTATCCTTTTCATTAATAGTTTGGGCATCGTGCAATAAAGGCGGAGTAACACCTGTGCGCTGCGAAGGGGTAGTATGTGAAAATGGCGGGTATTGCTATGTCGATACTTTTACTCAAAAACCTTATTGTACCTGTCCCACCGGATACGAAGGGCCTAACTGTGCCACCGTATCTGTGGCCAAATACATAGGTACCTGGAATATGCAGCAGATAATCAAGGGCAGCGATACCACCTCTTTTATTAATGACACCAGCTATTATGTTGTTTCCCTGGCTAACTCTTCTACACCCACAACTTTTTTCATCAACAATTTTGTCAATAACCCTTATTATACCGAAATTGTTTGTACGCTCGACAGTACCAATTCTTTCGGCTTTGTTATTGATACCTTATCCGATGACCATATGCTGTTCTCCAGTTTTAAACTGCAATACGGATCCGGTGCGATATCATCTAATGGCTCTGTGATTACAGGTCAGTTTGCTATGAGGCAACTCACAGCTACATCCAACTGGGTTAACGATACAGTGTCCTTCACACTTACACATCACTAAATACATCACTTCCGGATTTCGCAATGATTTTCCGGAATCAGGCTTTACCATTTCTTTTTGAAATCACCCTTGCTGAAGTATTTTTCTATCAGGCAGTAGAGCACGATGAAGAAATAGCGGCTGCCCATTTCCCTGATCTTCAGGTTCGATTCGCCATGCTTGCGGTTTTGCCATGAATTAGGCACAACGGAATAGGTATACCCGCGCACAATGGCTTTCAGCGGCAATTCAACAGTAAGATTGAAGTGGGGCGACATAAAGGGTTTCAGTCCTTCAATGGCCTGCCGCGAGTAGAGCTTGAAGGCATTGGTTACATCATTGTATGAAATCCTGAAAGTAAAGGCCAGCAAATTATTAAAAATGCGGTTGAGGTATAGTTTGTTTTTCGGATAATCAATTACTGCCCCGCCCTTGGCAAACCGGTTACCGAATACACAGTCTACATGCTGTTCCTGCATAGTGCGGTAAAATTTTACCAGGTCGGCAGGCGAGTCAGAGAGGTCTCCCATTACAATAGCTACACATTCGCCGGTGAAATTGTCGAGCCCCTTGCGTACTGCAAAGCCATAGCCATTGTGTGGCGGATTGTTGAATACCGTGCGGAGTGTAGGTATGTTTTTTTGAAGCCCTGTAATAACTTCTATCGTATCATCTTTTGAGTTGTCGTTTACCACCAGCAATTCATGATCTATATTATTAGCATACAATTCTGCATAGAACGCGCCCAATGTTTCTGGAAGGTTCAGTGCTTCGTTGTAGGCGGGGATGATGACGCTTAGTTTCATTACTAGTGTCTGAAGTCTGAATTAGTGAGTTTGAAATTTAATGTATCCATATTAAAATTCCTTGATTAATATATGCATCAGCACATTATCGAATTGCCGAATTCTCAAATTCTCTTCCTCATGTGTTCGAAAATTTGTTCCATTGTAACCAGTAGATTGTATTCATAGTCCCATCCGGGATAGTGGGTTTTGAATTTAGAGGTATCGGATATATACCAGATATGGTCGCCACTGCGGGGTGTATCGGTATAGGTGTAGTTCATTTTATTGCCGGATATCTGTTCGCAGAGTTCTATGGCCTCCAGCATGGAGCAGTTGGAAAAGCGGCCGCCGCCGGCATTGTACACTTCACCACCGGGGCGCGGATGCTGATAAAAATGCCAGAACATATTTACCAGGTCATGGCTGTGTATATTATCGCGAACCTGCTTGCCTTTATACCCGAATATAGTGTATTGGTTGCCGCTAATGGCGCATTTCATCAGGTACGACAGAAATCCGTGCAGCTGCGTTCCGGAGTGTTGCGGCCCTGTTAGGCATCCACCCCTGAAAACGACAGTATGCATCCCGAAATACCGTCCGTATTCCTGTACCAGTACATCGGCTGCTACCTTTGATGCGCCAAAGAGCGAGTGGCGCGACTGGTCGATTGACATCAGTTCATCAATCCCGTTCTTGTGGTACGGATGAGATGCTTCAATTTCATACCTTTTATCCAGCTCGGCAAGTGGTAAAAAATTGGGGGTATCGCCATATACCTTATTGGTAGAGGTGAATACAAAAACCGCCCCAGGGCAATGCAGGCGGGTGAGCTCCAGAAGGTTCAGGGTGCCGTTGGCATTAATGGTAAAATCGGTAAGGGGCTCTTTGGCGGCCCAGTCGTGGCTGGGCTGTGCTGCCGTATGTATTACCAGCCGTATATCTGTGGCATACTCCCGGAACACTGTTTCGAGCCGGGTGTAATCACGGATATCGTAGTCGAATGATTTGAAATTGGCGTAATTATGTTCCAGTACTTCCCTGTTCCATCGGGTAGAGGCTTCGGGGCCGAAGAAGTAGGCACGCTGATCATTATCAATACCTATGATAAGATCCATCTTGCCTGCCATAAAGCTGACAGATTCACTGCCTATAAGGCCATTGCACCCTGTAATGATAGCGACGTTCATTGATCTAAAATCGGTTTCAGTTGTTGTTCGTATTTATGCATCCAGGTATAGGTGTCTGAGATGATGTCTTTAATAGTTCTTTTGGGGCTCCAGCCCGTATGGGCCTGGATCTTGCTGTTGTCGGTAATATAAAGCGGTATATCGCCCTTACGGCTTTCTTTAACTGAAAAAGCCCCGACTTTATTGCCCGTTACCTCCCTGCAAATTTCAGTAAGCTCAAATAGCGATACACTTGAGGCCAGGCCTCCGCCTGCATTGAAAGTACATCCGTTAACAATGCCAAAATGGTGAAGCTGGTAGTCTATCAGGCTGAAGAGGTCGAGAATATGCAGGGCGTCTCTTACCTGAAGGCCGGCACCGCCATAACCGAAGTAGGCAACATCGCGCTTCCAGAAATGCCGGGCAAGCCACAGGGTAATAACCCCCTGGTCTACCTTGCCCATCTGGAAGGGGCCGGCCACAACGCCAAGCCGGTTAATAACATATTCAAGATCAAAGAACTCACTGAACTCCGTGATAAACAGCTCTGAAGCCAGTTTTGTAGTGCCATATACTGAGCGGGCCTTATCAAGCGGGAATGTCTCACTGATACCCTTTGTGCTTACTCCTGGCAGCGGCTGCTGCTCTGAAAGTTCGAACCGGGTGAAGCCCCTGGAGTAGTTTATTTTTTCGAGGTAGGCAATAGGGTATACCCGGCTGGTCGACAGAAATATAAACTTAGCGCCTGTATCAGCTGCCAGCTGCAGGGTATTAATAGTTCCGGTAAGGTTGGTATTAATTACATAATTAAGGGCAGAACCCATACCTGCCAATACCGAAGGTTCGGCAGCAGCATCTATTATGAAATCAAATTTACTGCCCAGCTGCAGGTCTTCAGGGTTGCGTATATCGCCATGTATGTATTCTACACCGGCATTGCGCAGGCGGGGAATGTTAAGTTCAGAGCCACGGCGTTTCAGGTTGTCGAGCGCTGTAACCTGGTATGCAGGGTATTTTTCTTTAAGCAGTATACAGAGGTTGGAGCCAATGAAGCCGCAGCCACCCGTAATTAATATAGAAGTATTGCTCATTTATTTAGTAATGCCCGCCCGAAAGTACACATTTTGAATGGGAAGGCAAAGGTAAAGGTAAAGAAATAGCTGTTAAGGATACCAGTAAGTAATTGTCAGTCGTACGCCGATTTATAATGTTTATTTGGCATGATCCCTTTTACCGGTTTTCTTCAATACAATAAATTTTTAACCGGCAGGATTGATCTGAAATATTTTTAGCCGTTGCTTTATCGGGGTAGTAATAGTCGGTGGTTGTTAATGTGGTCTTTAAGATTTCCATGTTTTTCTTTCCTCCGCGAAAATTCATGTTATAGCTTGCCAGCATAATTATTGTAATCAAAAACACAGCCGGCATGGCAGTTCTCCGGTTATTTAATTTTATCAGCAGGCTTACAATTAATAAGGCCATAAGCAGGTGAGGGTATATAAGATAGCGGCTGGATATAAAATCGGCATTGCACGACCTGAAAACGGCTGTAACAGCCATAGAGCATAATATAAATCCGGCACAACTGATGACCGGGGCCATTGACCCTTGTAAACCCGCTTTAAATTTATACAGCAGTATAACCGCCAAAGCAGATAATGCTAAAATACCTGCTATTACAGCAAGGGTGTTATTGCCATAGTAAATATGATGTCCGGCAAACTTAAAAAACCAGGCCAGCATTTCAATAGGTGCCAGCAGTTTTGGATGAGGGATATGGATGTATTTATAGAAGTAAAGTGGTGAAAAGATAAGAAATATTAATGTTGCGGCAATGACTTTTAACCGGGCCATTGAAGTCGCTGGGTATTTTGAGCCGGTATAATTGATGCGGTAAATATTCAGAATATTGAATAATACCACGAAGGCGGAAGCGATTATGCCATTACCACTGGAAAAGGTGCAGATTATCTGCAAAAAAGCAGCAGGCAACCAGTACCACCAGCCTTTGAGGCTGTAAAAAAATAAGCTGGCAACAAAAAGTAAAATAACGCCGTAATTCTGTATAGAGGCCATGGCAAAATCGGCATTTTCCCAGTTATTCAAATCGAACATACAGAGCCCGGCAACCATCCCTGCAGTAACCCAATATCGGGGCAGGGCTTTTTGGATAAATACCAGGAAAATGAGGAAAATAAGGAGCAATTGCAGATTGCCGATAAAAATGAGGTTTCTGAAATTTATGCCGCCCGTAAGGGCATCATAAAGCACATAAATGATGCGTGATGAAAGAAGCCGGTGTTCGTTTTGCTGAGAAAAGAGGAGTGATAAATGATCGGCGGCAGGAGCATTTTTCCAGAGACTAAGAAATTTAAGTACAGCATCGTAATCATCCTGGCTGGGGATATTGACTGCATACTTATTAATAATTACAAAAGAGACAAATGCAGGAAGAAATACGATTAGGTATTTTACAGCTATGAAGAAAGGATGCGATATTTTGGTGGAACAGGTGGTCATAATGGAATTCTTACTCTGAACATAAATATATAAAACAAAAGCCCATTTTACAGCATATACTTACCTCAAAGTTTCAAAAAGTATAAAACTAAGGATACAATGTCTATCCTGAATAGGCCCATACAAAGGTATCTGATTGAAACAATTTTTATGCCCGTAAGAATAACCCATTTTGCGGTTATGTAATTAATCCTGAAAACAGTGTTTTTGAAAATAACAGAAATGGGTTAAGTATGTGCTGGTACTCCCGCTCTGTTATTCGCCTGGTGATTAGCCTGCTCTGGGTTTGTTATATGCAGAGGAAGCTTCGATTCTTAACTACTTTTTATACTGTCGCCGGCCCTATCTCCACAAAGCAAAGCTTTTTTGAGTATCGGGTTTGACCAGGCGAATCAGTGTACTGATACTAAACATAAGCCGGATTGCCAACCAAGAAATAAATATGCTATAAAATTAGGAATATCCAATTATTTATTTTACCTTTGGCCCATATTTTATCAATAATACTAAATTATTTAACTATGAAACTGTTTTTCTCCAATTTACCAAGAATTGCACTAAACTGTATACCCTATTATACCCGGAATATACCTTTTTATACCTTTTTATACCTTTTTATACCTAAATATACCCTTTTATACCCCCATTATACCCTGTTTTTCATACTAAAATTTATTAATAAAATAAGATAATCAGCATATTAGGCATAATAATTACAATAACATACTTTCTATTATACCCTAAACCTAATTTCAGAATGCTATTCCTTGTTTAAAAATGCGATAATTTCATTTTTCCATTATATAAAAAGCAGAAAATAACTAATCTTCCAAAAAAATAACTCCTGAAAAAAATTAAATTACTGTAAATCAATAAATTGCGACGCTCAATTTTACACATAATGGGAAATTACAGGCCAAAATGGGAAGCAAAATGGGTAATTTTGGGGAAACAAATGGGTAATTTGGTGAAGCCATTGGGCAATTTAGTGAAGCCATTGGGCAATTTTTTAAATCATGGATTGGTAAAATTTTCTTTAAGTCAGTTATATACATTTAACTTTAACCCCGGATTTCACCATTAAATTTATACGAAATTGTACCGTGCCTTTTTACTCTTAATATGTGCCTGCTTTTCAATAAGTCAGCTTCATGCTCAATCAACGAAGTACGAGTTCAGGGGGGCATGGATTGCTTCTGTGGCCAATATAGACTGGCCATCTAAGCCTGGTCTGTCGTCTGAGGAGCAAAAGCAGGAATTTATCACCTTGCTCGATAACCTCAGGGGCCTGGGGATCAATGCTGTTATAGTGCAGGTGCGCCCGGTATGCGATGCCCTCTATAGCTCTAAAATTGAGCCATGGAGTCGCTACCTGACCGGCACACAGGGCGAACCACCTGTGCCGCTTTATGATCCGCTGACCTTTATGGTGGAGGAGACACATAAGCGTAATATGGAATTTCATGCGTGGTTCAACCCCTACCGCGCGCTGATGGACAGCAAGAAAAACCCCAATCCGGCATCACACATAACAAAGAAGCACCCCGAATGGGTAATCAGTTATGGAGGTAAATCGTACCTGGACCCCGGCATAAAGGAGGTTAGGGATTATGTAACCAATATAGTAACAGATGTGGTGAAACGTTATGATATAGACGGAGTGCACCTCGACGATTATTTCTATCCTTACCGCGAAGCAGGAAAGGAATTTGGCGATGCAAAGACATTTGCAAAATTTGGTGGTGGTATGAACAAGGACGACTGGCGCCGGGAAAATGTAAACCTGCTTATACAGCAACTGAATACCAGCATAAAAAAAGTGAAGCCACATATGAAGCTGGGTATCAGTCCGTTTGGTATCTGGCGAAATAAAAGCAAAGACCCGAAGGGTTCAGAAACCAAGGGTGGACAAACGAATTTTGACGACCTCTATGCCGATGTGTTGCTGTGGATGGAAAAGGGATGGATAGACTACCTGATGCCTCAGCTCTACTGGGAGCATAACCATAAGGCTGCCGCATTTGAGGTACTGATGCCCTGGTGGTATGAGCATTGCTTTCGGCGGCATGTATATTATGGCCTGGGGCTGTACCGGATGGCTGAAGCCCGCAGTGGTCCTTTTACCAATGTGCATGAACTGATGTGGCAGCTAAGAGATATAAGAGGGCATTGTCCCAACTCTGGCTATTCGTTTTTCAGCGCTACCTCATTCGATAAGATCAAGTCGCCTATCAAAGACAGCATAAGGCTGAACTATAATAAGTATCCGGCACTGGTGCCACCCATGCCCTGGCTCGACAGTATAGCCCCTGCTGCCCCTGTGCTGAAGGTAGAAATGGCCGCAAAAACAGCTGTGCTTAAATGGACAGAAGCCAATCCGGCCAAAGAGCCGCTGCGCTATGTGGTTTACCGCTTTGTAAATAATGAAAAAGTGGACCTTGGCCGCAATGACCGGATCGTATCCATACAGCAAGCTACAGAATTTACAGACCCGGATGCCAAAAAATACAAGGAGTGCAGCTATGTGGTTACCGCCATGGACAGGATGTGGAATGAGAGCAAGGGGAGTAATGCAGGGGTCGTGAAATAGGATGAACGGTTATTTCCATAATTGCTTTAATATAACAAATAAATTACGAATATATTAAATTGCTGCATAAAAAAAGTTGCAAAACCATTTAAAATAATTTATTTTAGTGCAATAAAATCACTTTTATCGCACTTTACAAAGAAAATATGGAAAATGTTGCAGGGGCGGAATGGCTTAAACAAAAATTCAGGTTGTTTAAATATCCACTTACCCATGTTTCAGTTATAGGTACCCGGCAAAAGAAAGAGGTCAATGGGGAGGGAATGGTTATAGAAACCTATCCGCCACACTATGCACCGGCATCAGGTACATTACCCCATGTAGCCTTTCTTATAAAATATGACGATATAAACCTGGATTTTCTTACGATAGTTTTCAGGCAGATTCCGATGAAAGAAGTTGTTGATTTTATATCAACAAAACCAGCTGGACGATATGAACGAATTATAGGTTTTTTGTATGAATTTTTGTTGAATAAAACAATTCCTATACCCGATCTGGGTAAAGGAAATTATATTGATCTGCTTGATCCGGAAAAATATATTACAGGCAATATTTTTAAGAATACACGCTGGCACATCAATGATAATCTTTTAGGTACAAGAAACTTTTGTCCGATCGTTAGGAGAACAGATGATCTGGCGTTGCAGCTGTCTGAAAATTTTATACAATTGATTGATAATATAACCCGGGCATTTTCGCCGGAGATTTTTTACCGGGCTTTAAACTATCTGTATACCAAAGAAACCCGGTCTTCTTTCCTGATTGAAAAAGAACAGCCATCTCCCGATAGGGTAAACAGGTTTGTGAATTTGCTGGGAAAGGCGGGTACTATGCCCACCGAAATATTGTTGAGCGAGCAAAATCTGGTCAGGTTACAAAATGAAATTGTAGATCACCGTTATGCTGCTGCAGGTTACCGGGATTTTCAGAATTATATCGGCCAGACAACTTATAACTTTAAAGAAATAATTCATTATATATGCCCGCCACCTGTTTACCTGGCATCAATTATGTCCGGGCTAATAGAAACTGCCGCTAAAACAGAAGGATCAAATGCCGTAGTAAGGGCTGCAGTCTTGTCATTCGGATTTGTTTTTGCTCATCCATTTGAAGATGGCAATGGAAGATTGCACCGGTTTCTGATACATGACATCCTTACCAGGGATAAACTTGTTGGAAAAGGAATGATTATTCCGGTTTCGGCACATATGGTTAATCATATTAAGGACTATGACAGCTCCCTGGAAGCCTTTTCTTCCCCCTTGATGCAAAAAGTAAAATATGAGATGCTTGCAGATAACAGTCTGGTAGTTCTGAACCCAGAAGATGTGGAACCCTGTTTCAAATATCCTGATCTGACAATGCAAACTGCCTACCTTGCAAAAACCATCCGTGATACTATAAAAGAAGATATTTACCAGGAAATGGATTTCCTGATGAAATATGATGAAACCAAATCAGCAATAAGGGATATTGCGGATATGCCAGATAAGAATATAGATAAAATGATGCGGTTTTTGCACCAGAATAATGGTATGTTGTCGGGCAGAAAACGAAAGGATTTTCTGGAACTAAAGGATGCAGAAATAGCAAAAATGGAGTTTGCTTTTCAATCCATTTTTCAGACTGGTATTTAATTTAATTCCTGATCAATCCACTAAAGATATACCATTAGAATCAGTGGTCAGTATCTCGCTCATAAAATCGAGAAATGGGCGCAAGGCTTTAAAGGTGTCATTGGCTTTTTTTACGAAGTCCGGGCTGAGTACTTCTTCATCGGTAAAGTCGTGCCGGAACAGGTATTGCTTGTAGCGCAGGAGCTCAATAGCAGGATGGTCTTTACTGAATCCGCGGGGGGCTGAAAGCACCTGGTCGCCAATCATTTTACCAAAGGTTTTAGCCAGGTTTTTGTTAGTCAGCATTTTATGCCAGGCTTCATAATTATGATCTATATCCTGGCGGATGCGCTGGGTGTCGTTTTTGTCGGGACCCCAGAAGCCGCCGGCAAGGAAGGAGCCTCCGGGCTGGATGTGAAAATAGTATCCGCCCCTCAGTTTATTGGTAGCTCTTTTAAACGATCCGCTCCAGTGGTTATTGTAAGGCACTTTCTCTTTGGAGAAACGAACATCTTTATATATCCTGAAAAGGCTTTGCTTGCCCGATGTGGTTTCAATCTGGTCATGTTTATTCATTTCAGCAAGTAAGTCTCCTGCAAATTCCACCATATTGGTTTGAGCAGCTGTATAGAGTTCTTTATGGTCATTAAACCATTCGCGGGTATTGTTCTTTGCCAGCTTTTTAAGAAAATCTACTGATTCTTTCCGGATAATTGTTGCAGCCATAATTGTAATAAATTCTGAGCGCCAAAAGTAATGAATGGATCAGGTAATTGCTGCTTTAAGGTATAACTGGTTTTAAAAGACATAAGGGATTTATGAAAAACAGCGTTTATAAGTGAAAAATTCAAGATGTTAATATCTTGTGCATTTTACATTGGCGTAACAGTGAAATATTGAAATTGCGCGTACTTTTGATTAACTTTGATTTAAACGATGTGCATATGTTTGATGATGATATAGACGATGAAGATTGGGGGCCATTGGATGAAACCCTGCGCAGGTATGAAGAAGTGAAGAAAGGTACATCTGCCGGTATTCTGGATGAAGAAGAGTTTGAGCGGGTGGTGGAATATTACTTTCAGAACAGTAATGAAGAGCAGGCTTTGCTGGCCTGTGAAATAGCCAGAACGTATTATCCTTTCTCCACCTCCATCCTTCTTCTTCGTGCCGAAATACTAACCCAGGCACAGAAATACGGCCAGGCCCTCAAAGCGCTGGATGAGATGGAGCAATCGGACAACAATAACCTGGATGCCGTATTGCTGCGCTCAGATATTCTGCTTTCTCAATTCAAATATGACCAGGCTGCCTTGTTGCTGGAGCAGCGGTCGGGAGAATTTCATGGCAAAGAGAAGATAGAAATATTGCTGGAGCTGAGTGATGTATATGATGAGAGTGAGGAATTTGACGCCGTATTTGATACCCTGAAGCGGGTAATAAAAATAGACAGGCGCAATGAAGAAGCGCTGCAGAAAATTTGCTTCTGGGCCGAATTTACGGGCAGGCTTGAGGAGAGTGTGGCTATACACACACAGTTATCGGATGATGACCCTTATAATGCACTGGCTTGGTTTAACCTGGGAGCGGCATTTCAGGGACTTAAGCTGTATGAAAAGTGTATAGATGCCTATGAGTACTGTGTGGTAATAGATGAGAAATTTGAGTTTGCCTATCGCAACATGGCCGATGCCTATATGCGGCTGAAATGGTATGGCAAGGCGCTTGAAGTACTGGAAAAACATATAGAGATTGCCAAGCCTGAAGATGTGATTTTTGAGGCCATGGGTTTCTGCTGGGAGAAACAGAAGGATTTTGCCAGGGCACGGCAGTTTTACCGCCAGGCATCGCAACTGAGCCCGCAGGACGATGGTATCTTTTATAAAATAGGCGAGACCTATGCGCGCGAAAAGCAATGGGAAAAGGCAGTGAAATCTTATTCTGTTGCGCTGCATCTGGATAAGGAAAATGCTTCTTACTGTATGGCTATTGGTAACTGCCTGATGGAAATGGATGTGAAAAGCGAGGCGCTGGTGTGCTACCTGAATGCGGTGAGATTAAAACCCGGAAACAAGACCACATGGGTGGCACTTATTCGCGGGCTATACATAACCGGGTATTATGAAGAAGCCATAACCCAGCTGGAAGTAGCCAGGGAGCATTGCGGAGAGAAAGGTGATTTTTATTATTATCATGCCGCAGCCTTGTTCGAAACAGGTAAGGCTAAGGAGGCATTGCTGCAACTGGAAAAAGGCCTGAAGCTGGCACCAGCCAAGATAAAGGTGTTTACTGATCTTAACCCTGAATTTCTACTCAGAAGCGCGGTAGCAGATGCCATAAGCAAGCATAAGAAGAGTAAATAAATATTATTAAAACCATATGTATGTTAATGTAGCTGGATTTTTTTATTTTACACCTATTGCGTTAAGGCTATCCCGAAGCACCCTGTTAAATACTACTGTCCCCCTAAAGTTGAGGTGTGAAGTATTTAAGAACATACTGTCTGGTAATGGCATCTTGCTGAAATCAAGAACTTTAACATTTGGGTATGTCCTGAGTGAATCTAATAACCTGCTGGCATCCTCAGGATTCTCAAACTTGTAGAAAAAAGAACTATGGTATGGTGAGATAAGAAAAAGGAATTTTCTGGCGGAATTGGTTGCAATCAGACTGAACAATTTCCCGGATAAAACTGTATCATATGCAAATTCTGTTGTAGTCATTTTCCTTATCCTGATCATCTCAGCGAATTGCTCTTTGGGTATTATATTTTTTTCAATTGATGCCCCTTTGTTATTTACTTTCGTAAGCTCCAGTTTATCATTCATATAGGATCTCAGGTAGGTTTCAAAGCAGCCATAGTAACGTATAAATGGTATTCTGAAGTAAGACATATAATAAGTGTCCAGCAGCGACCTAACCGGCTCACACCCAGAATTGGGAATATAATTGCTCAAATCGCCGGGGCCATACTCCAGACCATTGAGATCAAGATTCATTATTATCCAGGGAGTGTTTTTTTTCTTCATGCATTCCTGTTCCAGAAAGAAGAGCGTTACATTGTATTTCGTTGCTGATATTCCATAATTAAAATAATTTTTCCCAATGCTATCAGGCAGCAGGCTGCCTTCGGCGCGCGAAGAGCCGAATATGGGGATTTCATCCGGAGTAGTTGTGTACAGAATCCGGTTCACTTTATAGGCTCCGCACCCCTGACTTTTAAAAACAATCTGCTGTTCGAATAAATAATTGAACACATAGCCGCCTGCACCGATGATAAGGATCAAAGGCAGCAGTATCTTGAGCAGAAATTGCTTAAAACTGGAAATAGATGAATTCGGCTCCGGCATTTTTACCTAAAATAATAATTATAAAAGTAGTAATTACCAGGAATGGCAGGCTGTTTTTTAATTTCAGGTCATAGGGTAATTTATAGCTGAGCAGCAGCAGGCCTACGACTAAAAAACTTAAAATAAGGTTCAGCGGGCCTTTTTCAGCTGATAATTGCATAAGGTTGCCGGAATATTCACCAGCAAATAACTTATGAATAATTAAACTTGCCTTGTGAAAATTTTCCGCTCTGAAAAATATCCATGCGAAGGTAACCAGTACAAAGACCACCAGCCTGTTGAGGCTAGTCTGCAAGGCGGGAAGCCGGTTAAAACCGGTAGCTGCGGCCATTTTAGCCCAGGTGCTTTTAGTAAGCAGGCCAATAAGCGTATATAACCCGTGCAAAGCACCCCAAACCACAAATGTCCACCGTGCCCCATGCCAGAGACCACTGACCAGAAAAACTATAAAAAGATTTCTGTACATACGCCATTTACCAGCCCTGTTACCACCCAGTGGTATGTAAACATAATCGCGGAACCAGGTTGAGAGGGAAATATGCCAGCGGGTCCAGAATTCGGAAACAGAAGTGGCAAGGTAGGGTCTCCTGAAATTGATCATCAGGTCGAAACCCATAAACCTTGCAGTACCTCTTGCAATATCAGAATATCCCGAAAAATCGCAATAGATCTGAATGGAGAAAAAGCAAACTGCCAGTAATACCGAGATAGAATTGGCATTGGCCGGATGCAAATAAACCTGGTTAACATATTCGGACAAACGATCTGCCACTACTATTTTTTTAAAAAGGCCATACACAATAAGATTCAGTCCATGCACAGCATTATTATAACTAAACTGATGACGGGCATAAAACTGGTGAATCATATTCTGGGGCCTTTCAATAGGGCCTGCCACCAATTGGGGATAGAACATAACATAGAGCGCATATATGCCGAAGTGCCTTTCCGCTTTCTGGTGTCCCCGGTATACCTCTATAGTATAGCTCATAGCCTGAAAGGTATGGAAAGAGAGGCCGATAGGCAATAAAATTTTAAGGTAGGGTATATGAATTTTAATACCTCCAAAGTCCGCAATATGAGTAAAACTGCTATCCAGGAAATTGTAATATTTAAAAACTGCAAGGACGCCTACATTGGCAAGAATGCTCAGTATCAGGTACTTTTTCTTTTTTTTCTTATCCGGTTCGTTTTCGAGCATGATACCTGCCACATAGTCTATAACAATGGTAAAAGCCAGAATAAGAATATAAACGGGCTTAAAAAACATGTAAAAAAAGCAGGAAGCAACAAGCAGCAAAAACCACCTGAATTTATGCGGAAGCAGAAAATACAGGATTGTAACAACAGGAAAAAAAACTAAAAAAGATATGGAGTTAAAAAGCATTTTATAAGATAAAAAGCCAGAAAGCTGATTTAATAAAAACTGCTGTTAGCTGATCTGTGCCAAAAATAAAACAATTGATGTGATTTGCAGCAGATGGATTAAAAGGTGAACCATTTTTATAGCAGTCAAAGGTGGGTAGTTTTAAATTTTTCCTATCCGGATCACAATAATTTAATATAGATTTTCGTTAGTTTTGAATGGCAAATCCTTCTGGCAATGATTAAGTATTGTTTGCTTGTAATTATTCTGGTTATCCTTGCTCAGAGTACTTTCGGTCAGGAAAGGCAGGATTCTATTCAACTCATTAAGAATAGATGGGGGTATTTAATACCCGGATATCAGGGTAAGAAAATAAGCAGTTTCCATCCCTTCAGGGACTACAGGCAAATAATGAAGTATGACCCGGAAGCAATTAAATACCTCAAGCGAAGTAAAAGATTTATGATTGCAGGTATAGCTGTCGAAGAAGTGGGACTAATTGCGTTTCTCATCTTTGAAACAAATAGAGCACCTGTAAATTCAGCAAGGTATGGCAGTATAGATCCAAATATTATCCCTTTCGCTATTGTAACCGGATTCGCGATGTCACCTTTTATTATACAATCTGGTAAAAATACCGTGAAGGCGATAAATACCTATAACGGCAATCTGCATAAAACAGGACTAAGGAGCATAAAACCAGCGTATTATATGACTCTTAGTGGAAATTCAATTGGTTTGGGCATGATGTTTTAACTCTTAGAATATTTTACTGTGATCAGATTCTCATTTATCTTTGTTTTATGAGCATAATTATCCTTATTCTGCTGGTAGTGGTTTTTGTTTTAGTAATTGTGGGTTTCGCATTCGACCTTGTAATATCTGTAATAAGAGGTGTATTTGATCTGCTGATAGCTATTATCAGAGGCCTTACCGGTGGCTTCAGGAGGTAGCAATCAGCAGAATGAGTAATTACAATTTTTACCAGAAATTATTTCAAAGAGAATTGTAGTCTCCTCAATTTGGCCTTTAGCTATCAGTACATGCAGAAATAAAAGTAAATCGCATTTTCAATATTCAAAACAATAAAAATGTTCTTTCTTTGTTTAAAGCTTAAAGTAAAGAATCAACATTGAATTCACCCAAAACAGCCAATTATCTCCTGCTTGCAGGCTTTTTGCTCTGTATGCTGCAGGTATGGCTCCCAGGTTATTACCTTACCGGCGACGGGCCCTGCCATCTGTATAATGCTCAGATACTGCATGATCTCTGGTCGGGCAAAAACATCGCATTTTATGAGCGTTTTTTTGAGGTAGTGGGCAAGCCGAATCCTAACTGGATGACACATATATTGCTTGGGGCATTGTTGTTTGTGTTTAAGGGGGTAATTGCTGAGAAAATTTTACTGAGCGGTTATGTGCTTTTATTTGTATCAGGGTTCACTGGAATTTTGAAGCGACTGGACAGCGATAGCCTTTTGTGGCCGCTTGTAGTATTCGTTTTTGTGTTCCATTACGTGCTGGCTAAAGGATTTTATAATTTTTCCTTCAGTATGGCGTTGCTTTTCTGGATGATCAATACCTGGTTGCTGGTGCTGGAACGGATTAATGCAGTCAGGGTTGCAGGCTTTTTTATTTTGGTGTGCCTTACCTTTTTTGCACATCCGGTGGCATTTGCTTTTGGAGGTTTTTGTTGCCTGGTACTATCTGTAAGCTCTTATGTAACCGGATATATTAACCTCAAAGAACGCAAAGAAGCAAATAAGGCGCAAAGTAAAACCAGACTAATAGTAATTTTCGAAAATCTTCTTTTGTTGGGATTATGCCTGCTTCCCTGCGGTCTGATGCTGATAATGTTTGCTGCAGGTGAAGCGCATGAAGGCGGCATTTCGCTCCATATGAGCCGGAACAAAATACTTGAATTCGCTGATTTTAACTGCCTGGTAAATGTAAGCAGCAGTGAGGTAATTCTTGTACGGGTAGTTTGGTTTCTGCTGGCTGGGCTTTTGCTGTTTGCGCTGTTTCAGCGATTCAGAAAAGGGTTTCAATGGCAGCGATTTGATGGCCTGTTTGGGGGCATGTTATTTGCACTATTTCTTTATTTCTTCTTCCCCGATAAGCTATTTGGTGGCAGCTTATTTGCTATCCGGGCGCAGTATTTGTGGGGCTTGTTTATGGTTTGCTGTATTGGTTATATGGTACCAGCAGGCAAGTTGAAAAACGGGGCAGGGATACTATTTTTTATTGCCTTTACCGGATTGAGTATTCCGAGAATAATAGTTATGGCATCGGCATCGGATGGCGTAAAAGATATTGTTTCGGCAGGGCAATTTATTAAGCCCTTTTCAATTGTCCTTCCGCTGGATTTTTCGCCTGGAGGGCTGGATAAAACAGGGGCAGTAATAGCCGACAGAAACTGGATGTTTTGCCATGCATGGCAATATATGGGGGTTGATAAACCATTGATAATACTTGATAATTATGAAGCCAATACCGGTTATTTTCCTTTAGTGTGGAAAGATTCTACCAATCCGTATCACCATCTTTGTACCAATGGGGCAATGGAAGGACAGCCACCCTATGCAACCATCAATTATTATAAAAGTGAAACAGGTGTTACCATAGACTACATAATGCTTTGGTGCTACCAGGATAAATGGCTTTGGGATGAGCATTTCAGGAAATTGTATAAGGAGATTATGGCTGGTTACAGACTGCTATATAAATCGGAATCGGGCAGGGTCGAACTTTACGAAAAGAGGTCATCGCCGGTTAGTATTTTGGCTGTTTTGCCGGGAGGCCAGACAAACCGGGATTAAAATAAGATATCTCTATTGTGCATTAGCGGGATTTTAGCCTTTCGGGTCAATTAATGTGCTTATATTTGTAGTTATAAATTTCATTTTAATGAGTGTTCAATCGTTCCAGGAGCATTTTGACAGCCTGATAGATAAAGAGGTTACCATAGAGCCCAAAGACTGGATGCCCGATGACTACCGGAAAACCCTGATACGACAGATATCGCAACATGCCCACAGCGAAATAGTGGGAATGCTGCCTGAGGGAAACTGGATAACCCGCGCCCCGAGCCTGCGGCGCAAGGCAGTATTGCTGGCCAAGGTGCAGGATGAGGCAGGGCACGGACTCTACCTGTACAGCGCGGCAGAAACACTGGGCGTAACCAGGGATACACTTTACGACCAGCTGCACAGCGGTAAAGCCAAATATTCATCTATATTCAATTACCCTACAATTACCTGGGCCGATATGGGTGCCATAGGCTGGCTCGTGGATGGCGCTGCTATTATGAACCAGGTGCCTCTGTGCCGTACCTCTTATGGCCCCTATGCCAGGGCGATGGTGCGGGTATGTAAGGAAGAAAGTTTTCATCAGCGGCAGGGTTTTGAGATAATGCTGACCCTTTCAAAAGGATCAGAAGTGCAGCATAAAATGGCACAGGATGCCTTTAACCGCTGGTGGTGGCCGAGCCTGATGATGTTTGGTCCGCCTGATGCTGAAAGCCCACATACGGAGCAGAGTGTAAGGTGGCGCATAAAAAGGCTGACCAATGATGAGCTAAGACAGAAGTTTATTGATGTAACCGTAGAGCAGGCCAGAGTGCTTGGTCTTGAGGTGCCGGATAAAGACCTGAAATGGAATGAAGAGCGCGGCCATTACGATTCCGGACCTATAAACTGGGAAGAGTTCTGGAATGTGGTGAAGGGCAACGGCCCCTGCAACAAGCAACGCCTAGATACCCGTATAAAGGCATGGGATAACGGCCAGTGGGTGCGGGATGCGGCAATTGCTCATGCAGAGAAAAGGAAAGCAAGGAAAGAGGTAATGGCAGCATGATGGTTAAACATAATTAAATGAGGTTGTTTTTATTTTTTATTACTATACTTTCTCTGCCTTCATGTTTAATCAGAATAAACGATAACGGCTACAGGGATTTGCATAAGGATCAGGTACGTTCGCTGAAACCGTTTTTACTTGATGAGACAGATGCTTTACGTAATCAGGCAACTGAGCTTTCTCTGGTAGAGATCACCGGCCCTGATATAATTAAATGTTTTCAGAAATATCCGTATACTGTAGTTTACCTTTGGAGGCCTTATTGCAAAGCTACATCCTGCAAACCGCTGTTTTACTATGAACTTATTGACCGGAAGTTCAGAGACAAGGGAGTAAAGTTATTGATGGTTTCGGAAACCTACCAATATGAACTGATAAAGCGTAATGCCGAAAAATCAACCTACGACCGCGACCTTTATGTGATGAAAGATGCGGAGTATGGCCATAAGCCCAAAGCAGGGCAAAAAAAAATAGAACGGGAAATTGCGCCTTCATATACAAAAGACGGGCCGATAGACGTAGCAGAACAGTATTTTATTTTTAAGAAAAATGATCTGGTTTATCATGGTTATGAAATTTCGGACCATATAGTGGATAGCGTACTAAAAAATAATTGAATATGGCAGAGCAAAGCAAACAAAATAAAAATGAATGGCCTTTGTGGGAAGTATTCATCCGCAGCAAGGCAGGACTGGATCATAAACATGCAGGCAGCCTTCATGCCGCCGATGCGCAGATGGCTATAGAAAATGCCCGCGATGTATATACCCGCCGCATGGAAGGGGTAAGTATATGGGTGGTGGAAAGTAGAAATATTATTGCATCGGACCCCAGTGAAGCTGATTCGCTTTACGAACCTGCCAATGATAAAATATACCGGCACCCAACTTTTTATAACCTGCCTGATGAGGTTAAATATATGTAATTTCCAATTCCAAAAGAAAAATGAAACTAGACTATACGCTAAGGCTGGCAGATGATGCATTGATAATGGGGCACAGGCTGGGTGAGTGGTGTGGCCACGGGCCTATACTGGAGCAGGATATTGCACTTACCAATACCTCCCTTGATCACCTGGGCAGGGCAAGGTCATTATATCAGTATGCGGCAGAGCAATTCAACCGGTTGCCGGCAGAAAAAAAAGCGGGTGTATTTTCATCGGTTGTTCTGCAGGAAACGATTTTGGCAGGGAAGAACCTTGATGAAGATGACCTGGCATTTCTTCGCGACGGATGGGACTTCAGAAACCACCTGCTGGTGGAGCAGCCCAATAATGACTGGGCATATACGGTAGCCCGATCGTTCTATTTTGATGCATTTAATTATTACTTCTATTCAGAACTGCAGCAGAGCACTGACGAAACGCTGGCTGCTATAGCTGAAAAATCATTGAAAGAAATTACCTACCACCTGCGCTGGAGCAGTGAGTGGGTAGTGCGCCTGGGCGATGGTACTGAAGAAAGTCATACAAAAATGCAATATGCCGTTGATGAACTCTGGATGTATACGGGCGAGCTTTTTGTGATGAATGATACTGATAAGGAAATGCTGAACGGTGGCATAGGTGCCGATCTGGAAAAGATAAAACCGCTCTGGATGGCCAGGGTGAAAGCAATTTTTGAAGAAGCTACTCTCAATATACCCGCAGGCAAGTGGATGCAGCATGGGGGTAAGGAAGGCCGGCATTCAGAACATCTGGGATATATTCTGGCTGAACTGCAGTTTATGCAGCGGGCATATCCGGGTATGGAATGGTGATGTATTATTTCAAAGTTATCTTATAAATTGAATGAATGCTGATATAGCGCAATGTATTATCTGGCATGTGAAAAACCAGTCAGTGTATTTATAAATAATATACATTCATGATGGAAATCATTTTTTGAAACGAAATATGATACATCTTAAAATGGTCAACTTTAAGAATACAAATTAAGTTCATTCCCTCCACAAGCAAATAGGGTATTGCGAAATATCGAAAATTGTATAGAAGTCTGAAGTTAATACATGTCGATGAAATAAATATTAAGATACGCCTAACCTTTTTGCTTTTTTATACGCCTTATAGTAATCGGGACATAGTTTTAATTATGTAGAAAATACACTATTTAAAATTAAATTATTTCAAATTTGGAATTTTTTATCAAAAATTGTTAAATCCTTTTGATATTCCCAAACATTGTTTTAACTTGCTAAATCTTTTGGATAGCTTAATTTTATAATGACTGATTTTTAATAGAATAGTAACAATAGAAGCAGCGCTAAAAATAATTTTTCAACGATTTTATATTCCATTTTATGAACCGTAAGATTACACTTATTCTTCCCCTATTCATTTTAGGATTTTTATTTAACGCACAAGCACAATGCCCGCCTAACATAGACTTTGAAACAGCGGGTACTGCTGACTGGCTATACTGGCGAGGCAGTTGTTATAATGTAGGTACTGCAATAGCTTACACATTTACATCAACAGCGCCGGTGCCCGGACTTCATACTCTGACAACCATGGTAGCTACCGATGCTTATGGTGGTTTTCCTGTAGTTGCACCTGGTGGCGGACTGCACTCCTTAAAGCTTGGTAGGGATTCAGCCAACCAATCGACAATGAAATGTGCTTATAATGTGCACGTACCATCAGGGCCAGGTCTTTACAGCTTTATATACAGGTATGCCGTAGTTCTTGAAAACCCGGGCACTTCTCATTTTGAGTATCAGCAACCCAGGTTTATAGTAGAAGCGCGCGACTCCATTACCGGAAATATTGTAGCGTGTGATTCATACAATTATGTAGGTGATGGTTCTGAACCAGGATTTCTTGCATCTTCTATTCCCGGCTCGGATGTTACGTACAAAACATGGACTATGGGTAATCTGAAATTTCCGGGTGAGGCAGGCAAAACAGCTACTGTATCGTTTGTAGCTCAGGGCTGTACACTTGGAGGGCATTTTGGTTATGGTTATCTGGATATGAGTTGTGGTTTTGTAGCTGATAATATTGTTACCTGCGCATCAGGTTCTACTACACTGACAGGACCGGACGGATATTCCGGTTATTCATGGACTGACTCCTTAACCTTTACTGCGACGTATGGCACGAGCCAGTCTGTAGTTGTTACTTCCCCAACTGTTACCACTACATATGCAGTTATACTCACGCCTTACTCAGGTTATGGCTGTACGGATACCTTATATACAAAGGTTTATCCGACATCATTGACATTACATCGTACGCATGATACGACAATTTGTTCGGGAACTGCGGTAACCTTAACTATGGGCGCAGTAACACCTTACTCAACACCCCCAACTTACTTATGGGGCCCATCCCTGGGCTTAAGCTGCGTAACGTGTGTTAATCCTGTGGCTACGCCCTCCGTATCAACCAACTATTATTGTACAGTAACTGACTCGGCAGGTTGCCAGCTTGCAGATACCATACACATGACAGTAGTAGGCGCTCCGGGTGCAATAACCGGTCCACTTACTGTGTGCCAGGGGCAAACGATTACCCTCAGTGATAGTCCGCCGGGTGGTACATGGACGAGTACGGCGCCCGGAATAGCGAGCATTTCAGCGGTAACGGGTGTAGTTACTGGTGTTTCGGTGGGTACTACAGCAATAATAACCTATACATTGGGAGGCTCGTGCAAAGCATGGAGAGGCGTAACCGTAGTTGCCGATCCGGCACCAATAACGGGAGGCGGAGCTATGTGTATTGGTACATCAACAACTCTATTTGATGCTACAGCGGGCGGGACATGGAGCTCCACCTCAGGCCTTATATCAATTGTGGGAAGTACGGGTGTTGTGACGGGAATCTCCGCAACAACCGCACCCGGAGCTATGGTTACTTATACCATGCCATCAGGTTGTTTTGTGACCAAATATGTTACGGTTAATCCTTCGCCATTCACAATCAGCGGCAGTGGTACATTAGCCGTATGCGTAGATGGCAGTGCAATTGAGTTTGACGGATCTCCGGGCGGGACCTGGAGTGCATCGCCATCCCTATTAGGGACAATTAATCCGGTAACGGGTAATCTTACCGGGCTTTCGGCCGGAATTATTACCATTACGTATACACTGTCAACGGGGTGTTTAACTACTGCTACTGTGAATGTGCAATCCATACCCGGGCCAATATCCGGCCCGACACAGGTGTGCATTGGTGATACCATTACACTTACGGACCCTACATCGGGAGGGCTCTGGCTTGTGAGCGGATCAGGATCCACAATTTATATTCCCAACCCTTCTTCAGGAGTAATGGTTGGTATAGCGCCGGGAGGTGTCGATTCGATTAGTTATACTGCGGGTACTTCCCCTTGTCCTTCGGTATATGTAGTTACCGTGAATCCACTGACCAGCCCGATTACGGTGCCGGGAGGAGGTCCGGCAGTAGTATGTGTAGGACAAACACTTCTTCTTACTGATGCTGATGCGGGTGTATGGTCGGCATCCAATCCGCTAATAACAACTATAGGCAGTGCTACAGGGCTTGTTAACGGGATTGCTCCTGTTTCAGATACAATCACTTTTACCAACACACTTGGTTGCAAAGCGACTATGGCTATATCTGTTAATCCGTTGCCGATGCCCATTACAGGGTTAACCAGCTTGTGTGTAGGCACAACTATTACCCTTACAGATGCAACACCTGGCGGTATCTTTACCACCAGCGGCCCACATGCCATGGTGTCGCCATCCGGCACAGTTACCGGTATGGGAGTAGGCACTCAGCTGATTACTTATACGGTTTCGGGATGTTATGTGACCTATCTGGTTACAGTAAACACAACCCCGCCTCATATTTCGGGTGTGCTCAGTGTTTGCCAGGGTGCGACCACCGTTTTATTTGACAGTATCTCCGGAGGGATTTGGAATATTACTCCAACCTCAATAGCTACTATAATTGGCACGATAACAACAGCAACTGTAACCGGTGTAGCTCCGGGAACTGCTACTGTGACTTATACATTGGGTGTAGGCTGTTCTACATCTTCAATCATTACAGTTAACCCAATGCCGGGAGCTATAACGCCTACATCCCCGGTAGTGTGTGTCGGAAGTACAATTACTCTTTCGGATCCATCCACACCCGGAGGTACCTGGTCGCCTGTAACAGGCACCAATGCTGATATTAATGCAATTACGGGTGTTGTAACAGGTATTAATAATGGTTTACAGGTATTTACCTATACATCAACTACCGGTTGTTCAAGGCCGGTTACCGTAAATGTTAATCCGTTGCCATTGTCAATAGCAGGGCCTACCACTGTTTGCGCAGGATCGACAATCACACTTACTGACGGATCGGGCGGCGGAACATGGACAAGCCTGAACCCTACTATTGCAACAATTGTTGGTACAACAGGAGTACTTACCGGTGTTGCCGGCGGATCGGCTACAATCAGGTATCAGTTGGCCTCAGGTTGTGCAACAGCAGCAATTGTTTCAGTTAACCCGATACCACCATTGTGCACCATGACCCCAGCTACCGGAACATATAGCTACTGTGCAAGCGGAACCGGAATAACTATTGGCCTTACCTGTTCATCAGCTGGCATAAACTATACCCTTAAAAATGGCGGTACTGCTGTAGCAACACTGCCTGGTACCGGCTCATCCATTACTTTCGGGCCACAAACAGCAGCAGGAGCCTATACTATAGTAGCCACTTATCCGGCATCAGGCTGTTTCCGGACAATGACCGGAACAGTAACCGTAAGCATTAACCCATTGCCTGTAATTAGCGGGCCAACCGGATTGTGTGTAGGCGCTACCGCAATCCTGACATCCAGTATACCCGGCTCAACCTGGACAAGCAGTATACCTGGGAATGCTTCAATTGGATTTGCAAGCGGTATTGTAACCGGAATAACTACCGGTTCATCAACTGTAATTACCTGTACAGCACCAACCGGATGTACATCAAATGTTACTGTTAACGTTACTCCATCTCCAACTGTGGTTACAGGCCCTGCTACAGTTTGTGTAGGCGATTCAGTACTGTTTACCGATGGAGTACCCGGAGGTAGCTGGACCAGCAGTGCACCTATTGTTGCTTCGGCTGGAACTTTCAGCGGATATATATATGGTATAAGCCCAGGGACGGCGACTATTACGTACTCGCTGGGGTCGGGATGCCAGCAAACAAAGAGCATTACGGTGATAGGTCAGCCGGCATCAATAACAACAGTATCAGGTGTGCCAATGGTCATATGCCAGGGGGCATCGTTGCCATTGCATGATGCAACTACACCGGGAACATGGTCTATTGCTCCGGTTTCATCAGCGCTCGCTACCGTATCGGGCACAGGCGTTGTAACTGCTGACATAACAGGCGGAACTTTACAAACTCAGGCAGCTGTAGTATATACAAGTACTTCTACAAGTTGCCAGAGCTGGGCTTATGTTACTATTAACCCGCTACCCGCGCCAATAACAGGTACGTTCCAGGTTTGCCAGGGATCATCTACCGTCCTTACAGACCCTACAAGTGGTGGATCCTGGAGTATTTCTTCTACTGCCTATGCTACCATCAGCACCTCAACCGGTACATTAACCGGTATAAATGCAGGAAGCCCTTCTATTGTAAGCTTTACAGTAGCAGGTTGCTCAGCAACACAACCTGTAACGGTTAATCCGCTTCCGGGAACAATTACCGGAACATCGCATATCTGTACAGGCGATTCTTTAACATTAAGTTCATCATCACCAGGTGGAACATGGACCGTTGCTCCCGTAACAACAGCTACCATTAACCCGACTACGGGAAGTATATATGGTATTGTACCCGGAACAGGTGTGGTAACTTATACCTTACCAACAACTTGTTTGCGGACTATACCCGTAACAGTAAACCAGACTCCTGCGCCTATTACCGGGCCATCTGGTGTATGTATTCCAAACGGGGCATCTATGGCTGACCCAACAGCAGGCGGAGCATGGAGCAGCAGTAACCCTGCAATTGCATCTATCGGCGCAGCTACAGGTTTGATAACTACCGGGCCTACACTGACAGGTACTGTTACTATTTCCTATACTGTAGGAAGTTGTGCAGCAACTACACCTTTCAATGTATCTCCGCATCCTTTGCCTATAACCGGTACATTAAATGTATGTGTAGGAAGTACAACAACTCTTGCAGATGCAACTCCGGGTGGCGCATGGTCATCAGGCAGTCCGTCGCTGGGTAGTGTAAGTACTTCTGGTGTAGTAACGGGAATTTCTTCGGGAACTGTAATTATTACTTACGGAGCCGTTGGTTGCAACAGTATAGCGCCGGTGGTTGTTAATCCTATTACTCCAGTCATCGGCGATTCGGTAGTATGTGTGGGCCTGACAATAGACCTTACGGACGCTACACTAGGCGGGGTATGGACCAGCACCATTCCTTCAATAGCGACAGCGGGCTACACGACAGGTATTATTACGGGTGTTTCAGCCGGAACAACAGCAACAATTAATTATACTATCCTGGCAACCGGGTGTACTGCTGCAAGAACAATAACAGTAAATCCGCTGCCATCAGCTATATCCGGCCCGTCAACGCTTTGTGTTGGCCAGACTGGTGTTTATACTGACCCAACTTCAGGCGGCGTTTGGAGTACAAGTAATCCTACTCTGGGCTCAATAGATGCTTCCGGAAATCTGACCGGAGTAGCTAACGGAACTATTAATGTTACTTATACTCTGTCTGCTACCAGCTGCTATGTTACCTATCCGGTAGTTATCAATGGTCTTCCATCTGCTATCTCCGGCCCTTCAGCTATTTGTCTGGGATCTACGGCTAATTATACAGATGCATCAGGGGTTGGTACGTGGGCAAGTTCTGCAACTGCCATTGCTTCCATTCTGCCAACAACCGGGACTGCAACAGCAAACCCTACCACAACAGGTACCACCAACATATCCTTCACGTTGCTGTCAACAGGATGCAGCACCTCAATGCCGGTTAATGTGATCAACCTGCCAACTGCAATTTATAGTTCTGTTCCGGCAGTAATTTGCGAGGCACAATCCTTAACACTTTATGACAGTTCGGGTGCGGGTACCTGGGCATTAAGCAGCTCAGCAATTGCTTCTGTAACGCCGGCTGGCGTTGTTACCGGTCTTCTGCCAGGAACTGATACGGTTACTTATTCAACCGGAGCGGGATGTGTTACGCCTCCATTTGTTGTAACCGTAAATCAGACGCCTAATGCGCCAACATCATCAACCGGCAGCTTTAGTGTATGTGTGGGCCAGACACTTACTTTGTCAACCTATCCTACAGGCGGAACATGGTCCAGTGTTACTATGGCCGATGCAACCATAACTTCACTGACCGGTGTTGTAACCGGCGTAGCAGCGGGTAGTTCGGTTATATCTTATGTGCTACCTGCAACCGGATGTGCTGTTTCAACCATAGTATTTGTGAATGCAACACCGCTGCCAATAACTGGTATCAATACAGTCTGTATCGGAATGACCTCTCCACTGGCTGATGCTACACCTGGTGGTGTTTGGTCCAGTTCGACCGCTGCAGCAACAGTTTCAACTTCAGGTGTTGTTTCAGGAGTAAGTTCAGGAACTACAACTATATCTTATTTGGTGGGCGGTACAGCCTGCCCGGCAATGATGGATATGACAGTTAACCCTGTACCGGGCCCGATATCAGCTACAACAAATACGGTGTGTGTATTGCAGAGCATCGTATTTGCAGATGCGGTGCCTGGCAGCGGCTGGAGCAGCAACAATACAGGTATTGCAACAGTAAGTTCATCTGGTGTGGTAACCGGTGTTTCGGGTGGTACTACCACAATTACCTATACATTGGGTGCCGGATGTTATGTAGATACTACAGTAAATGTAATAGCGCTGCCAGGAGTAATATCCGGCGGAGATTCGGTATGCCAGGGACAATCACTGTTCTTCACTGATCCTACACCTTCCGGTACCTGGACCAGTACAGTGCCAACTGTTGGTAATATTGGAGCGACATCTGGTGTTATGACCGGAGTTGCCGCAGGAACTACCACAATCAGTTATACAGTTAACGGTTGTTCGGTATTCCAGCCAGTGACAGTAGATGTTCAGCCGGCAGTAATAACCGGGAACCCGATTGTGTGCCTTGGCGGTACATCGGCCCTCAGCGATGCTGTTGGCGGAGGTGTATGGTCAAGTTCAAATTCCGTTATAGCTCCTGTTTCTACAACAGGCGTGGTATTCGGAAGTGCAGTTGGATCTGCTACGATCACTTATATGCATTCACCCGGCGCCTGCTATTCTTCGCTCAATGTTACTGTGGTACCATTGCCGCTCATATTTAATGTAACAGGCGGCGGCGCGTATTGCGATCATGGTATTGGTGTAAATATTGGCCTGAACGGTTCAACAGTTGGTGTAAACTATATGCTGTACAACGGTTTGGTTGCTACCGGCTCCTTCGGTGGTACCGGGTCACCAATCGGATTCGGCCTTCAGACAGTAGTAGGCAGTTATACAGTTATCGGAACAGCTACAGCCACAGGTTGCAGTGTTACTATGGCGGGTAGCGCTCCTGTTTCTACCATACCCAATAGTGTACCAGCAGTTAATCTTACCATCACTCCGGATACTACTGTATGTACAGGAACTACAGTTGTATTTACACCAGCGCCTACTAATGGCGGACCAGCTCCGGTATACCAGTGGCATGTTAACGGTACAAGTGTGGCTACCAGCAATACCTATACATTTATACCAGCCAATGGCGATTTAGTAGGAGTTACTATGACCAGCAATGCGATTTGTCCTTTACCAGCCACTGCAAGTGATTCGCAGAGAATGCATGTACAGCCATTCGGTCATCCATCTCTGACACTGACTTCCCATCCGGGAGATACAGTATGCCAGGGTACTGTTGCCGACATTACAATTAACCCGGTTTATGGTGGTAATGCACCATTGTTTACCTGGATGAAAAATGGTGTTATAGTGTCTTCAGCATCAGATTATTCGTTCCTGCCGGTAAATAACGATGTTATCTATTGTATTATGCAGAGCAACTATCCTTGCCGCCTGGAAAATACCGATACAAGCGCCAACCTTGTAATTAAGATAGATACGCCAATGGTACCCGTGGTAACGATTGCTACTACTCCAGGTACGATGGTTCAGCTGGGTGCAAAAGTAACCATGACTGCAAGTGTAGTTAATGGCGGTGTTGATCCAACTTACCAGTGGTTTAAAAACAGTGTTCCGGTAGCAGGCGCTACAACCAATGTATACACAGACTCTGCCAGTGTGGCCCAGGCCGCTGATTCTATCTCTTGCCAGGTAACCAGCAGTGGTTATTGCCGCGCAACCGGACACCAGTGGGTATATATACAGGTTGCTAATGTAGGCGTAGGTCAACTGACCAACACCATTGGAGACATCAGCGTGGTACCAAACCCGAATAAAGGCGACTTTATCATCAAGGGCAGCGTGGGTGTAAACAATGAGGAAGTAAACCTTGAGCTTACCGATGTGCTAGGCCAGGTAGTGTATACCAGTAAGGTTATTGCTACCGGCGGTAAGCTGAATGAGCATGTGACCCTGGGAACCAAGCTTGCCAACGGTATGTATATACTCTCTGTTCGCACTGCCGAAGAAAGCAGGGTATTCCACATGGTTATTGAGCAATAGAATGATGCACAATTGAGAAAATATAAAAGGGCTTTCCGTTATGGATAGCCCTTTTTGCTTGTGGAGTGTTTGGAGTGAATTTTGGAGATGGTTATTATTTTCAGGCGAAAAAAACCATAAAAAATAAATCCATATAAAATACATGAATTTTAAATAAGAGTCGTAACTTAGTGAAAAATATACCTATGAAACGGACCCTGATTTTATTTACATTTTTATTCTGCCTTTTCGTGAAAGGCAATTGTCAGATCATTTCTACTATAGCCGGGAATGGAACCTCAGGATATACCGGTGATGGCGGACTTGCTACTGGTGCTGAAATTAATATGCCATGGGATGTTGCTATAGATGGTGCCGGAAATACTTATATCGGAGGATATTCCCCTAGTCCAGTGCTTAGAAAAATCAATGCAGCTGGTATTATTTCCACTTTTGCCGGGAACGGATCATTTGGATTTAGTGGCGATGGTGGGCAAGCTACTACTGCTCAACTTGAATATCCGTGGGGAGTTGCAACAGATGCTGCCGGAAATGTATATATCAGTGATGCAGGAGAATACCGTATACGTAAGGTAAATACTTCAGGTATAATTCAAACTATTGCAGGAAATGGTACCAGTGGTCTTTCGGGGGATGGTGGCCCCGCGACAGCTGCTATGATATCTAATTACGGAGGGGTGATTGCATCGGATCCTTATGGAAATATTTACATTAGCGAATATGGATATAACAAAATACGGAAAATAGATACGTTTGGAATCATTACAACTATTGCTGGGAATGGAATTGCTGGTTTCAGCGGAGATGGAGGACCTGCCACTGCAGCAGAATTAGGTGGGAGTGGTTGGTATATAAATGGATTGGCTGCTGATAGATATGGAAATATTTATATATCAGATGAATATAACTCGCGTATTAGGAAGGTCAATTCTTCTGGCATCATATCGACAATTGCAGGAACATCCGGGTCTGGAATTACAGGGGACGGTGGTCCCGCTACTGCAGCACATCTTAGTATACCATTCGGTATAGCGCTGGATACTTTTGGGAATCTGTATATTAACGACGTGGGAAATGGGGTAGTCAGAAAAGTAAATACATTTGGTATTATATCCTTATTTGCCGGTATGGGTCCAGGTGGTTTTACAGGAGACGGTGGGCCTGCTACTGCTGCTGAATTTAATCTCAATTATGGATTAGCAACTGACATATATGGAAATGTGTATGTTGGTGATTATGATAATGTGAGAATACGTAAGATCACCATATATAATCTGCCACTTGAATTTACTGCCGGGCATCATAATAACCTTTCAGTATGTGAAAATTCAACCTATAACTCAATTAACTCACTGCTTGCTGTATATGATTCATCAACAGGGATTACAGCCACTTGGAGCCTGATATCAGGGCCAGCACATGGCAGCGCAATTGCTGCATATACTGCAACTACTTCAGCAGGAATATTAACTCCGACAGGTTTGTCTTATACGCCATCTGCAGGGTATTATGGTATTGATACTTTTAAAGTTCGCGTAACTGACGGTATCAGTTCGGATACTACTACAGTCGCGGTTAATATTACCCGTTTTGAAGCAGGTATAATCACTGGTTTATCAATTGAGTGCCCAGGCAATACTATAACGCTCACCGATACCGCCAGTGGCGGAACCTGGAGCAGCTCTAATCCTTCAATAGCAGTTGTATCTGGTCCAGGGATTGTAACTGGTATTTCGGCAGGAAATGTACTGATTTCCTATTCGGTAACTGGTACCTGTGGCACTGTATCAGCACTAGCTAAGGTATCGGTGGGCAATCCTGTAATCAATACTATAGCAGGTAACGGGACAGCGGGTTTTACCGGAGATGGAGGGGCAGCAACAGCAGCTGAGATTTACGCGCCAGCCTGTGCTGTAACAGATGCGACGGGCAATATATACATCTGTGATTACAGCAACAACAGGATCAGGAAAGTAGGCGCCACAGGTAATATAACAACATTTGCAGGCAATGGGATTAGCGGTTATTCAGGTGACGGAGGCCAGGCAACCGCAGCTGAACTGAACCATCCTACAGGTATCTATGCAGATGGATCAGGTAATCTTTTTATTGCAGATTTTTCAAACAACAGGATACGTAAGGTGAATAGTTCGGGTGTCATTACAACCATTGCAGGAACAGGGACAACTGGCTATTCAGGAGATGGCGGGGCTGCAACAGCAGCACACCTTAACGAACCTTCGTGCCTTGTGGGAGACGCGGCGGGGAATATTTATTTTACTGATGGTAATAACTGTGCAGTCAGGGTTATCAATACTTCGGGTATCATCACTACTATAGCAGGCAACGGTACTCCTGGCTATTCCGGAGATGGTGGGCCGGCAACTGCGGCTCATATATGGTTTGCCTTTGGTATAGCGCTTGATGCCGCAAATAATTTATACATCGCAGACCAGTTCAGCAACCGGGTGCGCAAAATTAGTACATCGGGCATTATCACTACTGTAGCAGGCAGTGGTGCAACGGGTTCCGGCACCGGCAGCTATACAGGTGATGGTGGTGCGGCCACAGCTGCCACCATGAAAAATCCTTCGGGAGTATATATAGACCCGGCAGGGAATATGGTTATTTCTGATTATTACAATAATGTGATCCGTTATGTTAATACTTCAGGTATTATTTCTACAATAGCCGGTACAGGAACCGGTGGCTTCAGTGGCGATGGCGGTGCACCGACATCTGCCCAGATATACCATCCGAACAACATATGGGAAGATGCAGGTGGAAATATATATATACCCGATGCTACCAATAACAGGGTGCGGGAAATTACAATGTCAGGCGGCTCTGTTGCACCTGTTACGGGCCCGGTTATTGTTTGTCCGGGAAACACAATAACGCTTACGGACAGTACCAGCGGGGGAACCTGGAGCAGTTCTAATAGTACTGTAGCAACCGTTACCACCGGTGGGGTTGTAACAGGGATAGTTGTCGGAAACGCTGTTATTTCTTATGCTGTTACCAGTAGTTGCGGAACTGTATATGCAAAGCATCCGGTAATGGTAGGGTTGCCCGATATCACTACAATAGCCGGGGCAGGCTCATCAGGCTTTGGCGGTGATGGTGGCCCGGCAACTGCTGCATTGCTCAATAATCCGCACAGTATGTTTATGGATACATCGGGCAATGTCATTATAGCTGATATATTCAACAACAGGATACGGAAAATAAATTCCTCTGGTATCATATCAACCATTGCCGGTACAGGTATCGCCGGTTTCGGAGGTGATGGAGGCGCTGCCACAGCTGCAGTTTTAAATACACCCTGGGCTATTACAAAAGATGCTACAGGCAATATTTATGTCAGTGATAATCTCAATAACAGGGTAAGGAAAATCAGTTCAACAGGTATCATATCTACCATAGCCGGTACAGGCACTGCAGGGTTTGCCGGTGATGGTGGCCCGGCTACAGCAGCCCTGTTGCACGGCCCGGCAGGCCTGGCATTTGACGGATCGGGCAATCTGTATATTGGTGAATTCAATAATGACAGGGTCAGGAAAATAAATACCGCCGGGATAATAACAACTATTGCCGGAACAGGTGTATCAGGATTCAGTGGTGATGGGGGCGCTGCAACTGCAGCCACGTTTAATCAGTTGAATTTTGTTCAGACGGATGCTTCAGGAAATGTTTATATTACAGATAATGGCAATCACCGTATCAGGAGGGTAAATTCAGCAGGAATTGTTACTACAGTAGCAGGAAATGGTACAATCGGAGGTTCAGGTGACGGTGGCGCTGCAACAGCGGCACAACTGGATTATCCGGGTAATGTTACTTTTGATGCAGCCGGCAATATGTACATTGCCACTGATGTTACAGAGAAAATAAGAGTTGTAAATACTTCAGGGATAATCAGCACCTATGCAGGTACCGGAACCATTGGTTTTACCGGCGATGGGGGGCCTGCCACTGCGGCTACAATGCATACACCTGTTGATGTTTCATTTGACAATTCGGGCAACCTGCTTATAGCCGACCAGCAGAATAATGCAATCCGTAAAATATATCCTGGTGGCGTAGTATCAGTCAGTACCGTTACAGGCCTTTCTACGGTCTGTGCTGGCAATATACTTGTCTTGTCAGATTCTACATCCGGAGGCATATGGAGCAGCTCTGATACTACCAAAGCAACGGTTTCTTCCTCCGGTATAGTAACCGGTATTAGCGCCGGGACCGCAACAATTACTTACAGTGTAACCTTCGCCTGTGGTACGCTTTACCGTACTAAAACCATAATTGTGAACCCGCTGCCGGCAGCCCTGAGCCCGGCTGGCGCCAGTATATGCACAGGCAATACTGTTACGTTTACAGAAACCACAACAGGCGGTGTATGGAGCACCGGCACCAGCAGTATAGCCACTGTTTCGGGCGGTGTGGCAGCAGGCGTGGGCAGCGGTGTAACCACGATCAGTTATACCCTTACCACAGGGTGTGCTACCGGGGCAACAATTACTGTAAATCCATTACCATCGTCCATAACCGGAGCATCGTTTTTATGTATAGGAAATTCGGTTCCGGAGAGCGATTCAATAGCCGGAGGGACATGGAGCTCTTCGTACATTGTTGTCGCCCCGGTGGTACCCGCAACAGGTGTTGTAACCGGGATATCAGTGGGAACAGCCATAATCACTTACCTGTTGCCGACAGGCTGCCTGGCAACAAAAAGCGTTACTGTTTATCCGATGCCTGGTCCACCGGTTGGCCCGACAACTGTATGTGCGGGGTCATCTATAACCCTGAGTGACGGCGGTGGCGGCATATGGACTACAACGAGTACAAATATTACATTGGGCACGGCTACCGGAGTAGTTACGGGGGTAACATCTGGCTCTGCAGTGATAACTTATACACTGAGTACCGGCTGCTTTATAACGAGGCCCGTGACAGTAAATGCCAATCCGCTGCCCATAACCGGGACATCGGTATTATGCAGCGGCACTATAACCTATCTGAGTGATGGTACGCCTGGCGGTACCTGGACCAGCAGTAATCCATATGTAGCTTCAGTTACTCCCTTAATGGGTGTGGTAACCGGCATTTCTGGTGGAACGGCAACCATAACTTATATACTATCCACAGGTTGTTATACTACTTTTACTGTTACTATTAATCAAACACCCTCGGCCATAACCGGCCTTACTAGTATCTGTGCAGGGATATCTACCACATTAAGCGATTCGGTGACAGGTGGCACATGGAGCACCAGCGATGTTACTATTGCACCCATAGTAGCCGCAAGCGGCGTTTATACGGGCTACAGCCCCGGAAACGCCACCATCACCTACGCTATGGCTACCGGATGCAGTGTAACAACAACAGTAACTATCAATGCGATGCCGGGGACAATCAGCGGGATTACATCAGTGTGTGTGGGACTCAATACCACATTAAGTGATGGCGTGCCTGGCGGCACCTGGAGCAGTGCTTCCCTACCAGTAGCAACTGTGGATCCGGCCACAGGTATCGTTTTGGGTGTAACCCCAGGTGCAGCAACAATATTTTATACGTTGCCCGATGGATGCGCGGTTTCCACGACTGTAACGGTGAATAATACGGCAGGGGCCATTGCCGGCCCGTCACAGGTATGCTTAAACGGGAATATAACGCTAACAGATCCTTCAGGTGGCGGAATCTGGACAAGCAGCGCACCGGCTACAGCTATGATTGGCTTCTCATCAGGAATATTAACCGGCCTGCTTACAGGTACGGTTACTGTAACCTATGCTATAGGGGCCGGATGCAGTGCAACGAAAGTCATAACGGTCAATCCTTTGCCTGCTCTTATCACCGGAACAACTGTGGTATGCGTGGGTTCCACAACTACCCTCAGCGACCCAACCTCAGGCGGCACCTGGAGCAGCAGCATAGCCACTAACGGAAGCATCAGTGCCAGCGGGGTACTCAGCGGTATTGCTGCCGGTAATACGGTTATAGATTATACATTAACTGCCACTGGTTGCAGCCGGTCGGTAACGGCGACAGTAAATCCGCAGCCAGCTGTTATCAGCGGGCCATCGGTGGTTTGCCCGGGTGCAACGATAACGCTTACTGATGCTACACCGGGCGGCATATGGGGTATGTCGGGGGGGAGTGTGAGTGTGGGGAGCAGTACAGGTGTGGTGACCGGCACGGCAACGGGAATAGCCACGGTTACTTATACTTTGTCAACAGGATGTGTGCAAACTAAACAGATTACTGTAAACCCGCTGCCAGCGGCAATATCAGGGCCAACAAGTTTATGCCAGGGATCAACCACAACTCTTACTGATGCCGGAGGGGGTATATGGAGTGCCATAAGCGGAGCAGCCACTATAGGCAGCACATCCGGGCTGGTTACCGGAACCTCAGCAGGAACAGCATTGATCACTTATACCATCAGCACCGGATGCTTTGTGACCCGTGCAGAGACTGTTAATCCGTTGCCTGCAGCCATAGGCGGCCCTTCGGCGTTGTGCGTGGGATCAACCATTACCCTTACAGATGGTGGCGGAGGTACCTGGAGCAGTATGACTACCACTATAGCAACAATAGGCACAACCACCGGAATTGTGAGCGGCGCAGCTACAGGAACAACCACAATTGTCTATACATTACCAACAGGCTGTACAACCGCGGAAATAGTAACGGTAAGCACTACACCGACTGCCATTTCAGGCTCACCAACTGTTTGCGCTGGCAGCAGCACAACTCTCTCGGATGCCATAGCAGGCGGCCTTTGGACAAGCACCAATCCTGCTGCAGCAACTATCGGGAGCCTTAGCGGTATTGTGGCCGGAGTTGCAGTTGGGGTAACAACTATTTCCTATTCGCTGGGATCTGGTTGCACTGTGGCCAAAACAATAACTGTAACCGCTTCGCCGGCAGCCATAAGCGGCGGCAGCAGTGTCTGTATTTCGGGTACAACTGCAATGACAGATGCGACACCAGGAGGAACATGGTCAATCAGCCCTGTTACTACAGGGACAATAAGCGCCACAGGCGTGGTAACCGGCGTTGCAGCCGGCGTTGCAACTATAGATTATACTGCGGCAGAATGTTCGGCCACAAAACCAGTTACTATAAATAATACCCCCACTGCTATAACCGGAAGCGGGACCGTATGTATGGGCTCAATAACCACAGATGCTGATGCAGTAGCCGGAGGGACATGGAGTACATCAGGAACCGCAATTTCGGTTGGATCTGGGAGCGGTATTGTAAGCGGCATTTCAGCAGGTATGGGTACTTTATCTTATTCCATAGGCAGTTGCAGCGTATCGCGGACCATAACCGTTAATCCGGTGCCTTCTATTACGGGATCAATGGGATTATGCACAGGCACAACAACCACACTTACATCATCAATACCGGGATGCACCTGGAGCTCCAGCGGAGGAGTAATTACGGTAGGTAGTACTTCGGGCCTAGTAACAGCACTATCACCCGGAACAGCAACTACGATATGTTTTTCGCTGGCAGGTTGCAGTGCATCGGTGGTGGTAACTGTAAATGGTACACCCGGAACTATCACCGGTACGTTGCATGTTTGCGCAGGAGCGACAACCACACTAAGTGATGGCACAGGTGGTGGTATATGGAGTATATCGCCCGGCACTACAGCAAGTATAGGATCAACAACAGGTATTGTAAATGGTATTTTAACAGGTACAGCTACCGCAACTTATTCGCTGGGCAGCGGCTGTACGGTAACGTCAATAGTAACAGTAAACGCAGTACCTGCGGCTATTACAGGAACAGCGCAGGTTTGCGCCGGGTTAACAACATCGCTGAGCGATGCAACAACAGGAGGTACATGGAGCAGTGGAAGCTTTGCTACAGGTACGATAAGCAGTACAGGTATCGTTACCGGCATAGTGGCAGGGTCAACAACCATTTCTTATACAGTAATCGGTTGTTCAGCTACCTATCCGGTTACAGTGAACCCGCTGCCATCACCAATTACCGGTACCTCCGGCTTGTGTGCAGGGCTTACTGCACCGTTTACTGATATAACAACAGGCGGTATATGGAGTGCAGGGACTGGGGGTGTAAGTGTGGGCAGCGGCAGCGGTATGGTAACGGGTGTTTCGGCGGGAACAGCGACAATTACTTATACATTACCAACGGGCTGTTTGGCTACAAAGCCAATAACCATCAACTCAGCTCCGGCAGCAATATCAGGGAGTGCGATGGTTTGCATAGGGTCCTCTATTGTATTGACTGATGGTACAAGTGGAGGCACCTGGAGTTCTTCAGTTCCAACGGCTGCCACAGTCGGAATAAGTGGAATTGTAACAGGCTCAAGTGTTGGTACAACTGTTATCAGCTATATAGTGGGAGGATGTCCGGCTACTAAAACAATAACTGTTAATTCTTTGCCGGGAGCTATTACAGGCCCCGCAATAGTATGTATTTCGGCCACGGTAACAGCAACAGATGCAGGCGGCGGGTTGTGGAGCAGCAGTAATCCTGTTATAGCCACAATAGGTTCATCAACGGGTGTCATTACAGGAGTGGCTGCGGGCACAGCAACGATTACTTATTCGTTGGGAGCAGGATGCACGGCAACGGAACTGATTACAGTTAATGCACTGCCTGCGGCAATTACCGGCAGTAGTTCAAATGTGTGCCTTGGCGCTACGCTGGCCCTGGCCGATGCAACGCCGGGAGGGGTATGGCTCAGTGGTTCTACGGCTATTGCTTCAGTAAGCACAACGGGTGTAGTGAGTGGCGTATCGGGAGGAGTTTCAATAATCACGTATAAAGCGCCATCGGGTTGTGCGGTAACGGATGCAATAGCGGTGATCAGTGTAGCTCCGATATCGGGAGTACATAACATCTGCGCCTACGGTGATACCATGACCGTGAGCGATGTGCCGGGAACAGGTTTGTATCTCAGCAGCCTGGCCACGGTCACCAATCTTGGCGGAGGACTGGGGCTGGTAACGGGTCATACACCTGGCAGCGCCAGTGTTACCTATATGCTGCCATCGGGATGCACTGCCATGGCTGTGTTTACGGTTAATCCGTTACCGGCTGTTATAGCCGGCAGCGGGCATATCTGCTCCGGTTCTATTGCAACGTTAACGGATGCCACACCGGGAGGCACCTGGAGCACCTCGGGAACAGGTATATTAGCAGTGGGCAGCCTGACAGGAATAGTGACAGGAGTAGCAGGAGGTACAGGATATATAACCTATACACTGGCATCAACAGGATGCAAGGTGGATACAGCAGAGGGGGTATATACAACACCAACTGCTATTGCCGGATCTTCTAGTCTTTTCCTCGGTACTCCCATAACATTGAGTGATGTAGTAACAGGTGGCATATGGACCAGCAGCAATGTGCTGGTAGCAACCGTGGGTACTGGAACCGGACATGTAACAGGCATCAGCGTTGGATCAGTAACGATAACCTATGCAACAGGTGGAATATGCCCTGTTACCAAGTATCTGACAGTGATGCCATCAGCAGGACGAAGCGGACCACTGGGAGTGCATAGCGGGGAAACAGAGCGGGGTAATGCTGTGCGGGTATCGCCCAATCCGGGCGATGGTGGATTTACCATAGACCTCAACTGGGCAACCGAAGAAACTGTACATATAACCATCAGCAACGTGGCAGGGATGAAGATAAAGGACTGGAGCGCAGCGACGGTTAAGGATGGGACCGTTTCCATCCCGGTACAGATAGATGTAGCATCCGGGGTTTATGTACTGAGTGTAGAAGGGATTGATTACAGGTATGTTACCAAAGTGGTGGTGGAGCGGTAGATTGTTTCCTGCACATACTTTTCACTAAATTTCAAGATTAGTAAGGAAGGTAAATTTATCATACTGCCACAGGCGCACTTATGGTCGGATGAAACTGGTAATTTTCCAGAGTAAAGTCCTCATAAGTGAATGAGAAAAGATCATTTACATCCGTGTTGAGTTTCATTATGGGCAAGGGGAAAGGAGTGCGGGTGAGTTGGAGCCTGGCTTGTGCGATATGATTGTTGTACAGGTGCACATCTCCGAAAGTATGTATAAATTCGCCCAGGCCGAGGCCGGATACCTGCGCTATCATCATGGTAAGCAAGGCGTATGAAGCAATATTGAAGGGTACGCCCAGAAATACATCGGCGCTGCGCTGGTAGAGCTGGCAGCTGAGTTTGCCATTGGCTACATAAAACTGCACAAGGGCATGGCACGGGCTCAGCTTCATTAGCGGCAGGTCAGCTACATTCCAGGCATTGATGATCATGCGGCGGCTGTCGGGGTTTGTTTTCAGCTGGTGCAGCACGTCGGCTACCTGGTCGTAGGTTTTACCATCGGGCCCGGTCCAGTTGCGCCATTGCTGGCCATATACCGGGCCAAGATTGCCGTTTTCATCCGCCCATTCATCCCATATTCTTACACCATGCTCTTTAAGGTATGCAATATTGGTATCCCCTTTCAGAAACCATAACAGCTCATAAATTATGGATTTAACATGCAGTTTTTTAGTCGTTACCAGGGGAAATCCTTTATTAAGATCGAAACGCATCTGGTAGCCAAAACAGCTGATTGTTCCTGTACCTGTGCGGTCGCTCTTGGATACCCCATTATCAATGATATGCTGTAACAGTTGGAGATATGCCTGCATGATATAAATTGTTTTGCAAAAATAAAGATTAAACGGCATAAGCCGAAGGATGGATTTCCGGGTATCCACATTTTAATCCCATTTAAACACTTATTTTTGAAACCGCAAATTGTAAACTGCAAATTATAAATAGATAAAGATGCCTGTAATTCTGCCCGTAAAAGGAGTTTCGCCCCAGATACCAGAAAGTTGTTTTTTAGCGCCCAATGCTACCGTAGCCGGAGATGTGATTATGGGCCCCGATTGCAGTATCTGGTTCAATGCCGTGGTGCGCGGAGATGTCAACAGCATACGGATGGGGAGTAAAGTAAATGTGCAGGATGGTGCCTGCATCCACTGCACCTACCAGAAAACCAAGGTTGTAATTGGTGATAATGTATCCATCGGGCACAATGCAATAGTTCATGGATGCACGGTAGGCAACAATGTGCTGATAGGTATGGGCGCCATAATTATGGATAATGTGGTAATAGGAGAAAATTGCCTTATAGCAGCCGGAGCGGTGGTGCTGGAAGGAACGATAGTACCATCCGGGAGCATTTTTGCCGGGGTGCCCGCTAAAAAAGTAAAGGATATAAGCCCTGAACTGCTGAAAGGCGAAGTAGACCGAATAGCCAATAACTACCTGATGTACAGCTCGTGGTTTAAATAGCAATCAACAATTATTCAAATGGAAAACAAAATTTCAAAAAAAGGACTTACTGTATTCGAGCAAATCAAACAGGTTGATGAAAACGGCAATGAGTTCTGGAGTGCCCGTGAACTTGCTAAAGTACTGGATTATGTAGAATACCGCAATTTCAAACCAGTTATTGAAAAGGCAAAAGAAGCCTGTAAGAACAGCGGCTATGATAAAGACAACCATTTCGTGGATTTCCACGAAATGGTCAAAATCGGTTCGGGTGCGGAGAGAGGTTTTAATGATGGGATAAAGCTTTCCCGTTATGCCTGTTACCTGATAGTACAAAGTGCGGACCCATCAAAAGAAGTTGTGGCATTAGGACAAACTTATTTTGCAGTACAAACCCGTTTGCAGGAAATTCAGCAGATGGATCAGTACCATCAATTGAAAAATGAGGTTGAAAAACGTCTTTTTCTCCGTGATGAACTGGCAAAACATAATTCACAATTAGCTGCTGCTGCCAAACAATCCGGAGTAATTGAGTCGATTGATTATGCCATATTCCAAAATCATGGCTATATGGGGTTATATGGCGGACTTGATGCAAAGGGAATTCACAAAAAGAAGGCACTTAAAAAAAGTGAACAGATTCTGGATCACATGGGGAGTACTGAATTGGCTGCCAACCTCTTCCGTGCCACTCAGACAGAAGAAAAACTTCGCAGGGAAAATGTAAAAGGCATACCAAAAGCTAATCAAACTCATTTTGAAGTAGGTAAAAAAGTGCGTCAAACAATTAAGGATCTGGGTGGTACAATGCCAGAAAATCTACCCGTAGCTGAGAATATAAAAAAACTAAGTAAGAAGAAAGATTCCCCCAAATTGGGCAAGGCTAAGAAAAAAGAAGAAAGATCGTAGCTTTTTATACGGGCTTACAAATGGTTTTATTACCGAAAAAAGGAGAGGTCTGGTTTAAAACGTAACAATTATCATCCCAAATACAACATTGTAAAAATAATTATTCCATAAAGTTATGGTTTTTTCGAAATGACGATTATATTTGCTCTCTAAATAAAACACACTAAGTATGAAAAAACTGATCCTTGCGATTTTAGCATTAGGAACAATAACAGCAGCCAACGCTCAGGAGCCACATAGTATTTTGCTTTATGGAGATGCTAGCTTTTATACAAAAACCGATTCATTTTCAGCTAAAACCACCAACTGGGATGCTAATATCGGTATTGGATATCAGTTCAACCATAATTGGACTGTTGGTTTAACCATAATGTGGGGGCAAGATGCAACGAAGGCTGGACAATATGGCGGAATTAATCCTGTAACAGGTGGTACTTTGACTCAAGGTGATAAAACCACCTTTAATAACTATGCTGTTGGTCCATTTGCGCGCTATTCTCACTATATAGGTAAGAGTGAAACATTCTTCTGGTTCGGACAAGCTTATTTCGATTATCTTGGTGGTTATCATACTTCTGAAGGTAATCCAGCTGATAGTAAATATAGTGGTGTAACAATCGGTGTATTTCCAGCACTTGGTATCAATGTTGGTCGTGGTGTAGCTCTTAATTTTTCAGTAGGTGGTGTTGGTTATTCTACAATTAAATACGCTTCATTAACACAATATCAAAATCCTGGTAATGCAGCTGTTAGTGGTAATAATAGCTTTGACCTAACTTTTGGTCATGAAATTAATATAGGTATCAGCAAAAATTTCAATTGCGGCCACAAAATGCACAGCCATCATGAGCCGGGCGATGAAATTCACCGCAGGAAAGCTGATAAGATGGAAGATGAAGATGATGCAGCTCCAAAGCCAAAGAAAAAAGAAAGGAACCGTGACGATGACGAGTGATAATTCCTCATTATCAATAATATTTAAAACGTCCTGCCAGGTGCAGGACGTTTTAGTTTACAGATGTCCCACACCTTTTTCAGATGAGGGACATCTCTGTTTTACTTTATAATATTGATTGTCAGTTGCCTGTTATACCTAAAACCTAAATCGAGTGGGAAGTAGGTGGCTTTATAACTTTCCTATGTATAGAACAATTGATAATTTTAATTTATCACCTGCAAAAATCAGACTATCAAATTATATAAATAACAGCAGGTAAAATGGTATTCAATAATAAAAAAGATCAGAACCATAATAAAGTTCTGATCTGATTTTAATTCGCTTTTGAATCCGAATGCTGGTATTTTATTGACAGATGAATATCACTCCGCCGTTGCCATTTTCGGCTCGCAATTGCCACCATGTTGCCAATTGCGGTGTCCGCCATGGCAGCCACCCATCATTCTGTGCCTGCGGCCCCTGAAGCCGCCAAACAACAGCCGTGCCAGCAAAAGCAGCCCTGCTGCCTGCCAGAAGGTGATGATACTTACATGAAACAGGGATGGCAGTATGCCATTCCATAGCAGCATTACCAGGCCGCTGAAGGCAGCGGCACCCGCTGTTGCCAATAAGATAATGAGCGGTATTTTTCTTTTCCAGTTCTTTTTCATTGTTTTTTTTCACAAAGCTACCCCTGGAGGAGCACCTGAGTGAAATGGTATTCGGTAACCGGAAAGAAATTGCAGGTAAGCATCAGCTAATTACGGACAAAGGCCTGCTGTTCATTGCAGACTGCTGCTGGCAAATTGCCAATTAAAATTTAGGACAAACCGTCTTCTTTGCCGGGCCTTTATCATTGTAATTGCCTGTATAGAACAGGGTAAATTCGGTGCCGCCCTGCATATTGCTGGCTTCTTTAAGCGTGGATACGTTGACATCGTAGCTGACACCAAAAGCGAGGTTCATGTAGTTGATTTTCACAACCGGGATGATCGCATCCTGGTACCGGTAAAACAAACCGCCCGAAAGAACAAAAATATCTTTAGCGCCCAGAGAGGCCGTGGTCCAGTTCATCAGTCCCCCGAAAATTAATTCAGTATATGTTCCCTGGCTGGCATAGTTGGCCTGAAACTGAATAGTAACCTCTTCGTTTACAGCCGATGAAAGGGCTGCATTGCCATTCATACGCATATTTTCGGTAATGCCCGGTTTCTGATAATAAGAGAATTTGGGCTGTGTAACGTGATAAACCGATGCGCCTATTACAAAAGTAGTGGCATTATTTTCGCCTGTGCTGGTGTTGAAGTTGATGCCTGCACCGAGATCAAACATAGAAATCTGTGCATTGGGCAGATTCTCCAGGGATGGATTTGCCGGGTCAAATTTACCGTTAAGGTACTGGTTATTAAAGGTAGCTTTAGAGGGGTTAAAACTATACTGCAGGTAACCTCCTGTGAACCCTACGGATAAGAAAGAATTGTGATCAGAGTTCATTGATTTATTGTAGTTAAGCGCCGGATAAAAACCGGATATTTTCTGATCAATACTCCCTGCTTTATCTGAAACCGCCAGCAAGCCTACGCTTACAAAGTCCTCGGAAGTCTGCCTGATCTGAAAGTGTGTTTCGGCAGTAGCCAGTACCGTATTATAGGGGTTGCTGATACTGGCCCACTGGTTGCGGTAATACACACCAAGTTTATAATCATCTGAAAACACACCGGTAAGGGCGGGGTTGCGGAGGATAGATGTTTCATAAAACTGCGAAAAATGGATATCTGCCTGGCCAGATGCAATACCGGGCATATAAGCAATACAAAACAGCACAGCTAAAGACTTCAGATGCTTCAGACCTATGACTTCCGACTTACAATTATTTAATCTCATACACTGATCATTTACCTTATTATAGTGACATCACCTTTCAAAAACAGGGGTTCTCCGGTTTCACAAACACCATCAATAACCCATACATAAACATCGGGCCTGGGCGTACCACCGTTGAAGGAGCCATCCCATGCATTGGATTCATCATTGAGCTTAATGTTTGTACGTTCAAACAACTTTTCGCCCCAGCGGTTATAAATACGGAATGACTTGATAATACTTACACCCTGCCCGCGCGGATAAAATACATCGTCACTCCCGTCACCGTTTGGCGTAAAGGCATTAGGGACAAACATCTGACTGTTGTCGCAAAACAGGTGTATAGTTACGGTATCCGTATTTACACAACCATGAATTGAGGTTACCAGAACAGAATAAGTGGTGGTAACCGACATGCTTGCCTGAGGATTATAGCAGGTATCGCAGTTGAGAGACGCACCAGGTGTCCAAAGATAGTTATTTATCAGATTGCCGGTAGCAGTAAGCTGGGCTACCGAGCCAGCCAGGAGTGTCTGGTCAGGGCCTGCATTTACTGTTGGCAACGGATAAATGACAACCGTTACATAATTGGTATCGGGGGCACAGCTTGCCAGCTGAGCAATAGCCATATAGGTAACGGTATTGGACGGTGAGGCAAGCGGATCGGCAGTAAGATAATCGCTAAGACCTATATCGGGCAGCCAGGTATATTTAGTGCCTCCGGAATCGTACAACTGAGCAAATTTGCCAAAGCAGATGGCGGTATCGCCCCAGGCATGAGCCACAGTGAGCGTTTTAAGCATAACAGAAGTAGTATCCCAGCCTTTGCAGCCATGCGCATCTGTTCCGGTAACGGTATACTGGGACACAACAATCGGAGATACTTTGCTCGGATTGCATGCGGTGCAGCTTATAGTTCCGGGTCCGGCCCAGGTATAGGATACTCCACCATAGCCGTAAAGGGTAGCTGCATCGCCCACACAAATGATTGTGTCGGGGCTAACGGTAATAACTGGTGGCAGCCATACCAACACATTCTGATTGACAACTGCCGAACAGCCCCATCCATCGGTAACAACCAGTGTTACCGGGTAGGTTCCGACCGCGGTATAGGTAACAGATGGTGATGGCAGTGTGCTGGTCGAGTCTTTATAGGTCCAGCTCCAGGAATTGACCGTGGACCAGAAACTGCCGGAAGTATCTTTGAGATTTATTGATTCGCCCAGGCAAACCGGGTTGGGTATGGTGGTAAAACCTGCTGCTATACCATCTACTTTTATGGTATCTGCCCCTAATGCGGAATTCTGGCAACCGGTGTTGTTGCTCAATATGAGTTTTGGCACATAAGCACCGGGTATGGTGTAGACATGCGATATGGAATCAGACAGGGCAGAGGTAGCAATATGCCCGTCGGCAAAGTCCCAGGTAATACTGGGCACATTAACTGTATTGGCAAGGAAATGGACCGTAAGTGGTGAACAACCTGAATCAGGAGCATAGCTGAACTCTCCTGAGTAACCAAAAATCTGGACATGACCGATAGCCGTATCCGTACAACCCCATGTGTTTTTTGCAACAAATATAACCGTATCCAGACCGGCTGCGATATAGAGGTTAGTGGGGTTGGCAACCACTGAAGTGCTGCCATCGCCGAGTTTCCAGAAATAAGCTGTTGCTCCGGAGCTCAGGTTAGTAAACACAACGGTAAGCGGCGGACAAAGAGAAACAGAATCGCTCATGGAGAAAGCCGCATGCGGATGAGTAACATCAATCAGGTTAATGTTGGTAAGGGTGTCGGTGCAGCCGTGAGCGTCGGTAACGGCAAGCTTTACGGTATACAGACCGGTGGCAGTATAAATATGGGTGGGATTGGTAAGTGTGCTGGTATCGCCATCTCCAAACCACCAGTAAGAAGATACGATAGCGCCTGAAGTATTATTAAAGTGATCAACCTGGTTGAGGCATGGGTGGGCAGTGCTTACTGTAAAAGCGGCAGCCGGGCGCCACACCGTAATGAGCGGCAGGGCTATCGTGTCTTTACAGCCAATATTATCAGTTACCGTCATAGTGGGTGTAAAAGAACCGGTAAGGGTATAGGTATGGGTTATTGAGAGTGCAGTTGAAAGAACAGAATCCCCATCGCCGAATACCCATTTGAAATTGGTGTAGAAGGTCCCGGCCACATCAGTACTGGAATTGGTCAAGACCGTAGTTAAAGGCCAGCACCCGTTTGGAGGGGTAGCTGTAAAACTGGCAACTGGTTTGGCAACCAGGATATAATTTGTGCGTACAGCGGAATCAAAACATCCGTTCTGATCCATAATGGTCAGTTGAATGGTATAAATTCCGGTATGGTGGAACGTATCGAGGTAGGTTGGGCTGGTGCTATCGGCCGACCTTCCGCTGCTGTGCCAGTAATAGAGTGATGCGGTGCCCCCGGAGACGGAGGAGGTGAAGAGAATAAAACTATCCCGGCATATTGCGGTATCGGGGGTGGTGAAGGCAGGTACCGGCCGGTGCAGGTCAATTGAGGCGGTTGCAGTATCGCGGCAACCACTTGCGTTATTATAAGTTGTAAGTGTGGCCGTATAGACTACAGGAGCAGGGTAAAGATGTGTTGGATTATCGAGTGTAGATGTGGCCGAACCATCGCCGAAAATCCATAAATGCGAATCATCGCCAAGTGAACTGTCTCCGAAAACTACTGTGTTGACAGGTGAGCACAGTACCGTTTCTTTAATTATTGACATCGGGGAATCTATCAGTATATAATCGGTAAGAATAACCTGCGGCCCCTCACAACCATGATAATAAGGGGTAACAGTAACCGTAAAGAGACCTGGCAGCACATAATGATGGGTGACGGTAGGCGTGACCGTAGCCTGGCCGGTACCATCACCAAACTGCCAATCATATGCATCGACGGGGCCTGAAATAATGGTGGCAGTGAAGGTAACTATGTTGTTGTGGTAGCATAAATGCCGGGGCGCTGCAGTAACTGAAATAACAGGCGGTGTTCCTACCAGAATGGTTATAGATGCAGTAGCCGGGCAGCCATTGGCGGTTAGTATGGTAACAACCGCATTATAAATACCCGGCGCTGTATAAGTATGTATAGGGGTTGCGCCAGAGCCGCCGGGCGAGCCATCACCGAAATCCCAGGAATATGAAGCTATAGGATAAGGATAAAAAGTAAGTCCCGGACCAGGTACGGAGGTGAGCGCCCAGGTGGCAAAATGCACAGTGAGTGGCGCACAACCGGCAGTATCGATAGAATGGGATATACCAAACTGCAGATCATAAATACAATAAGTCTGAACAAAGGTATCCAGACAGCCGGCAGATGTAGTAACGATCATGCTTACCGTAAAACAGCCATCAGCTGCATAAGTATGGGTGGAAACAGCACCGGCGCCTGAAGTGCCATCGCCATAATGCCAGGTAACCGTTGAACCGGGCGGAACTGTAGCCGTAAATGTAGCGGTGGCAGGGGCAGGGCACGGTTCGGCAGGGGTAATGGTAAAACTGGCTATCGGTTCGGGCAAAATGGTAATTGGATGAGTAACGGTATCATAACAGGCGCCGTTAAAAATAATAAGGGTAACATTATACGTGCCCGGGGTTGTGTATACATTAATACCATTATCTGTACCACCAGAATGCCCATCGCCATAGGTCCATTCACTACCTATGTGCGGACTGCTGGTATTGAGGAAGTTTACCACAGTATTGAGGCAGGCAGTAGCCGGACCGGTAAAGGCTGCATGAATAGTACCAACAGTAATATAGGCAGGCACAGTAACACTATCTTCGCAACCATTTGAATCTGTTACCACCAGTGTAACCGCATAAGATCCGGGGCTGGTATAAGTATGGGTGGGGCTGGTAGCAGAAGAGGTAGGCGATCCATCGCCAAAACGCCAGGTATAGGTGAACGGACCGGTACCAGTGGAGGTGCTGGTAAAGGTGGTAGATCCGGGGGGATTACAGATTGCAGTAGTAGAAGCGGTAAACCCGGCAACCGGAGGGGTAAAGATATTGAGATACAATGGTTTGGTAAGAGAGGCTATGCATCCATCGGCATTTTTAGCTGTTAATGTTACATTTTTTTCGCCCGGGACAGTATAGGCATGAGTTACCGGATCGCCAGTAGTACCCAGCCCGTCGCCAAAAGCCCAGGTATAGCTAACCGGGCCCGGAACACCACCTGAAGTAGTACTGGTAAATGTGACGGGAGCGCCGGGGCATGCAGACAATATACTTGCGGTAAAATTGACCACAGGAGACGGATAAACATTAATAACCTGCGTATGGGTGCTAGTAGCCCCTCCATTATGAGCAGTAAGTGTTACGGTATAAGTTCCTGCAGCAGGGTAACTGGTACAGGCTGAATCGAGGTGCACAATAGGCGTACTGTTGCCAAAATCCCAATCATAGGTAGTGCCGGATGTGGGGGTAGTGGTATTGTGAAAGCAGACCACAAGTGGAGCACATCCGGATATGGGAGAGGCTGTAAAACCAGCAACCAACTGCGCATCGGCCTCGGTACCGGCCAGGAAGAGCAGAATAAAAGGCAGCAGAATACGGGTAAATAGTCGCATATATAGAGATTATTGCTGAACTGAATATAGAGCCGGGTAATAAAGATAATAATTCTATGTGAAAAATGGTATTTTTGTTAAAATTTAATTGTCCTTTTTCCTTTTACTGTTTTATTAATTGCGCATTAATCTTATGTTGTTATCCCCTTTTAATTGACGTATTTTGGTGGTAAAATGTTAGGGTTTGTTAAAAAAAAATAAAACTGAATTTTGAAACTTTCTTAGCAATACTTACCAATTAAGCATAAAAAAGCAATTTAAAAGCCCGGTTTTTTTTAAAATATTTGTCTTTTGGTCCGGTACTTATCCTGTTCTTAATTTCCAATCACCCGCTTATTTTATTTTGCCTGAAAACTTTGGATATTGATCTTTAATTGAAGTTGAGTACAATCTTTATAACCGGCAAATAATTGTAACCCCTCCAGATATCCTATAACAGCCTGCGTTTCAATTTTTAACGAGCAACAATTGTGCCAGATTTCTGCCATGCACCCCATTTGAATTTAGAAACTGAACCAGCCAAATTTTACCAGACCATAATCCGGAATTCAGTGGGAAATATCGTACCTTACCAAGTATTTCCTGCGCTTTATAACTAATTTAATGTAAATGTAAGTAGAATTATTTCTACAAAGAAGTGTTTTCGAAATCTATTTTAAAAAAAGGACAAAAATATCTTGTATCGGTCTTTGATTGCCAAGGAGCGCCAAGGAACGAGGCTAAAAGAAACTACTCTATTCCGGTTTCTTATTTTGGCATTGAGATAGTATTGCAGATTAACACTTCAGGCCTGCCTGTAACTACTGCCACTCCAAACATTTATATTTTCTATAAGACTATCAAAGAGCAATAAACCCTAAATTTGAAGTATAATCTTAACGAATGAAAATTGCAATCCGGTTAATTCCGGTTATCCTATTGGTTTTTTCCGGCATTAGTGGCTTTTCGCAGGGTACTATTACCCAGGCGAGGCAGTATGCATCTGAAAAAAATTACGATAAAGCGAATGAAATTTATGTTGCCTATTATGGCCTTTCTCCTGATTCTGTATATACTGAATATATAAATTTCCTGGTAATCAGCAAAAGATATACGGAAGCAGAAAAACTTGTGGAGAAACAAATGACGTTAAGAGACAACCCACTGCTCCATATAGATCTTGGCGATGTATATTTTCTGGAGGGGAGATACGATAAAGCAACCACACAGTTTACTATGCTGCTGGACAGGGTGAACGGCGATGTATTACTTACTGAGAAAATAGCAAAAGCATTTGTTGATGCCGGGCTTGAAGATTACGCGATAGAAGCGTATGAAAGAACCGGCAGAATGATGGGCGGCAACTTCTACTTTAACGGACCGCTGGCAAAATTGTATGCCCGTTGCGGCAACCTGGATATGGCTATTGATGCACTGCTTACTACCATACCCGGCTTGCAGATAAACGTAGAGAATGTGAAATCAATACTGCTGGAACTCCTGATGAATGACCCTGAAAAAATAAGGAAGGCACAGAAGGCCATACTCGTAAAACTGAGCCAGCAGCCCGAAAATCCGTATTATAACGACTTGCTTACCTGGATATTCACCCAGAAAAATGACTGGGACCAGGCCCTGATACAGATAGAAGCGCTGGATGAAAGAAATAAAGAAACCGGAAAAAGCCTCATGGACCTGGCCCGGACCGCTACCAATGCAAAACAATATGAAACGGCTGAGAAGGCTTTTGAAGATATACTGAACAAAGGGAAAGACCAGCCCTACTATATTATGGCCAGGAGTGAGCAACTGACTACTGCTTTTACCGAACTGATGAACAATACCGCATGGACACAGGAAGATGTAAAAAAGCTGGAAGTAAAATATGATAGTTTCCTGGCCGAGTATCCGAAACATTATACCATGAAAACCGGGTCGGAATACGCTATGCTTGAAGCCCAATACGGCAATAATGTGAGCAAGGCAATAGATATACTGAACAAGGGCATAGAAGATCCGGATGTGCGCAGGGAAATGAAGGGAAACCTGAAACTGCAACTGGGCGATTATTACCTGCTCACAGGCCGCTTATGGGATGCATCGCTTACCTATAGCCAGGTAGACAAAGAGTTTAAGCAGGACCCGATGGGCGAAGACGCACGCTTCCGGAATGCCAAGCTGGCTTATTACCGGGGCGATTTCGACTGGGCGCAAAGACAATTATCTATACTGAAATCAGCAACCTCTGAGCTTATTGCCAATGATGCCTTGTATCTGTCGGTGCTGATAACCGAAAATGTGGAAGACAGCAATCTTGTGCCGCTGCAGCGGTTTGCCAATGCCGATCTGCTGCTTTTTCAGAACAGGGACAAAGAAGCCGAAACCCTGCTGGACAGCATCAATGCAGCCTATCCCAAGCATCCGTTGAATGACGATATACTGATGCTGAGAGCAAATATTGCGCTGAAGCACCACGAATTTGATAAGGCGCTGGGTTATCTCAAATCAATTTATGAACTGTATAAAGAAGATGTGCTGGGCGATGATGCTGTGTATAAAATGGCAGAAATATATCAGAATGACTTACATCAGCCGGAACAGGCCCGGCATTATTATGAGCAACTGATTATTGATTATCCCGGTAGTACCTATGTTCAATCGGCCAGAAAAAAATTGTATGAGCTGAACAACGCTATTTCTCCTTAGGAACGTTAATTATACAATTATGCCCAACCATCACTTATTATGAAAAGGAGATCAGGTATCCTGTGTATATTATTTCTGCTGCCAATACTGGTATACGGGCAGAACGGCGAATACCTGCTTGATGGATTCGCGTATATGAAGGATGGCCCCAAATACCGTTATAAAGTGACACTGAAAATTGATGGCAATGCAGTGACAGGCATGTCGACAACCACTCAACCTACCGGGCTGGACCTGAATGCACTGATAAAAGGCAGCATAGACAGGAAGCATCATACCCTGAAATTCGCGGAGTATAAAATGCCGCTGGCGATTGATTTTAGTAACTGCTTGTTTGATGTGCAGCTCAGTTATAAAATGACCCTCGAAAATTTCGTTTTTTCGGGCACATTCGTTGGCAACAGTATTACAAAAGACTCGTGCGATGCCGGCAGTGTAATTCTGGCGATTAACAAAGAGGCCGGCAGCACAATGATGCAGGCAAATAAAAAGATGAAACAACCTGCGGAAAAGCTAATAATTCAGGAAGAAAAATCAGAAAGTACGCCTGAATTTGAAAAAATAACTGCCACTATAAAAAAAGAACTTGCCTGGAACTCAGACAGCGTTGTTCTGGAAATATGGGATGGCATGGTAGTAGATGGCGATATAGTAACTGTGCGGCTCAACGGCCGAACTGTATTATCGAAATACGAACTGGTAAAAGAGAAAAAAAGGATCGTTTTGCCAGTGAGCAGCAAGACCTGCACAATAACCATCTATGCGGAGAATGAAGGCAAGGCGCCGCCCAATACATCAATGATCCTTTTAACCGATGGTAAAATAACCCACGGCGCAGAAGCCGTGCTGCACCAGGGAGAAACCTCGGAAATTATTATCAGTAGAAAATAAAGTTGCCTATTCATCAGAAAGGGCATCTTCAATGGCCTTGCTCGGTATCATCCACATAATGGACACCATAACAAACAGGCCTGCTGAAACAGCAGGGCTCACATACAATGCTACCGGAATAGACAACCCATAAAGAATGGTGGATACTATGCCTTTCTTATCACTTTTTGCCACTGCCTGGCTAAGACTGGTTTCATTTTTATACGTTTTCCGTATTGCCTTTCCCAAGAGGGTAAATGATAATCCGCAGGTGATGAGCAGCGCCCCGTATATAGCAACAGTAACCCGGTCAAAATTGGTTTTGCCCATCCATCCGGTAGCAAAGGGCACCAGCGAAAGACAGAACAGCAACAGTATGTTCGACCACATTACAGCGGCGTTGACCCGGCGGAGGGTGTGCACCAGATGATGGTGGTTGACAGTAATTCAGCGGCAAAATAATAAGCTTGCCAAGCATAGCAGTTAAGCCGCTTTAAAAAATAATTTTCCGGCTAATTTTTGCTTGACAACTATTGGAAAGAATAAATTGGGAAGGTTGTTTTGCATTAGGTAAATAAT
>CAILLK010000013.1 GCA_903835005.1 uncultured Bacteroidota bacterium | reverse complement strand
CCCATTCAGGATGAGCTGATGTTGTTTTTGACATAATACGTATTTACGTATTACAAACGTACAATAAAAAAACCGTCAAACCTAACATTGACGGTACTTTCTCTGAGCTAATACGTAATTTTATTCCAAGTTACGGTTTAACCTGCTGGCTAGTTTCAGACTGATATCCTTTTCAGTCAGACCATCAGATTGAGATCCGGCATCTGTTCCTCCATGCGCAGGGTCTACCAGCACTACTATTTTTCTTTTTGCTGGTTCCGGCACATTATTTGCATCTTGTTTTGTGCTGCAGGAAAAAGCCAATACAACTATTGATATCAGGGGTAAAACCATAAACCTTCTGAATACCACAAATGATGGTTCGGCTATATTCTGGAGCATAGCTAATCTTCGTTTTATAGTAGATGAGAAAAAATGATGTTGAGGAACCAGATGACTTCCATTGTTGTAAGATTTAAGCACCATCATTGCAAAAACACGGGTGTCCCGATCTTTTACAGCATGCTCATCAGCAATAAATTCATGCACCAGATTCAGCTCCTTCTGAATAATCCAGAAAAAAGGGTTGAACCAGAAAAGGCAGGTTACTAATTGACATAACAGCTTATCATAGGTATGCCTTTGCAAAATATGCGTAGCTTCATGTCTGAATATTAACTGACCTATTTCGCCATCCAGTTGAATTGAATTATTCCAGAACAAATAATTGAAAAAGGCGAAAGGCGCTTTGGGCAGATTGGTTTGAACAACATTTATTTCACCAAAGTGAGTAATAGGAAATTGTCTGCATAATCGCCTTATAATAATTATCCTTATTGCCAATTTTACCAATAATATTAGGCTCAAAGCAGCCATAATCATCAATAGTATTATTTGCCAGTTTGTTTGAGCAATCCTGGCCACTGGTGTTGCTGCTACCCCAGGGGCCGGGCTGATCTCCTGTTGAATAAATAATGATACCGGTGTAAGCCGCTCTGATACAACCGGTGAAAAATCAATAAAATGGAAGTGGAGGAAGGGAATAAGGATACTGAGCAGCAGGGATGAAAGCAGGAAGAAGCGATTGTAATGATGCAGGCGGTAACCGCGTAAACCAAGCATGTACCAGGCAGTAAACACCCCGCTTACTACTATGCTTTTAAAAATAAAAATGCTGAGTGTTTCCATACAATTGTTTTTATTTTTTCTTCAACTGTTTTAGTAATAATTCCAGATCCTCAACTGAAAGCTTTTTTTCGTCAACCAGAAACGAAACAACATTACTGAATGAACCTTCAAAATACCCTTTAGCAACATTGACAAGAGACATTTTTGAATAGTCGTACTTAGAAACCGCAGGATGGTATCGGTGATATCTGCCAACAAGTTCGAAGCGAACAAACTTTTTATCAATCAGCGTTTTCAATATAGTAGCAACCGTGTTTTTGTGTGGCTGTGGTTGTGGCATAGATTCCACTATTTCCATTAACAGGCCACTGTCCAGTTGCCATAATACTTTCATTACTTGTTCTTCTGCCCGTGTAAGTGGTTTCATTTTAAACTATAATTATAGTTCAAATGTAGAACTATATTTTTAGTTTACCAAATTTTTTTTAAAACATTTTCTATTGCTCTTAGATAAGATATAGTAAAGGAATTTGGCAAAGTGGCTAAACCACTTTGCTTATTCGTTGTAATAGAGTTTTTAATGGCTTCTTTTTTTCTTTAAAATGGCTCTGAATATTTTAATTACCAATCATTGGCTTTGGCAGTAAAATCAGAGAAGCCAGAATTATGATGTTCTAGTCTTACAAGTATATTTTCGGTATACCCGATGTAATACTAATCGAGAGTAGCAGGGTAGATTATATACACAGAGTAAGGCATAGCATAAAACTAAAAAATCGCCCGAAAGGGCGATTTAAAGCTGGTGGAGAATACCGGAGTCGAACCGGTTACCTCTTGCATGCCATGCAAGCGCTCTAGCCAAATGAGCTAATTCCCCAGAGAAAAAGAACAAAAAAATCACCTGATTACCTTTCCGATATGTCGGGACGCTCTATCCAGATGAGCTAATTCCCCAATCGGGCTGCAAATATAACTATTCCGATAATTTTCTGTAACTTTATTTCAAATAAAATCAAAAATGAAATCAGGTATATGGAATCAGGTGCTCACTTACCTTTATATCCGTAAGCGTGACCCCAATGACCCACGGAATATAAACATAAAAATGATGCATGGCATGAACCGCATTTCGTTGTTTATGTTCCTCATTGCTATAATTGTAATGATATCCCGTTTATTCCGTCATTAACGCTATTATTTCACGGGCAGCATTTTGCGATGCAGGCTTGTCGCCCAGTTTGTGCCACAGGGTATCATAGTCGCGCGCCAGTTCCGCTTTATATTCCGCATCTTGCAGCAATCGGCTCAGGGCCTCTTTCAGGTTGTTTTCATTCAGCTGATCCTGTATCAGTTCGGTAACTACAGGCTTATCCATGATCAGGTTTACCAGCGATATATATTTCACCTTTACCAGTTTGGTAGCCAGCCAGAAGGAAAGAGCGTTTCCCTTGTAGCAAACCACCTGGGGCAGGCCGAACAGGGCAGTTTCGAGGGTAGCAGTGCCGCTGGTTATAAGGCCTGCCCTGGCTTGCTTCAGCAGGTTGTAGGCCTGGTCTTTTACAAGCAGCACATCTGAATCGCAAATGATCTCTTTGTACAGGCTATCGGGCAATGCCGATGCCTGCGCCACCACAAAACAATACTGCGGGAAGCGCTTTACCATTTGCAGCATTATGGGCAGTTTCACCTTTATTTCCTGGGCGCGGCTTCCGGGCAGCAGCGCAATAATTGGTTTGCCGGAGATCGGTATTACAGGCACATTTTCTTTTTCCTGCCTCACTACCTCTACCAGCGGATGCCCCACATAGGTAACATCAAAATCCCACTTCTTATAAAAGTCTACCTCAAAGGGTAGTATCACCAGCATTTTATCTACATCGCGCTTTATTTTATGCACCCTGTTTTCCTTCCATGCCCATATCTGCGGAGAGATATAGTAAACAACTTTTATACCTGCCTTTTTTGCCCACTCAGCTATGCGCATATTGAAGCCTGGGTAATCTATAAGTACCAGCACATCGGGTTTAAAGAGGGTTATATCTTTTTTGCAGAAATCAATATTACTGAGAATGGTTTTAAGATGAATGAGCACTTCTACAAAGCCCATGAAAGCAAGTTCGCGGTAATGTTTTACCAGAGTTGCACCGGCTGCCTGCATCCGGTCGCCGCCCCAGCAGTGGATTTCGGCATAACTGTCCTGCTCATGCAATGCCCTGATCAGATTGCTGCCATGAAGGTCCCCGCTGGCTTCGCCTGCTATGATATAGTACCGCATAATTTTACCAGACATACCTTACCAGAACATCGAACATAGCCCAAAGCATAGTGGCTATAAACACCCCGCGTAAGGCATAATCGAGGCGTTTAAGGTTGAAATAAACAAATGGTATAAGATTAGCCAGCATGCCCAGCAAAACTACTTTGCCTGCCATGCTCTTCTGGCTGATAAGAGTATGAACAAACTCCCCTACACCGGCATGATTGCCCCAAATAAGATACATTACAAACATGCCAATAACGGGCAGCAGCAGCCCGATTACAAAACCAACCATAGGCACATTAAGTCTCATATATCAGAATTAAGGCTGCAATATACAAACGGAAAAACGCATTTTTGCCTTATTCCTGTTAAAAGTGGGAATGACTTAGAATGATTGTCAGCGTTCCTTATCTTTGCGCCGTCTTAGAAACTGATTGCACATGAATTTTAATCTTAAAAACATTCCCCACCGCACATCCAAACCCAGATCATACGGTATGACCATGGTGATGGATAAAGGGATGGGCCTGGACGGCACCAGGGATTTCCTTTCGGTAGCTGAACCATATACGGATATTGTAAAACTGGGCTTTGGCACCAGCTTTGTAACCAGCCATCTGCGGGAGAAAATAGCTATCTACCAGGCACACGGAATACCTGTATATTTTGGCGGCACACTGTTTGAAGCTTTCCTGGTGCGTAATCAGTTTGATGACTATGTAAATGTGCTTAAGGATTACGGAATCATGCACGTCGAAGTGTCCGACGGATCTATTACCATTCCGCATATCGAGAAACTGGGTTACATTGAAAAGCTGGCAAAGCATTTTACCGTTCTGTCGGAAGTAGGTTCGAAAGACGCTACACATATTATGCCGCCTTATAAATGGATAGAGCTGATGAGGGCAGAACTGGAAGCTGGCAGCACTTATGTAATAGCCGAAGCAAGGGAAGCCGGCAATGTGGGCATTTACCGCACATCGGGCGAGGTGCGCGAAGGCCTGGTGCAGGAGATACTCACGCAGATACCTTATGAGAAGATTATGTGGGAGGCGCCGCAAAAAGCGCAACAGGTTTACTTCCTGGAGCTGCTGGGTGCCAATGTGAACCTGGGCAACCTGGCGCCTGCAGAAGTGATACCACTGGAATCTACCCGGGTTGGGCTGCGTGGCGATACCTTCCAGTTGTTTCTGGATACCGACGATAAAATGAGAGCCAATAAGGGCTGAAATAAATGAACATAAAAATTCCCAGGCGCCTAACTTTGTTGGGCGCTTTTTTTATTAAACAGCAATGATGACAGATCAATACGGAATAATCGGTTTCCCGCTCACGCATTCTTTTTCACCGGACTATTTCAACAAGAAATTCGCTGCTGAAGGCATTGATGCGGTTTATTCACCTTTTGCAATCAGTTCGATTGAAGAATTTTCCGCCTTGCTCACGTCACATCCGGGTATTAAAGGGCTTAGTGTTACCATTCCCTACAAAGAAACAATCATTCCGCTGCTAGATGAGCTGGATTCTGCGGCTAAAATTATTGGCGCGGTAAATTGTATTGACTTTAAAAACGGGCTGAAGAAAGGTTACAATACCGATGTAATTGGTTTTGAACAGAGCCTTGTTCCTTTGCTGCAGGCGCAGGATACCAAGGCATTAATACTGGGTACCGGTGGCTCCTCAAAAGCGGCAGCATGGGTACTGAAAAAACTGGGTATCCCTTTTATCAAAGTATCGCGCAGCATACAATCCGGGCAACTATCATACCAAGAACTGACACCTGGAATGATTGCGGAACACAAACTTATCATTAATACTACACCACTGGGCCAATACCCAGTTACTGACGCTGCTGCACCAATAACTTTTACAGGAATTACGGAGCAGCATTTACTTTTCGACCTGGTCTATAATCCTGCCGAAACGAAATTTTTATTACAAGGTAAAGCCAGAGGTGCTGCAACAAAAAACGGATACGAAATGCTGGTTTTGCAGGCGGAGGCCTCATGGAAGATATGGAATGGCGGCAGCAAGTGAGGGTAAGAATTAGTACTTATTCATCTAATGTTTCTCATCAGGAAATATGCAGAAAGTATTCTTTATAGGCTGTTTATAATGCCTTTGGTCACCGCAAAAGCTATATCTAAACACAATCGGGGTGATCCCGACCCCTTATTTGAAAACATACCCTCAGTTGATAATCCTGATTCATTTTATCAGCACCTAAAATAAAACATTCCATTTTGCATTTTTATATTCAAAACAGATTGACTAACTTTAATAATCAATTTACCGTATGAAAAAACTAATCTTCGTTATCCTGTTATCTCCACTGCTGTCTTTCGGGCAGAAATTTGATATTACCGAAATGGGTGGTTACAGCTCAAGTATGCTTGCTGCATGGCATGTCGAAACTCCGGCAGGCTATGCCAATCATCTTTCTGCCAATTACCATTTTACAAAGCATCTGTCCATCGGTCTTTACCACGACCTTAATTTGTGGAAATTGCCGAATAATGCAATGGGCATAACTGGAGATGTTCATCTCAAATACCTGTACTTTGGTGTTATTGCAGGTAAGTTATTCCCTTATTCCAAAACCTTTTTTCAGCCTGTTGGATTTTATACCACCAGCGCTTATTTTCCTGGCCCAGAATATAATCCATACCAAACTTACAGACTCAACTCCGCATTTTCTTACGGAGCACATATTGGTCTTGAATATAACCTGAATAAACATTTTGTCTATAAACAGGAGGTGGATTACAATGCTTCTACTTCAAAAGGTTCTGCCCTTGGCGATAATTATACTATTAAGTTCCGCAGTTTGTCTGCGCTTATTGGAGTTGGGTATCGGTTTTAAAGACTCTATTTAAATACAGTGGCCCTATTGCATATGGGGTATTTTACAGCAAAATTGTATTTTCGGTTATTGTCGAATTGGCATACTCAATGATCAGAATCATAAAAAAAATCCTGAAAATTACCGGTTACACTGTGCTCGGAATTGTTGCATTTGTGTGCCTGTATTTCCTTACCGCATTTGTCTGCTCCCGCATAACCATTAATAATGCCCCCGCAGGCAGTCAGGAAGTTACCTTATTTATCAAAACCAACGGTGTGCATACCGATATTATAGTACCAGTACATACCTGCCAGATGGACTGGAGCCGGGAAGTAAAATTCAGCAACACAACCAATAAAGACACGTCCTCCCAATACCTTGCCCTGGGCTGGGGAGATAAAGGTTTTTACCTGAATACCCCTCAATGGTCCGACCTTAAGTTTTCAGTAGCATTCAATGCCGCATTCGGGCTAAGCACTACAGCAATACACGCTACCTTTTATAACTCACTTCAGGAAAATGAACGCTGCCGCAAAATCATTATCAGCAGAGATCAGTATCAGTTGCTCATTAACTATATAACTGCCAGTTTCCGCAAAGACGAAAACGGCCATTTTATCTACATCAAGACCAACGCCAATTACAGCGAAACCGATGCATTCTATGAAGCCAACGGCAGTTATAATTTATTCCGAACCTGCAACACCTGGGCCAATAACGCACTAAAAACAAGTGGCCGGAAATGCTGTCTGTGGACCATATATGATAAGGGGATTTTTCTGAAATACCCGTTACTTTACGGAAGTGCAACACCGTGATTGAATAATTATTATTTTTAAAGATTTCCATCTCAAAAGTCCCGCCTGAATGACATTAAATTCATCCATCAGTATTATCCGTTCAGCAACCATAGTCGCAGGTTTGCTGACGCTGATTTCCTTACTTTTTTACTTTTTGGCATTCCGGAATTTCACTTACCTGATGGTGTATTTCGCAATCATGTTGATTACTCTACTGATTGCACTGGGAAAACGTATATGGGTAAGGTATTTGCTGCGCAATACCCAATACCCCGGGCTGTTATATGAAGTATGTAATAGTTTAGAGCTCTTAAGAAACATTAATGTCAATCCTTCCGATGAAGTTCTGGATGATCTTTACCAGCCTGCATATGCCACTGAAGACTTTCTCAAAGACAATAAGCTGAAGACTGAGATTTACCCTGTCTTGCCGCTCTTCCCTATACTCGGCGGACTCCTGTTTTATGGCTTCCCTCTGTTTTATATTATATGGTTATCCGGGGCCCATGTTACCAATAAAAGCTATTATTTACTGGTGCCGTTTTTATATGCTGCCGGATTTATGCTCAGCAATAAACTCAAATTGCGGAAAGATCCATCTGCCGGGCCTCAGTATATTTTTGCACCAGAAGGTTTATCTGTTGCCGAGGGGTTGATTGAATGGACTAATTTATATGACTGGGAATATATCCGCCCCCGGGGCCGTGGCGCAGTACCGCTTATAGGATTAAGGGCCAATGAGGCTGTAAACGGACAAATTGAGTTCACTGTGAAAATAAATGACCTTGCCATTTCCCTGACTGATTTTTTCCTTTTACTGACCCACTATAAATACAAATATGGCTATAACCCGAATTATAAATAAGGATGGCTTCAAAATTCATTTTACCAGCTTTTATTTTCAACATTGCTTCAGTTCAGCATTTGCCAGGATTACTTATAATGGCTCACTTTACAGCAAAATTTTCCGGCAAATGACCCCAAAATTTGTGGCATGATGATTCCGGAAAGTTGAGGAGCAAAACAATATATGGATGCAGTTTCGAAGACATTGAGTTTAACGATGAAGAGATGGGCCCACCCATAAGTTGCCTGGATTAGAAGGATAATGATAAATACACGAAATTGCAGCTTAAACCTATCTGCTAAACAACCAAAAATGCCACTATACAAAGAATGGAACATAGGAGATCATGCCCTGGCCGCTATCTGGAAGATAGAAGAGCCGGAATCATTCTTTGCAGGCCTTACCGGACTGGAACCGGATATCAAAAATGAAAAAAGGCGGATAGAGCACCTGGCAGGCAGGTTTCTGCTTACCCACCTGCAGCACGATTTCCCGATTCTTGGCATTGATAAAGACCAACATGATAAGCCCCGCATAGCCAATAACGAGTATTATTTCTCTATTTCCCATTCCTGGCCCTGGGTGGCGGCTGTGATTGATCCCCGGAAAGAGGCAGGTATAGATATACAGACCTGGCACCCCAATATTCACAAGATCAGCCATAAGTTTTTATCAGCAACGGAGCAGAATCTGTTTGGTGATGAGCATAAATTGATTACTGCGGCATGGTGTGCCAAGGAGGCAACCTACAAATGGAATGGCAGGCGCGGTGTGGATTTTATAGAGGACTTGCCCATCTTGTATTTTGATAATATAACGGAAAATACAGAAATGATGATTTATATTCAACTGTATGAGCGGCAGCAAATAGTATTTGTAGAAAACATAATAAATGCTGATTTTGCTTGCTCCTATGTCATTGAGTCAAAAGAATGACCCATTCATTAATAACATTATAATATATTATAATGTTATCTTTTTATAAAAATTCTTGAAAAAAACTAGAATTTACAGCCGGAAACACTAAATTTGCACAAAATTTAATATTATGTCATCTTTACGTTTTCAGGCACTGCAGGCACTGGCCGCAGGCGAAGAGAAAAAAATCGAAGGGTATGGCGAAAAGAAGATCACTGCCATCTTCGGAACCAATGTATTCAGCGGCCGTACCATCCGCGAATATCTGAGTGATGAGGCCTACAAAAGCCTCATGAATTCAGCAAAATCGGGTGCCCGCGTCGATCGCCGTATCGCCGATCAGGTAGCAGCTGGTATGAAGGCCTGGGCCGAAGGCAGAGGGGTTACCCACTTCACCCACTGGTTTCAACCGCTGACCGGCACCACTGCCGAAAAACATGACTCATTCTTTACCCTTAAAAGCGATGGTACTGCTATCGAACTGTTCGATGGCGATGCACTTATACAGCAGGAACCCGATGCATCCAGCTTCCCTAATGGGGGTATCCGCGCTACATTCGAGGCTCGTGGTTATACTGCCTGGGATCCTTCATCTCCTGCATTCATTATGGAGTCTGGCAGTGGTAAAACATTGTGCATCCCTACTATTTTCATAGCCTACAATGGCGAGTCCCTCGATTATAAAGCGCCCCTGCTGAAATCAATTGCCGCACTCGATAAAGCTGCGGTGGATGTGTGCCATTACTTCGATAAAAATGTCAGCAAGGTTACTGCAACCCTTGGCTGGGAACAGGAGTATTTCGTGATTGATGAAACGCTTGCCAATGCCCGCCCCGACCTGCTGATGTGCGGCCGCACGCTGGTTGGCCATAGCCCGGCAAAAGGCCAGCAGCTCGAAGATCACTACTTCGGATCTATACCTGAGCGGGTGTATGCCTTTATGCAGGATTTCGAACAGGAGTCTTATAAACTCGGTATACCACTGCGCACACGCCATAATGAGGTTGCGCCTTCTCAGTTTGAGTGCGCTCCGATATTCGAAGAGTGCAACATAGCAGTTGACCACAATACACTGCTGATGGATGTGATGACCAAAGTAGCCAAGCGCCATAAGCTTAAAGCATTGCTGCACGAAAAGCCATTTGCCGGCATCAATGGCTCAGGCAAGCACAATAACTGGAGCATGGCTACCGATACAGGTGTCAACCTGCTGTCGCCCGGCAAAACACCCCGCACCAACCTTATGTTCCTCACCTTCTTTGTAAACACAATTAAGGCGGTGCATGATTACGACGATCTGCTGCGTGGTGCTATAGCCTCGGCCAATAACGACCATCGCCTGGGCGCGAATGAAGCGCCGCCTGCTATCATCTCCGTATATATAGGCAAGTTCCTGAGCGATGTACTGGATGAGGTAGAAACAAGGGTAAAAGAGAAATTCAGCGAGCAGGACGAAGTTATTCTGAAGCTGGACATCCATAAGCAGATACCTGAACTGCTGATGGATAATACCGACCGCAACCGTACCAGCCCTTTTGCTTTCACCGGCAATAAGTTCGAGTTCCGCGCTGTAGGTTCTACCGCCAACTGCGCCTCGCCTATGACTGTACTTAATACTATTATGGCCGAAACGCTGAAGCAGTTTAAGAAAGATGTAGATGCGCTGGTAGAGAAGGGAGAGAAAAAAGAAATAGCCATATTGCAGGTGCTGCGCGATTATATCACCAAATCAAAGCGCATACGTTTTGAAGGCGACAACTACAGCGATGAATGGGCTGCTGAAGCCAAACGCCGCGGCCTGAATAACTTCAAGACAACCCCGGAAGCGCTGGATGCCTTTGTAACTGAAAAAGGAAAGCAGGTATTCTACGACAATGGCATATACAGCAAGCGCGAACTGGAAGCACGCCACGAAATAATGCTGGAGGATTATATTAAGAAGGTACAGATTGAGGCCCGTATCATTGGTTACCTCACCACCAATCATATACTCCCGGCAGCAATCAATTATCAGAATACCCTTATAGCCAATGTGCGCGGGCTTAAAGAACTGGGACTGGATAAAGAAAGCTATAAAACCCAGCTCAACCTGGTAGAGATTATCAGCGGTCATATCCAGAATCTGAATGATAATGTAGAAGCCATGCTCGAAGCCCGCAAAAAGGCTAATGATACTGCAAATATGCACAAACGTGCCCTGAAATACTGCCACGAAGTAAAGACCTATTTCGATAAGATACGCTATCATGCCGATAAACTGGAATTGATAGTGGATGATAAATTATGGCCGCTGCCAAAATACAGGGAGCTGCTGTTTATCCGGTAATTTTTCTCTTTGAGAAATTTTTTTAAGTAACAAATCCCTCTGGTAACGGAGGGATTTTTTTTGTGGCTATTTAATTACTATATATGGTTATTTCCGTTTCCATGCTTTTTCCCTAAGGCTTTTGAGGGTAATATCCATACCTTCAAAAAGACCTGCCATCTTTTCGAAATCTTCATTATTCTTAAAGCCAGATGGCCCCATTTTTTTTCTGAGGTCGGCATGTAATTGAGAGGTAGATTTTTTAGGTTCTGTTTTCATAAAACAAAGTTACCTGTTTTTATAAACATATACAAAGTATGCATTACTACTTAGCACAAGAAATTTCCTGAATATACATCCCAACGGCCATTGGAGGCATACAGACCTTTTTTATATTAAAAAGTGGATTATTAAAGTAGCCTAATGTATGTATTTATACACTTCGCTGGCATTGGTCTCCCCTTCTATAAGCTTTACGAGTTTTTTGTGCTCATCATAGAGGGCAATATCGGGTACAAATTTTGCGCCGTAATAACTGAAGTAAAAGAACTCCATATCCCTGCCAACGAGCTTTATATTCTTGTAATCAGCAATGTGGTGCTTTTCATAAAACTCTTTAATATCCGCAATATTATGAGAGGCTGTTACCAGGTAGAACTGGATATTCTGAATAGAGTCCATACCTGCCTCCAGGGCTTTAATGGTGCGCTTGCAGTGCTTGCAGTCGGGCGAGAACAGCATCAGGGCTATTGGCTTGCCCGACGGGATATTAAATGTGTTGAAGATAGTGCTGCTATCCATTTCCAGAACATTGAAAGCCGGGAGAACAGGGTATTTCTGATATGGTTTCAGTGTATCAGTTGTTATGGCAGCAGTATCCGTTTTCTTTAATTTATCCTGTGCATGCAAGGTAGTTGCAAACAAATATAACAGCAGGATAACCCTTACAATATTTCCCATGAAGCTAAATTAGGCAATATTTTCTGTAGTATAAGTTAAGATGCCCCTTACCTGATCAGTGTTACATTACCCTGGTGGTGCTCGTGCTGGCCGTCTTTGAAGGTGCAGTCTATGTTATAAACGTAAACGCCTTCGGGCTGCTCAGTATTATTAAATCTGCCGTCCCAGCCCGCACCTTCTGTTGAAGTAGTTTCAAAAATCATCTGTCCCCAACGGTTATAGATATTCAATTTGAAAGAAAGCAAGCCGCTGGATAGCAACGAACGGGGATAGAAATAATCATTCAGCCCATCGCTATTTGGTGTAAAGACATTGGGGATATTCATATAGCAGTCATTGGTAACCTTAACTGAACCAGAAGCCGTGCAGCCATCCAGCCTTACGGTACCAGTATAGGTGCCGGGCTCGGCTACCGAGATTGAAGATGTGGTCTGCCCGGTGTTCCATAGCCAGGAAGCGCCTGGGGTATTGGCATTAATTTTGTCTGCAAGAATTAAAGCCACACCCCCTTTACATATAGCAGTGTCCGGACCCAGGTTGATGAGCGGTTGTGGCCTTACTATTACCGTCCGGCTTACACTGGTATCCGGACAAACCCTGTATAGGGCTGTTGCAGTTATTATGTATGTGCCCTGAGTTTCAAAACCGTAAGTCAGCGGATTGATGTTTTTAATGCTGTCGTTATTGCTTATGCTCCAGCTGATGCCGGTATTACCTATGCCCGAGTATAAGCCGGTAAAGGTTACCTCATTGCCCTGGCACAAAACAGTATCGGTAGCAGCCATGTATATCGGGCTGATGGTATCCACATTGATTGTTTTATATGCTGTATCGTAGCAGGGCACAAAATCAGAAACAATTTCTTTCACATCATAAATTCCGGTATGCGGAAAAGTATGAGAAGGGTTGGCAAGACCTGCATTACCACCATCTCCGAAAATCCAGAGGTAGCTTAAAGTAGTACCGGTCTTACCATAAGAATTATCAGTAAAAGCAATACTGCCTCCCTGGCAAATGAGATTGGTATCTGCCGCAAACTGTGCATGTAGCGGATGTACCAGATCTATTACCTGGGTATCGGTTGTATGGCAATACGGACTCATTGATGTTAATATAACCGTATCCAGCGCCTGGTAAAGATAAATGTGGGTAGGATCTGCGAGCATGGATGTGCTGGCATCGCCAAAGGCCCATAAATACTGAGTAGTGCCGGTTGAAGTATTGGTAAATACTACGGTGTCGGCTTTGCAGCCCCATTTTTTCTGGTAAGTAAACCCTGCACCAACATTGTTATGCACAGTAACTACTATAGGAACCCGGTTACTCTCGCAACCGAGTATTGTTTGTGTTGCCCATACCGTATCTGAGCCAGGTATAGTGATATTGATTATAGGCGCCACACTGTTTCCGGCGCCGCCTGTAGCGGCAGCATACCACAAAACACCGGTACCGGATATAACTGTAAATGCCTGAAACGGCTGACCCGGGCAATAGCTCCACGGGCTGTCGATTATGGCAGGCACCGGAGGTTGCGGATTTACCGTGATCGGGAATGGCCCGCGTGCGCTGGTGCATCCTGAGTCGCTTTGGGTAACGTAGAAGGTAGTGGTGCCGGGAATGCTGGTATTTACTGTACCCGCTGTGGCTGTGCCGGCCCCGCCTGTTGCAGTTGTATACCATAATACATTTGTACCGGCAGCAGTGGGAGCCACATAGGTCACAAACTGGCAATAGGTACTTGTGCCTGTTACTACTGGTGGCGCAGGCGTGCCAATTACTTTTACGGTAATGGAATCGCGCAGGCTCTCACAACCTCCTGCAATTTGAGACACATAGTATGTGGTAAGGCCTGCCGTTGCAGTACTGATTACAGTTGGTGTGGTGCTGCCTGTACCACCCGTACCTGTGGTATACCAAAGTACTGTTCCGGTAGCTCCGGAAACGGTAAACGGGGTAGGTGTATCTCCGCTGCAATAGGTTGTAATACCTGTAATAACAGGAGCAGGCGGCCGGGGAATAACAACAATGGTTACAGAATCGGGCTGGCTGATGCAGGCGCCTACACCCTGACGCACAAAATAGGTAGTACTTCCCGCAACCAGAGTTGATGGCACAAAGCCACCTGGCAGGGATACCACTGTAGCGGTATCGGTTGTGTACCAGTGAAACGGCCCTGTACCTGTAGCAGTAAGTGGTGAGGCTGTTGAATACTGACAGTAAGTGACAGGCGAAACCACGGTTGGCGGAAAAGAAATACCCGTTGCTGTTATGTGTACATTCTTTACGCTTTGTGTGCTGTACCCTGCTCCTGTACTGGAACTGAAACCAAAATAACCGGTTGGAATTGAAATGAGGTAGAAACCTGTCATTCCCGGAATTATGCTGTAATCATAATAAACCGTGATGTTACCCGCGTTATAATCAATTTCGCAATGGTGCCAGGTAGCATCATCCATAAAGGTCAGATGCGGATTTATGGTTGTTACCAGATGTGTGTAATCAGCCTCACTGTAGGTAAGCGGTGTAGGATAACCAAATAGTTCACTCTCCGGATTGAGCCCGTCGCCATCATTATCCCAGGTATCGAGCGTAAACACCATACCGGTTAAAGGATTCGGCAGCCCAAGACCGCCTCCGGTAATAAACCCGCTGGGCGGAGTGGCAATGTAAAAAAAGGCAATCCCATCGGCTACTCCTGCACCCCCTGTTGGTGGTATGATCCGGTAATCGAATTTCACCGAGAACTGCGCACAAGAAGTAAGGTTGGTGGCTGAATCAAAGTATACATAGCCATTCTCATCGGTACCAGGTGTGGTCAACTGTATAGTGCTATCCACTACGGTTGCAAATCCGCCATAATTCCACCCTGTTGTTACCAGCGGATAGCCTGCAAGAGTTCCTACAAATTGTGAAAACCCATGTTTGCAAATAAGCAGGGAAAATAAACCAATAAAAAGCAGTTTCTTCATCAGTATAATTTATCTCAATCAATATGCATGAAAGACATTTTTTACAAATCTGTTTCCAACTTATTATTTCAAAGCGCAGTTGATACTGAAAATAAAAGCCCTGAAAAAATCAGGGCCTTTATTTTTAAAATACCCGGACTAATTATTTTATCAATGTCACATTGCCATGTTTTGTAAACATATGACCATCGCTGGAAACAGCGCTCACTTCATACACATACACACCAAATGGCTGCGGCGTTCCTTTGAAATTACCATCCCAACCCTGGGTTATATCAGTGGTTTCAAACACTTTTTCACCCCATCTGTCAAATATCCTGAAATACTGCAGAACGGCATTACCCCTGATCAGAATCTTAAATTCATTATTAGGCCCGTTTCCTGGTGTAAATGCATTTGGCAGCGCCAGCAGTGAGCCATTATCAATATAAACACTGATTGAATCTACCGCTTTACATCCCCAGCTTGTAACACCATCTACGGTGTATTTGGTACTGATCTGTGGCGATGCAACCGGATTTGAAATATTGTCGGCACTCAAACCCGAAGGAGGGAACCAGGCAAAATAAGAGCAGTTGGTCATCGGGTTCAACTGGTAGGTTTCGCCGGGATACAGTATGATTGAATCTCCAACATCGATTTTAAGCAACGCTGCCGGCTTCACAGTTACATTGGTATAGGCAGTATCTGTACAGCCATATTTATTGGTTGCCACTACTGTGTATGTAAGATCCGTTTCAGGCCTGATTACTACTGATGCACCCACAGTATCACTGATATACTGATACGGAGCCCAGTGGTAGTAAGCAATAGGATCTGTATCAACAGCGGTAAGCACTGCAGTATCATGAGGACATACGCCCATTGACTGAGTAACTGTAACAAGCGGTTTTGGGTTAATAGTTACTTTGAAGGAATCCAAACCGCTGGTACATCCCTGATTGGTCTGCCTTACAAAGAACCACATTACAGTATCATTTGTTGAAGGAGGCACCGGCGCACTCAGCGTACCTAAAGCGCCGGCCTGGCTGTTGGGAAACCACAGAATACTGTCTCCGTATGCCTGCATCTGGTTTACGTCATACGTCTGGCAGTAGGTAAGCCAGCTTATCCATGGCGCTGGTGGCGTTTGTATGGTAATTACAGTATCATTAACCGGGGCTGAAGGACAACCATTAAGATAGGCAATAGCCTGATAAATACCGCCATATTCCATTATTACAGGTGTCCGGAACGGGTTCTGCGTATTGTTCACGAAAGTATATGGGCCCGTCCAGCTGAAGGTTGTTCCGGGATTACTGGTTGCCTGCAGGAACATGGTATCTTTCACACCGGTACAGATTGGCCCGTTGCTGGATACTGTGAGTATAGGTGTTGGTGTAATGGTAACAGTTGTTACTACAGAATTCGAACACATACCCAGTATGGCAGTTAAAGTATAAACGCCAGTGGCTGCCGGAGGTACCGGATAGATGTAGGGATTCTGCTGGGTAGATGTAAAAGCATCCGGTCCTACCCAGCTATAATTTACAGAAGCAGTAGAATCGCTGGAATACAGAAATAAAGTATCGCCCTGGCAGATGCCCGGAGGAGCAGGTGAATTACTGGTTGCACCAGGCAGAGCCGGAGTTGAATCGACCACAACAATAAGACTGGCTGAATCAGAGGTACAGGTTACACCGCCAGGATATATAATAGTAGCGGTAACAGTATAAACTCCGGTAGCAAATGTTGTAGCCGGAGTAATTACCGGATTCTGCAGGCCTGAGGTAAAGGCGTTTGGCCCCGACCAGTTATATCCGGAAAGGATAGTACTTGTTGCGGTAAGCAACAGGGCATTTCCGGAGCAAATTGGGCCATTACTGCCCAATACAGGCTGGTATGGTGTGGAGTCAATAACTACGTTAAGGGTATTATTGTTGGAACAGGTGATACCATCATACGCTATAGAGGCCGTAACTGTATATACTCCGGATGCAGGAACATGTACCTGTGGAATAATGGGGTTTTGCAGTACCGAAGTAAAACCTGACGGGCCTGCCCATGAATAAGTAGATCCCGGACTTACGTCACTTGAATTAAGGAACAGTGTATCCAGTTTTTGTGAATGGCTGGAACAGATAGGTGCATTGCTGGAGATAGTTGGTACCGCTGGAGTAGAATCTACAAAAACCATCAGCCATGCGCTGCTGTCCATACATCCGTTCCAGGTAGTAACTACCTTATATAAGCCCGTATAGGCTGAAGGCGGATTTACAATTGTAGGATTCTGCAGAATGGAAGTAAAGCCATTCGGCCCTTTCCAACTGAAGGTTTCACCGGCAGAATCAGGTGTTGCCGTAAGCAGCAGGTTATTGGGAGTACCCGAACATATCGGACCATTACTTGAAATGGTAACGGATGGTATAGGCTTAATGACTACATCTACATGTATTGTATCCGTACCTACCCCAACTGTTTTTACACAATAGTAAACACCGGTATCTGCCATTGTCAGCGGGAAACGGGTGGTGCTTTGGGTAAATGCTGTAAAACCTCCCGGACCATACCAGAAATACGTAGCGCCGGTAGAATCACCATGGGCAACCAGGTGCAATGTTTCATTCATACAGGGAGTATCGCTCGTTGCATGGAAGCATGGAATTACCGTCAGGTAAAGCACCTGGTTCTGGCAATCGGTCATACCGATTGAACTGTCTGTGCCGGTAATGGTGTAGGTTGTTATGCCGGGAAGCGCAGTAATATTAACTGTGTTAAAAACACCCGTGGTAGCTGCAAGTCCTGTTGATGGAGTCCAGGTCCATTTAGACCAGCTCCAGTCTTTATCAGCTCCATACAGGATATTAATCGGCACAATATTAACCGTGGGAATAGTACAAGTATTAAAAGTATCGGGATTATTATACTGAGCAACGCCGTTAACTGACAGTATCGGATTAGGAAGTGCGCTGTCAAAACCTTCTCTGCTATCGTAGATATAGGCATAAGAAACAATTGCACTGTCATTGCCCAAAATAGTACCTATATTAAATACCAGGAAAATACCTTCATCTGCAAAATTACTGTCCTGAAAGGCAGTGAGCACAGGGCCGGTACCCGCCCATAACTCTGCAGGAGTATTTGAAGGAGATAATCCACCTAAAACACCGCATTTTGCACGGCAGTCCCTGGTACCCAGGGCCAGCCAGCTGTTAGCCATATTATAAGCACCGGAGTTAGAATATGTACCAATCTCCACATCGTGCCGAGCATCTTCGTTCTGGTGAAGAATCACATTCTCGGTAGTAGAGCCTCCGCCCCAATCCGACGAGTTGTCCGGATCGCAGGTACGCTCATAATAAACGCCGGTAATGGGAGCTACTGTTGTATTATAGAGTTTGGCAGTTACTACCACCCACGAAGCCATAGTATCCACTCTTGTTTGCTGCACAATATTAAGGCCGGCAACCGAGCCAGTAAATGTTCCGGTTGCAGAGCCCCATGTGTTTGTATAGCTTGTAATTGATCCGGTAATATCAAATGTACCGGTACATAATCCGCCGGCAGCCCAGTTGCGGTATTCGGTTGCTCCAACCTGTACACTCCATCCTTCAGCCGGATAGCCGGGTTGAGTGTAAGGCCCCATAAAGCATGGTGTACCAACAGCCCATCCATCATGCCCCCAGTCATAGCTGGCATCCATTGCGGCTCCGGAGGTAGCACAGGTAGTGGAGCCGCAGCAGGCGTGTGCATGATAAGTAGCAGGCGAACTGCAGGTGCCGAATGCAGCCATCTGATCCACCCCTACCTCCAGCCACTGGCCCTGTAAAAATACATCAGTACCTACTATCTGGCCAGAAACCTTACAGAAGGATAAAAGCGTAAATAAAAATAAAATTATGTGGTAGCGCCTTTTCATATTATCAAGCATTAAAACAGTATAAAGGATAGTACGGACTTTTTTAAAAACATCTGAACCTTAAATATAGGCATTTTTGTTCTTTTAGCAAAAATTATCCAATTTTCATAAAAAATAATTCTACTCCCTATACAGACATGTGAATATCTTAAAAAGGTTGGGCATTTCAGATAAAAAATATTTTACTCCCAATAATAAATAGGTACCTATTAAACAAAGTTTGCGTTTCCGGAATTACGAAATCATATGTAATATTAATTATATTATTTTGCAGCTATAATGAAAAATCTCAAAACCTTGTATTGCATTCATTGGCATTTTTATACATCTATAATAATTATATTACATTTAACCATAGCCACCTCTTCAACAAATTTTCATTATTATCTTGCTCCTTTTTTACCTTTGACTATTATGTTTTATTCATTCAAAGGATTTATACCGGTAGTTCATCCATCTTCTTTTGTTCATCCGCTGGCAGCGGTAACCGGCAATGTAATCATAGGGCGCGATGTATATGTTGGTCCCGGGGCGGCTATAAGAGGCGACTGGGGAGGTATTGTGATTCAAGATGGTTGTAATGTGCAGGAAAGCTGCACCGTGCATATGTTTCCGGGGGTTACGCTTACCTTAAAATCAGGGGCACATATAGGGCATGGCGCTATCATTCATGGCGCCAATATTGGCCGGAACGTATTGGTGGGTATGAATTCTGTTATAATGGACGAAGCCGAAATAGGCGATGAGTGCATCATAGGCGCAATGACTTTTATACAGGCAAAGACAGTTATTCCGGCCAGAAGCCTTGTAGTGGGCAACCCGGGCCTGATCATCAAAGAAGTAAGCGATGATATGCTGGCCTGGAAAACAAAGGGAACAAAGCTTTACCAGTTGCTGCCTGCCGATTGCCATGAATCACTCATAGCCTGTGAGCCTTTGCAGGAAATACCAGCAGGAAGGCCAGCACAGGAAGTGCTTTTTGAAGTCTGGAACAATCTGAATAAAAAGTAAAATGGCTGTGAGCTTTGAGATCGCAGCCATTTTAAATTATTTTATAGAAGTGACATGATCAATATTACCTCCAGGTATTTCCCGGATTCGGGCTGTCTTCAAACCTCGGACACATAACCGGATCACGTGGGTTCTTTTTATGATTATAATTACCTTTCACATACAGGGTAATTTCGGTAGCGGCTGCGCCACCTGCCTGAGACCCAAGTGATGAATTATTGATATCGTAAGAATAGCCTAATGATACATTCTTGAAATCAATTTTGAATGTGGGTATTACGGCATCCTGATAACGCATATACAAGCCGAAATGAAATGAGAAAATACTTGGTAGCCCCACCTGCAAAGCCTTCCAGTCAATCATCCCGCCAATAAGAAACTCTGAGTAAGGATGCTGGTTGCTGTAATTTGTCTGAAGCGTAAGACCGAAATTATCACTGAAAGGCATATGGAACCCGGCATTCAGTTCCACCTTCATTGGCAACTTTACCAGCACCTGGCCACCACTGAAAATTTCAGTCGGGCTGTTGATATGATAAACTGCTGCTCCAAGGTAGTAGTTTACGGTACTCTGCAGATCGAGCGAACTGTTCAGGCTGATACCGGCCCCAACATCATAGTTGTGCAGGCTTTTGTAAGTAGCAGTCTCCATTGTAGGATTGGTGGAAAGGTACTCGCTGTTGACATACTGGCTGCTGAAGGTCATCAGGGTCTGGTCCACATTTCTCGAAATATAGCCACCGGTAAAACCAACTGATAAGTAGGTATTGTGCACATCTTCAAGCGCTTTATTGAAGGCTACAGCCGGATATATCTGCGTACTTGTAAAGTTGATAGCACCTGCCTGGTCATAAGTTGCTGCCAGCCCGAAACTCACATAATCTCCCGCTTCCCGGTTTACCAGTACACGGGTTTCTCCGGCAAACATAGTGGTATTAAATGGAGTTGTAACGCTGCCCCACTGACTGCGGTAATCCAACCCGTATTTATATTCTCCGCTGAATACACCGGTAAGTGCAGGATTATGGAATATCTCGTTCTCGGAAAACTGCGAGAAGTGGATATCCTGCGCATAGCTGAAAGAAGCCATTGCAGATAGGATAGTACCTGAAAGTATAATTAAAATTCGCTTCATTTTTCCTCTTTTTTCGCTTATTTATGAATTACCGTACTATAGAAACATTCCCCTGGTATTTAAATACATTTCCGCCTAGTTCGCACTGGGCGTGTACAATGTACACAAATACGTCGGGCTCCAGAACCAGACCCTTAAACGTTCCATCCCAGCCGAATCCGGCATTGTTGGCAGGTATATTATCCGCTTCGAACAATAGCTGACCCCAGCGGTTATAAACCTGGAACAGCGTAATTACACTGATACCTTTACCACTCACATAGAAACGGTCGTTGATACCGTCGCCGTTAGGTGTAAACGTGTTGGGTATAAATATCTGGCTGTTATCGCAGATCATATTCAGCCTTATCGTATCCTGGTCAACACAATGGTAAATTGAGGATACCGTTACCGTATAGGTTGTATTAACAGTCGGTGTAGCCACAGGATTCATACAACTGTCGCACGACAGTGAATTGGCTGGCTCCCACGCATAAAATAATACGGGCGTATTAGGCACACTTGCATTAAGCTGTGTAGGTGTACCGGCAATGATTGTTTCAGCGAATGGATACAGATTTATTCCCGGATATGGCTGAACAAAGACCGTAACCTTCATTGTGGTATCAAAACAAACATTTTCTACCACATGTACCGAGTAGGTTGTTGTAACTGTAGGTGTAACAATAGGATCCCAGATAAAGGGATCATTGATTGCCGTATCGGGCGACCAGGTAAATACCGGTACATCCAGATTGCTGGTAACACTATGACTGAATGCATACAGTTGGGCGCTGGAACCAAGGCAAATATTGGTATCCTTAATTATGCTGTTCACATTGGTATCCAGTACCGATACTTTAACCTTCAGAGAGTCACTACATCCATATATTGTAGTTGCGGTTGCCACATAAACAAGGTTGGTGGTATCATTAATAATCGGGTTGTATACCGAATCATTGGAAATAAACAGGTTGGGCGACCAGGAGAACTTATCTGTGGCATTATTTGTATTGGTAGTGGATGCATGCAGCTGAACCGGCGTACCATGACATAATACAACAGGATTGGGCGTTACTACCACAATAGGCAGCGGGTTGACCGTTATGGTAAATACCACCGAGTCCTTACAACCTATATCATCAATAGCTAAACCCCTGTAGGTAGTTGTTACATCAGGTGTGGCAATGGTAGTATCGCAGATGGTGCAGCTAAGACCCGCAATTCCCGGGAACCAGTTGAAATAAGTACTGTCTCTTCCCGAAGCTATCAAGGTATCGCTCTGGCCGCGGCATATACTGTCCCGGCCTATCACCTTAATGTGCAGGAAGGTGCTGTCAACCAGCACGGTAATAGTATCTGTGCTGTCGCAACCATATATGGATATGGCCGTAACACTATAAGTAGTGGTAAGCGTTGGGGAAGCGACAACACTTGAGCCGGTTGTAGCGCTCAAGCCGAAGGATGGTGTCCAGGTATAGTGTCCGCCCGCTCCTGCGCCATTGGCTGTAATGGTCGAACTGCCGCCAATACATATATACGACGGGTGAGACTGGGTAAGTGTAATAGCGGGAATTGGTTCTACCGTTACAATAATCTGCGACGAACATCCGTGAACCGGTAAGGTATAGACAAGTGTGTCAACACCTATGGTAATGCCATGAAGAGTATCCGTTGATCCTGATCCGGTAAGAATGATATGCCCGTTAACAGCGGTCCAAAGACCGCCAATAGTCCCGTCACTGATCAGTTCTTCCCTGCCAACGCACAATGACGAAGTAGTTAAAATACCGGTAGGGGTTGAGTCTATGACCACAGGCATCGTCATAACGCATCCCAGCAGGGAGGTATATTTCAGAGTATCAATACCCACCGTTATACCATGTATATTTACTGTGGAATCTATACCCGTAGGCGTCCAGGTGGCATGCCCGTTATACAAAGACCAGGTACCGCCAGGAATATGGCCGGTGTCAACTATTGCAGTTCCGGCGCATACTGTGTCTGGTCCGGTAATGGTAGGCAGCGGGTTAATAGATACTGCCAGATAGGTAGTGCAACCGGTTGCGGTTATAGTGTAAGTAATAGTGTCTATTCCGGCCACTTTACCACTGTCGGTAGCAGATGAACCTGATGGTACTATAGGTGCGATATTTGTAATCGTATCCAGATTATGGTGCAATTCGCCCCAGACTCCGGTACCCGGCGTAGTATCCGAAACAAACAACTCACTGCCCACGCAAACCCGGCTGAGCCCTGTAACATTTATAGGATAGAGTACATTAATTTTTACTCGTAAAAATGCCTGGCAGCCGGAACCCGGATAAGTAAATACTACAGTATCATAGCCTGCATGAACACCGGTCAGTATTCCGGTAAGTGGTGTGATAGTTGCATTACCATTGGTCACAGTCCAGATACCCGATACTGTAGTAACGGAGTCCGAAAGCATAACAGTATCGCCCATACACACGGAGTCTCTGCCGAGTATAGGCCCCGGCAGCGGGTTGACGGTTACCTCAATAGCCGCACTACAGGTAGTAGGTAATGTATACACGATATCAGTGACCCCTGTACCAACGCCGTGCACCCAGGCTAAAGTAGGCGATATAGGTGTAACTGTAGCTATAAAGCCATCCAGACTGGTCCATACACCGCCAAGTGTGAGATCGGAAACAAGGAACGAATCACCAAGACAAATTGCCGGGCCAGGGCCGGATACCAGGATATTGGATACCGGATATACGGTTACCGTATAGGTAACAAAACAACCGTCGCCCATGGTAAATGTAATAGTAGTTACGCCACCGCTGACACCCGTAACCTTTCCTGAATCTAATAAAGTGGTGACAACAGTTGCAACGCCCGGATTACTGCTTGTCCAGGTACCTGGCAAGGTATCATAAAGATATATTGTTCCTCCCTGGCAAACGGTATGTGGCCCGGAAATGGGCTCTGAGGCATAGACATTGAACGACTCCCATGTAGAGCAGCCTCCAGGAGCGAAGTAACTTATTATTACAGTACCTTCTGCAATTCCGCTAACCAGACCGGTAAGCGAACCAATGGTTGCTTCACTTAAAGTTGAACTTGTCCAGGTACCACCAGACACTGAATCATGCAAAATTACAGTTGAACCCGCACAAACACTGTCGGCAGAATAGATAGGACTGGGTAAAGGGTATACAGTAACAGGCAATGTGGCAATACAACCGGAAGGATTGGTATAAGTAATAGTTACAGCAGAGACAGACGCTCCGACTACACTAGCAGAATCAGGATAAAGAGCTACATTAGTCAGGATGAATGAATCAATGGTCCATGTACCACCGGTAGGTGAAATATCAGTATATAACACCGCAGCATGCAGACACAATGAAGATGGTCCGGAAATAGGCGGAGGCAATGCGTTTACAGTAACTACAAAACCGGTGCGGCAACCTGTAGCCGTAATGGTATAGTAAACTGAATCTATGCCGATTCCTATGCCTACTACATCAACCGGGTCTCCGGTAGCATCTACATGAAGGATGGATCCACCAGAAGTAGTAGTCCAGGTTCCACCGGATGTGGAATCATATAATGCAGCAATTGAAACAACCCCGACACAGATAGAATCCAGACCTGTAATGAGGCTGGGCAGCGGATTAACGGTTACTGAATAAGTGGCTACACAATTGCCCGGCGTTATAGTGTAAGTAACAATGGTAACACCAGCATGTACCCCAATCAGTGATCCGGAAATGGAATCAATTGTAGCTACGGTTGGGGAGCCTGAGGACCATTTGCCTCCGCCCGTACCATCAGATAAGGTAATGGAATCACCAACGCATACTACATTAGGGCCGGTTATAGAGCCGGGCAATGGGTCAATGGTTACCGTTATAGTCTGCGCGCAACCATCCGGAGCAATGTAGGAGATCAGGCTCGTGCCCGACATACCCGTCACCCCGGCCACAGTAGTAGTATCACCCGTAGTCGGAGATACTGAAACAATGCCACCGGAAACACTAAACCAGGTACCGCCGCCTGTTGCATCCGCTAACTGAAAAGAGCTGCCACTGCATATTTCGTCAATTTCATCAACCATTACAATAGGCGCAGGCAAAGGAAGAACAGTCATAGTAGTATCGGTGATACATCCGCCTGTAAAACCACCTGGGATTTCATATTCTATCAATGTTGTGCCTGCAGTAATGCCGCAGAAAGTGCCTGTTGTACCGATAGTACCAACAGCTGTAGTAATACTGGTCCAGGTACCTCCGGCCGATGCGTCGGTAAGGGTAACACAAGACCCCTGGCACACCTGGTAAGGAGGTGTCTGAATAGGCGCCGGCAAAGGATCTACAGTAACAATAGTTCTTGTCTGGCAACCTGTTGGGAAGGTATACCAAAGTGTATCTACGCCGGGGTAGTGGGCATAAACCTTACCCAGACCTGAACCCAGATTATTTACAGTTATACCTGAACTGTTGAAAAGACCATATGATGTTCCGGATATACCACCTGTAGCAACTATAGTATCATAGAATGCGCACATGTGGTCGGGAAATCCGGGAGAGGAAAAGGTAATGGGCGCCGGATTGGGGTTAACCACAATGTTGCCCGGATAGGTAGCAGAACAAACACCTACCGTATACTTAACTATTGCAGTGCCAGCGCTGACACCGCATACGGTAGCAGTGGTACCTGAACCTGTAACTATTGCAATACCGGAAGTGGTGCTAGACCATGTACCACCTGCAGGGCCGCTGCTTACAGTAATACAACTGCCGATACACACTGATGACGGCCCCGTAATGGTTATGGGAACAAGTGCCAGATTACCGAAATTGGATGCACCTATGCCTGTACCGGTAGTAATGCCGGTAATGCCGCTTTCTGCCGAAGCGTATATATTGCCCGGTAAGGAGAATGGCGACAGCGCCTGAATCTGCAATCCTGTTATGGTAACAACATCGTTATGAGTAATGCCAGCAACATTGATATTATTGATTGTAAGCGCACTGGAAGTAAATGTAGTCGCGCCGATAGAGCTGATATCTGCACCGGGAGCGAAGGTAATAACCGGTGTGGAACCTACGCAAAACTGCCAGCCCACAGGCGGGTTAAGTGTGATACCATCAGTGCCAATTGAGAAATCAGTGACCAGTGTTTCCGTTATTGTGATTGGCCCCAACGCCGTACACGAGGGCGCAGAGCCTCCCACCGCGGTACTGCTGCATATATTTGTCCCTCCACCGGCAGGGCCTACAACAACTTGTGCCATAGTGATGTAGCTCATACTTGATAGGGTAAAAGCTAACATTAACAGTCTTAAAGCTTTCTTAGTTACGGAGTTCCGTATAGCTTTAGCTGCGATCAGTTGATAATAAAGTTTTTCCATGAGCTAAATCCTTAAATAAACAGTCATTTTACCACAAACGGGTGGTAAACATACTAAAAATTCTATTAGAGACCGAAAGTTACATTATTTTTTTGGGAAAACAAGAATCATTTTTAAAGATATGCGATTTTATCTCACTATCAATCCAGAAAAACAGATTCAAATGAATTTTACAACCATACATTAGCGAAATATCTTGTTTTTCACAATTCACATAGCGTAATTATTTACTTTAAATGGGCTAAGTTGTTTTATTCAAAAATTATATACTAAATTATTGAGCTAAAGCAAAATATCTGCTATTTTCTTGTTACCACCTCTATTCCTGTCATATAAACATGCTGGTCGCAGTCATTATCCGGAGTGGTATAAGTAAGCGAGGCCGGTCCTGAAGCCAGACCTGTCAGTGAACCATCAGCACCGATTGAAACATTGGCACTTACCGAACTCCATTTACCTCCCTTTACCGATTGGGGTAAAACTATCTTTTTACCTTTTACCACTTTGCCCTCCGGATGCATAAATTTCACAACAGGGCAATTGCTGATTTTCCGGATTCTATGACAACCGGCATCCGCTACCAGCAGTCCGCCATCATATGCCAGGCTGATGAAATTGACATAGCAGAAAGATGCATCGACCGGATTACCTCCATCACCGGCACATCCGGTATTCCCATTTCCTGCCACCGTAGCTATTTTCCCTGCTTTATCAATCTTACGGATTCTGTTGTTTCCGTTATCGGCAAAATATACAACGCCCGAATCATCCACCACTATTCCATAGGGCTTATTAAGCCTGGCAGATATTGCAGGCCCGCCATCGCCCGAAAAACCGGCAATTCCGGTGCCTGCAACGGTTACAATTTTTCCCCGCTTATCTATCCTTCTGATCACATGATGCTCGCGCTGCACGAAATAAATATTGCCCTTCCCGTCGTTGGCAATACCATCTGCATAAGCAATAGCCGCTTTCCTGGCATCCTTTCCGTCTCCTGTATACCCTTTAATGCCATTGCCCGCTATGGTATTAATGATACCCGCCCTGTTAATTTTACGGATACGTTCATTACCCGCATCTGATAAATAAATATTTCCGGCGGCATCTGTAGTGAGTGAGGTTGGAATAAGTAATTCAGCATTTGTAGCGGGGCCGGCATCTCCGCTGAAACCACCACTGCCCCTGCCGGCAATGGTAGTTATTATTCCGTTTTTATCTACTTTCCTGATGCAGTTATTACCCTGATCCACGATCAGCACATTACCATCATGGTCCACAATTACATCATTCGGCCAGTGCAACTTTGCCTGCTGGGCAGGGCCATGGTCGCCGTAATAACCTTGCTCACCGGTGCCCGAAAAGGTGGTAATAATACCCTTCTTAGTTACCTTACGGATAATATCATTGTTATTGTCGGCTATGTACATATTGCCCTCTGCATCCTCTGCCATACCCAGTGGTTTGTTGAGTTTTGCGGCACGGGCTTTACCGCCGTCGCCTGCAAAACCCTGAATACCGCAGCCTGCCACCGTGGAAATATGCTGTGCAAATAGTTGCAGCGTGATTGCAGATAAAAGCGCTACCACGGGAATAACCTTTCTGAAACACATAAACCCAAATTAAGTGACCCCAAATATATTTCAAATTAACCTGCCTCTCTCACCGATATCTGGTATTTTCTGCTTCTACCTGAAATTTAAATGACCCGCTCATTACAATAACAAGAATTGACGGGTTGAAAATATTTTCCGGCTTTTAGCGTTATAATTATTAGCTTGCCTTTATTTATGAAGTTATATTTTACGCTACTGATAGCCTTGATGTCATCCGCATTATATGCCCAGCAGGACAGTGCCGGTAAAAAGGTGCACAAAATGCACGCGCCTTATTACAAGAACGCGGTTGTTGCAACCGCTTCCCTGGGGTTTATCGACAACAACAGGCAAAACTATTCGCTGCCTGCAGGATTCACCAAAGGAGGTATTACCGGCTTTATTCCTTTTTTTGCCAAAGTTGAATACGGCCTGACCCGCCAGATAAGCCTTGGCGCCACCTTTTGCTACGATGCTTTTGTATACAATAACCTGCAGGATTATACCGGCAATAACGGGCCATTTACCCGCTACCGAACCAACAATACCCGGATACTGAATGGCGGATTATCCGCATTTTACCATTTCGGAAAAGTACTTCATATAAGGCAGGTTGATCCCTTTCTGGGCGTGGGCATTTCTTTAAATAATATCAGGTATCATGCTTATCCTCAGGGCGACAGTACTGCTGTTAAAATTGACCATACAGTAACTCCTTATCTCAAAGCCGGAGCCCGCTATTATATCACCAATCAGTTCAGCCTCTTTGGTGATGCCGGATACGATAAACAGGCAGTGATCAGTATCGGTTTTTCCTGCCGGTTTTTCACAAACCGTAGGTTATAATCACACCATCAATAAGGATATCAAACCCAGGCGAGGTATGGAAAACGAGTAGTAATTACCGCTAAAATCAGGGCCGTTTTTGCCCCCATTCCTGATATTCAGCTTCTTCAGGATTAAATTAATCAGCTACCTGGTTCAACCGATTATACTACCTTGAATGCCTGCAATTACTGTCTGTGCAGAGAAGCGCATGAAGCATCGGAACAAGAAGCCACAATGAGCTAAATAATAATTCCTGAAGAGAATTTATTAGATAGGAAATCCTTCTGATATTAAGCCAATATGCTTAGTACGGTGCGTAAATAGATTTTACTTCAATCTCGAAATAAGGGTTGTCATCATCTTCAAACGAGATATCGTACAGATGAACTGAGATATCATCATTTACATAAATGTGCTCCATATAGTGCTTGTGTGCTTTTCTTACCAGCCTGGTTTTGTAGTAAGTCATACCTGCAACAACCTGGGCTTTGATTTTCTCATAAGCTTCTTTATTGGCAGTTTCAAATTTGATAGCTATATGGCTGTGGTAAGAAAAACCATCATCGTAATAGTGGCAGTAAGACAGAACATCTGTTCCCTTGCGGTAGATGGTACACCTTTCGTTATACTCGAGATGATCGAGCTCATAACCTTTTTCATGTGCTTTGGTTTCAAAAGCAGGAAAGTCATTTTTTCTCAGTTTGGCGAGTTCGTCGAACGAGAAATCCTGAGCAGAGGTAACCGAATTAAATCCAAAAGCAAATAAAAAAAGGAACGCGATACTTTTCATGTTAAGTAATTATTTATGCAGAACAAATATAATGGCAATAACGGGAATAGTGAAATATTTGAAAAAGATTTTTTAGTACCTCCGCCTTCCTGATAGAACGAGGCACAAAAATTGGGTACCGGAATACACAGGGTAAAGGTACCAGATTACCATTCCAATAGGAAATAAGTAAACATAAATATTTGATGTACCGGCTCCATTTTTCAGCATATTTAATTTATAATCCGTAAAATTGTTTAGCCGATTGCAAAATGAAATCACAACGCAAAATTGAATCTAAAGAAAAACTGCCGCTTTTAAGCCCGCTCAAAGGCGAGGGTATTTATAATGCCATTTATGATGTGGTGCGCAGTATACCCAAGGGCAGAGTAACGAGCTATGGCGCAGTGGCAGCAGCTATTGGGGCTGCATCGGGCGCACGGCTGGTGGGGTATGCCATGAACCTGAGCCATGGAGCAAGTCCGGCGGTTCCTGCCCACCGGGTAGTGAACCGGGTGGGGTTGCTGACCGGAAAGCACCATTTTTCTCCTCCCGAAAAAATGCAGCAATTACTCCATAAGGAGGGGGTAAAGGTGGTGGATGATAAAGTCGTGGATTTTGACACGCTCTTCTGGGACCCATTACGGGAGCTAAGTTTCTGATAACTGATATTATCCGGAGGCCTGATATTTGAGATCAAAAAAAATTATCTGAATAATTTTTGTTTTTTATAAAATGTTCATAACTTGTCATAAGATAATAAAAGGTCTTATGGTGTTGCAAACAGAATCCCTGGGCAATTTTGTACTTTCTCTGCTTGAAAACGGCCAGACCCGGGAGGAGATAGAAAAGGGCCTGCTTGAAAAAGGGCATGATGAACGGTTTGTGAAAGAACTGGTATCGGAAACCATAAAGCTGAGGCAAACAAAACGGAGGGCGCAAGGGCTTGCATTTATACTTGCAGGTGCGGTTATCTGCTTTATAAGTTTCCTGCTTACCATTACTTCCTCATTTTCCAGTGAGTCATTCCCTTATGTTTTATATGGTATTACCACTATGGGAATAATAGTAGTTTTCTGCGGATTAATGCGGGTATTCTGATATCCTGCTTATAATCATTGCTGATCTGTATTCATCTCATTACTTTAGTATCGCATTATTCAAATAAAGGTATACCAGCACGGTCATTTTTGTGATCCGATCAACTCAAATAACTGAATTATGGCAGATACAATATTAACTGAAACAGCGCTTGCCTTGCGCCGGGACTGGGATCTGGCTTTACCCGGCACCCTATCGGAAGAGGCCATTCTCCAATTGCTGGCCGAAAGGATAGTTACCATACTGGAGCGGGGGGCTGAAACCTTTTACCAGCTTATGTATCGGCTCGACATTTCGGAGAAAAAACTTAATGCCATATTGGGCGAAGATAATGTACCGGCCAAAATAGCCCGCCTCGTTTACGACCGGCAACTCGAAAAAATAAAAAGCCGGCATGAGAACAGGATGCGGAGGGAAGACCTGGACCCGGAACTGCAATGGTAAGAAGTACAATAAATGAAATACAGAAAATGTGGGTGTGTAATTAGGTATAACTAAATTCCATTACTTTTCTAACAGTTATCCTTTCCACCTACTTCGTAAACTTATATCCAATGCCCCTGATACTGTGAAAATGCTTCGGGTTGCGGCTGTCGGTTTCGAAGAATTTGCGGAAGTTGAGGATAAAATTGTCGATGGTGCGGGTGGTGGGGTAAACATTATAGCCCCAAACTATCTGCAATATCTGCTCGCGGCTCACTACCTCGCCTTCATGCTCTACCAGCAGCTTCAGCAAAGCAGCTTCCTTCTTGCTCAGTTCCTGGGTCATTTTATTTTTATCAATGCACTCATGCCCCGGGAAGTCTATTTTACAGCCGTCAAACTCATAAATATCGCTCATGGCCTGCGGCTCGCGCATTTTCTTACTTTTGGTAACGAGTTTATCTACCCTCAGCAATAGTTCTTCCAGATTAAAAGGCTTGGTGAGGTAATCATCGCCGCCTTTCTTCAGGCCCTCTACCCTGTCGGCGCTGCTGTTGCGGGCAGAGAGGAAGAGAATGGGGATATCGTTATGCTGCATCCTGATGGTTTCGCATACGGTAATACCATCCATATCAGGGAGCATGATATCGAGGATGATGAGGTCGAAATATTCGTTTTTCACCATCTTGATAACACCTGGTCCGTTATCCACGGTTGTAACCTCATAACCTTCCAGTTCCAGATTCAGCTTCAGACCTTCGCGAAGGCTTTCTTCATCTTCGGCTATAAGTAAGGATGCTTTTTGTGTTTTGGCTGGCATATCTGCTTCTCTGTTTTTGGGAAATGAAGATTGTATCTGAGCTCCGGCTTTCCTGTTTTCCAACAATACGCAATAATAGTACATAAAGGTGATTTTTGTATGAGAACCTAAAAATATACTAATTTATTGATTTGTACCTGATCGTGAGTTTTGGAACCCTTGATCATAGCTGGAAATTGCTCCAATATGCTTCAATTTACCTTCAAAACACTTCAAAAACGCTTCAATTTAACTTCAAAAACACATCAAAAATGCTTCAATTTTACTCAAAAACTTCAGGTTTTTGAAGTTTTGAAATTTCAACTACTTTATTTTCAATGTTTTATACTTTATTAAGCAGGTTTTCAGAAAAAATAACTGAGATAATGATTTTATATATTGATTAATAACATACTATTCGTTGCTGATTCGACGGGCGTTGCCAACCGCTATGGGGCGATAGGCTTGCGCCTTCGCTATTGCAATGGCGGCCCTTCATGCCGATGCCGGGCGGCAATTTAGCGGAAACAAGATAACCAGATAAAAACTTACTACTTGCTTCACTAAATTGCCCATCTGCTTCCCAAAAATTGCCCATTTTGCTTCCCCTTTTGGGCTTAAATTTCCCACTTTTGCAGAATTCAGTAACACAATTTATTGACTTTCAGCAGTTTAATTTTTTCATGTGAAAAAAAATTGCGTAAGAAGTGTTTTATTGAGTAAATATTAATTATATAAACTTTGCCTGATAACCTTTTTTTGACCACATTCCTTAGCTATCACGTATGATAAAGCTCCGGCAACTGCTCCTAACAGCTTCGGCGGGAACCCTCCTGCGCTGAATAGCTTCTGCGGGCAAGCAAAGGTCGGAAGGGTTATTGGATTTGCAAAAAGATGTTTTTATGACAGTACGAAAAGTGTACTGTCATGTACCGTATACGGTACATCATGTAATTTTTATCGGGACTAACTAATTGGTTTATATTATGATACAAGTTATTATTACCTTGAGATTTTTGCAGGCACACAAATAGTGGTTTTTTGTTATTTGTATTGAGCTATATTAGTGAGGAAGTTGATGGGTTTTGGTTGTTAATATTCCATTATGGTGTTGCGGTTTTTGGAAGATAGGGGTGCGGGGATATGGGCTTAGGGGCTGATTTTGGGGCTGCTGTGGTTTTTGAGACCGCAGCAACAGGGCTGAATTTCAGCCTTTTAGCTTTATTGGGTATGGAAAACCAAAATTGATTAGATAGGAGAGACCCAATCTGAGTCTGAAATTAACAATGCCATATGGCAAGGTTAATTTTTTTGTCATCCCCTCCCTGAAAAACATCTCACCGAAATTGTTCTCCCTCAAATGAATACGGGAAAAACACCCTTATAATTTCCGCTATTTTACGGTTAGCGGCACTTTGTTTTCTTTCGACTTTTGACCCGAACAAAAAATCAAAAGTTATGAACACCAAACAAATCATTTTAACAGGGTTATTTATTTTGAGCTGTATCTGCGGCTATTCGCAGAGTGTATCGTTTTCTACCGGAAAGATAAAACCATCTGACAGAGGATTTCATAAATCTATGAAAAAAGAAAGAAAGCAGTTAAGTAAAATTAATGATCTGATGTCGCATCATGGTGAAAAATTATCTAAAGAGAATGCTGCCAGGTTCTTGGCTTTTGGGGTTGACACCTCAAAAATCGTTGATTCAAATCAATTTTCGCCCAAAAAAGAAACGATACAAATATCTGTAAATAATTATAATGCCAAAACCCGCCAGGGATTAAGGGAAAAAATCAGAGAATTAAAAGACAGCCTTAGTGATAGAATAAAGAGTATTAACCACCTAACGGATGACAGTATTGCTTATTTCTATAAAAAATATGGCAAAATTAGAGACTCAATAAAAATATATTCAAATGCGCGATATGATAAGGCTCAGGATTCTATTTCCGATTTATACAGCGCCACAAGGGACACGAAAATGGAATACAGACAAAATAACAATCACCGGAATATATTTCCTGCCTTTTACCCACATGAATCTCAATTATTTTTCACAGAAAAAGATACGCTTGCAAGTAAGTTTTTTGCAAATAACAGCCTGCTATACAGCAGCAGTCTGCAAAAACTCACCTACAGCAGCGAGGCTTATGCCGACTATTTCGGGCCGGTAAGGCTTGGATTGGGATATACAATAACAAGTAGTTCAAATACAAGCGGCAATTCAAGTACATCTAGCAATTCCATTTCAAACATAATAGCAAATGGTGGAAATCTGAATTATAATGTCAGCTATCCACTGCTTGCACTTACAAACTGGGAGGTATTAAAGATAAAGGCGTATTTCTCATCCAATGGTGGTGTTGATATTCCGAAAGATTCAACCAATGTTGCATCCTATGGTTACCTGTCCACAACAGGTATTGTTATGAATGCCTATTCAACCGGAGATTTAGGCGAAATCCAATTATTTTATACATCCAGGCTTTCATATGTTATTGGCAACAAGAATTTCGAAAAACAAGCTATGCAGAATTCATTTTTTCTCTGGCAAAATTCATTTGGGGTTGCAGTAAAAAATAACTTCAGGGTAAGACTGGATGTTTATTCTGGATTATCGGGACATGACAACCATCAATTTGTAAAGTCTAATTTCCCTGTAACACTTTCATTTGATGTAATCAATCCATTCTGATAATAAGCTGCTTGCCGTATTTTTCCTAATCTTAAAAAAAGGGTAAAATACGGTAAGCAACTATAGAAATGTGGATTATATTTGTGGTAAACGATTTAAATTATTTTATTCAAACAAACAATTATTCTTAACTTTTAAAAACAAAATTTTATGAAAAAAATAATAATATTTTTATTAATAGTACTAATTGATTCTTCTTGCAGTAATATCTATTCTGTTCATAAGAAAATTGCTGCTAGATATCAACGAAAATTTAAGACTGCCAGTCATAGAAAAAAGTTTAGTAAGCTGCATACTCCTCATCAATCAGGCATTAGTGAAAATAAGCAGCTAGATCTTTTTCATGCAGTAGAGGTGAATACCGCAAATATACCTGGAAATATTTATAGTTATATGGATTCAAATGGGCTATCTTATCCTCTTTATTTTATTATGAGAGTTAGCGAGCTTATAAACTTTTTAAACAGCAAACAATCAAGCCCTTATTTACATTTCTATTTCAGTATTGACAGTACTAATAGTGTTAATATGGTTATGTGTGGTGCCAATTCCACCAATGGACTATCTGGACCTTACACCGATAAGGCAATAACCCCCGATACCGTTTTTGGTTACTTTCTATCATCAAGTAAGACAGGTGTAATCCCTGATAAAATAATAGATGGTGACCAACCTTTATACACTTATCCAACACCACAATTAGTAAGTTTTGATTCTAGAATTCCAATTAAAACTGCAACCAGAAATATAAATAATTTTGAACAAAAATATAATCAATTTGCATTATCTTACTCTTTTCTTATTGATACTAGCGATTTAGGAACTTTTTTAAATACACCATCAATGCAAGTACTAGCAGATGGTTCGCAATCTAATGCTCAATATATTCAAATTTATTTGGCATACCAAAGTGGTAACCCAGATTCTTCAACAGTGATAATTGCTGGTTTAGATAATAATGCTAAACATGTTTACTTTAGCAGAAATGATGGAAAACTAAATGTATTTAATACCGCTTGTCCATGTCCATACTGCGATGTGGCTCAAAATCTATTTAATACTCCCATACAACAATAATATTTCTCCGTTGGCCATACAATAAATATATATAATCTTAATTATGGAAATTCTAAGAAAATTGCAACAACCAATTTCGTTTTATGTATATTTATTTGTGATTATTTTGGCTATAATATCAGGATGCATTAATTACAAAAAAACAGACAAGTGTGGAAAACTAATATTATTATTGCTTATAATTACATTAATTAGCGAAAGTATTGGTTTAATCTTAATTCTATTAAAAAAATCAAAATTTCCGCTTTATCATTTTTTTGTACCAGTCGAAATATTGCTTTACACAATATACTTTATACTTTTAATTAAACCATACAATAATCTAAGATACATTTTGGCTTCATCAATATTTTGGCCATTAGCTGGTATGCTCAATATGATATTTCTTCAACCAATGCATAAGCTCAATTCAAACATGTTGATAATTGAAAACGTTGTAGTTGTTGCAATGGCTTTATACGCTCTTTATAAAATATTGCTAAATGATAAGATTGTAAATGTTTTAAATTATCCTCATTTTTGGGTTTGGACCTTCTCTCTCATCTACGAATGTTATGCTTTTTTCTTTTGGGCATTATTTGAATCGCTAATCAGAAGATCCCCATATAGGATGGTAATAATTGATTCGCAAGACATTATAAACATTGCATTGTATGTCGCTATTTGTTTTAGCTTTTTTTTGTACCCTAAAAAAAATACTGTTTGAACTCAAAGGAAGCAATTTTCGCACTAATCGCAGGTACTTTAATATTCCTGCTTTTTGTGTTGTTTATTGTAATGTTTCTCATAGCCCACAAAAAAAAACAATACCATAACCTTCTTGAAAAGAAAACCATGGAAAACAATTATCAGAACCAGTTATTACTCAGCAAACTGGAGGTGCAGGAACAGAGTTTCAGGTACTTCAGTGAGGAGATACATGATAATATTGGGCAGTTGCTGAGTATAGTTAAGATGCAGCTCTACAACATCAGGAACAGCAGCAGGGAAAAAGAGATTGTGGAACAGGCTACCAGCAGCAATGAACTGCTGGGCAAGGCGATACACGACCTGCGTAACATAAGCCACACCCTGAACAGCGGCTTTATTGCCAATGCGGGCCTGGTGGATGCTGTGGAGAAGGACCTGGAGTATATACGGTCGGCAAAGGGAGTGGATTGCAATCTGGTGGTGAAGGGCGAGGAATACAGTATTGGCAATGAACGGGAATTGCTGGTGTTCCGTATCATTCAGGAAGCCTTGGGAAATGCGGTGAAACATGCGGGGCCGGCGCACATTGAAATCGGACTAAATTACGGGCCGGGCAGACTTGAGGTGACAGTGAGGGACAATGGTTCCGGATTTAAACCGGGTGCTCAAAAAGATGCAGGTATCGGGCTGATTAATATGCAGGTGAGGGCGACTATGCTTAAGGGTGAACTGAAGGTTGCTTCGGAACCGGGGAAGGGAACGAATATACAATTGGTGATAAACAGGGAGTGAAAAGGACATTTAGTTAAATTTTTTACCACGAAGGACACTATGGATAACACGAAGTTCACAATCATTTTCAAGTATCGGGAGAAGGGCAAAGAAAGCTGCTGGAAATTCAATTTTGTCTGAAGTAGATTTACAGAACAACAAATGCAATATTATTAACCATAGTTGAAGAATATTCAACTGCAAAAAAGAGGGTTCCCCTTCAGGGGTTCAGGGGTTTATGATAAAAATAGCGCTTGCCGATGACCATACCATTTTGAGAAAGGGCCTGGCTGAAATATTATCGAAGTTTGACAATTTTGAGGTGGTTATGGAAGCCGGTGATGGCCAGGAACTGGTGGATAAACTTAAGGCAACCAAAACACTACCGGATATCTGCATACTGGACATCAACATGCCGGTGCTGAACGGCTATGAAACGGCTAATGCTATAAGGAAAGGCTGGCCGGATATGAATATACTGGCGCTATCAATGTACGATACCGAGCTGAATGTGATTAAGATGCTGCGAAACGGGGCCAGTGGCTATGTGCTTAAGGATTCGGACCCGGGCGAGCTGCGGGTGGCCATTATTAAGGTTTGTGAAGATGGCTTTTATCATTCAGAACTGGTAAACGGGCGACTGCTGGGCAGGCTGCACCAGCAGGAAACCAAACTGGAAAATGAACTGAATGAAAACGAACTGGCTTTTCTGAAACTTGCCTGCACCGAACTTACCTATAAGGAAATAGCCAGCCAGATGTTTCTGAGTCCGCGCACTATAGACGGCTACAGGGAGAGCCTGTTTAAGAAACTAAATGTTACCACCCGCACCGGACTGGCGGTATATGCCATTAAGGCGGGGGTGGTACAGCTGAAGTAAAAATCGCCCTAAAGAAGCCTAACCACAAAGGACACAAAGGTTTTAACAAAGAGCACTAACTCATTGGGTTATTAAATCGGGGGCATAAAGTTTATTTGCAATAAAATCAGTTTTTTATTTTGATACTCCAATTTCATATTATTAGCTGTCTATAAAATTACCCCAACTACATTCAACTCCGTTGGAGTTGTTACCATCTTGAATAACCACCGGTGAAACCGGTGGTTATTCACATTAAAGCCTGTTGGGCTACTTTATACGACCTCAGTTCGATGCATTTTTCTTCGAAAAGGTATATAATATTCGTATTTGCAAGCTACGGTACAGTATAAAGATTTGAACTTTTGAAAAGTTGTCAAATCTGACCAGCATTTCCGCCTTAGAGTCATGATAATAAATTAAATATCACCGAAATCATGTTAAAACAGATATTGCTAAGTCATTTATAATTATACTATTTTTCCATTTGCCAATAGACTGCCATATAAATACATACTGCTACCTTTGCGGCCATGGCATACAAATCGCTGAGGGCTTTTATTGATACGCTGGAGCAGGCAGGAGAACTGGTAAGGATCAAAACATTTGCGGACCCTGTGCTGGAGATAGCAGAGATCGCCGACAGGGTATCGAAAACACCGGACAGAAATAAAGCTTTACTGTTTGAAAATACCGGTACCGGTTTCCCGCTGCTTATCAACTCCATGGGCAGTGATAAGCGGATGTGCCTGGCACTGGGCATTAACCACCTGGATGATGCCATGAATGACATCGAGGCTTTGCTGAAAAAGATGTCGACCCCCAAGAACGGGCTGCTGGAGAAGCTGGCCATGTTGCCGCAGCTGAGCAAATTTGCATCGTATATGCCCAAAGTAGTGAGTGGTCGGGGTGCCTGCCAGGAGGTGGTGATGGATAATCCCGACCTGAGCAAACTGCCAGTGCTGAAATGCTGGCCGCAGGATGGCGGGCCGTTTATAACGCTGCCTGCCATACATACCAAGGATCCCAACAATGGCATACGCAATACAGGCATGTACCGGATGCAGGTGTTTACTCCCACCATGACGGGGATGCACTGGCATAAACACAAAGTAAGTGCACGCCATTTTAATGAGTATAAAAAACTGGGTAAGATAATGCCGGTATGCGTGGCACTGGGCGGCGACCCGGTTTATACCTATGCAGCTACTGCCCCACTGCCCGAGAATGTAGATGAATACATGCTGGCGGGCTTTCTGCGTAAGAAAAAGGTGGAACTGGTGAAGTGCATCACACAGCCTGACATAGAAGTGCCGGCAGATGCGGATTTTATAATAGAAGGCTATGTAGACCCCAATGAAGAACTGATATGGGAAGGGCCATTTGGCGATCATACAGGCTATTATTCATTGCCCGACTGGTATCCGAGGTTTCATGTTACGGCAATAACTCACCGTAAGGATGCTGTATACCCTGCAACTATAGTAGGCATACCGCCGCAGGAAGACGCCTGGATCGGGAAGGCTACAGAACGCATTTTCCTTACGCCTATAAAGATGACCATGGTGCCTGAAATAGCCGACATGAATATGCCGGTGGAAGGGGTGTTTCATAACCTGGTTATTACCACCATACACAAAGAATATGCCGGGCAGGGGCAGAAGGTAATGAATGCCATGTGGGGTGCAGGGCAGATGATGTTTAACAAAATACTGGTGCTGAGCGATGCCGCTACAGACAGCGGCATTAAGATTGATGACTATGGCAACCTAGCGCGATATGTGTTCAACAATCTGAACCCGGCAACTGATGTTTACTTCAGCCAGGGGCCTATGGATGTGCTGGACCATAGCTGCTCGAAGCTGGGCTTCGGGGGAAAGATGTGCATAGACGGCACTAAGAAGATGGAGGAAGAGATTACTGCGCCATTACCAACCTTTAAAATCAGCGAGCAGTTTTCGGCAACGGATGTGTTGATGCGATTCAAGGAAATAAAGGGAGTTAATGATCATCTGGCAAGGGAATGGGGTATAGGAATCCTGTTTGTGGCTGTGCATAAAGACCGGCCGAACCATGTGAGCGAACTGCATGAACAACTGTGCGGGCTGCCGGCTATGAATGGCATAAAAATGGTGCTGTATGTAGAACATACCGTAAATGCCGGTAATATACCCGATGTGCTCTGGCGTTTCTGCAATAACCTGGACCCGAGAAGAGATCATTTTTATGGAGGTAAAGAAAAAAATATATTGGGGCTGGATGGCACACGCAAATCAAAAAAATTAGATAACTTTGACCGGCCCTGGCCCAATATTATAGCAGCAGATGATAAAACCATAGCCTCTGTTGATGAAAAATGGAGCGCACTGGGACTTGGCGAAAAAATTATTTCTCCATCTTTGCAGTATCGTACCCAACTATATGGGGGGGGTGCATCTGTCTTAGATAGTGAATAACGGTAATTCCGGAAAAACTTTATTAACTTTATAAAAATTAAAAAAATGAAACGCATTCTTTTAGCTTGTTTTTTACTCACTGCAACCTGTTCTGTATCGTTTGTTCCGGTAGCCAGCGCACAGTCGGTGCCTCCTACAGTGACATTGGCTGATTTTACAGCCAAAATAAACCTTATGGATTCTTATATAGGATCTGGAGATATGACCAATGCCAATACCACATGGCTGCAGGTGCACAGTATGATGATGAATCTGCTGGCAACCACCAAGTACAGCATCTTCAGCGCTACCACACCAGCTGCCAAGTCATCATTTCAGACAATTATGATGAATCAGCAGAATATATATACCCAGATCTGGGCTTTGAAACCCGACCTGGCTACCAACCGGACCGCGATACATGCCAAGCTGGTTGAGTTTGGGGCAACGATTTATTAGTCTTAGCATCAATCCCGGTTAAAGCCTGGTACATAGATTAACCGGGAAAAAGCGGAAGCATCTGACAACAGATGCTTCCGCTTTATTTTTAAATACAGCACCGAATTATGTAATTGACCTTCAGGTCTGGATCATTGCAATAACGGCTGTGCAAACAATATTTGCAATAAATGACTGCTAGTTTATTCCCAAACAAAAAGTAAAAAAACAAATCCCGGTTAAGGGATTTGCTTATAAAATGTTTAAAACTGCTTAAATTAGAATCAGCCGTGATGGTAGTGGTGGTGGTGATGGTGCCAGTGGCGATGACCATCTTCAACAATACACGAACTGAACTGCATGGCTATAACAGCCAGTATGCAGAAAACGATGATTTTTTTTGTCATGATTTACTATTTAGATTAAGTAGAAGTAATAAAGTTACTAATTAGCAGGATACAATAATCACATCGCATACCCAATTTTTCACTGATTTCAGGTTGCTGAATGTGGATTATTCGCAATCAGGTGATTATGAAGAGCGCGGCGCTGATTTTTATTTTATAATCTTAAAATAATTATTTTGCAATGCAGTGTGTGCTATATTTGCGCAGGTATCAAAAAAAAAAGTTTTCCAAATGACCAGGCACTGCTTATTCTACTTTACTGCATTACTGTTGCTGCTGACTAATTCAGCAATAGCCCAGATTGAAAATAATGCGCCAGATAACAGTTCAAATCAGGGAGATACCACCATTCTGCAATCCACTGCAATAGTAGATACAATTCAGCATTTATACAATATGGATTCGCTGGACAAGGCCCAGAAAAAGAGGGAAAGCGCCGACTTACTAAAGATAGCAGCACTACAGGCAGAAACTGATAAATTATGGATGAAAAAGCAGATCGGGGCGCTCAGTGCACGTAATATGCGGGGCCGGGGATATGTAAAAGGAGGTATAGATTCTGCAGCCATTTACATTTTGAAGAAGTACAAGGAATTCAAACTGAAACCGGTAGGTGCAAACGGTGCTTTTACACAAGGCTTTGCATTTCCGGTAAATACTTTTCCCGGTAAAATGAAGTTATCGCTGAATGGCGATCTGCTCAAGCCAGGCATTGATTATGTGATAGACCCTGCAAGCCCCTCATTTACCGGTTCAAGGTTGCCGGTTAAAACAATCAACCTGAATGATATTGCCGACCGCCTTGCCTGGAAATACATATTGTCGCAGTTTGATGGCAGCCATGCGTATCTGCTGCAGAATGCAGACCTGTTTTGCAGCAAAATACTTTACGTGAAACGGAATGTATTTTTAGCGTCATTGCCGGCGGGTGTTTACCTCCTGCCCCAAAACGGGATTCTGCAATGGGGGATAAGCCGTGATACCATTGCTGCAACCGTATTTTGTGTGCACCCGGACGTTTTACCCAAAAACCTGAAAAGCTTGTCGGCAGAAGTAGTTTCAGAATTTATTCCACGTGCACGGAATGTGAATATAGTAGGCTGTGTGCCCGGGGCGGTAACGGATTCCTATATAGTTTTCAGCGCGCACTACGACCATCTTGGGATGATGGGTGATACAACAATGTTTCCTGGCGCCAGCGATAATGCAAGTGGCGTAGCCATGATGCTGAACCTGGCTTCTTTTTACATAAAGCACCCGCCTCATTATACCATTGTTTTTATTGCTTTCTCAGGTGAAGAGGCATCGCTGATGGGATCGGAGTTTTTTGTAAAAAATCCGATGTTCCCGCTGAAAAAAATACGGTTTCTGATAAATATGGACGTGATGGGAGATGCCAGCAATGCGCTTACTGTGGTAAATGCCACCGAAAACCAGGAGGAATACGGATTACTGAAAAAGATAAACGACAAGGAAAAATTTGTACCTGAGTTGCGCAGCCGCGGACCGGCGGCCAACAGCGACCATTATTATTTTGCCAAAGCTGGTGTGCCTGCCTTCTTTATCTATTCGAATGGCGGGAAGGGGTACTATCATGATATTTACGATAAAGCCAAAGAAATCACTGCTAATAATCTTGATGGCGTTGCAAAACTGCTGATTACCTTTGCCCGGGAGCTCAATTGAGAAATAAATACAGCAATGAGGGCTGATTGCTATTGCATATTGAATACTATTTGCTATTTTTGAACTTCTGATATTAAAATTACCTGTATGAAAAAGATTTTTTCATTGCTGATATGTTTGCTTTGTGCTGTCTGCATTTTCATGTACCCTTCATGCAAGAAAATATATCATTCCACATTGCCAACCCCCTCCAACTTCAGGTTGCTGGGGTATACCAAAATAACCACGAGGAATGTAATAGTACCGTTTGCAAAAAAACCTGTAGTAACCGAAACATATTCATTTGCCTATGATGGCAATAACAGGCTGTCGCAGGTATTGTACAGCAGCAACGACTCCTCCCTTAAGGGCCTTGGGCTTCTTAATCTGCGGATGACATACAGCTATGTGGGGAACACAATATACAGAACAGTGAATAACCTCAGTTCAGTAAATGTTGCAGAACTGGATACTTTTCAGTTGAATGGCAATAATCAGCTTGTCAGTTCCAATTTCCCGTTTGAAACCCATTCTTACTTGTACAACGGTGTACTCTTAAATGGTAAGACTGATGTGTACCGGGATACCGGCACTACCATTTCTGCCACTACTTATTATACATCTGATAATCATGATCTGCTGACTCAATATTTCAATGGTAAGCTTACTGCAAGTTTCCCTGATTCCGGAATCCGCCCGGATATCTCGCCTGCTGATACTACAAGAGATACTGTACTTTCACTACCATTAAATGTTACCTGGACTTCAGCAGTGCCAACAGCAATAACTGTTGATTCCACATATACTTATCATACTGCAGACGGCTATTCCGATGTTCTTAGCGGGTATAGTCAATACACCGAGGAAGTTAGTGCAACTGATGTTAATGGTATATCGGTGCGGCCGGTATATTTCCCTGCCGGACTGAACAGTACAAAATTCTTCCAGATCTACGATTACCTCTTTAACCGGATAGGCGATTATCTGCAGCTGGAATCCTTTAAAACATATGGTGTAAACATCTACCAGAATGAACACCTTGTGAAGCAGATCAGCACTGCAAATGATACCACCTTTGTGAATTATGATATTGATGCACAGAGCAAAGTAACTGAAACACATGTGGTGCTGAAAGATAAACTGGGCAACTACACAACTATAGAGTATAAGCTGCTCTATGATACCAACTAAGTGTTGAGACAGAAAGACTATTTTTTTTAAGGTTATGGCTTTAAGCCTGCATCATTAACCAGATCTTCATAACCTGTATGGGTTTTCAGCCATGCAGCTACAAAGGGGCAATAAACAATCATCTTCAGCCCCTGCTGCCTGATATAATCCAGAGCATACTTTACAAGCTCACCTCCAACACCCTTGCCCCTGGCTGAAGCCGGAACTATAGTGTGCATGAGCACCATACTGCCCTTAAGCCAACGATACTGAAGCGTGGCAAATTCGCCATCCGGCATTTCTGATTCAAACCGGAAAAGCTTCTTATTGTTGATGATCTGCATCTGCTCAGCAATTTGTTCAATAAAAGCAGTAAATTTAGACTATTGCATTTTATTGCGGTACAAAAAAACTCCGGAGAACCGGAGTCTTTAAAAAATGCCGGGATACACACTAAATACCCGACACTTAATAACTTTTTAAGCAACTACGCTTTTGGCGCTGATTTCTCATCATGCTTGAGAACTTTGGCCTCTATATAAAATATAATCTCTTCTGCAATATTCTTCGACTGATCGCCAACACGTTCCAGTTTGCGGATAATAGAAAGTATGTACAGTGAATCGCTTAGCACATTGATATCCTGCCTGATGCATTCACTTACGCTGGTCATTGCATTGGCATTTATAATATCAAGTGCCTCATCGCGCTTAAAGATGCTGCGTGCCAATGTGGTGTTATCATTCTCAAAAGCCAGGCGGGTATCTGCAAGTATTTTAATGGCATCATCAAACATGGTTACCAGATTTGAAGTATTGAGCACCCCCTGGTGAAAAACGGTATCCATTTCAATAATGTATTTACTGATACCTTCGGCATAGTCACCGATACGTTCCAGATTGGTATTTATCTTCAATACGGCAAGCAGGAACCTCAGGTCAATTGCCACAGGGCAGTACAATGCGAATATATCTTCACAATCCCTGTCCAGTTTCAATTCAAACGCATTTACGCGGCGCTCCTTAAGTACCACTTCCCTTGCCAGGTCCCGGTCAAAATTCACCAGTGCATTTCTTGATTTCTTCAGTTGCGATTCCACCAGGTTCCACATACTGATGAGTTCCACCTTTAACGCCTGCAATTCATTTTCCAGTTGTGTCATATTATTCTGAAATTATGCTTAACCTAAATTTTTTTTCAACCTCGATCTGATAAAATGAAAAATACTTATCTTAAAGTTGAGGTACAGAACCTAAGCTCAATCGCTGGTTCCCCTTCAGGGGACAGGGGTGAGTCGGGTTCTAACTAAACCTCCCTGTTATATAATTCTGTGTTCTGATATCAGTAGGGTTAGTAAACATCTGCTTGGTATCATCAAACTCTACCAGTTCACCTACATAGAAAAAAGCTGTTTTATCGCTTACCCTTGCTGCCTGCTGCATATTATGAGTCACGATAATAAGGGTATAATTCTTCTTCAGCTCATGAAATAACTCTTCAACAGTTGAAGTAGAAATAGGATCAAGCGCTGAAGTTGGCTCATCGAACAACAGTACCTCCGGCTCCATGGCTACAGCACGTGCTATACAAAGGCGCTGTTGCTGTCCACCTGAAAGGAATGATCCTTTTTTGGTTAGCGAATCCTTTACCTCATTCCATAATGCCACCCTGCTCAGCGACAGCTCCACAATTTTATCTTTCTCTGCCTTAGGCAGCTTGATACCATTGAGTTTGTAGCCGGCTATTACATTATCGTAAATGCTGAGGTTTGGGAAAGGATTGGGACGCTGAAATACCATGCCAATTTTCAGCCGTACAAAGATGGGGTGCATTTCCATCACATCTTCGCCATTGAGCATAATTTTACCTTTTGCGGTAGCGCCCGGAATCAGCTCATGCATACGGTTGATACCCCTGAGGAAAGTGGTTTTCCCGCAACCCGAAGGACCCATCACAGCTACGACACTATTGCGGGGTATTTCAATATTTACATTCTTTACAACATGGTTGTCTCCGAAGTAAGCATTGTAATCAATTGACTTTACAATTGTACTTTCCATTTTCTGGTTATCAGCTTTGTAAATATGTTCAGTAATAAAACGAATATCAGCAGGATACATGATGCACCCCATGCCAGGTCATGCCAGTCGTTGTAAGGGCTGGTTGCGTAGTTGAAAATAAGTAAGGGCAGGCTTTGCATCGGTTTGAAAATGTTGCCTGACAGGTAGGGATTACCAAAAGCAGTAAAAAGCAACGGTGCTGTTTCGCCTGCAATCCTCGCCACAGACAGCATAACACCCGAGAGTATTCCGCTGATACCGCACGGGATAATAACTTTAAGTATAACCCTGTGAAAAGGCATACCCAGGGCATAAGCAGCCTCACGTAATGAATCGGGCAGCATCAGCAGTGTTTCCTCGGTGGAACGGATGATAATGGGCAACATCATTATTGCAAGCGCAGCGCTTCCAGACAAGGCAGAGAACCCACCCAGTGGCTTAACCAGCCAGAAGTAGGCCACAATACCAATTACTATAGATGGAACGCCCTGCAGTATATCAACACACAAACGGCTCCAGTAAGCCAGCTTGCTGGTCTTATTTTCGCTCAGGTAAATACCGCAGAGAATACCGAAAGGAATGGCAATAACAGAGGCACAACCAATAATGATCATACTTCCCAGCAGGGCATTGGCAATACCACCACCAACTTCTCCAACCGGTTTTGGCAGGTTGGTAATAAAATGCCAGTTGATCTTGGTAATACCTGCCTGCAGTATGTAAATGAGAATAAAGATAAGCGGCACAACACAGGCAAAAGCAAGCGTAATGGTCAATACCTGGAAACCGGTACTCTTCCCAATTCTGTACTTCACATTCGATTGCGCCTTCATAAATATTAATTTGTAAACTGCTTGGTTAATCTTTTACCTACCATGTTTATCACTACTGTCACCAGGAAGAGCACAAGCCCCAGTTCTATAAGTGCAGAAAGATAAACCGGATGGTCGGCTTCGGTAAATTCATTGGCAATAACGCTGGCCATTGTATTGCCCGGAGCGAATATACTTTTGGGAATAAGGCTGGTGTTGCCAATCACCATAGTTACCGCCATGGTTTCGCCCAACGCCCTGCCTAATGAAAGAAGAATACCTGCAAAAAGGCCTGATTTGGTATAGGGCAATATAACACTGCGTATTACCTCCCAGCGTGTAGCCCCGAGAGAATACGCCGCCTCCTTAAGATTTGAAGGAACCATTTTTATCATAGATTGCCCGAGCGAGGCAGCATAAGGAATGATCATTACTGCCAGTATAAGCGAGGACGTAAAAATACCCAGGCCAACAGGCTGAACACCGATCTTGGTTTCCAGACTTCTTACTATAGGCACCAGTACTGCAAGGCCCCAGAAACCATATATAACCGAAGGCACCGCAGCAATCAGCTCTACCGTGTTTTTAAGCAGATTTGGCAACCAGCCTTTAGGATAGTATTCGCCAAGGAAAATAGCTACTGCAAATGAAAAAGGAATGGAAATAAACAGGGCCAGGAAGGAGGTAAGAATTGTGCCCAGAATAAAAGGATAGGCACCGAAAATATCTCTTACAGGGTCCCAGGTTTTACCCCACAGATAACCTATGCCAGTAGCTTTTATGGATAATACCGACTGCAAAATAAGCGTAAGCATTATACCCAGCACCAGAACTACAGTAGCAAGCGCTATTATGATTATGGTTTTTCTGAAAACATTCTCGGCCTTTATCTGGCGATGCGAACGCTTGATTCTCTTAATACCCTTCACAGCATCACGGATTTTGGCAGAAGTAATTACCCGTCCCAGGATATTCTCGGGACGGGTAATCAGGTTGTTATCAACAGTAGATTCCATTATTATAAAATAGCAGGTTATTGCAATACAGGCTTACCATCATAGGTAACTGATTTCAGGATAGCATCTCCCACAGCAACTGCTTTCTGGGAAAGAGGAGCATAATTAAGCGCTCCGCTATACTGCTGTCCGTCGTGTATCATCCACTGTATCAGTTTCATCATTTTGGTAACCTTATCAAGGCTGCGTTCATTGTACTTCTGCTCTTTGTAAACCAGTATCCATGACAGGCCGGATATAGGGTAACCATCAGGAGCATCAGTATTTGTCAGCGATACTTTACCATCGGCAGGGATATCAATATTTGCCGCGGCAGTTACGCTTGAGATACTAGGTGTGATAAAATTACCTGCTTTGTTCTGCAATTTACCATACGCCATATTGCTTTGTATAGCATAAGCCAGCTCTACATAACCAATGCCACCGGGGGTTTGCTTGATACCACCCGCAACACCTTCGTTGCCTTTTCCTCCAAGTCCTATAGGCCAGTTTACAGAAGAACCCTTACCTACTTTTGTTTCCCAATCCTTGCTTACTTTGCAGAGATAGGTAGTAAAGATGTTGGTAGTACCACTGCCATCTGAACGATGTGAAACCTGGATATCAAGCGAAGGAAGCTTAACCCCTTTATTGATTGCAGCGATTTTAGGATCATCCCATTTCTTGATATCTCCAAGGAAGATACCGGCAACAACATCAGGCGTGAAATTCAAAGTATCCTTAATATCGGGCAGGTTATAACTTAATACAACTGCGCCGGCTGTAGCGGGAATATGAAGTACAGGCGCTGATAATGCTGAATCCTGCTTGCCGTTCAATGGTGCATCAGATGCTCCGAAATCAACAGTTTTAGCAGTCAGCTGCTGAATACCTCCTCCAGAACCTATAGACTGATAATTTACTTTCAGTCCGTTGATTTTATTATATTCAGAGAACATCTTTGAATACAACGGATTCGGGAAAGTAGCCCCGGCACCCAGGATGGTATTGTCAGTAGTATCCGACTTAGAGCCGGTTCCTGAACCACCGTTACAACTTGTCATCATCATTGCACCCGATATTATAATCGCGATAGCAGTAATGGCAAGATATTTTACAGTTTTCATAAAATTTGTTTTGATTTGCTTTGATTGAATTTTTATCAGTATTTATTATGCTGAAATCATTCCACAGATCACAATTCAATTAATAAACAGTTGTACCCTGTTTTGGATTGTAGATGTAGTAGAAAGTGAGGCGCCATACTGCATCTGTACCCTTGTTACCGGAAACGTTGCCATTTTCAGTAGTATAAGCCTTACCGGTTGCGGTATTGGTACCAGTAGCGCTAAGCGAGCTGGTTTCAGCATTCAACCACAGATTTGGCATTATGTGCACATTTTTGAATGGCATATAGTCAAAGCCAAGTGTTACAAACTGCTCTTTAGTACTTGCATCATACTGTGATACAGTATTGCTAACCCAGCTCTTTGTATTTACATTGTTTGCAATGTTGCTCAGGTCTCCGCTTGGGTCATAATTATCGAAACGGGCGAAGAAATTCAGATGCGGATCACCATTTGGTTTAGAGAATATGCGGCCACGAACATAGAAAGACATAGCCATTGTATGCTGTGTGCGGTAATAAGTCTGTCCGTCTACACCCGATACTTTGATACCACTTAAAATGGTGTTCTGGAAACCTTCAAAACCAATAGTTAATGGCTTGGTGTTCCATGCAGCAAATAATTTGGTCATGTTACGATCAGCATATTCCGGACCGTTAAGACCTGGCACACTTTGTTTCAGACCGGGAACATATACTCCCCAGGCCAGTTTTTCGTAATCCTGATACACGTCAATAATAAGTCTTTTGTCGAAGAATTTAGCATAAACATCTCCATAAACTTCTTTGAAAGAATTGGTAGCAGGTTTAGCACTGTTGCCATTTCCTACCATGATCATATAACCAAAACAACCTTTTTTGTCGAACCAACCCTGAAGACTTGCACCCATATCGAAAGAAGGAGTGCGGCGGATATCAGAAATAGTCCTTTCGATAGCACGGTAACCCCAAACTTCCTCTGCTGTCTGATCTTGTCTGCCGGTTTTTGCGAAACCAGGAGTTGACTGCTGGCCAATAACCAGATCAGAGTTGTGGAAAATGTTTTTCCAGCGAAGGTTAGCAAGCTTTACGTAAGGAGAAAATTTACCTCCTGCTGTAAGATCACCCACCGAAGTACCAGTTCCCTGAGTAATGCTACCTGAGTTATAATCATCTTCAGAAGCTAACAAAAATTCAGCAGAAAATTTCTGGCTGATGTTGTAGTTGTAACCAAGGTAGATTCGACGATACTGGAAAGTGTTCGCATTCATCGGCATACCGGTATACTGGTTTGAACCACCACGGTTTAAATTGTCGGCATTGCCTTTATAAGAGAAATCACCGAAGGTATAACCCCATAAGTTTCCGCTCGGTTTAAACTCAGTTGCAGTATCCGTAGTTTGTGCAGTAGCAGCTCCTGCTATCGTCAGGAATAGCGAGCAATAAATGCTGATTCTGGTAAATGTTTTTCTCATTGCGTGTGTTTGTTTTAATTTGTGTGCAAAGGAAATAATAGCCTATTACGCCAATGTTACGTCAATATTAATTTAATGTTAACACACTAAATATTTATTTTACATTTGTGTTATTTTATAACTCATATAATATTGTTTAATACTTATTTATAACATAATCGCCTAACCAGGAAAATTTTATTCTTGAAAAGACATTTCTCCCTAATTTGGTAACATTCCCTTATTATATAGCCGACTTACCTGCATGAACTGTCTAATTGATTCCCGAAAGTTGTATTCAATTAAAAAAAACAAATTGCCGAATTAACAGATTCTGCAAGGTACATGCCAGGCACGGGCTTCACAAATTTTAAGATTTAGTGTGAATTATATAACTCATTCATCTGATAGTATAACTATTTAAGCAAGCTAATTGGGAACCTTTGTGCAATAAAGCTGCATACGGCTGAATTGACGAAACTGATGGCATAATTTTTTTACAATTAGTTTTAAAAAATCTTTTTTATGAAAATCAATTTAACAGCATTCCCCCCCCTTTTTTTTGATAGTAGTTGTCCTGTCTGTTTGTGCATGCAATAATGCCACCACCAATAAAGCCAAAAACCTTGCAGACAGTGCCGCGACCAGGATAGACTCAACAGTTCAGGATGTGAAACAAGATGCTAAGATGACAGCAGCAAAAGCAGAAAGTATGATGAGCAGTAATCCCGATTCGGATTTTGTGGTAAAAGCAAGGTTGGATAATGCCATGGAAATCCGGCTACTGCAGGCGAGCATAGAAAAAGGAACAGACAAATTACTGAAAACAGATGCTAAAAGCCTTATTACAGACCATAAAAAACTTGGTGCAAGCTTAAAAGCATATGCTGGAAAGAAAAGCTACATACTGGTAGACGGCGATAATGGCAAAGCAGATGATGAACTGGCGACACTGAATAAACTGAATAAGGGCCCGGATTGGGACAAGGAATGGGGCAATGCACTTGTTTCCGGTCACAACAAAGCCATTGACCTTTTTGGGAAAGCCAGGGATAATGTGAAAGATAGCGAACTGAAAGACATGATTAACGACGCATTACCGACGCTTCAGGCTCACCTGGATATGATGCTGCAATTGCAGGGCAAATTGGGAAACTGATGATTCTTTATTTCCCATCTGAAAAACCATAGGGCAGTTGATCTGGAACTATCTGTTGATGCCTCGTGGTGTAAAAAATAATTTCTATAAAATTATTCAGATACCAAAAGACTAATAATACACCTATATCATTGAACAATTGGTATTCTTAGCCTAATTTGCAATATAGAATAAGAAATCCCTTACTGCAAAGTATAAATGCTTATGAAGAATACCCTGTTTTCTGATCCGCGATTAATTGATGAGATTAATAGATTTTCTAGAGTCAAAGCCATAAAAAGAGATACTCTGTTAATGTCGCCCGGCGATGACATACACTTCGTGCCTATCGTTCAGAAGGGAGTGTTACGCATTGTAAGGCAGAATGAGGACGGAAAAGAAATTTTCCTGTATTACCTCTACCCCGGCCAAACCTGCGCTATGGCCATTAATTGCTGCCAGGCGCATAAAAAAAGCATGGTAAAGGCGATAGCAGAAGAAGACACCGAAATACTGCAGATTCCCGTGAATATGGTAGAGGAATGGTTTAAATACCCTGAATGGAAAACCTTCATCAACAATACCTATGGCAGCAGGTTTGCCGAACTGATAGAAGTAATAGACCTGATAGCCTTCAGCAATATGGACAAACAGGTGCTGCATTACCTGCAGGAGCGGGCAAAGGCATCAGGATCTAAGGCGCTTTTCATTACCCACCAGCAGATAGCTGATGAACTGCATACCCATCGGGAAGCGGTTAGCCGGTTGCTGCGCACTATGGAACAAAAAGATATTTTAAGGCTGGGCAGAAATACTATTGAGTTGCTTCAGGACTAGAGCAGGTTATTGTCGGGCCGGTTTTGCAAAGTTTATAAAGTCGTACAACTTTTATCCGGCACGATTAACTTTGAGCAATCAGGACCTGCCGTATAAACACAGGAGTTAAACTCATATGCTGCTCAATAATTCTATTTTTACTGACCTCATACTACTGGATGAAATCAACCGTTATGGCAAGATAAAATCCATAAAAAAAGATGATGTTATTATGTCGCCCGGAGACAATGTGTATTTTCTGCCAATAGTAATTCATGGCGTATTCCGGATCATCAGACAAAATAAGGAGGGCAAAGAAATTTTTCTATATCACCTGTATGAAAATCAGACCTGCGCTATAACAGTCAATTGCTGCCTGGAACACAAAAAAAGCAGTATAAAGGCTATAGCAGAAAAGGACACTGAAGTACTGCTGATTCCGGGTAGTATGGTAGATGTGTGGTTCAGGTATGCGGAATGGCGCAATTATATAAATGGAACTTTCAGCAAACAATTCCTGGAGCTTATAGAAGTAATTGACCTGATCGCGTTCAGCAATATGGACCGGCTGGTACTCCATTATCTTCAGGAGCGGGCAAAGGCTGCCAATGTGAATATAATCAACATTACCCACCAGGAAATTGCAGATGAATTTCATACACACCGGGAAGCTATCAGCAGGTTATTAAGGACGATGGAACAAAAGAACCTGGTGAAGCTGGGAAGAAATACCATAGAACTTTCTGTAAGTTATGGAACATATGTTCCTGAATAACAAATAAGCATATCCGAATTTAGCGCCCTGAACCAAAAAAGTTTTTATGAAAAAAAATATGGGTACTGCAGACCGCGTAATCCGGATTTTGATTGCTGTTGTTGTTATCTCCTTATATTTCGCAAATGTGATCAATGGCACAATCGCAATTGTTTTACTGGCTATATCAGGAATATTTATCCTTACCAGTTTTATCAGTTTTTGTCCTTTGTACCTTCCTTTTGGTATAAGTACCAAAGGCAAAAAATAATAAACTTTGTTCATGGAAAAGGATCATTCTGTATTCAGACAGAATGATCCTTTTCTTTTTAACAATGTCTTTTAAAGAATTTTCAGCTTATCCAACAAATGTTCCCGACTGCATTGAATTATCATCCCACCTTTGTGCAGCAATAGAGAATCAGATGAATAAGAAGCTGATAAAATACCGGCTGGAAATTACAGGGATAATAATAGGGGCAATTGCCGGATTGTGTTATTGGTACTTTGTGGGTTGTGCATCCGGCACTTGCCCCATTACTTCCCGGCCTTTGAACAGCGCCCTGTATGGGGCTATGATGGGATTTCTGGCATTTAGTATGTTCAAAAACGGGAAAGCAGAACCCAAAGAAAAGTAACCGGTCCCGGGTGTGCCACACTTTTGAGGTATGGCACACCTGAATTGCAATAGAGAATAAATAAAAACAATCGCCTACAATGAATATTAATGAACTAATCAAAGACGAAAAAACAACCATTGTCGATGTCCGCACTCCGATGGAGTTTATGGGCGGCCATGTGGCAGGAAGCATTAACATTCCGCTGAATGAAATACCCATGCACATGGATGAATTGAAAAAGATGGAACAGGTGGTATTGTGCTGTGCCTCGGGCGGAAGGAGTATGCAGGCAATGATGTACCTGAAACAAAACGGTATAGATTGCAGTGATGCAGGCCCCTGGACAAATGTAAACTATATTAAAAACAACTAAAAATGATAGCTACAATCAAAAAAATGCTGGGCATAGGCCCGAAGGCTGATCTGGGCGAAGTAATAGCCCGGGGAGGCGTAATTATTGATGTGCGCACAACAGGTGAATATGCAGGCGGACATGTAAGGGGATCGAAGAATATACCGCTTAATGCGCTTTCTTCGCAGATGCAGCAACTCAAAAAAGACAAACCGATTATCACCTGCTGCGCATCTGGTATGAGAAGCGGCTCAGCAAAATCAATGCTGCTGGCCAACGGATTTACAGAAGTGCACAATGGCGGAAGCTGGATGAATCTTAAAAAATTTGAAAAATGAATACATGGAAACAAAGACTGCTTACCAACTGGCACCTGATGCGGATGGTGAGACTGGGGCTTGGATTAATGATGCTGGTTATGGGCATACAAAGCAAGGAATGGGCTATAGGGCTGTTCAGTGTGTTCTTCCTGTACCAGGCAATAACTGATACCGGCTGTTGTGGCTCTTCAGGCTGCAATACGCCTGTGAGAAAAAGCAGGACCCCATCGGATGCAACACCCATAGAATACGAAGAAATAAAATAAACAATATGCAAACGAAATCATTTACAGAAATAATAAACGATACCCGGCCGGTGCTGGTTGATTTCTCGGCAGAATGGTGCGGCCCATGTAAAATGATGGCACCAATTCTGAAGCAGGTGAAAGATGCGGTAGGAGAGAAGACCACTATCATTAAGATTGATGTGGATAAAAATCCGGAATTGGCCAATGGTTATAACATATCGGGGGTGCCTACACTTATTCTCTTTAAAAACGGGAAAACCTTGTGGCGGCAATCCGGGGTAGTACCTGCCCATCATCTGAAAAGTGTTATAGAAGAGCATTCGAATTAAGGAAGTGATAATAACAACAAAAAAATGAAGTACATAATTGTAGGTGCAGTAGCCGGTGGGGCCAGTACAGCTGCCAGGCTGAGGAGGCTTGATGAACACGCAGAAATAGTGATTTTTGAGAAAGGAGAGTATATATCTTATGCCAATTGCGGATTGCCTTATTATATAGGCGAAGTAATCAAAGACAGGAATAAACTGTTTGTGCAGTCAGCGGCTTCATTCAAGAAGCGTTTCAACATTGATGTACGAGTATTAACTGAAGTAACAGCCATAAATCCTGCTCAGAAAACAATTACCGCAAGGAATCAGGCAACCGGCCAGACTTATGACGAAACCTACGACAAACTGGTTTTATCGCCCGGCGCAGAGCCCTTAAGGCCTCCACTGCCAGGTATTAATAGTGAAGGTATTTTTACGTTGAGGAATGTAAATGATACCGACTATATCAAAAACTATGTTCAGGATAAAAAATCAGGGAATGCAGTTATAATCGGCGCTGGTTTCATTGGCCTGGAGATGGCAGAAAACCTGAAGGATATAGGCATGAACGTGACGATTGTGGAAATGGGCGACCAGGTTATGGCCCCCCTCGATTATCCGGTAGCTGCTCTGGTACAACAACACATCCGTTCAAAGGGGGTAACCCTTAAACTCAGTAATGCAGTATCAGGGTTTGATAAATCTGATAAAGGATTAATGGTACTGCTGAATTCAGGCGAAATAATTGAAGCTGATGTAGTAATCCTTTCCATTGGCGTTCGGCCCGATACCAGGCTCGCAACTGCTGCAGGATTAAAAATTGGTGAGGCAAAAGGAATATGGGTGAATGAATATCTGCAGACTTCTGACCCCGATATCTATGCGGTAGGAGATGCGATTGAATTTAAAAACCCCATTACCGGGCAATCAATGATTACCTACCTGGCCGGGCCTGCCAATAAACAAGGCCGCATATGCGCCAATAATATAGTAACGGGCAATGTGCAGCAATACCATGGCTCCATAAATACAGCGATAGTTAAGGTGTTTGACATGACGGTTGGCACAGCAGGGACATCATCGAAGCACCTTACAGCAGCAGGAATAAATAATATTGTTTCTACTACTCACAGTGGTTCTCATGCAGGCTATTACCCGGGCTCACAACAGATGACCATACAGATTGCTTTCTCTCCTGAAAACGGCAGATTACTTGGAGCCCAGGTAGCGGGTTATGACGGAGCAGATAAGCGGCTGGATGTACTGGCAGCTACTATAAAACGCAATGGCACTATCTATGACCTGGAAGAATTTGAGCACGCCTATGCACCACCCTACTCCTCGGCCAAAGACCCGGTGAACATGGCGGGATTTGCAGCAGAAAATATACTACAGGGCAAGCTCAATGTATTCTACTGGAATGAATTCGGGAAAATAAAGCCTGATGATCTGCTGATAGATGTGCGGACAAAAGAAGAGTATAACAATGGCAATATACCCGGATCAATAAATCTTCCGGTAGATGAATTAAGAGAGAGACTTTCAGAATTATCCACAGACCGCAATATCTTTATTTACTGTGAGGCGGGCTTAAGGGGCTACCTGGCACAAAGGATTTTAAAGCAGAACGGATTCGATTCTGTTTTGAACTTATCAGGAGGATATAAACTCTGGATAGCATGCAATAAAGAAACTGAATTACTGCAATCATAACAACTCTGAATTTTTAAGGATGAAAAAGATATTTTCAATAGCAATAATGATACTGGCAGTAAATCTGGCATCCTGCCAGAACAATACCGGCGGCCAGACCAATGAATCAACAACAGGAGGTTCGGTAAAAAGCACCTTGTCTGCCGATGAATTTGATAAGAAACTAACAAGCGATGCAACGGCTCAACTTGTGGACGTGCGGACACCTGAGGAATATGGCGGCGGGCATCTGAAGAATGCCGTAAACCTCAACATCAGGGACAACAGTTTTGAGCAGCAGGCAGCAAAGCTTGATAAGAATAAACCGGTAATGGTGTATTGCAAAGCCGGAAGCCGCAGTGCGGCAGCAGCAGATAAGCTGCAGGAAATGGGTTTTAAAACAATCTACAACCTGGATGGCGGCATAATGAAATGGGAGAGTTCTGGAAAACCTTTGGCTGGCGCATCGGATAATGCCTATATTGGCATGACTACAGAAGCCTTTACTCAGGCAGTTTCTAAAAACAACTATGTGCTTGTTGATTACAATGCACATTGGTGTGCTCCATGCAAAAAGATGTTGCCTATTCTTGAGGCTTTTGCAGATAAAAAGAAAGAGAAATTAACATTACTGAAGATAGATGCCGACGAAAATAAAAGCCTGCTGAAACAAAAAAATATTTCAGATATCCCTTACCTGGAATTATATAATAACGGTAAGCTGGTATGGTCGCACAAAGGAACTATAAAGGAAGATGAAATGCTCAGAGAAACAGGGCTCTGAATTGAAAGGCAATGAAGTGCATCAGTGAAGAATTACAATGCTATAGTAGGTATTTATTGTGCTACCTTTAGAGGATAAATACTTCCTTTATGACCGACAAAACTGATAACGGGAAGACCCACCCCACCGAAACACTGAAAAGGACATTGGTAAAAACTATCAGTTACAGAGTCATTATCCTGATCCTTGATTTTACATCCATTTATATTTTTACAGGCAAAATACAAATAGCCCTGGGTTTCATGATCGTGAGCAATGTATATACCACTATAGGCTATTTCTTCCATGAGCGGATCTGGGATAAAATAAAATGGGGTAAAATTTCAAATTAAACCCGGAAAGTGATAACACTTCCCGGGCTACTGACCATCCATTTGATGGATTGGATTTCTACTGTATTACCACTTTTTCTGACTGCCAATTTTGCCCTGAGCATCATTATCATTAGCCGGGGCATTGCATTTTGACTCCATATAAATGAGCGACAGCATGATCAGAACAATTTCCAAAATAACTAATAAGTTCCTTTTCATTTTAAAGGATTTTTCGATTGTTAAACGATATACTCCTGATATTTTAAATAAAGATTCCTGGCAGTTATGCCAGTTATTCATTAATTTTTTCTCCGTCTTTTATCCGGTAGGAAGCATTGGTTATTACCTGATCGCCATTACTCAGGTTCACAAAAATTTCAGTAGAATCCTTGCTCTGGTTGCCCTCCGATAGGTCCACCCATTTTGCTATGCTATTTTTAACAGCCACTACATACTTTCTTTCAGTGGTGGTAACCACAGCCGATTTGGGTACTACAAAGGCATTGGCACTGCCACTTGTCGGCAGTATCACTTCGGCAAACATGCCGGGCTTAAACAGGTTGTCCCCGTTATCCACATCTATTTCAATTGTCTCGGAGCGGTAGTTGCTGCTCAGACTTTGTGAGGAGCGCGATACCTCGCCTGTAAAGTCCTGCCCGGGCAGTGAGTTAGCCTTATAATGTACTTTATCACCAACTTTAACCTGTGTGGCATATTGTTCCGGTATGTCTACAACGAGGCGTAGTTTTGACAACTGTTGCAATACCAGCATGGGTTTGGCATTTTGCGCTCCTGGCCCGGCCAACGCTCCGGGATGCACATTGCGCTCGGTGATAACACCATCAAATGGCGCAGTAACAGTAAGGTAATTCCTCATTGTTTCCTGTGCTTTAAAGTTGGCTAATTCGCCTTGCGCAGTAGCGCTGTCGCCCTGTTTTTTTGAGGCGGCAGCCTCAAGGTCATAAGGTGAAATAGTACCTGGTGTGAGGCTTGTCTCCAGCAGACGGCGATACCTGTCTTTACTGTTCACATATATGGCATCGGCCTGCAGATACTTCTGCTTTGCCGCAGCCACCTGCTGCTCCACTTCGGGAGCTTCAAGTGTTATGAGCAGTTGTCCCTGCCGCACTACAGAGCCTCTGTCTACCGCCACAGTTTTTACAAAACCGCTGATTTTAGGAAAAAGCTGCACAAACTGAAAAGGCTGCATTACTCCCGGCAACTGCACATTGCCGCTGATCTGCCGCATTTGCAAAGCCATTGTAGCATACGTTTTCTTTTCCGGAGCTGCACTGTTTTTTTTGTCTTCTTCCTTACTGCCACAAGAGCAGAATAAAGCTATAATGCCCAGTGTAGTTATGAACTGAAACCTGCTGGTCCTGTTATTATTTTGAATCATTGTATACAGATTTAAAAATGGTTTGATTAATTGTCTTTATGATCAGTGCGATGGCTGTGCTTTTCAGGTAATAAAGACGGTGATTTTAATGAAGATTTCTGCCTGAGCAGGATATAACATTGCGGTACAATAAAAAGGGAAGCAAATGTGGAAGCGATAAGCCCGCCTATAACCGCCCTGCCAAGCGGGGCTGTCTGGTCGCCGGCTTCGCCCCAGCCACTGGCCATGGGTATCATACCTACAATCATTGCAAGGCTGGTCATCAATATGGGGCGCAGTCTTACAGATGCACTTACTGTTGCTGCTCTCACTACATCATTATTGTATTCGTACCTGAGCTTTTCCGCATTACTTACTATCAGTAGAGCATTGGCCACAGATACACCAGTGGACATGATAATACCCATATAAGACTGCAGATTAAGGGTGCAGCCCGTGAGCAACAAAATAACCAGTGACCCAAGTAATACAGCCGGTACAGATGACAATACAGCAAAGGCAGCCCGGAAAGACTGATAATTGGCTGAAAGCAATAAGAATATAACAATAATAGCCAGCAATAAACCGCTCTGCAGGCTATCCAGAGTTTCGGTCAGCAGGTTTGACATCCCCTTTACTTCGGCTACCAGCCCTTTGGGCAATTGCCCCAGTGAGGTTATGGCCTTATTCACTTCTTTTGTACCCCTGCCAAGATCGGTTTTATACAAACCTGCGCTTACTGTTACAAACCGTCTTTGCCCGCTTCGGTCATACTCGCCCGGCAGGGTATCAACCTGAAAAGTAGCCACATCCTGCAACACAAGCCCTGTTTGCCCCACCTGCAATGGTATTTCTTTGAAGTCATCTATGCTGTTCATTTTATAAGATGGCACCTGTGCTTGTACCTGGTAGGAATAGGCATTCTTTGTATCCAGCCACAGGTTTTTCTCGGTGTAGCGGCTTGATGATGTAAAATCAGATACCGACCTCGATACATCCTGCAGCTTCAGCCCCATCTGTGCTATCTTATAACGGTCGAGTATGATGCGCACTGTAGGGTACTTTAAAGGCTGTTCTATCTGAACGTCGCGCATGAAGGGTACCTTTTTCAGTTCTGCAACAAGCCTGTTGGCATAGTCTTCAATCTCCTGCATGTTTTTACCGCCCACTTCTATCTCCACAGGCGTAGCTGCTCCCTGGCTCATTATCTTCTCTGTGAGTTCAATAGGTTCAAAAGAAATCTTTACATCAGGCAACCTGTTGTGTATGGTGGCGCGTACCAGCTCCTGAAACTTGTCCTTGTCCATTTTAAAATGGTCATCCAGCTGAATCTGGAGCGAGGCCTCATTATAGCCACTGTTAAAAACATACAGGTTGCAGGTGGCATAGTTGGGCGGCATCATGCCCACATAGGCCGAGCTGATCTCAACATGATTACCGGTAATGCTGTCTAAAAGCATCAGTGCATCATGCATCATAAGCTCTGTACGCTCCATACGGGTACCATCAGGCAGGCGGAACTTAATCTGGTATTGCCCGTTATTGGTTTTAGGTAAGAGGTCTTTCCCGATCCATAAAAAACAGGTTCCGGTGAGGGCAAGAACAACAATAAGGTAGAGGCTTACATTCCGCCTTTTCTTTCGGCTCATTTTCCTGAGGTTCCACAAAAACCTGGTCCTGATCCGGTCAAAGAAATTACCATTCGCATGCTCTACTTCTGGTTTTTCCTGCTTTTCGTCCGGGTCATAGATGGGAAGGTTCCCTGTTGTTTTATTTTGATGCTGATACATTCCTTCTTTCAGCAACCAGTTGGAGATAATGGGAACAAGTGTCTGCGACAACAGAAAGGAGGAGATCATGGCAAAACCTACCGCCAGAGACAGCGGCACAAACATAGCTCTGGGCACTCCGGTCATTAAAGCCGCCGGAACAAATACGGCAAGGATGCTTAACAGGATCAGTAATTTAGGCAATGCGATTTCTTCGCAAGCCTCGAGAATGGCTACCCGCTTACTCTTGCCCATTTCCAGGTGCTGGTGAATATTTTCAATGGTCACGGTGCTTTCATCAACCAGTATACCTATGGCAAGTGCAAGCCCTCCCAGGGTCATAATATTGATTGTCTGACCGGCCATTTTCAGCAGAAATACTGCACTGAAAATAGCAAGCGGAATGGTAATAACCACTATGATACAACTCCGCCAGTCGCGCAGGAAAAGAAGGATCATAAGTGCGGTAAGAATAGCGCCTATAGCCCCTTCCGAGATAATGCTTTTTACCGAGTTGATCACAAATACCGACTGGTCGAATTCATAGCTAAGGTGCACATCATCAGGCAGCAGGCTTTGCATTTCCGGCAATTTTGCCTTAAGCTTCTGAACTACTTCCCAGGTCGAGGCATCGGGTGTTTTTACAATAGGCATATATATCGACCGCCTGCCGTTTACAAGAGCATAACCGGTTGTAACATCGGCGCCATCTTCAATAGTAGCGATATCGTGCAGAAAAACCGTACTGGCATTATCCGACCGTATGGGTATATCACCGAATGCCGAAATGGTGCTTTCAAGGGCATTGGTGGTAACCATGTAGTAAGTGTTGCCAATGCCGATATTGCCCGATGGCGCTGTGATATTATTGTGGGTCATAACATTCACAACTTCATCGGGTGTGAGGTTGTAGCTCCTTAATTTTTCGGGGCTGATGTTGATCACTACTGTGCGCTGGTTAGAGCCAATGGGCGGCGGGGCAGATAGCCCGGCAATAGTGGAGAAAAACGGCCGTATACGGGTTACAGCCAGGTCGTGAATTTCTTCAAGATGCTTATCTGTGCTGCTGAATACAAGTGTGCCCACCGGCAGTGACGATGCATCGAAACGGATGACCTGTGGCGGCAGCGCTCCCGGCGGAAAAAACTGCTGTGCCCGGTTCAGTTGCACCGCAACTTCTGCCGATGCTTCAGCCATATCTGTTTTTTCAAAGAAAACCAGTTTTAAAATACTGATACCCTGGATGTTTTTACTGCTGATGTTTTTGATACCGCTCACATATAAAAATTGGTCTGAAAGGCGGGTGGAGAAAAAACCTTCCATCTGCTGAGGCGTCATACCGGCATAGGGTTCTATGACATAAATTACCGGCAGATTCAGCTTCGGGAAAATATCAATCTGGATGGAATTTATGGCTAAGAAAGAGCCAAAAAATACCGCTGATACAATAACAAGAATGGTAATTGGCCTTCGGAGCGCTGCTTTTATCAAGCTCTTCATAAATTAATGTTTAAAATTTTGTAAGAAAATATCAGATTGCCCGCTGAGTCCGGCTCGTATATAGAGCAGTTGCAGCAGTTCATCCTGCATGTTCACATAGCTTGTCTCAGCCTGCAGCAGTGCATATTGCGCGTTCGTTACGTCTATCAGCGTATTCAACCCTGCCCTGTAAAGCGCCGTCTGCTGTCCGTAGGCCTGGCTAGCTGAAGACAACTGAACGGGAATCTCTTTCAGCTTCTCCAGGGTTGTAGCATAAGTTGAATTGGCCTGCTGCATCATGGCATCCAGCGATAGCTGTTCGGTCTGCACTGCATTCTGCCTTGCCTGAGCCAGCAGTCTGCCCTCCGCCAGTTCATCGTGCCGGTGTTTCAGGTCGAAGATGTTATAGCTCAAACTCAGCCCCAGCAAATAATTCGACCTGCTGTAGGGCATACCATAAGCCAGGTCATCGGGATAAACGCCTGTGGGTGATATGCCGGAGCTGCGCATCCATGTAGCGCCATCAAAACTCACCCTGGGCAGGTATTTTTTGGCTATTGTATTATTCTCTGCCAATTGCTGCTCATACTGTTTCTGGTAAACCTCAAGCAGCGGGTGGTCCCGGATAACGCTGTCGGACCTTTGCAGGAAAGCAGGATTTAGCAATAATGATGGTGTTAAAATAGACGTATCCGGCACCAGGCCGTTTGCATTAGCACCTGTGTAGCTGGCAATTGTTATCCGGTCATAGTTAAAATTATCGAGCGCCTGAAGGTAGCTGATACGGGCATCAGCATATGAGGCGCTGGCGGTACTGCTGTCAACTCCCGGCTTTAACCCGCTTAGAACGGTGGCTCTGATTGCAGTAAATATTACCTGCGCCCGCTGCATATTTTCATTCTGAATCTGTAATAACCTGTATTTTTTCAGCCAGTCGAGATATAAGGATACGATATTCTGGGTAAGCAGGTATTTATCACTATTCAGGTTGGCCACATTTACAGCCAGTTGCGATCTGGCATCCTGCTGTTGCGCATTGTAGTATCCGAAGGTGAAGAATTCCCATTTAAGAAAAGATATAGCAACATTACCCGCTATAGGGCTACCCGATACCGAACTGTAACTGCCTGGAGTAGAAGGTACCATGCCCATTGAGAAGTAGGGCCCCTGGATCGAATTGTCGGAACCAATTGTGGCTTGATCCTGCAATATTAACATTGGCAGGCGATTGCCATTAATGGTAGTCACATGTGCACGGCCAGCCGATACTTCTGCCTGCCTTTGCTGCAGTAGCGGATAATTGGCAACCGATTTATTTACTGCATCGTATAAATTAAGTACCTGGGCAGTACTGTGCAATGGCAGGAAATACAGAGGCAGCACCAAAAGCCTGAATAGCTTCAGCACAGGTCTGCACCTGCTTGTTTTATTATCCATAAAATAAATAGTATTAATCAGGCGGAATGCCTGCTTGAATAAATGAAATAATTGGGACTATGGAACTGGAAATCAGGCTACAGGCGGGCCTCTTAAACTATTGCTGCATAAGCAAGCAGACTGAAAGTGAAATACATAATTGGAATAGCTTTCAGTAGTAAAAAATAAAACAGGTCTGGCTTCGGGAAAAGATTCATTAAAATTTATAGCCGCATAATCGTCCCACGCTTTAATTCTTATTTTATTCCTGTTTTTATCCTGACTGTCTTTATTAAGTACAGAAGCTGAGTTATTGCTGGTTTGTACTGACTTGCTTAAAAAACTCTGATGATAAATATCACTGAACAGAACTACATGATTTCCCCCTTCGCCGTTATTAAAAAAACTTAATAAAGCAAAAACCGGCAACAGAATAAAGAGGAGTCTTCTATTCATTGAAAAGCAAAGGTATATTAACATATTTAAAAATGAGTAAGAAAGATCGGAATTCTTTAAATATTAACTTACCGGAAATGAAATTAGGATATTATTATAAGATTCGAGTTAATGGAATCAATGGTTATCGTGTGCATATCAACACTGGGACAGTAAAATATCTTTTCCTATCTTCATTGATTATAAATAGCATCAATGACCGACAGCGAAGAACAATTTCAGGAACGATATAAAAAACTGAATGAACGCCAGAAAGAGGCTGTAGAGCATATATACGGCCCTGTAATGGTGATAGCAGGACCTGGTACCGGCAAAACAGAAGTGCTTTCCATGCGCATCGCCAACCTGCTGCGCAGCGAAGCCCAGGTACAGCCCCATGAGATTCTGTGCCTCACCTATACCGATGAGGCTACAAGCTCTATGCGCCGCCGCCTGGTGCAGATAATAGGCCCTGCAGCACATAAAGTAAACATTTATACTTTTCATGCTTTCTGTAATAATGTTATTCAGAACAACAGCGAAACCTTCAGTATGCGGTCATTGCAACCCATTACTGATCTGGAGCGTACTGAGTTGCTCTACAAATTACTGGAAGATCTGCCTTCCGGTCATCCGTTGCGCAAACTGAGTGGCAATATCTATTTCGATGCCGGAAAGATCAGCCGCCTTTTCGACCTGATGAAGCGCGAATACCTGTCGGCTGAATACATATCAGATGGTATTGATGCTTACCTGAAAGAATTGCCTTCAAGAGAAGAATATATTTACAAAAAATCTGGAAAAGGCTATCAGAAAGGTGATGTAAAACAGAACCTCATAAATGAAGAAATAAAGAAAATGGAAGGAACCCGGTCGGCAGCTCTGCTATTCGACCGGTATGAGGAACTGATGAAGGAATCGGGCAGGTATGACTTCAATGATATGATCATTTGGGTACTGGCTGCATTTAAACAATATCCGGCCTTACTGCAAAGCTACCAGGAGCGCTACCAGTTTATACTGGTCGATGAGTTCCAGGATACCAATGGATCCCAGAACGAGCTGCTGAATCTGCTGGCTTCTTATTGGGAAGATCCCAACATATTTGTAGTGGGCGATGACGACCAGGGGGTATATGAATTCCAGGGCGCCCGAATCCGCAACATTGTTGATTATTATGAGCGGTATAAAGAATCAATAAAAGTAATTGTGCTGCCCCATAACTATCGTTCATCGCAAATGATACTGGATAAAGCCATGGCTTCTATCCTTAACAACCAGCAGCGGCTCATTAACCAATTGCATGAGCTGAACCTGGACAAACAGATTATCGCCTCTGCCGATCGTTTTATAAATGGCGCCGATTCGGTGCAACCCATCGTGAAGTTTTACAACAATGTACCGCAGGAAGAGTGTGATATAGTACTGCAGATACAGTCTCTGAAAAACGCCGGCATACCGCTTAAGAATGTGGCGGTGTTGTATGCCCAGCACAAGCAGGCAGCCAATATCATGAGCATTATGGAGAAGCAGGGCATACCCTATAATGCAAAGAAGCCTGTAAACATACTGAAAGAACCGCTCATAGAGCAGCTGCTGAATGTGCTGCAATACCTGAGCGATGAAAAGAAGAAATCGTTTGAAGGCGAAGAAGCATTGTTCGAACTGATGCACGCACCCTACCTGACCATATCGCCAACAGATATTGCCCAGCTGGCCCTTTACCTCCAACATACCCGAAAGGAAAAAGGCCCCACCCGCTGGCGACTGATTCTGAACGATGTGCTATTGCTGGAAACCTTAGGACTCAGCTCAGCAAAGGCTATGGCAAGGCTTGGCTATTGCCTCGACAACTGGGAGCAGCAACAGTTATCCCTGCCATTGCCGCTGCTATTGGAAAAAATAATTCACGAAAGCGGTATGGTGGCCTACCTTGTGCGTACCACCGATCATGTCTGGAATATACAGGCACTCTATACCTTCTTCGAATTCGTAAAAGATACCTGGGCCCGCAACCAGAAAATAAAACCATCTGGCCTGCTGGAAATGATTGAGCGAATGAACGATGAAAACATTTCCCTGCCTTTGCAGCGGGTAATCCAGAATGAGAACGGAGTTCACTTTTATACCGCACACAGCTCCAAGGGCAATGAATTTGAATATGTTTTCCTTATTGGCTGCACCAAGAATTTCTGGGAAGATAAGCGGGGCGGCAACAATGAATACCGCCTGCCGGATACCATTACTGCCACTGTTGAGGACAGTCAGAAAACAAATAAAACAGAAGTGGCCCGCCGTCTTTTTTATGTAGCCCTTACCCGTGCTAAAAAACACCTGCATGTATCTTTCGCCATAAGCGATGCTGCAGGCAAGCCGCTGGAAACGTCAGTATTTGTGGATGAGATTTGCCCGCCCGAAGAACGAATTAATCAGGCAGTTCCATCTGATGAACTGTTGCGGTTTATGGAAGTGGCCATTCAGCCTGTTCCCGAAATATGGATAAAAACTGCCAATGGCCGCTGGATAGATCAGGAGCTGAAACAGTTTATTGTCAGCGCCACTTCGCTCTCCAAATTCCTGCATTGCCCGCTCACTTTCTATTTTGAAAACATTCTTAAAGTACCCTTCCAGAAGAATGATGCACTGGCATTCGGAAGTGCGGTGCATACTGCCCTGGAGCGGATGTTTGTGGAAATGAAACTTAATAAAGGAACCTTCCCCACCAAAGAACAGGTTTTGGGTATATTCAAAAATGCGCTGTTCTCAGAAGCTTCCAGCTTTACGCCTGTTCAGTTTGAGCGCAGGATGGAGCAGGGGAATACACTGCTTTCGGAATACTACGATCACTACATCAACACCTTTCATAAAGATGTGGAGATTGAATTTAAAGTACCACGATACCTGCTCGATGGCGTGCCTGTAACCGGCAAAATAGATAAGATAGAGCAGCATGGCGACTCATGCACTGTAGTAGATTACAAAACCGGCGACCCCGATAAATCGGCCATTGCCAATGTGGCCCCGCCCAACGATAAAGAACCACTGGGCGGCGACTACTGGCGGCAGATGGTTTTCTACAAGCTGCTGCTTGAGAATTTTGAAGAAAGGCCCCGGAGGGTTACCACAGGCATGTTCGACTATATCCAACCCGGCAAAAGTGGTGAATACAAACAAATGGTAGTACCTGTATTTGCCCAGGATGAAACCACAGTACGCAACCAGATAAAAGATGTTTACAGCCGCATTATGAACCACGAATTCGACCGGGGCTGTGGCGAGGAAAAATGCCACTGGTGCAATTTTGCCCGGCGATATGAACTGATAAGGCCGGGGAAAGAAGAGGTTGTGGAGATGGATGATCTCTGAGGTGATTTTTAATGTCTTTTATAATTGGAAGGCCAACAAACATCAAGAATATAGCCACTTGAGAAACCACAGTTTACCAAGTGTGAATGCTTTCTCCCGAGCAGGTGAAACGTATGTTTGGTAAAACTGAAATTGCTTTATTAGTCTGATTTTAGGCTACTCCCGCATCTGATAAAATACTTAGCTCTTTCAGTTTTTCCTCGCTCTGAAGGAATATGCAGAAGAGAGCTCAAACCAGGCACGCAGATTAACCCTTCAGCAATTTCGCCAATAAAACGTTAATTCCCAAAAACTAACCAACTAAATCACCCCAACTGTGCATACCAATTGTAATATAAATTCCGTTGTTTTATACTTTATTTAATTTACGTGCACACACACTATTTATGAAATACTTATTTACTCTCCTAATCCTGTTGTTATCGGGCCAGTATTGCAATGGCCAGAATTATGCTGTGAAGGGGGTGGTGATGGATACACTGAACAGTAATGCGCTGTACCGGGGATCGGTGGTGGTGATGCGGGTGAAAGATTCGGTGATTGAGGCATACTCCCATACAGGTCCGGATGGGAAATTTGAACTGAAACTACCTAAGGATGGGAAATACATCCTGCGGATCACATTCCCGAGTTTTGCTGACTTTGTGGATGTGATTAATGTGAAGAAGACCACTACCGACCTGGGTATGCTGCCTATGGTATCGAAGGAGCACCTGCTGAAGGAGTTTGTGCTGACTCAGCAATACTCGGCTATAAAAATAAAGGGCGATACTACTGAGTATATGGCCGACAGCTTTAAGGTGAAGGAAGGCGCGACTGTAGAAGACCTGCTCAAAAAACTGCCGGGCATACAGGTGGACAAGAATGGGGTAATTACTGCCCAGGGCGAAACCGTACAGAAGATACTTGTGGACGGTGAAGAGTTCTTCAGCGATGACCCAAAGGTAGTGACGCAGGGGCTGCAATCGAATGCGGTGAACAAAGTGCAGGTGTTTGACAAAAAGAGCGACCAGGCTGAATTTACGGGCATAGATGACGGCGTTAAAACAAAAACCATCAACCTGGAACTGAAAGAAGATAAGAAGAAAGGGTATTTTGGTAAAGTGGATGCAGGAGGCGGCACCGATGGCTACTTTCAGGACCAGGGAATGATTAATGCGTTCAGAGCCAAAAGCCAGTTCTCTGCATTCGCCATTATGTCGAACACTGATAAGGTGGGGCTGGGCTGGCAGGACAATGATAAGTTCGGGAGCGGCAACGGGGTAACAACCATAAGTGATGATGGCGGCATCATGACCACATACAGCAGCAGCGCTGACCAGGATTTTGGTGGCTGGAACGGCAAGTACAATGGTCAGGGCCTGCCGGAAACCTGGACCGGAGGGGCGCATTTTGCCGACCGCTGGGGTGATAATGATAAAAGCCACATTACCGGAAACTACCGGTATGCCATGCAGAATGTGGAACTGGACGGGAATACGACTACACAATACGTGCTGCCCGGCAACAGCGGCTTTGTAAGCGAGCAGAGTAAAAATCAGTTCAGCAAGGGCGAACGGCACGGTATGGACTTTATGTATGAATGGAAAGTAGACAGTTCATCGTCCGTTAAGCTCACAATGGACGGCGGGTACAAACAATCGGATATAAAATCGGTGTATAATACCAATACACTCAATAATGAAAACATATTGCTGAATAATAATAATCGCACCATTATCAGCACTGCTTTCTCAAACTTTGTAAATGCCGACCTGCTGTATAAAAAGAAATTCAAAAAAACGGGGCGTACTTTATCAATAGACGTCAAGGAGAATTATAAGGATTCTAAAAGTGATGGAACGCTGCAATCGGGTACCAGTTATTATTCTTATGATACCAGCAGCCACCTGCTGGGCGATTCAATTATTAATCAAAGGAAAGTGGCCAATACCAATACTCTTGCCTTAAATGCCAAAGCAGTTTATACCGAACCACTTTCGAAAACTGCATTTATAGAACTGGATTATGGTGTAACCGCCAATAACAGCCGGAGTACCAATTCATCGTATAACTCAAACGGATTAGGTGGGTACAGCACAAAACTAAACGACACCTTCAGCAGCGATTACAAATACAATATACTGAGCAATATGGGAGGCGTGAATTTTAAGTTTGTATACAAGAAGATCAATTTTTCATTTGGCAGTGATGTATCTATGGCCACGTACCTGCAGACCGACCACCTGCATGGAGATACTTCGAGTCACTATAATTACCTGAACCTGTTTCCGAAGGCGGTATTCACTTATAAGCTGAGCAAACAATCGAGCATAAAATTCACGTACCTGGGCAACACTCAGCAGCCATCTATAAGCCAGATAGCGCCACTCAGGCAAAATTCTGACCCGCTGAATATTACAGTTGGTAACCCTTCTCTGAAACAACAGTTTTTCAACAAGTTTACCCTGAATTTCAACGATTATAAAGTGCTTACAAGCCAATATCTGTTCGGGAATTTTTCATTCAATACTGTATCATATGCTGTCGGTACCAGGCAACTTACCGTAGATGGTGTAAACACCACCCAATATATTAATGTGAACGGAAATTATTCGGGCTATGGCTATCTGGGTGGAGGGAGGAAAATAAAAGCGCTGGACCTGATGGCAGGTGTGCAGATAAATGCTTCAATCAACCATACCAATAACCAGATAGGAACAGATTCGTCCATCTATTCTGTACCCGTTTACCACAGCAACAGCAATGACAACAACACCTATGGCATAGGGCCTTATTTTAATTATGACAAAACAGACAAATATGATTTCTCCCTGCAACCCAGTCTTAACTATAATCAGAACAGGTCGACTATAAGTACTTTCTCATCGAACTACTGGACATTCAGCACTGATTTTTCGGGAACGGTGCAGCTGCCAAAGAAATTTGAGATCGGCAGTTCAGTAAATGTATGGATCAGGCAGGCTACTCCGGTATTTACTACTAACAATGATGTGGTGAAATGGAATGCTTTTATAGGTAAAAAATTCCTGAAGAATAGCCCTCTGGAACTGAAAGTCAGTGTTTTCGACATTCTCAACCAGAATATTGGTTACAGCCGCACGGCGCAGGCAGGGGTGGTAACACAAAGTACCTTTAATACCATACGGCGTTATGGTATGCTGCAACTGGTATGGAACTTTACACATACACCCGCAGGAGCACCGGCGCCATCAAATGGTGGTGTGATGATGATGAAATAAAACATATGGAGAAGTAATTTATCCGTAAAGGACGGCATGACAACGCAAAGATTTAACTATAAGCAACACGTAGGAGACCAGGAACACAAAAAAACGCACATTTGTTAAGTCACAAAGCCTGAACAACCAGCTTTTAACCGTAGTAAACCGGACCAAATTTATTAGGATTATGCAACGAACCTACTTTATACTGATTATTTTTATTTGCATTACAATAGCCGCACATGCACAATTTACCACTGCCGGCAAGATAGAGTATGAGCGCAAAGTCAATGTGTATGCCCAGATGGCAGAGATGGACAACAATGACTGGTTTGATAAAATAAAGTCGCAGATACCCAAATTCAGCACTTCCTATTTCGATATGATTTTTGATACGGCACGTAGTATATATAAACCAGGTAAGGAGGTGGAAGGGAGCAATATGTTTAAAATGTTTGGCGGCGGGCCGGCTATGGAAAATGTAGTGTATACCGACTTTGTTGTAGCTAAGGTAACTGCTGCCAAGAAGGTGTATGAGCAGAAATTCCTGGTGCAGGACACTATGCGGAAAATAGAATGGACGGAGAAAGATGAGATACGCACTATAGCCAATTATAAATGCCACAAAGCGGTGGGCATCATTTGTGATTCAGTTTATGTTGTTGCGTTCTACACCGAGGATATTGTGGTGAGTGGCGGCCCGGAGATGTTTGGCGGATTACCGGGTATGATTATGGAGCTGGCAGTGCCAAGGCTGCATACCACATGGGTAGCAGATAAGGTGGAACTGATTGCCCCGAAAGAAACAGATTTTGCTGTGCCGGATAAGGGAAAAAAAGTAACACAGAAAGAATTGTTTGAGACGGTGAAGAGCAGCTTTAAAGATTGGGGCAAACTGGCGCCAAGGAATACATGGTGGACTGCGTTGTAAACTGGAAAAACGGGATTTCATAGGTGTCTGATCCACAATTCACATATCTGCAAAAACAACTTGCTATAATTTATCGTGTGTATGCATTTGCATGGTAACTTGCATGTATGAATTACCTGGGCCATGCTTTTCTTTCTTTCTATAATGGTGATATACTCACCGGCAATATGATTGCCGATCATGTAAAGGGAAAGTTGGCTTTGGAGCAATATCCGACGGGAATCAGACGAGGTATTGAACTACACCGGCAAATAGACGGAAATACGGATTTGCATCCCGCAACGGCAAGAGCTAAATTGCTTTTCAAGGAGCATTACGGTTTATACTCGGGGCCAATTGTGGATACGCTATATGATCATTTCCTGGCCAATGACCCTAAATTTTTCGCGGATGAGAACTCATTATTAAAGTTTACTCAGACTGTTTATGAGCAACTGGATGTAAATGCTGCCTGGCTGCCCGAAAAATTTGCAGCTTATTTCCCATCCATGAAACAATATAACTGGCTGTATAATTACCGGACAGTAAAAGGCATTGAACGGGCTTTAAACGGGCTGGGCAGGCGGGCAATGTATATGGCTCCTGTTGATAAGGCATATGAAATATTTATTGCGTCCTATTACCAGCTGAACCAGTGCTATTATGAGTTTATAGATGATGTTATTAGTTTTGTTAAAACCGAAACAGCGAGCCATAATTCTTAACAACTTTATATATTTGCCAATTCCTGAAAATTTATGCGTTCCACATATACCATTATTGCAATTGCCATACTACCGCTTTTATTCATTTCTTGCCACTCCAACTCCCAGCCTGTAACTAAAAAGATCGATTATTCGAAATTTCATGATACTGCCATAAAATCTGCTGCTGCGGCACTGGTATACGACACGAACAATGAAAAAGTAAGGACCATTACTGCACAATTAGACCAGTATTACAAGAGGCAGGTAGCTGCAGGTTTCAACGGTGGCGTGCTGATAGGGTATGGAGGTAAGGTGATTTATGAACGTTATTTCGGACTGAGCAACAAGGAGAAGAAAATACCTTTTGGCCAGAACTCATCGAGCCAGTTGGCAAGTGTTTCCAAAACTTTTACCGGAGCAGCCATACTATATCTTTACCAGCGTAAATATATCAACCTCGATTCACCGGTGCAGCATTACCTGAAAGAATTTCCCTATCCGGGCATTACTGTGAAGATGCTGCTCAACCACCGCTCCGGCCTGCCCGATTATACCAAGTGGTATGAAGTATACAATCATAATCACACAACGCCCATATACAATGCCACAATGATGTCGCTGATGGCGGAGCACAAGCCCCGCCTGGAATTCAGGCCCAACAGCCGGTTCAAATATTGCAATACCAATTTTGCTGTGCTCGCGCGTATAGTTGAGAGGGTTACTAATCTCAGCTTTTATGATTTTATGTCGCAATATATATTTAAGCCGCTTGGCATGGATCATACTTTTGTCTATAATCCGGGAAAAGGGCTGCCACCCAATGCCGCATTAAGTTATAAGCACAATTGGTGGCGTGAGCCAGATATGTTTGCCGATGGCGTTTATGGCGATAAAGGCATTTACAGCACACCGGAAGATATGTATCGCTGGGACCAATCATTTTATCAGAATAAATTGCTGGATAATGAGACTATAGAACTGGCATACGGCCCATGCTCATTTGAGAAGAAAGGTATTAAAAATTACGGCTTGGGCTGGCGAATGCTGTGCTTTGCCAACGGCAATAAGATTATTTACCACAATGGCTGGTGGCATGGAAACAACACATCTTTTTACCGGTTTATAAAAGAGAATATGACCATCATTGTGCTGGGCAACCGGTTTACTAACAGTATATATCATCAGGCACCGGCTATTTACAGCATATTGAAGAATGTGCCCCCTGAGAACGGATTTGATACAGAGGATTAAGAATCTGCATTAAAACCGGGATAAACCCGAATGATTAAGTCAGTCTTGAAATTCCTAAACTGTATCAATAAAACGTTTTTCGACCTTATTGAATATAATAATGCCGCACAATAGCAATACAACGGTAAAACCGGTACTGTAAAGTAGTCCCATTGCATTGAATGATCCCTGGCCGAGAAAGCCATACTTAAAAGCTTCGAACAATGAGGTTAGGGGATTGAGCAAAATAAATGTACGTTTCCAGCCCTGCACCTGAGATAAAGGATAAATGACCGGCGTGGCATACATACCCAACTGCACACCGAATGCTATAAGAAAAGTAAGGTCGCGGTACTTGGTAGTAAGTGATGTAATAAGAATACCAAACCCAAGGCTCATCATTACCACAATAAGCAACCAGAGTGGCGTAAGCAGTATATACCAGTTTGGAGTTACTGACTTCTGAATGAAAATATAATAGAGCAGGATTACTGCGAATAATGCAAATTGTATCAGAAATTTTATCAACCCGGATACTACTTTTGACAAAGGCAGTAAAATGCGCGGAAAATATACTTTACCGAATATAGAAGCGTTCTCTGTAAAGGTTTTAGATGTAACATTGAGCGTATCAGCGAAATAATTCCATAACGTTGTTCCGGCCATATAGAAAAGTAAGGGAGGAATACCCTTACCGGTGGGGATTTTTGCAATACCGGAAAATATGAAAAGAAACATAAAAGAGGTGAGAATGGGTTGCACCACAAACCAGATTGGTCCCAGTATAGTTTGTTTATATACTGTTATGATGTCTTTTTTCACAAACATCATCAACAGATCGCGGTAATTCCAGATTTCCCTGGAGTTAATATCCAGATAGCCCCGGCCGGAAGAAATATTAATATCCCATTTTTCAGCACTAACAGTTTGATCAGACATAATTACCTACTACTTCGGGCTATCAGATATGCAATTTAGTTATTTATTTTTTTTCTTCCTGGTATTTGATTTAAACCAGTTAGCAATTCCCTTCTTCTTTGCATCTACATAGTAACCACTGCCATACGAACCATTCCCATATCCGTAACCATACCCATATCCATATCCGTAACTATACCCTTCGTCGTAGCCATAACCGTAGGCGAAGCCACGATTGGCAACTACATCATTTACAATAAAACTCATTCGTTTTATTTTGCCACTGTAAAAAAGTTCATTAGGTATATTAAGCTGTTGCTTGTAGGTATAACCCTGCCTGATAATATAAAGGGATATATCGGCATATTTATTGATAAGCTGAGCATCTGTTACCAGTCCTACAGGGGAGGTGTCCACAATTACATAATCAAATTCTTGTTTAAGCCTTTTAAATAAATCATCTGTTTTCTGAAGCAGAAGCAACTCAGCCGGATTTGGAGGAACAGGGCCGGAAGGAATAATAAATAAATTATTCTCAATACCTGAGGGAACAATCAGATCTTCATAAGTGGCTTTGCTGATAGCATAACTTGAGAAGCCAATACTGTTGTCAAGATTAAGTGTTTTCGAAATTTTAGGCTTTCTGAGGTCAAGTTCCATCAAAACCACTTTTTTACCAGACATAGCCAGTGTAATAGAGAGGTTAACAGCAATAAACGATTTACCCTCACCGCTCATACTGGAGGTAATCATTATTATTTTATCATTTTTGTCCGTAAGCATATACTGCAGATTCGTGCGCAATGCTCTGAATTGCTCTGCAATGATGGTCCGGCTATTTTTCTTAACAGCTATTGCCTCGCTATCAAAACTGTTACCTATTTCTCCTATTACCGGTATTGTGGTTACTTTGAGGATATCTGTTTTGCTGATTATTTTAATATTCAGCCCTCTGCGCAGAAGAATAACGCCAAATGGAATTGCAAGGCCGAAAATAACTGACATCATAAATGCTCTGGAATGATTCGGTGATACCGCACCAACCATAATAGCAGGATCAATAACAGTAGCGTCAGGCACAGTAGCTGCACGCTGTATGAGTGTTTCCTCCAGTTTTTTCAGAAGAAATATATACATTTCTTCATGTATTTTCATCAGGCGGCTGTAATCCATATAATCTTTTTCCACCAGTGGCACCTGCATAATGCCTCCGGTTATCACACCAAGCTGCTCCTTAATTTTTTTATTTTTGGCCTCAAACTCTTTCTCAGTAGCAACAAGTGATTGAATGATATCCCTTTTCATCTTCTTTTTCTGCTCCTTCAAAGTTAGAATTATAGGGTTATTTTCTGTAAGCGATACCAGGTCAATATCTATAGTATTCTGTAGGGAATTTAATTTGTTGATCAACTCTGCCAGTCCGGCATTTGCCATAAGTGATGCTGGCAAGGTTATTGGTTTATCATCGGAATTATTCAGAAGAGACTGGCTTACGGCTTTCATTATCTCCATCTCCATATCTGCATTTTGCAATTTTTCTTCAGTAGTTGCATCGGCACTGATAAGATGCGAAGACTGCGCACTCATATCGGCAATTTTATGCTTTTGCTTATACAGCAAAATGTTACTTTCCACAATATTCAATTCCTCCAGAACAGTATCCAGCCTTTGTTTTATAAAACTGATGGTGCTGTCCCACATTCTGTTTTTGCTGTCCACATTATTGCCCATATAGATGTGCATCAGTTCATTGATTATTTCAATGGACCTTTCAGGAATATTATCCTGCATGGAGAGTGTAATAAAGCTGGCATTCTTTGATGGGAGGTTAATGTCTACAGAATACATATATGCTTTGGCAACATCACTTACCGGGTTCACTGCAACGGTAAATTGCATCTTAGGTGGTGCGCCGGCAAATCCTTTTTTCAATACTACATTGCCAAATTCTTCAAGGTTAAGGGTGTCGCCCCATCTGGCATTAATAATTTTTCCGGATGGCTCTACCATCCTGAAACCGGTGTTGGTAAGGTTATCGACTTTGCAGTTAAAATAGCCATCTGCTGTATCAACAATCTGAAATTCGAATGGCTTATTAGAGTATATATCTGTGGTTTTAAACCGGCCCACTATTGAATAATAAATGTTGAGATGCAGGCGCTTCACTACTTTAGTCATTGTAGTACGGCTCCTGAGCATTTCAATTTCATTTTCAATATTTATGGATGTATTGCTGAGACCAATTACCTTAAGCACATCATCGCCCTGGCCTGTTCCTTTTTTTGAATCAATTATAAGTAATTCGGCTGTTGACCTAAAGAATGGTGTAGCATATCTTAAATATAAATTACCTACAATCAACGAAATAATTAAGCTTCCTAGCAGCCATGGCCATATAGCCAGAACAGTTGATACAAGCCATTTCAAATTAAATGAACTGATCTCCTCCGACTTTGGTTTTTCAATATCTCCGGAAACATTTGGAGTAATTTTTTCCATTCAGTTATTATTTTAAACTTTTATACACCACTAAGAGTGATGCAATAGAAATGAGTGATGATAAAATACCCAGATTCCTTATGAAGCTTTGGTCACTGCTTTGCACTTTATATTTATTGGGTTCCACATAAATTATATCTCTTTGCTTTAAATAATAGTATGGATTATTAAATATATTGGTGTTGGTTATGTCATACCTGGCAAATATTTTCTGTTCTCCTTCCGACCTGATTAGTAATATATTATTTCTTTTTGCCGATGAAAGCAAATCTCCTGATTCTGCTATTGCATCTATAATTGAGAATTTTTCGCTTTCAGAACCAATTCTCCCGGGCTTACTAACATCACCCAACATGGTTATTTCAAAATTGGCTATCCGCACATTAACTACCGGATCCTTGTAATAATATAACGATTTTTCCCGTATAAGCTCCCTTGCTTCACTGGTTGAAAGGCCTGCCACCTTCACTCTACCTATAAGGGAATACTCTATATAACCATTTTTGTCAACCGGGAAAAGGTTTGCCTGGCCACCACCCATTTTGGAGGTACCTCCTCCATCCATACTATTATTGCTATTATTTTCATTACCTGAAACCAGATTTTTCAGCATCGGCTGAACGGTTATTGATAATATATCCGAGGTCTCTATTTTAGGATCTACATATGGGGTGACCTGGTCAATAACTATTGTCTTTGAAGTAGTGTCAGGCAAATCTTTAAAATATACATATTTTTTTACCGATATGCACGAATTAAATATTATGCAAGCGCTCAGCAGCATGAAGAGCAGAAAGCCCGGATTGCTTCTATTATTATAAACAGACATTTTTAAAATTTTTATCAAAATTAGTTTAAAACCCTTAGAAAATAAAGTGTGATAAAATCACCGGCTTGCACAAAGCAGAGACAAATTAATTATAAACTTTATAGCCTTGCGCTGATCATTCCTTTATCAAGGCAGCCCTTTACATCATAAAGTATGCCTCCATTTTTTACCATTTTTTTCCAATCGGCTGTCAGAAACTCCCTGTGAGCTACAGCTAATACCAGCGAATCAAAGAGCTTTGCTTCGGGAAGCGAAGAGATAATATCAATGCCGTATTCATGCTTTACATCTTCAGGCATAGCCCAGGGATCATAAATGGTAACATTAACACCATATGAGATCAGCTCACTGATTATATCTACTACCCTGGTATTCCTGACATCGGGACAGTTTTCTTTAAATGTGATGCCCAGCACCAATATATCGGCGCCTTTTACAGCTACATCATTTTTTATCATCAGCTTCACCACTTCGCCGGCTATATATTGTCCCATACCGTCATTTAGCCTGCGCCCGGCCAGTATAATCTCGGGGTGGTATCCCGATTCCTGTGCTTTTTGTGCCAGGTAATAGGGGTCAACCCCTATACAATGGCCACCTACCAGGCCGGGTTTAAAAGGCAGAAAATTCCATTTTGTAGCCGATGCGTCCAGTACATCATGCGTATCTATACCCAGCCGGTTGAATATCTTGGCCAGTTCATTTACAAACGCAATATTAATGTCTCTCTGTGAATTTTCAATAACCTTGGCTGCTTCTGCTACCTTAATGCTTGGCGCTTTATGCGTCCCGGCTGTAATAACCGAACGGTAAAGTTCATCAACTTTATCTGCCGTTTCTGGTGTAGAACCGGAAGTTATTTTTTTAATTTTAGCTACAGTATGCAATTTATCACCGGGGTTGATCCTTTCGGGGGAGTAGCCGCAGAAGAAATCTGTATTAAATTTTAAGCCGGAAAATTTTTCAAGCACAGGTACGCACTCATCTTCCGTAACACCCGGATATACGGTTGATTCATAAACCACAATATCTCCTTTTTTCAGTGCCCTGCCCACTGTTTCACTTGCTTTATAAAGAGGCGTAAGATCTGGCCGGTTATTTTTGTCTACCGGTGTTGGTACAGTAATAATAAAGACCGTGCAATTGTTCAGATGCTGCACATCATCAGTGCAATAAATGCCCTTTTCGCTGCCGGCTGGGGCATGGTCAAGAATTACTTCGGCCATCAGCGCTTCATCTACCTCAAGGGTAGAGTCGTGGCCACTCTGCAGCTCCAGAATCCGCTTCTTATTGATATCAAAACCGATAACCGGATAATACTTGCTGAATTCCACGGCAAGTGGTAAGCCCACATAACCCAGCCCGATAACGGAAATGTAATATTTTGATGGTTCCATGAATAGTTTACAAACAATTTATGCTGATAACCCCTTATTTAAATTGAACCGGCTTTTTAACTCCGTAAGCCATCTGGTCTATGCATCGGTTACCGTTTTGCCGTAACTTAAACACATAATCCCGGATTTAAAAAAGGATAGTTGGCAAATATAGCATAATCTTTGGAGCCCGCCATTGCCCGGAGCGCAGCTGCATGTTTATCGTGGTGCATATCGCTGCCGCAGTAATCATACAGGTTTTTGGAAAGCAGTTCATCGGCAATGGCTTTGATATTGCGGCCATAATACCCGCATACCGATAGCATATTGAGCTGAAGCAGGCATCCCCGGTCTCTGAGCGCCCTGTATTTATGAAATTCCTTGTGAAAAAATAGGTACCGCTCGGGGTGAGCTATAATTGGCTTATAACCGGCCTGCTGCATTTTATAAATTACATCAAACAGCATAGGTGGTTCGTAAAGCATGGAAAATTCAACCAGCACCTCATTTTTGCATATGGTCAGCAAAGGCTCTGTATCCAGCAGTTTTATAAAATGTTCATCGATATAATATTCCGAGGCTGCTTTGATGGTAACAGGTATATTCTGCTCTTTTACTGCCTGCTGCAGCTCCGCTAGTCCTTTATTGATAGTTTGGGTGGTATTGGGATAAAAATCTACCATGGTGTGCGGCGTGGTAATGATGGTTCTGAAACCCATATCCGCAAGGTTGCGCACCAGGCCCAGAGAATCCTCCATGGTTTTTGCACCGTCGTCTATTCCAGCCACCAGGTGCGAATGCATATCGGCGCCCAGGAAACCCCAGTTGGCTCCGGCAGGTACGTCCTGGTTTCCATATGCATCATCTTCCTTTCTGGCCCGCTTAAATAATCTGGAAAACATACGGGCAAGATACTGAGATAAAGGCAAATCAGGAGGTAAATAAAATATTATTAACAAATTGAAGTATCTGCTAAAACAGCATTAACCTGTTCCCCGGTCATTCAGCTTTACCTGAATTTATTCAGAAAAAATTTACCTATTCCTGCTTTCATGGCATAAATTGCTATTTCAATCCTTGAATTAACTTCCAGCTTTTCCTTTATTTTTTCGGCTGCATGCTCTACAGTTCTGATACTTAAGTGCATTTTTTTAGCTATGTCTTTGTATGATTTATCTTCGGTTAACATTTCCATATACCTGATTTCTTTCTCATCCGGTAGTTTCTTTATCAAATCAGGTGCGGTCTTTTCTGTCAGGTCGGGATAATATTTTCTGATGTCGGCCGAGAGAAAAAATCCCTCTTCATATAAAACCAGGATCGCCCTCTTCAGTTCCTCTGCCGAAAAGTTTTTGGAGATATATCCCCTTGAACCGCATTTTATCATGCTTAATATGTGGAATTTATCAAGATAGAGCGACAGCCCTATTCCCTTTATAAAGGGGTAATCCCTCCTAAGCGCCAGCATGGTATCATAGCCATTCATTCCTTCCATGCCTATATCTACGAAGCATATGTCGGGCTGAATAGTGGCCGCTGCTATTTTATCCAGCAGTTCGCGGCCATCAGCCGCTTCTATAATAACTATACAATCCATATTCATATCGGCTATAATCTTCGTTATACCCTGACGTATGGGCAGATGGTCGTCTGCTATTGCTATTCTTATGGTTGCGTGCTCTTTCATGTGAAGTAGTTGACAAATACAAAGAAAGACATTTTTATAAAATAAGCAAAATAAAATTCTGTATTAACAAAATTTCAAAAAATAGGGGGGTTACTACCCTTGCATAATTGAAAATAATTTTGTAAGAACCGCCTCAAAAAGCCTAAATCATTAACAAATACCGCTAAAAATAGGGGGTTACTACCCTTGCCGGGCGCATTTTTAAGTAACAGCTTTGTGTAAATCATTCCACATAAAGTCTGTTTTACATTAATGAGTGCAATTTCATGTTAATTCTTAACCGCTAAAAACAAAACGTATGAAAAGAAAAATCCGAAGTTCATTAAGTGTACTTGTTTGGATGCTCTGCCTTGCTACTATGGCATACGCATCTCCCCCGCCAGGGCCAATTACAGGGCCTGGCACCGTGTGCGTGGGCAGCTCAGGCAACTATTCCATCGGCTCCCCGCTGCCCCATATATTGTATATATGGACCATTACGCCCGCCGGCACAGGCGTCATCACTACACCGGGCACACCAGCCCCTACTGCCACCATCCTTTTTGGAGTGGTAGGCACGACCGTAATTACTGTAACCATGGAGGTGGATTCCACTCTGGCCACCTATCCGGGTTCGTTTGTAAAACATGTTACTGTGAAACCCCTGCCCACTCCGCTCATTTCATCGAACGTAGTGGTAGGCTGCCAGACACTCAACGATTCTTTTATTCAGAATTCGGGCGGTAAGGGCGGTATACTCGAGCACATCCTCGACGACAGCACCGGCTGCGTTAAAGTGTGCCAGGGCAGTGTGGTTACCTACACAGCGCTGGGCATGCCCGGCGATCATTATGGCTGGACCATTGCCGGCGGCACCATACTGGCTGCAGGCGCTGATACCTGCATGGTATTATGGGGCATTCCTGGTGGCGGCAGCGTTACTGTTTCCGACACATCGGCTTTCGGATGCGTGGGCAGTAAAACAATCTGTATTGATATCATTGCGAAGCCGCATGCGCATTTTTATGCCATGCCCGATTCTACTTCCGATACCGTGAATATATGTCTGGGGCAAACGGTTGTTTTTGTAGACAACTCAACGGCTGCCGCGGGTTCGCCCATTGTAGGCAGGTTCTGGAATTTCGGCGATGGCTCTTACTTTACTGCACTGGGCGCAGGCCCTGTGCTGCACTCCTACACACACTCGGGTATAGATACGGCAACCCTTGTAGTTAAAAATCAATGCGGCTGCACAGATACCTTCAGAATGATAGTGATCGTTAACGACTCGGCGGGCGTAACCATTATCTGCCCAGGTGTCGTCTGTCAGAATTCGGTGGACAGCTACTCAGTTGCTCCTACGCCGCCTTGCACCTCCTGGCTCTGGACTGTAGAGGGTGGCACCATTACTTTCAATCACGACAGCACAATTGGGGTGAACTGGAACAATGTAGACACTACCGGTTTCGGGTACGTGATCTTTGATGCCACACCCTGCGGCATAGCCTGCCCGGGCCTTACCGTTATCAAAGTGCCTGTGATACAGACTACAGGCTATATTACCGGCCCTAAAGTGGTATGCGACAACAGCCAGTACCTGTATGCTTTGCCGCAATGGCCTACCACGCTGTTCAGCTGGTCTATTGGCGGTACTACCGGTGCCTGGCTGAGCCATAATGACCAGAACAACCAGATAGTGCTCAACACGCAGGGGCCGGGTATAGTATACCTGCAATGCAACTACACCAACACCCTGCTGGGGTGCAGCGGCATTGCCTACGATACTATTATAGTAATGCCATCCGATACGCTTACCGGCCCGCTGCAGGTATGCCTCAATACATCGGGAGGTACCTACCAGGTAGGCACAGGGCTCAATACCAACTGGACCCTTACCGACCCTACTGGCTACACTTACCCGGTATATACCGGCACTACCTACAGCACGCCTGTGCTCACTATTGTGGGTACTTACACCATTACGGTTACACCGGCATCGCCGGCTATTTATTGCCCCATACCGCCATACCTGGTAAGCGTGCTGCCACTGCCGCCGCCGCCCGACAGCATTACGGGCCCCGACACGGTATGCTTTGGTACGCCGGCCATATATACGGCCCACAGCCCTATACCCGGCGATATATTTGAGTGGGCTGCAATTACCGGTACCTGCAACGCCGCCGAGGGCAATACTACCTCTGCCACATTTACAGGCTCCGGCCCCAGCGCGGTTATTGAGCTGTGGCGTGTAACGACCAGCATACCGCATTGCAACTCTGATACCATCACTAAAACCGTGTACCGCCCTGTGGTTAATATCAATATTACCGCACCCGATCCGGTTTGCCCCAATGAGGTATACCAGTATAACTCCAATTACACCCAGGGCGAAACCTACTCATGGAGCATTATTCCATCCGGAGATGGCAGCGTGCAGGTGAACGGACTGGATACCGCAGACATATTGTGGAACAACGTTCCGGGAGCTACTCCGCTGGTAATACTCCAGGTGCGCAAGTGCGACTCTGTATACATTGACACCTTCCATGTACATATACGGGCTATACCGGTGCTTGCTATATCAGCGCCTCCGAGTGTGTGCCTGCACAACAGCTTTATGGTAACAGAGACCACTGCTGTAACCGGAACAGTGTACTGGAACTGGGGCGATGGCTCGGCCCTCAGCACCGGCATGACCGCCACCCATACCTACAACACGCTTATTTACAGCAGCACCGTATATACCATTACTGCTACCGTATATAATCCGTTTGGGTGCAACGATACCGTAACCACCAGCGTGCCTATTACGGTACTGCCTGCGCCGGTTATTGCTATAAGCCCGGCAGGGCCGTTCTACTTCTGCCCGCCTACGCCCATCAATGAGTGGCTGTATGCCGTTATTGCCACTGGGTTTGAGCCAACTACAACTATGGAGTGGTTCAAGGTAGGTACTGTACCGCCGCTGGCAAGCTGCCCCGGCCCATCATTCACCTGCGACCCGTATGATGCCATAACCATTGGCAATTACTATGTAGTGGCGCTGGGCGCAAATGGCTGCAACGACACATCCAATATAGTGCTGGTAGATACCGTGTGCTCGCATGGCACCATGCCCTGCACCATGAACCCCACACCATGGGCTGTGATAGATACCGCCCTCGTGAACTGCGGCAGTGTGTACCTGCATGGCGCTTACAGCACCGCTCCGGGCCTTACCGCCCTCAGTGAGTACTGGACCTGGCCCGGCACTGCACTGGGTGTAACCACTACCAGCACTACGCTCAACTGCTACTTTAACGTAGCCGGCAATTACGACTTCCAGTACCATGTGCGGTTTGCCGACACGCTTGGAGATACCTGCTGGTTTACCTACGATACCAGTGTGCTGGTGCCGCTGATAGCGGGCAGCCTCAACTCGGTGACGTGTACCAGCACAGGCTACCAGGTTACGCTTTATGACCACAGCAATTACTATCCCGGACACAATCCGGTAAATTACTCGTGGTACATAAACAATGGCTTTATAGCCAATACCACTTCTTCATCTTACACGGTGAACCTGCCGCCGGGCGCTTACAACCTCTGCGAATGGGTGCACTACAACACCAACCCTGTTGCAGACAGCTGCCTGGCATGCGATAGCCTGTACCTGCCAGCATTGCCGGTTGCCGGCTTTACATTTGCACACGATACTACTTGTATTGTGCAGGCATCTGTACAGTTTACAAATACCAGTTCACCCGGTGGGTTGAGTTTCTTATGGAATTTCGGCGACTTAACTGGAAATACGGAAGCAGATCCATTCAAAGTTTACAGTCTTCCTTATCCAGTAGGTGGCGGTTATAATGTAACACTAACTGCGGTGAACTCCTATGGCTGCGTTTCTACATATACTCATTTTGTTCCTTTAATTCAAGACGATCTGTCTGGAACACTTTTAGGAGCAGGTAATTATTGTGCGGGTGCGCCAGTATTATTAAAATACCATACAACAGGGAGTGATCCATATCCTGAAAAGTATTATTGGTTGCAAGGTATTGATACAATGTATAACACCAGCATCAATACCACTTATGTCTATAATTCAGGTTCTTATTGGGTAATAGGCACAAACCATTATGGTTGTTATGTTGATGTGTTACCAGCAGTAGTGAACATAATACAGGTGCCACCGGCTGTTATTACCGGTAAGCACAATACCTGTATCAATGTGCCCTACACCCTGAGCGGCTGGGTGGGCAATGACCCTAATGTAGGTTATCAGTGGTTTAAAAACAGCGTGCCCGATGGCACTGGGTCCACCGTTACCGATCCTGCAGCCTATGTCACCACGGTGCCCGATACCTTTAAGCTGGTAGTATCTATACACATGGGCACCGATACCTGCCGCGATACCAGCGCCATCTTCCTGGTTACGGTCAATCCGCTGCCACCGGCGCCCACCATTACGCCCGGCATACTTAGCTGCGCCAGCTACACCTTCAGCCTGCTGGCATCTGGCCCCACATGGGGCAGCTACAACTGGAGCAATGGCGGCTCCGGCAACCCCATTACCGTGATGGGCGGCGGCCCTTATGCGGTATGGTATACCGATACCTTTGGCTGCACCAGCTTCGGCAGCACCTATGTAGATAAAGACCCCCGCGCCTATCTGTGGATCTTCCCTACCGGCTGCTATGAGTGGTGCAGTATCCAGACGCCTACACCGTTTATAGTAGGGCCTATTATTCCGTTTGTGTACTGGGCCTACCAGTATGCGCCCATTGGCCCGGTTATTACGGCCGGCTCCGGCGTTCCTAACTATTTCTGGCCACCAGCATCGGGCGATTACGACCTCATACTGCAGAACATGTGGTGCAGGGATACCAGCGGCATTATGGATGTAACCATAGACAGCAACTGCGCCTGCAACTGCTTTAAGATAACCGCCAACGGCTACAGCACTCCATGCAACCCGCCAAAAACCGGTTGCTGCCAGTGGAACCTGTCGCTGTGCATCAACAATGGCTGCAGCCCGGTTAATGCGGTTATATCCTCATCCACAGGCACCTTCTCGCCTTTAGGGGGCAGCTTCACCATCAATCCGGGTTCCAGTTGCGATACGTTTGTATACACCCCTACAGGCAGCTTCGGCGGCGGATGGGTATACTTTACCATTACATGGGTTGATCCGGTATCCGGCAAGAAGGAGCATTGCCCCGACAGCGTGTATTATGCGCCTTGCGGCGGCAACCAGACCAACTGCTCGTGCTTCAGGTTCTCCACCACATCTTGGGCCGAATCGTGTGCACCACCGGCCAAGCTGCCATCGGGCTGCTGCTGGGGCATATCGCTCTGCATCTATAATGGCTGCGAAAAAGCGAGCGCTACCATATCGTCGGGCAGCGGCACATTTACGCCTCCTTCCTTTACAATCCCTACAGGCTATGCCTGCGATACCTTTACCTTCACACCTACAGGCAGCTTCAGCGGCGGATGGCTCTACTTTACCATCACCTGGACCGACCTGTCGGGTAACAAGTACAACTGTCCCGACAGCGTGTACCTGAACCCCTGCGGTGTAAAGAGCAGGCACAGCAGCAGCATACAGCAGGCCGATGGCGAGGCATTGCTGGCGCTGGTGCCCAACCCTGCACAAAACAGTACCCGGGTAGATTATGGCCTTACCGGCAATGCCACAAGCGGCGCCATAGAGGTATATGATATGACGGGCAGGCTGATAACCACCTATACCATAACCAGCAACGAAGGTAGCTGGCAACTGATGCTGGATAACTACCCGGCTGGCGTGTATATGGTAGTGCTGAAAGAAAACGGCACGGTAGTGAAACAAAGTAAACTAAGTGTAATCAGGTAACAACCCGGTTACATTAATAAGCGGTGTGCCACACTTATATAAGTGTGGCACACTTTTATATCATTACAGGAGCAAAAAAGAGTACTCCCTCTTGTTTATTAAAATTTATATCCTTAACTTTAATTACTAAAACTACGATCATGAATAAACGGATTTATCTTATAATGGTAATGCTGTTAGCTACCAGCTTATTAACAAATGCACAAACCTGGCAATGGGGCAAGCGCGGTGGCAGCGCTGAAGCTGGCACGGGCGGGCCTGATGAAACAGTAGTAAGTATGGCAACAGACACCAAGGGAAATATTTATATACTTAGCAAAGTATTACAAACTAGCCTGAATCTGGATAGTCATACCATTACCGGCTGGGGCGGGCAGGATATTCTTTTATCCAGCTTTAAATGCGATGGCACTTATCGTTGGTCTAAAGATATTGGAAGTAGTTCTACTGATTACCCAGTTGCACTCAAGACGGATACAATAGGTGGAGTTTATGTAACAGGTGCACTGTTTTGTGATTTTGTTACTGATCACTTATCTACAGATTCAAGTTGGGCAGCAAATTCATTTAAAACTTTATTTTTATTAAAGTATGATACGGCTGGCAATTATAAATGGTTCCGTATGCCAGAGCCTGATTCTGTAAATATATCGAGTCCTGGAAATACCTATCCTTATGATCTGGATGTAGATGGAGGTGGAAATTGTTACTTATTGAGTGTATTAGATCCGGGAGGTTATGCAGGTGGGGCTTATATAGTTACTACAACAAGCACAAACATTTTGAAATATGATAAAAATGGAAATTTCTTGGGCGGTAATTCGATGCAAATATCATTTACTGGAGGTGGAGCTAATTTATTAATGAAGAAAAATTTTCTAAATGGCAAATATTACATTACTGGTTCTTTAAATACCGGTACAATGTCATTTGCAGGGACTCCTATAACTCATGCACTTTTTGTAGGTTGCTTTAACAATTCAGGAACATTTTTATGGCAAAAACAGGATTGCCTTTATGGTGGTGGTTTTGCAAGGCCGGTAGTAGATGGATCGGGTGACATTTATTTAACCTCATCTTCTACTACCAATGACACATTCAATACTTACATAGTAACAAATGCTTTTTACCCTGCTCCGTTTATAGCCAAAATGGATAGTAATGGTACATTATTATGGGCGAAAAATGCAACTACAAATGGAACATCATTTTCTAATACAACAATATTAAATGGTCCGGAAATAGATATTGCTGGTACCTGTGGCAAATTAAAATGGCCTGGATATTCAGATTCTCTCAACCTTGCGTTTGGATTAGGTTACCACGTGTTTATTACGCGCTTTAATTATAATACAGGTAATGTAATAGGAATAGATACACTTGTCAGTACATCAAACATACCAGTAGATGCAATGGCTATGACTGCCGACAAGTATGGAAAT
>CAILLK010000012.1 GCA_903835005.1 uncultured Bacteroidota bacterium | reverse complement strand
ACTATATTCAACTGCTTACTGATGTAAAGAAAATCCGCATCAACGACTCCTGGTATCTAAATGAGTATACAAATGAGACAAAAAAATTAATAGAAAAATTAAAAATAATACTATAATACGTAACTCCTTTCCAAGTTACGGTTTAACCGGCCACCTCCCGAAAAAATCCGGCTTCCTTCTTTATTGCTTAATAAACTTCCTGGTTTCAGTACCATTCAGCAAAACCAAATATAACCCTTTTGTTAATCCGGAAATATTTATCTGAACCTGGTTGCTGTCCGGCTGGTTAACATAAATAAGCTGACCTACCAGATTAAAGATGCAAATAGTATTGATAGTGGAATCTGATGAAATAGTTAGCACTGCGTACGACGGATCCGGAAAAAGAACAAATTTATCTGTTATTTTATTCATTACCCCAACCTCAAGAGTAGTGTTGCAATCGCCAGATAAAGCTATTGCGGTGCCACCACCTATAGCAGCAAAATTGGCAATATACGACTGATAGTAGATGTTGGCTAAGGTATCATTATGGATTATAAGTATATTTTCATCGTTATAGTTTTGTGCAGAACTGGTCCAGTTATGAGATCCGGTTAGTACCTGTGGATCTGAACAAGTGTCAGACGGATCAACAATCATCATTTTATTGTGATAGAGATAGGAACCAGAATAAACTATATAGTTGCTGCCCAGACCGCTGCTTAATAAGCTGTTGACAGCTGATGAAGTTGTTGGAGTATATTGGTCTACCGTAGCCAGTGTATAAACTCCGCTGGTTTTTCTGGCAACTATGTCACTTGCATCACCGGTTCGGGTCATGTCATACACGCCTACATATAAATCTTTATTGGCAGATAAAATACTTGTTCCTATGTGTGCATCTGTATTATCTGAAGGGCTGAAATACACTTCAACAGTATGTCCGGCAATGCTAAAAGTGTGTAAGCCAAGATCTGTTTTGAAAGGACCAAATTTTGAAAGGCTGGTATTTGGCACAGCGGTTGTGCTTCCCCACATCATATTGAATTCGGCGGTATAGGAATGGGCAAGTGCAGAGTCCTGTATAAACAGGATATTATTATAGTCTTTATAAAACATTTCGCTGCTCCAGTCTTCAGAACCGGTAGACACAATAGCATTTGCCGGATTTCCGGAGTTGGCATCTATAATAATAAACTTATTGTGCATTATGCCGTAAGCGCTTGTCGTCGGACTGGCAAGTTTATGAATTCCGGAGTTAAGGGCAGATAATCCAGTATTGGATGAACTACCATCATATATCCAGCGTATGGTAACACCTCGTGCATAAGCGTTATTAACAGCCGTGGCAATATTGGCATATGCACCGAAATAGGCATCCTGGTGATAATCATATTGTGCAATATCAACACTGGATTGAGCACGGTTTATATAAGCAACTATAGTGTCAGCCATGCTGCCCGAAGGAAGATATACTGCATTTACACCGGTTGACGCCGAAATGTTTACCGGACTATTGAAATATGCCTTTATTTTAGCTTGTCCCCATGCGTAGTTATGAAGACAAAATATTAAAAACACCATCGGCAAAAAGCACATTATCTTCCTTTTTTTAATCATATAATATTAATATCAGATGCCAAAATTACAAGTGTAATGCAACCTTATTATTAAATTAATGATAACAATCGGATGTCTTATTTCAGGATAACAATAGAATTATTGCAACAAGGAGCCTGGTTGTGGAATAGACGGAATACCTATTGCGGTTGCCCTTTGCCTACTGTCATCAGGTTGTGCAGGCTGCCGTTCACATGGCCGTCCCAGCCCTTCTGGCAAGCTTCAAAACATTCCACTTCCGGAACCAGGCCGATATGGGTCATATCAATCCTTACTCCCCCGGCATCTGGTGTTATCACCCAATTCACAGTGGTGCCATTCCATTCTGTTTTGTCGGCCAGCCATGGCAGGTGGCAGCCGGTCACATACCAGCTAACACTTTGCCCCGGTTTGGCATCCCTTATTTCAAAATCTACATGGGTATCACCAAACCTTACCGTAAAGGTATCGCCAGTTGCCGATGCGTTGCCAGTGAAATTTCTGGCCCACCATCCCTGCACATTTGCTATGTGAGCATACGCTTCGTCTGGCGTAATGCCGGCAGTAATGCTGCTGTGATAATTGTTCTGTTTCATTTGTTTTAATTTTTAGGTTTTTGATTTAAAAGTGTTTCTAAGTTTTTAAGTTTCGATACCCAGAACTGGTCGTAGTAACTGATCCATTCCTGCAGTTTATCAAACCCTTCGCGGTTAAGGCTGCAATACCTTTCCCTTCCCGAATCCTGAATAGAAATAAAGCCGCCGTCATATAATATTTTCACGTGCTTGGATACTGCAGGCCGGCTCATATCGAAGTTACCAGCCAGGCTATTTATGGTCAGGCTGTTCTCAGAGAGCAACCTGAGCATCTGCCTCCTGGTCGGGTCGGCAATAACCTGGAATGCGTCAAACTGTGCCTGCCCCATTCCTGATGTTGTTTAAAAGGTCTCCAATCTTGAGCATATTCTTCAGCCAGCCGTCATTCATTGCTGTGAACATGAATATGTTTCCAGATTCTTTAAATCCGCTATGTTTGAGCTGTAGCTCCGTTCCTCCGTCTTTGGGAACAAGTTGCCACTCTACTACCGAGTCAAGAGTAATATGGCCATTGCCCGGGCCGCCTTTCCACGAGTAGCAAAGGCGTTCGAACGGAACGATCTCCATAACGGTACAGTAAGCAATACCATCAAAATCCATCTTGGGCAGCGGATTGGTACGGAACTGGAACTGGTGACCTACTTTTGGCTGAAAGTCATTTTTCATCAACCACAGTTCCATAAGTTCTGGCCTTGTAAGGTATTCCCATACATGAGCGGGAGGGTGGCTGAAAAATACTTTGTGTGCTATTGTCTTTTCCATAATTAAGTAACTTTTAAGTTACACAAACTTATGCGTAACTTTTGAGTTACGCAAATATTGTAAACAATATTTTTTAGTTTACAGTATATGTTATTGATAATATTTGCAATAGAAATTCACACTGGTTTTATAAACGAGATCCTTTCAAAAAAAAGGCGCAGCAACTACGCCACGCCTGTACATTTTTTTGAAAATTGAGCGTATTATCGGTAAGACATTGCATCCTTACCGGCAAGCTTTCTGAGTATACCAAGCTGGCCAACATGATATGCCTCATGTGAAACCAGGAATGCCATCAATCCCCGGAAGGTTTCATCGTGTATGGGCGATTGAGCAGGGGCTGGTGAATCCAGTAATTCTTCAGGCAAATTGTTGAATCGTCCGCTGATGTCCGGTGATATTTCATTCCATCTGGAAACGATTTCACTCAAAGGAGGGTAAGATACTCCGGTAGGATCCAGCACTGAGTTACGGGCGAAGTTTTCGGCATAAGTAGTATCTGCTTCGCCTCCAGTCAACCGGTTCATACCTTCAAGTCTGGTATTAAGCAGATGGCCAGCTACCCACTTTATGTGGTTTACATGTTCATTATTCCTGCTATTCGCCTCATTATCAGAAATGCCATCCAATACATTATTGAACAGGCGGGTGTGAAAATCGAATTGCGCCTTGAGCGCAGCTGCTGTAGAAGCCATGTTTATGATTTTTGACTATTGGTGAACGATAATTAATTGATCGAATGCAGAGCAACGCTGTTTCCTTCAGTATCGGCAAACCAGGCCATGTAGCCCTCATTGTCTCCAATCTTCATTTTCGGCATAGTTACCTTACCGCCGGCAGCTTCTACTTTACTTAAAGCCTCATCAAGATTTGGGTTACCATTAAAATATACCTTGGCACCATCCATTGAAGGTACATGGTATTGCCCCTGCACAAGTGCACCGGAAACTTTACCATTTCCCATTTCCATAGGGAAGAAAGCCATTTTCATCCCCATCATTTCCATCTCATTCATTTCGATGGAGAAGATTGTTTCATAAAATTTCTTAGCCCTGGCTATATCACTTACAGATACTTCGAACCAGTTGATGATGTTTACTTTTCCGTCCATGATTTTTGTTTTTTGAAGGTTGATTAATAAAAACTATTTAGTAAAAAAATTGTTCGCAAACTATTTTACCATCTTTAACGCGGTACACGCATATTTCATCCATTGCCCTGCGGCCCATTCCCTTCATGGTTACATCCATCAGCCAGCTTATTGAAAAACAATTGCCGGCAACGAGCGGATCTGAAATAGTGGCGCTGTGAAATTCCTCAATCATCGTTTCGAAATGTCTGCTCTTGTCAATAATAGCAGGCAATCCGTTTACATTTCCCATTGGAGAATTTTCCGGCTCCAGGCTGGAGCAATCATTGGCATACAATTCCGTCTGAGCGGCTTCAATTTGTCCTTGCCTGCAAAGTTCTACGAGGCGGTTGGCTACTTCCTGTGTGGTCATTTTTTTTGTTTTGTTTTATGGATCTGAAATTAACTATAATGCTGATGTCGCTGTATTGTATTATTGTTAATGAGCTATCTGGGTAATTATCAATAGTTCTCTGAAATCATAACCGTGTTCATTACTTAGTACAAACCTAGATATAAAAACGAAAGGCGGTGATGCGTAAATACGCCATTCTGAGGGGTTGATTGCGACAATCTAATACCATACCTTTGATAAAATATTTTGTTATGAAACATGTTTCCATCCTGGTTCCGCAAGGCGACAGCATACTGAGCAGTATTATTGGCCCTTTCAAAGTATTTAATGGCGCAAATGACTACCTAGTTAGAACCGGCCGGAAGCCTTATTTCGATATACATCTTGTAGGTCTTTCTGGCACTACCGATCTGTATAATGGATTATTCTCAGTACATCCGGATAAGCTGATTGAAGAGGTTAAAAAGACGGATCTTATAATCATACCTGCGGTTGATAGGGGTTCACTGCAATTAAATACCCAATATATAGACTGGATAAAAAGCCAATACAGCCAGGGCGCTGAAGTGGCCAGCCTATGTGTAGGAGCATTCCTGCTGGCATCTACAGGATTGGTGAATGGTAAAAAATGTACCACTCACTGGATGGCTGCCGATGGTTTCAGAAAAATGTTTCCGGATGTGAACCTGATTCCCGAACAGATCATAACAGATGAACAGGGTATTTATACCAGCGGAGGCGCTTATTCATTCATCAACCTGGTACTTTATCTCGTAGAAAAATACTGTGGCAGAGATGTGGCTGTCTTTCTCTCCAAGGTATTTGAAATCGAGTTGGAGCGGAGCAGCCAGGCGCCGTTCAATATATTTATGGGGCAGAAAGGCCATGAAGATGAACCCATAAAAAAAGCGCAGGAATATATAGAAAGTAATGTAGACAAAAAGATATCCGTCGACCAGCTGGCAGGGTTGTTCCTTATCAGCCGCCGCAATTTTGAGCGGCGGTTCAAAAAAGCTACCGCCAATACACCGGTAGAATACCTGCAGAGAGTAAAAATAGAAGCTGCTAAAAAAAGCCTGGAATCGGGAAGAGATAATATAAATGAAGTAATGTATGCAGTAGGATACTCAGATAGCAAGGCTTTCCGGACTACCTTCAAAAAAATCACCGGATTGTCACCTCTTGATTACCGGAAGAAGTACAACAGGGAATTGACTATATCGTAAAGATTTTTTATACTATCAATTTTACCGATTGCATGCTGAAACAAACCTAAAGCTGACGAAGTGCACCCATGCCACCATCTGCTGAAAGTACCTGCCCGGTTATCCATGATGCATTTTCAGATAAAAGGTAACTGACAGCATGCGCAATATCTGTTGCCTGGCCTATTCTTTTCATTGGGTTATTTTTCATTGCAGCATCCATCTTGTCGGGTGTATTGATTAACCGTTCTGTTAGTGGCGTCGCCGTCAGCGAGGGCGCAACACAGTTAACCCTGTTGCCAGGGGCCAGCTCTGCAGCCAGTGTTCGTGTCAGGCTTTCTATGGCTCCTTTCACCATAGCCACAGAGGTATGGTAGGCCATACCAGTGGTAGCGGCAACAGAACTTATAAGCACTATTGACCCGACTTCAGCTAATTGCTTCATATTTGGCAGGTATTGCCTTATAAAAGCAACCGCCCCTATACAGTTAATCCTGAAATCATTAACAAGGTCGGCCTCGCTGATACTTTTTACCGGCTTGAGTGTAATTGTGCCCGGAAAGTAGACTAAACCATTTACAGATGTATGTATTACCGGAAACTTTCCAAAACCATAATCTGCAACCTGGTAGAAGTCATTGTATTGATATTGCTGTGGCTTTGTGCTTATACCTGTAACATGATTACCTGCATTTTGCAGCGTTTTAGCTGTTTCTGCTGCTATATTACTTGAAGCGCCAGCTAGTATATAATTTTTCATTTTTGTTTAATAATTTACAGAATAAACTAAACAAAAATACGATGATCAGCTGTTCGGAAAGGATGGTGAAGGGCAGTTTCGACATAAGAAGTTATAATGCGATGATAGATAAATCAGATAATACAGCTACAAATCAAGCCAGCATTGAATTCCAGGTGCATAAGATTACAGAATCTGCTCAAAATTTTTTTGTTTATTTTATTTATCATTTTTTTAAACAAAAATACAACTACTTTTACATCAATATTTCAATCGTGAACCCAATAACCATTTACAGTAAAGAGCATTTTAATGCTACCCACAGACTGCACAATATATCATTGAGCGAGGAGGAGAATCTTGCCTTGTATGGTATGTGCTATACCAATGACTATCACGGGCATAATTACGAATTATTAGTTAAGATTACAGGCATGGCAGACACATCAAGTGACTCATTTATAGACGCTAAAATCCTGAAAAGCCTGATAAGAGAAAATATAACTGAACTGCTTGATCAGAAGAATCTGAACCTGGACATTGAAGCATTTAAATTAATAAACCCAACAAAAGAAAATATTGCACGTTTTATTTATGACATCCTTCGGGAGAAAATAAACCAGCAGTTTGAACTTAAAATTTTTCTTTATGAAACAAAACGAAACTATGTTGAATATTCAGGATAACGTAAAAATTAATTATGCCGATGAAGCAGATACAGATACAGCGGGAGATGATCATCTGTTTACAGGAATTGAAACACCCCTTCGTGCCGATGCCTTTGAAATATCTGATGCCGAGAAAATACATAATATAGAGCATCATTTCAGGGAAATAATGATTACCCTTGGATTAGAACTCAAAGACGACAGCTTAAAAGGCACACCGCACAGAGTAGCTAAAATGTATGTAAAGGAAATTTTTTCCGGCCTTAATCCTGCCAACAAACCAAAAATCGCATTGTTCGAAAACAAGTACAAATACAACCAGATGCTTGTTGAAAAAGATATAACACTGTTCAGTAACTGCGAACACCATTTTGTGCCTATATACGGCAAGGCTCATATAGGCTATATATCGAACGGGAATATTATAGGGCTCTCTAAACTAAACCGCATAGTTCAATACTATTCTAAAAGGCCACAGGTCCAGGAAAGGTTAACCATGCAGATAGGGCGGGAATTGCAGGAAGTTTTAGGAACTAAAGATGTAGCAGTTGTTATTGATGCAAAACATATGTGCGTCTCCACCAGGGGAATTAATGATACTAATTCGGCTACTGTTACTTCTTTTTACGATGGTAAATTTTTAAGAGAACATACTAAAAGTGAATTTCATAAATACATAAGTTTATAAACTGAATAAACCAGGGTAAAACCTGTATTTATTTAACACCATTGAAGCTCAGAAAATAAATTAACGGGCCAAGACTAATAACATTATGACCCTTATAAAACCCCGGGAACAGAAAACGTATTCATATATTTACCAGAATGGAGACTTATCAGATAAATCAGCTTGAACAGATGACGGGTATAAAGGCACATACTATCAGAATCTGGGAGAAAAGGTATGGAATTATTTACCCGGACAGAACAAGCACTAACCGGCGCACCTACAGCGAAAGCCAGGTCAGGAAACTTCTGAATGTAAGCACTTTGCTGGCCAGAGGGCAAAAAATATCAAAAATTGCCAGCCTAACTGAAGATGAGTTGAACAGCCTGATAGAACACCAGGATATTAATGAAGTACAGGACAATATCTGTGCGGGATACATTAATGACCTGCTGAAAACAATGCTTGATTTCGATGAAACCGGCTTTGAAAAAATATTCTCTGCGGTAACAACCAGGTTGGGATTTTATGATGCGATGATCAGCGTTATTTACCCTTTTCTTACTAAAGTGGGAATATTGTGGACTATAAGCAAAACAGCGCCCATACAGGAACATTTTGCATCGTGCATAGTAAAAAGGAAACTGATGGCGGCGATAGACGGATTATTGCCACCCACAAAAAAAACTAAAAAGTTTTTACTCTTTCTGCCACCTGATGAGTGGCATGAAATAGGTCTGCTGTTTGCAAATTACATTCTCAGGTCGAAAGGCTATGAAACAATATACCTGGGACAAAGTGTGCCGGTTGAAAATATTGAAAGTATTATAAAATCTGTTAAGCCCAAATACCTGCTTACATTTTATGTCAATCCCAGGCCGGTTGAAGAAGTGCAGCAAACATTAATCAGACTGGCCAGGACAGATGAAAATATCACTCTTTTTGTAGCCGGTAATTCATCTTTATTCCCGGAACAGAAATATAATTTAAAAAACACTTTTTTTTTAACTGGAGCCAGCAGCCTTATTAATTTCCTTGAATAAGGTTGTTCAAACCAGCACTCGATTTTGAATTATATGAGTAAAGTTGCAATAATAGGTGGTGGTTTTTCCGGATTATCAGCTGCATGTTTTACAGCCCGGCAAGGGCATGAGGTTACATTGTTCGAAAAAAATGAATCATCTGGCGGTCGCGCAAGGGTTTTCAGTGAACAGGGATTTATGTTTGATATGGGGCCGAGCTGGTACTGGATGCCGGATATATTTGAAAACTTCTTTGCTCAGTTTGGTCAGAAGCCCGGAGATTATTACCAGCTCATTCAGCTGGACCCAGGTTTCCAGGTAGTATATGGTAAGGATGATGTATTGCAGGTACCCGCCCGGCTGGAAGATATTTTTGAAGTATTTGAAAATATAGAAAAAGGCAGCGCTGCTAAACTGAAACAATTCCTTGCCGAAGGGGCTTTCAAGTACAAGGTGGGTATGCAGCACCTGGTATATAAACCTTCTTTTTCGTGGCTGGAGTTTGCAAAAAAAGAAGTGATAACCGGGGCTGTGAAGCTGCATATGTTTCAATCGGTAAGTGATTATGTGCGTAAATTTTTCAAGGATGAGCGGCTGGTTATGCTGATGGAATTTCCGGTATTGTTTTTAGGTGCCATGGCGCAACAGATACCTGCATTGTACAGCCTCATGAATTATGCTGCATTTTCGCTGGGCACCTGGTACCCCATGGGCGGCATGGCCGGAATACCCAGAGCAATGCAAAATCTGGCATCAGATTATGGCGTAGATTTTATAACGGGTTGCGAAGTCACTAAAATAAATATTGGCTCAAATAAGGCAAGCAGTATTTCTTCGGGTAAAGGAGAATACAGAACAGATGGCATAATAGCTACAGGCGATTATCATTACACCGAACAACATTTATTGGAAAAACAATATCGCAATTATGACGAAGCTTATTGGGATAAAAGGACATTGGCACCTTCTTGCCTGATTTTTTATATAGGAGTAAATAAAAAAATCAGGAAGCTGATACACCATAATCTGTTTTTTGATGCACCATTCAATACGCATGCCGAAGATATTTACAAGGATCCTAAATGGCCCGAAAACCCGTTGTTTTATGCCTGCTGCCCTTCAAAAACTGATGCAACGGTAGCTCCTGAAGGAATGGAAAACCTGTTTTTATTGATACCTGTTGCTCCCGGACTAACGGATACCGAAGCGGTAAGGGAAAAATACTATGGCAAGATCATAAAAAGACTCGAAGCCTTTTGTGGTGAGGAAATTTTACAGAATATCATTTACAAAAAAAGCTATTGCATCAATGATTTCGTAAATGATTATCATGCTTATAAAGGTAATGCCTATGGGCTTGCAAATACCCTGCGGCAAACAGCAGTACTGAAACCAACTTTGAGGAATAAAAAAATTAAAAATCTCTTTTACGCAGGCCAGCTTACTGTTCCGGGGCCGGGGGTGCCACCCGCGCTCATATCCGGACAGGTGGCAGCCGGACAATTGCTGAATTATTTAAACACCAAACAATGAAACACATTTTCGATGACGTGTCTTATGCATGCAGCAAAATGACAACAAAAGCTTACAGTACCAGCTTTTCGCTGGGCATCCGGTTTCTGGGCAAGAAGCTTCATGACCCTATCTATGGCATATATGGCTTCGTGCGCTTTGCCGATGAAATTGTAGACACATTTCATGATTATGATAAGGAAGAATTGCTGGAAGAATTCAGGCTCGAAACCTGGCTGGCAATTGAGCGGAAAATCAGCATTAACCCCATACTTAACAGCTATCAGTATGTGGTAAACAATTATGGCATCAGTACAGATCTCATTGAACGTTTTTTTGAAAGTATGGAGGCCGACCTTAAAATAACATCCCATACCAAGGCATCTTATGAGCAGTATATTCTTGGATCGGCAGAAGTTGTCGGGCTTATGTGCCTTAAAGTTTTCACCGAAAACAACGATGAACTGTATGAGGAATTAAGACCGGCTGCCATGAAGCTGGGCAGTGCTTTTCAGAAAGTAAATTTCCTGAGAGATATTAATGCCGACTATAAGGTACTGGGCAGAACTTACTTCCCCGATGTTAATTTTGAAAGGTTTTCGGCCCGGGAAAAAGAGCAGATTCAGGAGGATATAGAGAAAGATTTTGTACAGGCACTGGCTGGTATTAAAAAATTGCCGCCAAATGCACGAAGGGGTGTTTATCTTGCATATTATTATTACAGGAAGTTGTTTATAAAAATCAAAAAAACACCTGCAGAGAACGTAATGCATGAGCGGATAAGAATTCCGGATTACAAAAAAGTAAGCCTGATGTTTCAGTCTGTTTTAAGGCACCAATTAAATATGCTATGAGACTGCTGATCATTGCTCTTATTTCATTAACCAGTATTCCGTCATCGGGTAAAATTATGGGCAGCTTAGAACTCAGAGAACTTTATTATAATGCGCATACAGGTAAAGCAGCAGCAAATAAATTCTTCAGAGAAATGGACAATCTTAAAACAGAACAGGACCCTGTTATCATTTGCTACCGAGGAATGTCGTGGCTGATGATGGCCAGCCATACCCTAAATCCGTTTACGAGATGGGCCGATTTCTGCAAAGGAAAGGACCTCATTGAGCTGGCAATAAATAAGGAACCCGGTAATGTTGAAATGCGTTTTTTGCGGTTTTGTATTCAAACCAATATTCCGGCTTTTCTCAGCTATCACTCCTCTGAAGAAACCGATAAAAAAATGATGATTAAAGAATGGCATAACATTACTGACAAAGACCTTAAAATCAGGATCAGAAATTATCTGGTGCAATCTGGCTTTTGCAGTACAACAGAAAAAAAAGTATTTTATGAATGAATGGGTAGTACTGGTAGACGACAACGATAACGAACAAGGGGTAATGCCCAAACTGGAAGCACACGAAAAAGGGGTGCTGCACAGAGCATTTTCTGTTTTTATTTTTAACAGCAAAGGGGAGATGCTCCTACAGCAAAGAGCCAGCGGCAAATACCATTCGGGTGGCTTGTGGACCAACGCCTGCTGCAGCCATCCCCGGCAGGGTGAACGGGTTATTGATGCTGCAAACAGAAGGCTGATGGAGGAAATGGGGCTGAAATGCGCATTGGAAGAAACATTCTCTTTTATTTATAAAGCTGCCCTGGAACATGGCCTTACTGAATATGAATATGATCATGTGCTGGCAGGTGTAACCGATGAAAAACCGGTACTTAATTTATCTGAAGTATCGGGCTACAGGTATGTTACGAAAGAAGGCTTGAAATATGATATGGCAGCCCTGCCGGAAGCTTATACCGAGTGGTTTAAAATTTGCATTAATGAGCATTGGGATAAAATATTCAACAATTAAACAGACTATGAAAACGAATACATTGCACAGGGAACAATTTTTACCTATCACTATTCAGGAAGCATGGGACTTTTTCTCCCAGGCAAAAAACCTGGAGAAAATAACCCCGAAAGATATGGGATTTACGGTGCTGACTGAACTGGATGACAAACCCATTTATAATGGCATGAAGATAGATTATACAGTACGTCCTCTGTTCCGCATTCCTATGCACTGGACAACTGAAATAATATCAGTTACAGCGCCTTTCCGTTTTACCGATAAACAGATTAAAGGCCCATACTCACTGTGGGAGCATACCCATACATTCCAGGTAGTTCCGGGAGGAATTCATATGACAGATGATGTGGTGTACAGCTTACCTTTGGGCTGGCTGGGCGCCATTGCACATAAACTTATTGTGAAAAATAAACTGGACCAGATTTTTAAATTCAGAGCAACAGCTCTGAATAATTATTTCGGGATCATTAAAATTGCCTGATCATGTGGATAATAAATGCCTTAATTGTTGTCGTTACTTTTATATCAATGGAGGGTGTGGCATGGCTTACCCACAAGTTTGTGATGCATGGCCTGCTCTGGCAGCTGCATGAAGACCATCATAAGAAAAACCCGACCTCATTTTTCGAACGTAATGATTATTTCTTCCTGATATTTGCCATACCCGGCATCATTTGCCTTGCTGCCGGAATGTACACTATCTATACCCGGCTTACGTTTATAGGCCTGGGAATAACATTGTATGGCATCGCCTACTTTTTTGTTCATGACATTTTTATTCATCAGCGATTCAAAATACTGCGCAATTCAGACAATATCTATCTGCGCGGAATAAGGCGAGCCCATAAGATGCACCATAAACACCTGGATAAAGAAGACGGCGAATGTTTTGGTATGCTTTGGGTACCCATGAAATACTTTACTGAGGCCATAAAAAGCAAGCAAGCCAATGCCTGAGCATTATACATACCTGCTGGTAGATCTCTGCTGTATAATTGTGCCCTTTCTTTTTTCATTTCACCCCAAAATAAACTTTTACAAACAGTGGCGGTTTTTCTGGTTGCCCTGCCTTGTTACCGCATTTATTTTCCTGGTATGGGATGTGCTGTTTACCAGGGAAGGGGTATGGAGTTTTAACCGCGGATATGTTTGTGGTCTATACTTCTGTTCGCTTCCCCTCGAAGAATACCTGTTTTTTATTTGTATACCGTATGCAGCTGTTTTTACCTGGTTCTGTATCGGTTCCTTTTTCAATTTCAGCAGATACCAGTACGCATTCCGGATATTTTCTTCATGCCTCATATTGCTGCTCACCTTTACGGCACTTTTTCACCTGCAGCAATTGTATACTTCAGTTACCTTCATTCTGCTCGCATCAGTTCTTGGTTTTGTCCTGAACAGTAAGGCGGCCTGGCTGCCCTCATTTTTTATTTCATTTATCATCATTCTCCTCCCGTTTTTTATCTCAAACGGTATCCTCACCGGCAGCTTTATAAATGAGCCGGTAGTAATCTACAACAACCAGTACAATCTGGGTATCCGCATGTTTACCATCCCCTTTGAAGATACCTTTTATGGTATGCTGCTGATGCTGATGAATGTGGCCGGATTTGCCTTCCTGAAAAACAGAGTGTAGCTACATTAATTCAAAAGCAGCGATACATTAATGATATATAAAGTGGCGTTTAAACTTTTTTAATATATTTTCGTCTAAATAATTTTACAAACACGCCACGATGCTTTCTAAGTTTATTCTGTTTTTTTGCCTGCTTGCACTTTCCATTAACGCTATAGCTCAAACATATAAAGTAAGCGGAAGAATAGCCGATTTTAAGGATACTTCTGCTATGATAGGTGTGACTGTTATTTTAAGAGAAGGGGCTGATACCACAATTAATACCGGCCTTGGTGCTGTAACAGATAATGATGGCAAATTTTCCATTGATGGCGTAAGCCCGGGAGAATACATTATGCACCTGGAATACCTGGGCTATAAACCGCAGAACCGGCTGATCAATGTAATAGACAAAAATTTTAATGCCGGGGTAATTGCAATGAAAACCCTTACCAATGAGCTATCAGGCGTAACGGTTGCCGGTAAGCAGGTCAGGGCCGAGCAAAGCGGCGATACCACAACTTTTCATGCCGATGCCTTTAAGGTAAATCCGGATGCAACCACTGAAGACCTCATTACCAAAATACCGGGTATCACTTCCGATAATTCAGGTGTAAAAGTACATGGCGAATCAGTGCAGCAGGTATATGTAGATGGTAAACCCTATTTCGGCACAGACCCTACCCTGTCTGTAAGAAATCTTCCCGCAGAGATTGTAGATCAGGTACAGGTGTATGATCAGCTCAGTGATCAGTCGCTGTTTACCGGTTTTGATGATGGCAACTCTCAGAAGACAATGAACATCATATCAAAGAAAGATAAAAGAAAAGGAGAATTCGGAAAGCTGATAGGTGGAATTGGCTCAGATGGCAATTATAACGCAGGCGGATCATTCAATTCATTCGAAGGCGACAGGCGCATTTCCATTATCGAATCATCCAACAATATCAATACCCAGAACTTCAGCTCGCAGGATATACTTGGCACAAGTGGCGGCGGAGCCGGTAATAACTTCCTCACAGGCCAGCAGCCGGGCATCACAATCACACATTCTGCAGGTATCAACTATACCGACCAGTGGGGCCCTAAAATAAAGGTTACAGGCAGTTATTTCTTCAACTATACCGATAACCTGACTACCACCAGTAAGTCAAGAAATTATTTCTACCCGTCGGAGAACGGAAATCTGAACAGCAACCAGGTATCTCAATACAACGAATACGATAATTCACAACCAAAAAATTTCAATCACCGGTTCAATTTCCGTTTCGAATATACCATAGATTCATCCAACTCACTGGTGATTACGCCTAACCTCAGTCTTCAGCAGAATTATGCTGTAACCAGCCAGGTGGATACCAGTTTTAATCAATCGCTCCAGCAACTGATCCGTGCCAATAACAGCAACCTTCAGAATACAGGAGGTTATACCTTCTCCAACAATGTAGTTTTCAGGCATAAACTGAAAAAGAAAGGAAGAACGATTTCCATTAACCTCAATAACTCACTGAATGAAAAAACAGGAGATGGGAATTATAATACACTCACAGTGGTAGATTCAGCAAATACTGAACTACCGACACGGCTTAACCAGGTATACAACTCCTACAGCAACGGCAATACCATATCATCTAATATATCTTATACCGAACCACTTGGAAAAAAGAGCCAGCTGATGTTTAATTACAATCCCGGTGTTACTTACAGCAAGGCAAGCACAATAACAGATACGTTGACTGATGGTATTGGTGAAAAACTTTTTGATACCGGACTTTCAAATCAATACAACAGTACCTATACTACACAAAAAGGTGGTTTGAGTTTCAGGTATAACAATAACAATCTCAACCTGATGATTGGCGCTAACTATCAGTATGCCGTGCTGGATGGCACACAGCAATTCCCGGCTGCATTAGGTATCACCAGGTATTATTCTGATGTACTTCCGATAGCCCGCATTACCTATAAATTTAAAAACGGCAAAAGCCTGACCATGTTTTACCGCTCAAGCATCACGCCGCCATCAATTACGCAATTGCAGAATGTAGTGAACGTAAGCAATCCTTTGCAGCTGAGCACCGGAAATTCCAATTTAAGGCAGGATTATACACAATCAATGACTTTCCGCTACGGATCAACGAGAAAGAAATCGGCTCACAATTTCTTTGTCTTTGGAAATCTCAATTATGTAAATAACTATATAGGCACCGCTACTACCTCATATACTTCTGCAACAGGCGTAGACTCTTTATTACCCAATGGGTTAAAAATGAAGCCTGGAGCCCAGATTACCGCACCGGTAAACCTCAACTACTATTCAAGCGAAAAATTGTATATGACTTACGGCATGCCGTTTGAAGCAATCAAAAGCAATCTCAATCTTTCTGGTGGAGTCAACTACACACATACTCCCGGTATTGTAAATTCCGTTTCAGAATACTCCAATAACTGGGTGCCTACAGCCGGAGCTGCTATCACAAGCAATGTAAACCAGTATCTTGACTTTACCTTATCTTATACCGGCAGTTATAACTTCGTGAATAATTCATTTCAAAAAGGAGTAAATAACAATTACTACAATCATACTGCAACATTTAAAATCAACTGGATCGTATTTAAAAGGGTAGTGCTCAATTCAAATATTGCCAACTATTATTACAGCACATTAAGTTCTTCATCGGGCGATATTAATTATTACCTGTGGACATCTTATGTGGGCTATAAATTCCTCAAAAATAAAGCCCTTGAAGCCCGGTTCACGGTTTTTGATATACTCAACCAGAACAGAGGCGTATCGCGCATTGTGGCAGCCAACTATGTCGAGAATGACATCACTAACAATCTGAAACAGTATGGCATGTTCCAGTTGACGTATACACTACGGAATTTCAAAGGCCAGATACCGCAGCAGGATAATGAACATGAGCACGGCCCATGGGGCGGCCCGGGAGGGCCAGGTATGCGTGGCGGCGGTGGTGGCGGCAACTGGGGTGGCGGCGGAGGCGATGGGCACGACCATAACTAAGCAGAATAGTAAAATGGTGCCTTGTATAGCAACAAAAAAACCACAAGGCCATACATTTGCTTACAATTGGTATACCAGGCGTTGAGTTTCCCAAAGTTCATTTGGTACCGGCTGGATTCTGTGCTTTGATGTATCGGTGTTATAACCGTTAGGGCCTCCGGTTATTTTTCCATCATTTTCCCGCTGCTGCATTATATTAAAATCATTTTATAGCAAGCCCGCCTGTTTTTCATATAAAATTTAATTTTAAAAAAAAGTCAGATGCTATAGGGATATAATCAATATTTTTATTAGGTTTACAAGATAGAATAACCACAAATATATTAACTCACTCAAAAAATCAAAATCTAATGAGAAAACTTGGCATTATTGTCCTGTTTGTAGCATTGGCTGCAGCCTGCGAAAACAAAACCAGCACAAACACTCAGACTGAAACACAGACAGTAACAGAAAAAACAACAAAACAGACTCCATTCCCCGATTTCGGTTATATGGTACCTGATTACAAAGGCGAGGTATTTGTCCTTTCACAAAACTATCCCGACAGTTTACCTAAACAGGATTTACCTCCTTTCTTCCAGACAGACTATAAAAAAGACTGGAGAAAATACCTGCTGGAAGTTCAGAAATATTGCTTCGAAGGAAACACTGAAGTGGACTTTAAGGTGTTGCAAAATAAAGTCCGCCATTGGTATCATATGCCATGGCAGCATTATGGTCCGCAGGCGCGCGAAGGGTTTCATGGACTGACACAGGAAGCACCTGTGAAGGCAATGCAGCTTGCACCCACTCAAACTGATACAAACACAGGAGCTGTTGCGGTTGGTTTCTACAACGATGTTGCCGCGTTAACCATTCAGGAAGTATGGAAAGACCACTATCATCCAAACCATTCACATAATATGTCATTCAAAAATGGCTCAGTATTATTCAAAATCCTTTTTGTAACGCTACCCGAAGATATTGCCGTGAAGCAGGTGCCATGGCTGGTAAATGGCTTATGGTGGGATGCGTTTGTTTGCCCTGATTTTCATGATGCTGAAGATACTGATCAGATGAGGTATCGCCGGCAGATAAAAGTGGCCCTGGTGCAGATGGATATTATGGTGCGCGACGACCGCGCGCCGAATGGCTGGATATTCGGCAATTTCCAGTACAACGGTAAAATGAATAAAGCCGACAAATGGGAAAACCTGGTACCTGTTGGACTTATGTGGGGAGAAGATCCTAACGATACTACCAATTTCTCCAACGCTAAACCAACCAGAACAATTATAAATCCGAAACTGGTAGAAACAATTATTAACCCCGACTCAAATGAGCTGCCCGCTACCCACCTGGGCTGGAACAGCCGCCTTAACGGGCCGGTTGATAATCCTATGAGTTCGTGCTACAGTTGCCATTCTACCTCCGAATACCCGGCAAATTTACCGATGAGTCCGCTTTTCAACGACAGTTTATCTGCAGCATGCCCTCCAGGATCGGCAGGCTGGATGTATTGGTTCAGAAACCTGAAATGCGGCGAGCCCTTCACACCAAAATCCCATTCTATGGATTTCAGTCTTCAGCTGTCGCAATCCATTCAGTTCTTCTATAACTGGAAGAAATCTCAGGGAGGATTGTATAGCAACGACTATGCACCTGCGCCACCCGCTGCACCTGCCGCTGCTGGTCAGCCGGCCAGAATGGCAAAGGCAATGCTAAAATCGGTGCCGGCTCATCACAGGGCAACACTTAAGCCGGATACCACCGGTGGCCAGGTTGATTACCCGATCGGATTCCCGGCCAGCAAATAGAGAAAGCAATAAAAAATCCCCTGCACAAAAACTGCAGGGGATTTTTTATAAAACCTGTTGCCCGGGTATGAGGTCAAAAAACAAAACCTTATCGTTTCAGCTGGGCAAGCACATAGTTATAGAAATTATTAATGTCGGAGAAATTCTGAAATACCAATTGTGGATGTGCAACAGGTTTATCAGTGCGCCTGAGCGTACCCTGCTCAAATCCCCACAAAACAATATCGAGCGGTGTAGCCTCAGGAGCCGCATAAATATCAGGTTCACCAGCCAGATATACGGTAGCACAGGTATTCCACATTTCGTAAAAAGGCTGGTCGTCCACAAGTGCATATGCCTGCGATACAAAAGCAGAATACGGGAATTCAGATTGTGCCGCTAACTGTGCTTTAAATCCAGTTGTGATCTTTGCCTGGTTGGTAATATCCAGCGGGAAGACCCTGATTTTTTCGAAGAGCCGCAACATTACACTAACTGCAGAAGGATCCCAGAAAGCATTCCACTCGGCATTTTTATTGGCAATCTGTATCGGAATAACACTGGCATTTTGCAACGGAAGTGTACCACCATCAAGGTTTCCGGGCACATCAATAGCGCCTCCCATCCATACTATTTCATCAATTCCTTCCAGCAGTGCCGGATTATTGGCTACAATGTTTGTAATGGTGGTAACCGGACCGGTCACCAGTATTGTTACAGGTTCTTTTTTCTCAATTGCATCAAGGAGCAGCGCTGTTACCATTGCTTCGCCCGACGGGTAGGGTGGCTGGAAACCTTCAGCGGTATAGGGCTTCAGAATTTCAATGTTGCCCATAGTGATACAATCTGAGCGGTACGACCAGGGGAACGAATTCCATCCCCTTGCATCGCTCAATGTCAGGGGTATATCCTCGATTTTGAAAAATTGGGAAACTTTCCAGGATGTTTCCATTGCAGGCCCTGCAATGCAATCAGCATTTGTTACCACCATGCCTTTCAGGTCAATATCGGGCATGGTAAGCAGCACAGCAAGCGATACAAAATCATCAATAGCTGCACTGTGATTGAAAATAACCGGCTTCTTTTTTGTTTGGTTAGTCATATAATATAAATTTTGTGGTTAGCTGGTAAGATAACTATTAATATTGAATATCCTTATTATAATCAAATGGCTTTAGAACAATCAGACCCAAACACACTAAAAAAGCCGCCCCGGGGCGGCTTTTTTATCCTTATTTCAGTTAGAATTATGCTATTGTCACTGTCCCATCGAGGTACACATCCTGAATAGTATTCAGCAGTTCCACACCCTGGTTCATTGGTTTCTGGAATGCCTTACGGCCACTGATGAGGCCCATACCACCGGCGCGCTTATTCACCACAGCGGTCATTACTGCTTCTGCCAGGTCGGTAGCGCCTTTCGACTCACCGCCTGAGTTGATCAAACCAACACGGCCCATATAGCAATTGGCTACCTGGTAGCGGCAAAGGTCAATAGGATGATCAGTAGTCAGTTTTTCATACACCAGTTTGCTGGTTTTACCAAAGTTGATAGCAGTATAACCACCGTTGTTGGTTGGTAATTTCTGCTTGATGATATCAGCCTGAATGGTTACACCCAGGTGATTGGCCTGGCCTGTAAGGTCTGCAGCGGTTGCATAGTCTACACCATCTTTTTTAAATCCGTTATTGCGCAGGTAGCACCACAATACTGTAGCCATACCCAGCTCATGTGCATATTCAAAAGCCTTAGCCACTTCCACTATCTGGCGGGCGCTCTCTTCAGAACCATAATATATAGTAGCACCAACAGCAACCGCACCCATGTTCCATGCATCCTTGATGGTGCCGAACATGATCTGGTCGAACTTGTTGGGGTAAGTAAGGAATTCGTTATGGTTCACCTTTACAATGAAAGGTATTTTGTGTGCATACTTGCGGGCCACAGCACCTAATACGCCATAAGTAGAAGCAACAGCATTGCAACCACCTTCCATAGCCAGCTTTACAATATTTTCAGGATCAAAATAAATAGGGTTGGGAGCAAAAGAAGCGCCGCCACTATGCTCAATTCCCTGGTCAACCGGAAGGATAGACACATAACCAGAGCCGCTCAACCGGCCATGATTCATAATAGCGCTGATACTACCTAAAGTGCGCACATTACGGTTCGACTGACTCCACACATCATCCAGGTGACTACCGGATGGAATATGAAGAGCAGATTTGTCAATGGTTTTGCTGGTATGCTCCAGGTAATAACCGGCCTTATCGCCCAATAACTCATGAATCTTGTTGGCTGACATATTATAGCGTTTTTTTGAATTGGGTGCAAAGGTATTTTAAAAAACCGGAAAGTTAAGGGGTTGGTGATGAAAATCAGGGGGACAACGATTATATACTCAGATTTATGTTATGGATTGACTATAAAGTAACTATAATCGTAAATTTTATCGGAGGTCACATTAGTTAACATTCTCCCATTTGGTAATTTTATATTAAAGTAATAACCTGCTTTGAATAAGTAATTAACACGATACCTATCCATTTCAAATATAACATCTTTTAAAGAACAGCTGTCAGGTTGGGGTATACTATAATACTGCATCCCTGAAAAGTATGCTATCCTTTCCATTTGTTGGGCAATGGATCCACGCAATGGGTAAGCAGTAAATAACCCTTTAACACCTTGATTCTTTAACTGCAGAGCTGTGCGGTATTCAATTTGACCGACATTATACATAAGCATCATCCGCCATGCTGGATAAATGAGAAAACCAATTGAAAAAATTACAGGTAATAACCTTTTGAACCCATTCTCACCTATTGAGTTTAATAATGAACTACCAATCACCATCCCCAATGGCACCGTATACCATATATACCGTGACTCAAAATTGATCAATAAATACCCAACCGGAAATAACAGAAAAGAGAGAACCAGAATTCTTTTATCATCATTAAAAATTGCAGCCAGTTTCTTGGAGCTTAAGGAGAATAAAGCCACTACTGAAACAACCGGAAAGAACAAACAGATTTCCAGCATGCTCCTCAAAAGCTTATATAAATTGTATCCCAGCCGTAGTATCTGCAACCCGAACAAATGCCACGAATCCCAGAAATGTGGCGTATCACCATTTGCAAACCACGGGTCTTCCCAATAATAAGGACTGTCGGGATAAGCAGGTGGTATCAGCACATCAATTCCCGGCTTCCAGTGCGGATGGCCCACCAGGTACCAGCTCATATTGAGTGTGCCGGAGGTAGAGGTGGTCCAGATGCCGTATTTATGATGCAGCGCCACTATCCAGGGCAGGCCGCAAAGTACCATTATACCTACTGCAACAAAAGAAATTTTGAGCCATTGTATTTTGTTGCCTTTTGCAATAAACCATGCACAGCAAATGGTATTGAGTATAAAAAAGGGAAACGAATAAGCTTTGGCAAAATAAGCCAGTGCCCCGATCACTCCCATAATAACCCACAATGCCGGCCTGTTTTTAAACTCCTCAATCAGCATCAGGCGTAAGGCCCCCAGCAAAAAGAAACACTCCCACAAATCATCAAATGACTGCCAGAATATAGCATAACATAAAAAGAAGGCAAGCGTAATATTCAGCATCCACTGCATCTTCCGCACTAAACCAAACCTCTGGAAGAATGACTGGGAGATATAAAGAAAGCCTGTTGCCCCAAGTGTATTGATGATCACAGATGCGGGTATTGCCTGAAGGCCCAGCTTTATCAGGCCCGCAGTGAGCCAGCACGCCCAGGGGCTCCAGTAGCCGTTTATAGCCCTTTGTATATCGCCACCGGCATAGCGTTTTGATATGGTGAGATATGCAGTACCATCCGGGTCTATATAATACTGGTAATGTGGGTAAATGAGCCACAGCACTATCCACATCAGCAGGGCTGAAGCAAAGAAGGGATAATATTTCTGCAATCTGCTCATGCTTGTATAGGATTGTTATTTCTTCCTTTTAATTTGCCTGTAAAGCCCGTCACCGAGCAGCCAATAACAATTAATGATACCGGCAAAAAGTACCGGGTATTGGCTATAGGCCCTGCTGCCAGGGCAAAATACCCCACCAGAACAAATATAAAGGAGCGTATAGGCCAGGGTATTTCCCTGTTCACCAAGAACCAAAACAAACCAAACAGCCGCAGGCAATTAAACAACAGTACCAGAATAACAAATGGCATAGAAGGATTGTGCTGCACGTACCCGCCTATACCCGATAAACCGTTAGTTTTAATTGTTGCAAAGAATCCACTTCCTTCCTTACTGTATAGTCTGCCATAGGTCAATCTACCGGTAAAGAGATCCATTTCTGCTTTTCCTGGTTCAATAAATATGCGCCCGCTGTTCATTAAATGATAGGCCATGTAGGGGAAGAAGTTTTGTTTCAGCAGCTTCAATCCTTGTTGGTTTGCAAAGTCATAACGGTCGGCATAATCCGGAATGTTGTTATATTCTATCCGCTCATTTATCAGGAATTTATTAGCGCTGTCTGGTCCTGCCTTATGGCTCAGGTAGGGATAGAAATAATAAATGGCATTAAACGACTGATTGCTGGTATAGTGAAACTTACCTGTGCGCTCATAATTCCAGAAGCTATACATCAATACCATGCATAGCGGAAAAATGGCAATGAGCAAGGGTCTTTGCATTTTTACTTTGTGCAAAATTGTACAGGTAATTATCACCACCACATGCACCCATACAAAAGGATATAATACCGGTTTCACCATCAGCCCCATCACCAGTGCCAGGCTCATCCTGCCGGCATATTTAAGCTCTTTTTCCTGCCAGAATGCAACAAAATTGCCCAGATACAATAAAGTAAAACTCTGCAACAATATATCCGGAGCTATGGTATTGGCATTGATAAATTGTGCCGGGTAAGCAATGATAAATAACAGCAGCAGCCAGTCGTGTTTTTTTTGATACCCCAGTCTCATAAACACTTTCCGTGCATAATAAATATTGGCTACTGATACCAGGCTCTGCAACGCCAGCACCACCCAGTTATTTATTGTAAACAGGTAAACGCCCAGCAGGAACAAAGGGTAAAGCGGTTGCCGCTGGGTCATATACTCCGGACTTATGGGCATTGCCGCGTTACCGCTGTAAAAGAAAAGGTATCGTTTAATATTCAGCGCCTCGTATATATATTCCATCGAGTCGCCCATGTATATCCGTGTCCACCTGCATGCCAGCAGATACCAGATCAGATGCACCAGGGCTATTAAGCCAATGAATATTTTATCCTTTTTATCCATTCTCAGGTTTGCATATCTGTTCAGGTACATTCCTGTTTAGAATTTGATTTTAGGAATTAACAAAGGGTGCACAAAAAAAGCGCTCTCTGTGAGGCCATCTATAGCTGGCATTGATCAGCTAAGTTACAAACGTTTTGTAGAATAAGTCATGAAATCAGGCAACCATTCCAGCCGTACTTAATTCCAATTGTTTTTACCAGGAGCCTGCAAATACAGGTTCTGTTTTTAAAAGTAAAAAAAATCGGCTATATTCGCCTTCTGTTCTTTAGCCCCGGTTAAAATGCCTTAATGTTTTACCTCAGAAAATACAAGGCGGCAGGGCGCTGCAGAAGTATAATTTTAAAGCATTTATCCATCGGTCAAATCGTGTTTCATGAAAAAATTGATCCCATTAGTTGTTATTGTAATTGCAGCAACACTTTTTACTTCCTGCTCCAAATTATACACCTGCACCTGCTCCGTATCAGGCATGGGCGTATCCGACTCCATACTGGTTATAAATTATCATGGTGTATCACACAACACTGCCAGCAATAACTGCAACAATACCCAGAATAACGGCAATACCAGCGGTTACGTTTTTGCATGCCATTTGTGATCTTAATTCCTTAAATGCTCATTTAGAAATATTCCGATTGACCCTGCTGGTTGCGATTTGCACTATTACTTATCTGCCTGAAAAGTTACCGGACTGCACTGGGCAAAGCCTTCAGAAGCAGTTATTCCTATTTTATGAGTATCGCTGAATTCTGCGAAAAGCTCTTTGTATTTCAATAGCTTTTCATTGCTGATTTCAGTTTTAAAATCAAAAAGGTAGTAATCTACATAGCCATCTGCGTTAAAATAAATTCTGTTCCAGCATCTCGTTGTTTGTTCCCATTTAAAACCATGAGCACTTAAAAATTTGCCGAATTCCATCAGGAATTTATTATAAGCCTTACCAAGTGAATCCTGATCCTTAGCTGATTTGAACACACATTTTGTGCTGTCGGTAATATCAATTGCACTTTTATAGGTACTGTTCACCTTGCTCACCACCCCTTCAGGCGTAGCTACCGAAAATGGCTCTACATAAGCTCTGTGTGTTTTCTGTGCGATGGCAGGTATCGAAAGTGCCATCACATTGAACATTAAGAATATTATCCGCATCATGGTTGTTTGACTTTATAACGTAACTGCATAAGTTTTGTTGCCATCAGGATTACTTTTATACCTTTAAAATTATGGGAAATCGGCAGCTATTATTATTTTCCCCGAAAATCAGATTTGGCTATACAGTAACTTTACTCAATAACAATTTTTGTAAAACATCTCTGATTTGGGGTTTGGGTGCTCAGCAGATAAATGCCGGACGGAGCATCCAGCATAAGCTGCGTTTCCTTATTTGTGGTGATATATGTTTCTTTTACTACCCGGCCTATCATATCTGTGATTGAGACTTTGGCCTGGCAAGTTACACCGGATTTAAGAGTTAGTATAAATGCACCCCTGTTGGGATTTGGCGTTATAAGTATCAATGGCTTGAGTTCAGATATCCCGGGAACCGATAATCGACTGATACTATCCATGAATATTTTCCTGACATTGTTGTTGCCAATATCGGATACATAAATATTTCCGTTATTATCAACTCCTACACCACTTGGACTGGAAAGTAAGGCTGCTGTTGCAGGACCACCGTCTCCGCTATAACCCCATATTCCGCCTCCCGCAATTGTATATATTGTATCTGAAGTATTAATCTTTCTTACCCTGTACCTGTTACCTTCTGATACATAAATATTTCCTGCTTTATCTATCGCAACGCCATCAGGAGTACCAAGAGATGCAACTGTTGCAGGGTTTCCATCTCCCCCTGAACCCAAGCCTCCGTTTCCGGCTATTGTATTGATAACACCGTCCGGGAGAACTTCTCTTAACCGGTTATTACCAAAATCAGCAATAAACAGATTTCCGGCACTATCTGTCGCCAACGCTTGTGGCCTGTTAATCTGAGCTGCTGTTGCAGGGCCTCCATCTCCGCTGAAACCCGTAGTTCCGTTACCTGCATAGGTGGAAATAATCCCGTCCGGGTTTATCTTTCTTATGCGTTCACTGCCAGGATCAGCAATAAATATATTGCCTGTTCTGTCTACAGCAACATCCATTATCCCTCCTGCAAATCCAGCTGCAAGCGCGGGTCCTCCGTCTCCACCATAGCCGTTTGTTCCACATCCGGCATATGTAGTTATAATGCCGGCAGTATTTACTTTCCTTACCCAGGGTCCATTACCAAAGGTGTCTGTATTCTCAACAATAAATAAATTGCCAGAAAGGTCAAATGCCACACCACCGGGGCGACAGATACCTGCCGCAGTTGCCTGACCGCCATCACCGCTGTGAACCGGTAAACCATTGCCCGCAACCGTGTAAATAATACCGGCAGGGTTTACCCTTCTTATTCGGTTATTACTTTCGTCTGCAATGAATACATTTCCCGCACCATCCGGCCTCGCGCATTGAGGCATCAATAAACCTGATGTAACTGCCGGACACCCATCACAGTTGTAACCCCAAACAGTGTCATTACCTGCAAACGTGCAAATTACCTGCGCCTCTGCAGTATAGCATAATAGTAATATGAAACTTAACAGGATTGATTTCATATACTTCAGTTTGGATGAAATTCTGGTATTATTTATAAAAAACGCAATCTGCCGTCCGTTTATTGTTCATAATGACTATTCAAACCTATGATACTTATACACATGCACTTCCATGTAAAGCCCTTATTCTTCAGAATGTGATAAACAGAGCATATTATTTCTTATAATGATGCCAAAGCTATACATACAATCAAAAGAAAACAGTTGCCGCAAAATTAATGTTGAGGATTAAGTTTTTATTAATACATACTACTTCAGCCCCTGCAAAAACCCGGGATCCATCTGCGTATACCCCAGCGATTTTGCTTTTTCCACATCCTGCTGCGCCTGTACCTTATTGCCTTTTGCACCCAGGCACCGTGCCCTTAAATAATAGCTTTCCCCCGACTCGTTGTTCAGATCAAGCGCCCTGTTCAGGTCTTTGAGCGCAAGGTCATATTTCTGCAGCCTTACGTATATCTTACCCCTGTTCATAAAGGGTATCCACGCATCAGGGTTTTGCGAAATAGCTACCGCATACATAGCCAGAGAGGAATCAGTTCTGCCCATTATTTCCAGGAAATTGGCGTAATTGCTGTATCCTTCGGGCAGGAATGCCTTAAGCGAAAGTGCTTTTTTAAATGCATACTCCGAAGAGTCATACTGTTTCTTGATGGCATAAACCACACCTAAGCCCAGGTACACACTTTCATTCTTGTCATTTATCTTCAGTGCTTTGTAATAGGTATTTTTCGCCTCATCAATCATATTGTAATTACGCTGCAGTTCAGCAATGCAGATGATTGGGTTAATATAATCCGGTTTCCGGGCTACCGAAAGGTTGAAATTTGCAAGGCAACTATCTCCCAGCGCTTTTTTCTCAACAGGGTTTGTGGCCTTCTCATAGCGTTCAAAATATTCCTGCCCCAGGTAAAAATAGCCCACCGGTGCTTCAGGATGCTTCTCAATATCATCGCGCCACAGGCTCACTGAGTCATACCAGTCTTTGCAACGCTCACTGGTCATGTACCCAAGCACAAGGCAATAACCCACAACTGCTCCAAGCAAAATCTTACCTGTCTGCATTTTCTCTCTTACTTCAAAGTATTCTGATACATACCAGCCAGCAATAAAGAACAACCCTATATATGGGATATAACCATACCTGTCTGACATGATAGCGCCACCAACCGGGATAAACTGAAGCAACAGGATAATGTTGATAATAAAAAAGCCGATACCAAACAGCACAGTTCTGTTCTTCCGGGCAAACATTATAATGAAAACCACCAGCCCTATTATTATAGCCGGATATACATAATAAACACCGGGCAGTGCATTTCCCACTTTAAGCGGGTAAGGATAAAAATTGCTCAGTCCTGTTGGTACAATAGCTTTCCACAGATAGTTGCACAAAGCATAACATCCGAGAGAAAAGCGCTCGAGAGGATTGAAATGCACATCAAGTGTCATAGCGCCTATGTCTTTCTGGGCAGTCACAGAGAAAATTCCAAAAAGAAGCGCCATACCAAAATGAGGTATTTTCTCAACTATCCACATCCAGCTTAGTTTCCTTCTTTCAAAATAATCAATGGCAAACAAAGTAACCGGCAGACTTACAGCAACCGATTTTGCCAGTAAGGAAAGTGCGAAAAGCAGTATACCGGCTATATACCACGCTATTTTCTTATTGCCCTCCGCCCTCAGGTAAAAAATGTAAGTAGTAATGGATAGGATAAAAAATATGCCATAAATTATATCCTTACGCCCGGCAGCCCATGCCACAGATTCCACATGCATGGGGTGCAGGCCAAACAACAACGCAACCACAGTTGCCGCAATAGTGCGCCTGGTGAGTACCTTAATAAAAAAGTAAACAGAAATAGTGCACAGTATATGAAATATCACACTATCGAAATGATATATCCAGGGTTGAAGTCCATAATGCTGGTACTCATAATAATAAGGTAATATGGTAAGCGGGTGGAAATTTCCCATAACCGGATGTTCGCGCGAGAAGATGTTTTTAATCGCATCGGGTCCGGTATCCTTTATCAGGGAGTTGTTAATAATATAGCCCAGGTCGTCCCAGTTGGTCAGTTTATTTTCAAGGCATGCCTGGTAGCACAGGTAAGTTACCAGGGCAATACCAGCCACAATAAAAAATTGAATATTCCGGGCGAAAAATGAATTACTATCCGGTTCAGATACCGGCGTCCTCTTCACAGGTTCTTTCCCCGGTGCAGCAGTTTGCGGCCTTGGCAATGGTTTTCCTTTATTTATATTCGGCGTATTCTGTTTGGCCATTATTGATAGTAGTTGATGCCACTAAAGTAAATCGTTTCCCTGTTTTTTTAAAGTTAATAAAAAGAAAGATGCAGATTAGCCGGAATCGGGCAGGGTACTTTAACCTTAATCTGTTATCCTGCATTATTCAGCATTGCAGAATTTATTTAATATTAACATTTCATAAAACGGATTTTGGCTATCCCGATTAAATTATCTCTATATTTGCTTTAATTAAGCAACGCTGTGAACAGTAAAAAGCATTTCAGATCAACATTTTTAAGGCCAATCTGGTTACTGATAGCTGTTTGCTGTATCCTGTTTTCAGGTGCATCCAAAAAATTGATTGAGCTGAAACTGGCGCACAATTTTACCACTTCCCAGCTCCAGGGAATGAAATTAAAAAATGGCTGCAGGGATAGGCGCGATAGTTTCCGGTTGTTCGATCAGTCTGAAAAAAAAGCTGCTGATGCATCTAATCCCGAAGTATTATTTTCACTGCCTGCTTTAAGTGTTTTAGCTTTTATACTTTTATTCGGTGCTTATTTCCGCCGCAAGGGTTTCCTGCTTCCGGCTCACAATGTTCCGGGAAATTTCCCGATTTATCTTTTTATACACAAATTGCAGGTCTGATCCGGAATTTTATTTTCCCGGATTGAATTTCCCCTGCTATATTCCTCTGTTGTTCTGTTCATTTTATATTTTATTGCGGATAGTATAAATGCACTCTATCTGCACATTGATTAGCAATTACCGGCGATCTATATATTTAATGTTCATTTAAGCAGTTAATACCTTCATTTTAATCAAAAACTGCTTTGTCTCCCAAAAAATAGCCCATGGTTATAAAAAAAGAAAATCTGCCCGGCAGTATCTGCACATTTCTGATAGTGGCATGCCTGCTCTCTTTACCCATATATTCGTTTGCCCAGGCAGATGCTGGCTATCAATCACTTACCCTCAGGCAATGTATTGATTACGCTATGAAGCACCAACCTGCCTTGAATCAGTCGCTGATCAATCAGGCTATTACGAGGGCAAATAATGCTATCAATCTTTCCGGCTGGTATCCGCAGGTTAATGCATCAGCTACCCTAACCCATTACGATGTATTGCCAAGTGCATTTGAAACCAACCCCAATAACCCTGCCGGGCCGCCTGTAATAGTTAAAACCGGCATACCCAATTCAGTAACTCCGCAAATTTCTGCTACCCAGGCTTTTATTAGCCCCAGCCTTATTTATGCTGCAAAAACTGCTCCTTTATTTACCGAGCAGGCAAAGCTGGTTACCGACAGTACCAAAATAAATCTGGTAGCAACAGTGAGCAAGGCTTTTTACAATGTACTCCTTACCCTTGAGCAGATTGATGTGCTTAAAGCCGATACTGCCGAACTCAGCCGCAGTGTAACAGATGCCTACCACCAGTATATTGGTGGTATTGTAGATGAAACTGATTATGAGGAAGCGACCATTACTTTAAATAATATGCTGGTTCAGCTGAGGCAGGCTGTGGAAAATGTAACCCCTCAATATGCTGCCCTGAAGCAATTACTGGGCTTCCCGGCTGATAAACAGTTCAATATCAGCTTCGATACATCGGAGATGATCAGGAATATAGGTATAGACTCAAGCGAGCAGTTGCAATACGAAAAACGAATTGAATTCCAGCAGCTGCAAACAGCCAAAAAACTGCAGCAGCATCTCATAAATTATTATCACCTCTCATTTCTGCCCACTCTTTCTGGCTTTTTAAATTACAATTACGAATTCGGCAGTAATGAATTTTCAAGCCTCTTCGATAATAGTTACCCCTATTCTTCATTAGGGCTTACCTTGAATTTCCCTGTGTTCACAGGATTTTCAAGAATCAATAACGTGCGGAAAGCAAGGCTGCAGGCGGATCTGCTCAACTGGAGTGAAGTGAACCTTAAATCCCAGATCTATTCGGAATACTCCACTGCACTGGCCAACTACAGAAGCAACCTGTTCAGCTTTCATACCATGCAAAAAAATGTGGAGCTGGCCAAAAGGGTTTATACCGTGGTTGAAATGCAGTACAAACAGGGTATTGTTCCTTACCTGAACGTGATCACAGCTCAATCTAATTTAATTACTTCCGAAACAGGTTATATCAATGCCTTGTTCCAGGTACTCTCCTACAAGATAGACCTTCAGAAGGCTATGGGTGAAATCTCCTACTAATTCAATTATAAAATTTGCCGTTTTTATGAATAAAGCAATAACCAGAATTATTTTCATCAGTTTCCTGGCACTGTTTTCCTGTCAGTCCAAACCAACTGCACCACCAACGCCACCTGCACCGGTCAATCTGCAGACAGTGTCGAAAAAAACGGTATTGTATTACGATCAGTACCCGTCTACAACACAACCGCTGAGCCAGGTAAACCTGTTTCCCGAAGTGCAGGGTTATATTACAGCTATTCTGGCTAAGGACGGCGCCCATGTAAAAAAAGGGCAGGTGCTTTACGAAATAGACAAACGCCTGTTTCAGGCCAATTATGACCAGGCCTCTGCCAACCTCAAAGTGGCTCAGGGCAATACAAAACAGGCGCAGCAGGATGCCGACCGCTATGAATACCTCAACAGCCAGAATGCGGTAGCAAAGCAGCTTTACGACCACGCTGTAATAGCATTGCAAAATGCTAAGAATGCCGAGAAAGCAGCCGAAGAAGCGGTAAAGACAGCCCGGACCAATCTTGCTTATTCCGTAATCACGGCCCCTTTCGATGGCACTATTGGTTTCAGCCAGGTGCGTTTGGGTAATATGGTCTCCGTCGGGCAAACCATTCTGAATACTATCTCCACCGATGACCCTATGGCGGTCGATTTTTTGGTAAATGAAAAACAACTTCCCTTTTTTGAATCTCTCGAAAAAGGTAATGCTGAGACCAACGATTCCTTATTTACTTTACTCATGCCCGATAATTCCCTTTACCCTTTTACCGGAAAAATATCCGTTATCGACAGGGCTGTTAATTCACAGACTGGTACAATTAGAGTACGGCTTGTTTTCCCCAATACGGGCTATATCCTCAGGGCAGGCATGAGTTGCATTGTCCGCGTACATAACCAGGAATCGTCCCCGCAGATGCTGATACCGAGCAAGGCTATTGTAGAGCAGATGGGTGAGTATTTTGTTTTCATTGCCAAAGACACCGTATTGCCAAAGAAAGACTCCACTAAAACTGAAAAAGAAACAGATACTGTGAAAGGGCCAAAACTTGTGGCGCTGCAAAGGAAAGTGCAGACCGGTCAGACAATAGGCCCTAATGTAATCATTAAAAGCGGTATCAATCCTGGCGATAAAGTGGTGGTAGATGGTGTGCAACTGCTGCACGACGGTTCAAGAATTAATCCGGGCAAAAAACCAGCTACCGACAGCACAGCTAAAGGGCAGCAGGACGGCAATAACAACGGCAAAAAAGATTAAGTAAACAAATTTTTTCTCTTGCGACTTCAGACTAATGACTTTAGACTAAAGACTAACAAACTATGATCGCAAATACATTTATTAAAAGGCCGGTTACTGCTATCGTCATTTCAATAGTATTGGTGCTTACCGGTACTATATGCATCTTCAACCTGCCTATCGATCAGTATCCCGATATTACCCCGCCTATTGTGCAGGTTAACGGCCAATTTACCGGTGCCGATGCCCAAACAGTGGAGCAAACCGTTGCTACCCCGGTGGAAGAGCAGGTGAATGGTACACCCGGCATGGAATATATGCAGAGCAACAGTACCAACAACGGCCTGATGCAACTTAATGTAACTTTCAACATCGGTACCAATATCGATGTAGCTGCGCTCGATGTGCAGAACAGGGTAAGCATAGCTACACCTCTACTGCCGGCAGTTGCAAGTCGCCTCGGCCTTACAGTGCGAGCCCTCAACCCCAGTATGCTGATGATGGTGGCTGTTTATGCACCTGCCGGAACACATAATATTACCTTCCTCGACAACTTTACCAATATATTCGTTCAGGATGCGCTGCTTCGTGTACCCGGAGTAGGTAGCATCAACAGGTTCACCGATGACTTCAGTATGCGTGTCTGGATGAACCCCGATAAAATGGCTGCCTACAGCCTCACTCCGGCCGATGTGATAGCCGCTCTTAATGCACAGAATGTGCAGGTAGCAGCCGGCTCGGCGGGTGTGCCCCCTCAGCAGAAAACACAGATCTATGAACTGGGTATCCTTGTAAATGGCCGCCTCAGCAAGGTTTCCGAGTTCGAACAGATCATTGTAAAAACAATCCCCGCCACCGGCGAACTGGTTTACCTTAAAGATGTGGCACGAGTAGAACTCGGTAAGTTTACCTTCTCCAGCAATTCTTTTGTAGATGGCAAGCGGGCTTCTTATCTGCTCATCTACCAGGCGCCCGGCAGCAATGCCCTCGAAACGGCCAATGGTATTTACACAGAGCTGGCCAAACTGAAAGAAACCTTCCCGGCCGATGTGGAATACTCCGTGCCTTTTGAATCCGTAACGGTTGTAAAAGTTTCTATGCAGGATGTGGTGGGCACACTGCTCAAAACATTGGGACTCGTTGCGGTTGTAGTGTTCCTCTTCCTGCAGAACTGGCGCTCTACCCTCATCCCGGTACTCGCGATCCCGGTATCTATTTTCGGTACTTTCTGCTTCTTCATTCCGCTGGGCTTTACCATCAATACACTCACCATGTTCGGTTTCGTACTGGCAATTGGTATTGTGGTCGATGATGCCATTATTGTGGTCGAAGCGGTGCAGCATTATATAGATACCAGGGGCATGTCGGCCAAGGAAGCCACCTATATGGCTATGAAAGACATCTCGGCTCCTGTGGTAGCCATTGCGCTTATCCTTGCTGCGGTATTTGTGCCTGTTGGTTTTATACCTGGCATAGTAGGCCGCCTCTACCAGCAGTTTGCCATTACCATAGCCATCTCCGTTATCATCTCTGCATTTATAGCATTATCTCTTACGCCTGCGCTCTGCACTTTATTGCTCAAGCCATCTGCTACTGTAAAAGAAGCTAAGGGTATCAATAAGCTGTTCTTCCGTTTCAATGCCTGGTTCGATAAGGTAACAGAGAAATACACCCTTGGCGTAAAGAAGAGCATTGCAGGGGCAAAGTATATTATCATTCTGCTGCTCTGCATTTGTGCAGGTGCTTACTTCCTGTTCCAGCAAAAACCATCAGGTTTTATTCCTTCCGAGGATGACGGAAATCTGTACATCACCTTTCAGTTGCCGCCCGCATCATCCACCGCCCAATCCATAAATGTAATGACCCAACTGATGGAAGTGGTCGCGGCCACGCCGGGCGTTGCTCATTATGCAGCGCTCTCTGGTTTGAATGTGGTAAACAATGCCACCAACTCCAATTGCGGTACCATCTATTGCCAGTTGAAGCCATGGGACGACCGTAGCAAATCCGGCGAACAGGTACCCGGCATCATCTCTGTTTTACAAAAACGCATTGCCGATAAAGGAATCAATAATGCCAATGTCGAAGTTATCCAGCCATCACCTATTCCGGGTTTAGGCGCTACTGTTGGTTTCAGTCTGCAGCTCGAGCAGCGCAGCACTAATGATGATGTTCATGCTTTCGAAAAAGTAGTAAAAGATTTTGTGGCTGAGGCCAACAAGCGGCCCGAAATCTCAAAGGCATTCAGTTTCTTCACTGCAAGCACCCCCAACTATAACCTCACTGTCGACAGGGAAAAATGTGAAAAACTGGGCGTTAATATTGCCGATGTATTTACTACAATCCAGGCTTATATGGGCAGTCTGTACATCAATGATTTTACCACCTACAACCGTACTTTCCATGTAGTGGTGCAGGCCGATACTGCTTTCCGGTCTATGATCTCCAACATCGACAAGTATTATGTACGTAACCAGAACGGCGATATGCTGCCGCTCAGCACTATGATCAGTTATTCCCCGGTAGAGTCTGCTCCGCTTATTTCCCACTTCAACATTTTCCGTACTGCTGAGATAGACGGCGCTCCGGCCGTAGGCTACAGCAGCGGCCAGGCAATGGATGCACTTAAAGAAGTTGCTGCCAGAGTATTGCCGCAGGGTTATACTACCGAGTTCTCAGGTCTGAGTTATGAGGAGATAAAAGCGGGCTCTGCCACTATCTACATCTTCCTCTTCTCTATCACCTTCGTGTTCCTTTTTCTGGCTGCATTGTATGAAAGCTGGTCTGTGCCTTTCTCCGTAATGCTTGCAGTACCCATAGGTGCATTTGGTGCCATTCTTACATTATTTTTCGTGCCCAGCCTCACCAATAATGTGTATGCCCAGATCGGCCTGATTACGCTTATTGGCCTTGCTGCCAAAAATGCCATCCTTATTGTAGAATTTGCCAAAGTCCGTGTCGATGCCGGCGAAGAGCTTATAGAATCAACACTGGAAGCGGTAAAGTTAAGGCTGCGCCCTATTGTTATGACCTCTCTTGCATTTATATTAGGGGTGTTGCCGCTTGTGCTTGCTACAGGTGCAGGGGCCGTTGCCCGGCGCACTATTGGTTTTACCGTTTTAGGCGGTATGATATCGGCTTCCACACTGGCTATTTTTATTGTACCGGTACTGTTTGTGATTATTACCCGGTTCTCTTACGGAAAAGAAAAACTGGCTTACCTGCAGCAACATAAAGATAGCCTTAAAGAAAAGGCAATGAAGGTTGAGGCGCAGAATATTGACCCCGAACTCGAATTCGAAATTCAGAAATCACGTGATCTGCATAAGTCCGGAGACACTGATAAACATTAAGGAAAAGAAATAGAAATAAAACTTTAGACTAACTACTAAAGACTTTCGGCTTTAAAAAATGATCGCAAATACATTTATAAAACGTCCGGTTACTGCAATCGTCATTTCAATTGTAATGATGATTGCCGGTGGGTTATGCCTGTTCAACCTTGCGGTCGATCAGTACCCCAATATATCACCCCCAAGCGTTTCGGTTTCCGGTTCTTATACCGGTGCCGATGCCGAGACCGTTGAGCAAACCGTGGCCATACCTATCGAAGAGCAGGTTAATGGCACTCCGGGCATGGAATACATGACCAGTACCAGCACCAACAGCGGTGGTATGAGTGTGAATGTAACTTTCAATATCGGTACCAATGTGCATATCGCCGCGCTTAATGTGCAGAACCGCGTGGGCATAGCTGCCCCGTTATTGCCATCCGTGGTCAGCAAACTCGGTATGACCGTGCGCGCCAAAAACCCAAGCATGCTGCTGATGGTTGCAATCTATTCTCCCGATTCAAGCCACGGACAAACGTTCCTCGACAATTACACCAATATATTTATCCAGGATGCGCTCTTGCGTGTTCCTGGTGTGGGCGATATCACAGCACGTACCGATAACTTCAGTATGCGCATCTGGATGAACCCTCAGAAAATGGCCGCATACAGCCTTACGCCTGCCGATATTACAGCTGCCCTCAATGCTCAGAATGTATATGTAGCTGCTGGCGCAGTTGGTGAGCCGCCCCAATACGGGTCTCAATCCAGTGAGATCGGTATTCTTGTCAACGGCCCGCTCAGTAAAGCATCTGAATTTGAAAAGGTGGTGGTAAAAACCATTCCTGCAACCGGTGAACTCGTTTATCTCAAAGATGTGGCCAGGGTGGAACTCGGCAAATTTTCCTTCTCCAGTAATTCGTTTGTTGACGGCAAACGCGCGTCTTATCTCCTGGTCTACCAGACCCCCGGCAGCAATGCGCTCGATGTAGCTAAAAATGTGTATGCCGAACTGGAACGCCTGAAAAAAACATTCCCCGCCGGCATAGATTATAAGGTGCCTTTTGAGTCCATTACCATCATCAAGGTATCTATGCAGGAAGTAATAGGCACCTTGCTCAAGGCGCTTGGCCTGGTGGCGCTTGTTGTTTTTCTTTTCCTGCAAAACTGGCGGTCAACCATAATACCCGTTTTAGCCATTCCTGTCTCTATCCTCAGCACTTTCTGCTTCTTTATCCCTATGGGTTTTACTATCAATACCCTCACTATGTTTGGCTTTGTTCTGGCCATAGGTATTGTGGTCGATGATGCTATTATCGTTGTGGAGGCCGTACAGCATTATATTGATGCCGAAGGCATGTCTTCCCGCGAAGCTACCTACAGGGCCATGAAAGATATCTCAGGGCCAGTGGTGGCTATTGCCCTCATTCTTGCTGCTGTATTTGTGCCTGTAGGCTTTATACCGGGCATTGTGGGCCGCCTTTACCAGCAGTTCGCTATCACCATCGCGTTCTCCGTGGTTTTATCCGCTTTCATAGCCTTATCGCTTACCCCTGCCTTATGCACCCTGTTATTGAAACCCTCAGCTGCAAATAAACAAGCTAAAGGCCTTAATAAATTGTTTTACAAATTCAACCAGTGGTTCGACAGGGTAACGGTTGGTTATACCAGGTGGGTAAGGGGTTGTATAAAAGGTGCCCGGTATGTTGTAATACTGCTTATAATTATCTGCGTTGGCGCCTACATCATGTTTAAGATTAAGCCTTCAGGTTTCGTACCGGCCGAAGATGATGGCCGTATATATGTTACCTACCAGTTGCCCGAAGCTACATCTACCACCCAATCGGTTGAGCTCATGACAAAACTCATGAAAATAGTGGGCGAAACACCAGGTGTCTTGCACTTTGCTGCTTTATCTGGCCTCAACGTTATCAGCGGTGGAAACAACTCCAACAACGGCACCATTTTTGTAATGCTGAAACCCTGGGACGATCGCCAGGTCGATTCACAGATGGTTCCCGGCATTCTGGCTGAAGTGAAAAAACGGATAGCAAAAGCGGGTATCAAAAATGCCAATATCAACGTTACCCAGCCTGCCCCCATCCGGGGTATTGGCCAGGCCGCCGGGTTCGACTTCCAGATCGAGCAGGGCAGCACCTCCGACGATGTGCACCAGTTCGAAACCGTGGTGAAAAAATTCATAGCGGCTTGCAAAAAAAATCCGGCAATAGCTACCGCAAATTGCTACTTCACGGCACACACCCCCAGTTTCAGCCTTACGGTCGACCGGGAGAAATGCCAGAAAATGGGCGTCGATATCTCTACAGTTTTCAATACCATGCAGGCCTATATGGGCAGTATTTTTGTCAATAACATCACCCTCTACAACCGCACTTACCATGTGGTGGTGCAGGCCGATACCAACTTCCGCGCCCTAATCTCCGACATGGACAAATATTATGTGCGCAATTCCACCGGCGATATGTTGCCCCTCAGCACGCTCATAAGTTATAAGCCATTGGAGACAGCTCCATTGATCAGCCATTTCAACATTTTCAGGTCAGCCGAGGTAACCGGCACTATTCCGCAGGGGTTCAGCAGCGGCCAGTCAATCGAGGCACTTAAAGAAACTGCCGCCAAAGTACTGCCTCCCGGCTATACTTATGAGTTTGCAGGCCTGAGCTACGAAGAGATAAAAGCTGGTTCAGCTACTGTTTATATCTTCCTCTGTTCCATCATTTTCGTATTCCTGTTTTTGGCCGCGCTTTATGAAAGCTGGTCAGTTCCTTTTTCTGTAATGCTGGCGGTGCCCATCAGCGCTTTCGGGGCAATAGTGGCCCTCTCCCTGGCAACAAAATTGTCTAATAATGTATACGCGCAGATCGGCCTCATCACGCTCATTGGTTTATCGGCCAAGAATGCCATCCTCATTGTTGAGTTTGCAAAGATGCGGGTCGATCTCGGCGAGCCGCTGCTTAAATCAACCCTGGAAGGTGCAGGCCTCCGCCTCCGCCCCATTATCATGACCTCCTTTGCCTTTATCCTCGGCGTGCTGCCACTGGTGTTTGCCACCGGTGCCGGTGCCGTAGCCCGCAATACTATAGGCATTACGGTGCTCGGTGGCATGCTGGCATCTACTATCATTTCTATTTTCATAGTCCCAGTCCTCTTCATCCTGTTCACAAAGCTATCCTATGGCAAAAAGCAGTTGGCCTGGCTGCAGCAGCATCACGAAGAACTCCTGGAAAAACAAAAGAAAGTAGAATCCCAGAATATTGATCCCGAGCTGGAGTATGAGATTGAGCAGGCAAAAGCGGATTTGAAAGAGCAGAAGGAAGGCAAGAAAGAGGAGTAATAATGCCTTATTAGATAAGATGCATGTGGGACATACATTGTTAAATTAAAATTTTCATCAACGAACTACAAATTACAAACCACAATAGGCAATAAACCTTATACGAGAAACCTAAAAACAGGCGTTATTTATTTTAAACCTTTGAATGTCAAAAAGTGGTATTGTTATAATGATTTTAGCTGACGCTTTGATCATTTTTTCCTGCTCATTTTATTCTTTGTCAATTCAGACCAACCAACTATTTTATTTTAATCGTCCGCCCGAAGGGGCACTTACTGGAAAGGTAAAAATGATAATGACTTTGTCCTCAGATAAAATAAAATCCTCTGAACTTTATCAAATTGAAAATTTTTCTGAAAGTGGGAGTATATCATTCGATTCCTCCTTTATACAGATGGATAATGGGGCATGGCTGCAATCATCAGTAAATAAGTATGATTCTTCGAATAATCTTGAAGAAAACATAGTTACAAATCTAAGTGGGAATTTACCTCATCAGGTCAGATCAGTGTATAAGAATAGAGTATTGGATAAAATTATTTTTGATGGAAAAACAGGATACCATTCTTCACTTAGCTATGACACAAAAGGCAAGCTCGTTGAATGTGTTACTATCTACGATTTAAAAGGTTCATTAGAAGTAGAAAAAGAAAAGTATTTATATACTATTTCTGGACGAAAAAATAGGATGATTGAATCGCGTGAAAACGCAATAATAATTTATACCTACAATTTGTTTGGAAAAGTGGAGACTGCTGCTTCTGCAAATTGGCTTGGATTAATAACTCAATCAGAAAGTTTAATCTACAGAGCAAATAATACCCTTATCGAAGTAGATTACTTCAACTGGCATCATTCACTGGTTGGTAAACAAACGTACAAGTATGATAAAAATGGAAACTACCTGGGTGGCGAATTTTATAATAGTTTAGATCACACCCGGATTTCCGATTGCATATTTTATGAATTCGACAGTACTGGTAATTGGGTCCACCGAACAATTTTCGAAAATGCAAGAATAAATGAAAATACCACGAGAATTGTTGATTACTATTAATTTTCTCAATAGTATTGATGTTGCTTATCTGGTCTGATATTGCAATTAAAAAATCTACAATAGATTTTTATTCCCGAAGCTGGATTTGTTGCGTTCGTCGCTTCCTTACCATAATATGCCTCCCATAAATTTGTAATGAGTACTTAATGCTTGGCTTTCCGGAAATACTTAATTCCACAAAACAGATTAAAGCTTGCATTGTTAACACTCAATCAGAAAAAATACTCCATTATATTTGGAAATACCAATTTGTTTGTTTACTTTTGTGGCATATTAAACCATAACTGCCATTTTGAGAAACTATGAAAACAATTGCATTAATATTATTATGCATGTGTTAGATTATATGTAAGTAAATGATGCCCACAAAAAGCCAAACTCGTTACCCTGACACAAACAACATAAATAATCAAATTCAGACTGCCACACTAAGACTATATTATATAATTTTACTTTAATCATACGAGTTATGTGTATTACACAAAATTGGTCCCCCGGCTGCCTGGAGGGGCACACTCACAGCCCAGGTGCGCAATTCCATGCATCTAAATAATTGAAAATCAAACAAAATGTGCGCAAAATTATTTTTTACAAGCCGTGTTTAATTTCTAATTCTGGCAATTCTTAAATTCAATAACTTCCAGTTCTGACAAAAATTGCACACTCCTGGCCCAGGTGCGCAATTTCAAAAACTTAAACTATTGTAAATCAATAAAAAGGTGCGCAAAATTATTTTTTACAAGCAGTGCGCAATTCTCAGATTCGGTCATCTGATACAAATTGCACACAAAATTGCACACTATATGCCCAAATGCGCAATTTATATCATCTAAAACATTGAATATCAATATAAATATGCGCAAAATTATTTACCCCACAGGCAGTGTGCAATACTCAAATCTGGTCATTTTAGACGATTTTGACCTGTGACAGATTGCAAACATCATGAAAAAACTAATTTCATGGAGAAGATCAAATACTTACTACTTTAGAGTTATGACAGATTTCAAAACTTAAACCCCACACTCAGTTGCACCATGCCATCATAGATACTGTAGTTTCGCGCTGCAGGTGCCATATTGGCATCTGTCAGATGGTGTTCTTCTGTATAGCCATTCATGGCCAGGGAAATAAAAGGCCCCATGCCTCTTTTGCTGATCAGGTAGGCATAACCCACCCCAAAGCTGGTATATAGCCCCGATCGCTGCATATTATCGTCCTTAGGCTGCGAGCCGTTGTATAGCGACCATCCAATATCTACAGGTAGGAACAGGAGATTTTTCCTGCGCTGGAAATAGGGCCTTATATCAATATAAAGGCTGGTTCTTGTATTAAAGTACGGCTCATCAGCATTGTTCACATTCAGACCCAGGCCCAGGTCCAGATGCCTAATAATGCTTTTATCACGCGATATCGATGCGCCAAAGCTGTTAATACCAATACCGGCAAAATAATTGTCTTTGTTTTGTGCCATTGCATTGCTGGCAAATATCACCAGTAAAATAGAAAATAATCTGACTTTCAAAAGTTGTAATTTTATGTATATAGAACGTCTGGAATCCAATATTATTGCAGATCCCATTACTTAGGTGCTTGATCACATCCATAGGGTATTCCGGTTGCCCGTATGTTTTCCACCAAGCATACCCTGTTTATTTAACAGCCTTAATCACAATAGTTATATCTGTTGTATTCTCTCTTAAACCTGTACTTCCCAGCTTACATTTGCACAGTATGACCGTTTTCCCTGCACAATACTCCCTGCTTTCCTCCGCTGCATTAGGCAGCTATATATCCAGTACTTATGGACTGGAGGGCTTTACATGCAGGTTGCTGGTGCATAACCTCAGCGATACCTATATGCTGGAAGGTACATATAGCAGGTACATTTTCAAAGTATATCGTGGTGCCCATCGCTCTCCCGATGAAGTACTTGGTGAGGTAGCCTTGCTCAATGCATTAGCCGCCGGCGGGGTCAGTGTAGCCTATGCGGTCAAAGATCTGCAAGGCGGGCAGGTGCAGCAGTTCCGGGTGGCAGAGGGTATACGTTGTGGTGTGTTGTTCATGTACGCACCAGGCCGGGCAAAGTACCCGCTCAGTGATCTGCAGCTGCAGGCCCTGGGCCGGGAAGTGGCAAAGATTCATAACATAACCTGCTCATTACAATTGCCCTATTCCCGGCCGGTCTACGATATCGAAACCACGCTCACCCGCCCCCTGGCTTCTGTAAAAGAGCTGTTCAAGGATCTGCCCTATGATTATACATACTTGCAGCAGTTGGCAGCAAAGGTTGCTGGCAAGCTAAAGCAGTTCGATACCGGCAAGTTCAGCTATGGTTACTGCCACTACGACCTTATACCCAAAAACTATCATTTCGATGGAGAAACAAAAATCACCTTCTTCGACTTCGACTGTGCAGGCAAGGGCTATCTCATCAACGATCTCATGACTTTTTATATACAGCTCGGTTTTGGCGTGAATGCCGGTAAAATAACCCAGGAAAAAGCAGATACCGATTTCCGGATAGTTACAGAAGCATACCGGGAGATCAGGGCTGTAACCGAAGAGGAACTTGCTGCCATTCCTTACCTGGGAGTAATGTTCTGGATGTATTTTTTAGAGGTCTATGTTCTCAATTTTGAAGACTGGTCCAATACTTTCCTTAATCCTCAGTTCGTTAAGGAGCGGATGGCCCTTATCCGGAATTGGGTAGACTGGTACTGTAAGTTTTAAGGGTTGATTACATAATAAACGCTATGCTTCCATGAATATCTCCGCCAGTTGAACGATAATTGACCTATCATTTTCCATCTTTTACAAATACCCTGTATATATGCTGTGTTTCAGCTATTTTCCGGTTATTCCGGTCGAACAGCGGCCGGTCCCTCTCAATAAGGTTATCAGGAAATACCAGCGGTTTGTAATGAACGGCAATAGCAGTATCTGTAAAACTGAAATCGCAATTGTCTGTCACCAGTAAGCCACCATTATTCAGCTTGGCGTCCAGCGCTTTCAGCTCTTCTTCAAACTGGCTGAAAGTAAGATACTTCGCTGTTTCATTATTTTTATTCAATCTGTTTGCGGTGTTCTGGAAAACGGCCATACAGAAAATGGCGTCAAAACCACCGCAATTATTAAACTCATCCGAATGCCGGTTAAAAAACCGTAACCTCTTATTATCATTATAACTGTTTCTACAGGTTCTTATACACCATTCATTTATATCGGTACCAGCAATCATTGCACCGGGCAAATACTTGCCCAGGGTTGCAGCTTCTTCTCCGGTTGCACAGCCAAAGGAGAGTATATGTGGATGAGAATTGGATTGCAGATAATGGGCACATGCAGCAAAAACCACCGGATATCTGTCTGTTTTGGTGAATGAAGAGCGCTGATAATACTTATTTCCCGATCTCAACCCGGTTATAACTGCCGAACGGTAGTAAGCATCTGTAATAAACCTCCTTGCCAGCCAGAATGGCTTTAAAAAGTAATAAATTAACCGGATACTGTAATGCTCCGAATTTCTTAATGACTTTATGATATCTTTCAGATTCATGAATATAATTAATCAGCCAGCTGGCCAGTATATCTTACTTTGTAAGCGGGTTATTCATGTATAAAATTATTTTTTCAGTGAGCTTGACGGTTTTTTTCCAGAAACTTGGTCAGCAAATTATTCTTTTTAACAGTGTTTAAAAAATCCCTGACCAGGAAATATTTTTTACCATAAGTAATAAAAATTTCCTCATCTTTTTCAATATTCCGCTTTGCCTTTATTGTTTGCAGTCTTAATGCGTATTCTATATGCATTGAAGTATTCGGGTTATCAGAATGATTGTAGAGTGAACCCAGGCCTAAAGCAAGATAAAGCAAATTTCCATGAGTCTCGCACTCCTTACACTTACAGGAACGGTCACCCCAAACATAATTATTTAAAACCGGATCATTATGGTAATGTCTCCTCCAGCCCAGTTTCAGCATACCGGCCTCCTCAATCAATTCATCTTTTTCAATCTGTTCTTTGGCAAAAACTCCATAACCATGCACAGAAGATTTCCTGACTTCCACCTTACCCGAATGCCCTCTGATAATATCCGGGCCAGGAAAATTCACCATGCAGCGCGGGGTTTCATTCTCCAGTGAATCCTTCTTTGAGCCAGCAGGTAAATCACTTTTATTGCTTACCGAAAAATCACTTTCATTAAAAAGGACCGTGGTATTTTTTAACTCAGGATACTGCTCCAGCAATTTTCCAAGATCCGATAATAAGGATTCATTCATATTAACCGATTTATTTTAAACAAATGCGCTATTGCAAGATTCTATAAAATACTATTTCATATAATTATACCTGCTGAATTTTACTTTTTAATTCCGCAACTGAAAAAGCAATAATAACGCAAAACAAAGGCATGGCAATGTAAAACATTCGCTCCATAGAGCCAGACAACAACATCTGAAACAAAACCGACACCAGAAACCAGGCTAGATACTTATCAAGGCTATATACTGATTCTTTAATCAGCGCAGGCCTTCTGACCCAACAAATTAATGGTGCTAAACCCCAGAGCCCAATATTCATCGCTATTTTGAATAAGGTGTAAAAACTGAATAATTTACGGGCATTATGTTTAAGTAAATACAGATGTGCGAGGTCAGCTCTGATTGAGCCAGTAAACGGTTTTAAGGTTAAAGCATCTAATCCATACCTGAAAGAAAACACCAATATACCTGAAAGTGCAAAAAACAATAGTAACTTCAGCTTAGGTAAATGGCTGAAAAACAAAATAAGTGGTGCAATAAAAATAAAAGATTCTTTTGCAAAAGGCCCCAGGAAAATGGCTGTAAGTATAAGGTTTGTGTGTTTAAGTTTTATACCAAGCAAAGTAATTGCAACTACAACCATGAATAATGAATCAACCAGCGGATAAGCTGCTGTGGCTGCTGTATAACGGCAGGTAAGAAATACCAGGGTGCCTGAAATGGATGAAAATTTGTCCAAACCGAAAGATTTGCAATAGCGGTAAATTAGTTGTCCGGCCCATGCAGTAAGCAAAGAATTTATGATAAAAAAACTGAAAGACATGGAAAAATCACCATCAAAGTACGATGGCGACAACCGGGCAAATAAGCCCCCGGAAATATAATTCAGTGCAGCGGCGGCAAATGGAATAATGACCCTGTAACGCCTGACCGGAGACTGATTGAAATCGAAATGTGCTATACCAAGGTATGTTTTACAATCAGGATAATAAGTGAGATTATTGGCAAACAGTGCAGCAATAGCCGGTCCCGCAATTACTGCAAGGCAAAGCCAGAAGATCATTAAATGCTCTTTTTGTATTGCATTTTTCCTGCCAACCATAAATACTTTTTATTCAGGCGAAACAAGCCACTTAAGTCCTTTGATTTATAATAATTACGGGTAAATATTCGGTTTACCTTATCTTGCAAATGTATTTATGTTCGGGGATATCTTTAAAAAAAAACAAAGGCTTAGTGATTTTCTTGCCGATAGTGCAAACGGATTTTTGTTGATTCTCCGGACCGGTAAGCGACTTACAGCAATTAATTTATTGTTATTAATACTCCAGTCTGTTTTACCCCTGTTATCTCTGCTGGTAATCAAAAATCTTATTGACCATGCACAGAAAAACGGAATTAACTGGCATCAGACCGGATTAGACCTGGCACTTTTCAGTTTGCTTCAATTATTCAATGGAATTACAAACCAGTTCTCAGGTTACCGGCTTTCCGAACAACAACAACTGATTACCGATAATATGTCGGCAACAATTCTTAAAAAGGCAATTGAACTTGACCTTGAATATTATGAAAACCCGGCGTTCTATGATGATCTTACAATGGCCCAGCAGCAATCGTTGGGCAAAACTGCGCAATTGATAACCGCCTACCAGGGACTTGTACAGAATTTTATTGCTATAGTTCTTTTTGCAGGATTTATGTTCCTCGCTCATTGGACAATTCTTTTGCTTATCATAGTATTGAGCATACCATTGGCGTTAAGCAAATTAATGCATGGGTATCATCAATTCGAAAAAGATAAGGAATGTATGCCTGCCCAAAGAAAAGCCTCCAGTATATTCCAGTATCTTACAACCGACACCTATGCTAAAGAAGTAAGGATTTTCGGATATGGGGCCAATTTCACTGAGCAGTTTCTGCATCTCAGAAAGTTTATTTTTAACAAGAAAAAGCAGCTCCAATTTCAATTCCTCAAGCAAAATATTTTTATTCAGCTATTTGAAATAGTATTAACAAGTGTTATTTACTGCATAATTATTGCCGGTGCAATAACCGGATCAATAACGATTGGTGGTCTTGTAATTTATTTTCAGGTTTTTCAAAAGTTGCAGTCATCCATCAACGGTTTGTTTCAGGCAGGAATTAACTTATTTCAAAACCAATTGTATCTGAAGCAGATATTGGAATATTTGGCGTCACCTTCATTGGTTAAAGATCAGGGAAAAGAGCATTTCTTCCCTGAATTGAAAAACGGGATGGTAGTAAAGAATCTGAATTTTACTTACCCTAACACTGTAAAACAAGTACTTACAGACATAAATATGGAATTTAGGCCTGGATCCATTACCGCTATAGCCGGAGAAAATGGTTCAGGTAAATCTACTTTGATAAAACTGCTCTGCCGTTTTTATGAAACTGAACCTGCTGCTATATTAATTGATGATTTAAGTTTAGCAGCTATTCAGGTTAATGATCTGCGGAAAAATATTACTGTGCTTTTTCAGGATTTTGGCAAATACTATATGACCATCGAAGATAATATTGCACCCGGTATACATAAAAAGGATAAAAAACAATTAGAATCATCAGCTGAAAAGGCAGGCTTGATGGAAAAAATTGAGTCTTTTGAAATGGGGCTTAAAACACAATTGGGAAGAACCTTTAATAAAGGGGAGCAGCTTAGCGGAGGCCAGTGGCAGAAAATTGCGCTTGCACGAATGTTTTATAAAGACTCACCAATACTAATATTGGATGAGCCAACCAGTTCTTTGGATCCGGTAGCCGAGCATAACGTATTTCAGAATATAAAAAAGAATATAGGGAATAAAATAGTGATTCTGATTACACACCGGTTATATAACCTCAAGCTTGCCGACCATATATATCTGATGGCAGATGGTAAAGTTACGGAACAGGGCACTTATAGTGAATTACTTGAAATAAAAGGAGACTTTGCAGCAATTTACGGAAAGCAGAAGATATGATAAGCCTCGAAAAAATAGAAGAAAACTATAGGCCAGAAATGGCTCTGACCATTCTTATTTTAAGGGTATATTTTAAACGAATTAAATCAGGCGAAATTGAAAATTACATCCTAAATAGTAATATTAATTGGAAGTTATTTCAAGAAATAATTTTTACACACCAGATTCACCCGGTTATCTATAAAGTAGTCTCAGCAAATGAAGCTGGTTTCCCTGTTGCTATACTGGAGAAAATAAGAAAAAAATCCATAAAAGTAGCTACCGGAAATTTAAGAAATCTTGAAGAACTGGTGCGATTAAATAAATTAATGAAAACAGGAGGGGTAAGCAATATACCCTACAAGGGTGTTATCCTGAGTTGGTATATATTTAAAGACTTTTTAAGCCGTGTTACCGCTGATATTGATTTTCTGATAGATAAGCAAAGTTTTCCTGCAGCCCATAAAATCCTGATTGCTGACGGATACAAGCCAAAGTATTATAATCAGGATTTTGAACAACAAATTCTTTCCTCAAGTCATGAGCTTATGTATAGGAAAGCTGGACCGTCCGGGACATATAAAATTGAAATTCACTGGGCATTGACAAGTAAAATGATGAATATAAGTTTGCCAAACGATTTTATTTTAAACAGTCCGCTTTCCCTGTTGCTGATGGGTGAAAATGTAACCGTTTTAAATATTGAAAAACATCTTTTAGCAATTCTTGTTCATCATGGTATAAACGATGCCTGGCGTTCATTGAGGCATTGTCTGGATATAGCTGCTTTATTAGATAAATACAGTAGTACCATAGATTGGGAAGAATTTCATTTGGCTACCCGAAAATACAGAATAAATCATACCACTGAAACTGGTTTCCGTATAGCCCATGATTTGTTCGGAACTGAAATACCTGCTATATATAACACACTAAATGTATTGAATCAGAATCTTCTAAACAATCTTCTTTACTTCCCTGCATTAGATAAAGGCAAACTGAATCTCGAAAATCTCAAACAGCAATTGTTTTTAAGAGATTCAGCCGGCGACAGACTAAAATTATTGTGGTGTTATTTAACTTCAGCATTTACACCGAATGTAAGAGATATGGAAGCATTTAAGGTACGTAAGAACCGGTATTTTCTATATTACTTTCTAAAACCTTGCCGGATATTATTTAAAAGGCGTCCGCTGAACAGGAAGCGCCATTAAAACAAAATCCGGCTGTAGGCATCTTTATGTTTTTGACCTCACACTGAGTAACGTTTTTATTAGTAACGATACTGCTTACCTTTGCATAATAACCATTTAAGATGAGCGAAGAAAAATCATTGAATTTTCTGGAAGAAATTATTGAACAGGATATAGCAGATGGAACAAATAACGGGCGAGTGCATACCCGTTTCCCTCCTGAGCCTAACGGCTATCTGCATATCGGGCATGCAACATCAATATGCCTTAATTTCGGGCTGGCTAAACGTTACAATGGAAAATGCAACCTCAGGTTCGATGACACAAACCCGGTAACAGAGGAGACAGAATATGTGGAGAACATTAAGAATGATATTAAATGGCTTGGATTCCAGTGGGACAGTGAATTTTATGCCTCAGATTATTTCCAGAAACTGTATGATTTTGCGGTTACATTGATCAAAAAAGGATTGGCATATGTAGATGATCTTTCTGCCGAAGAGATAGCAACAACCAAGGGTTCAACAATTACTCCGGGTTCAGATAGTCCGTTCCGGAACCGCAGCATTGATGAGAACATCAGACTATTTAGTGAAATGAAGGAAGGGATTTACAAAGATGGGGAAAAGACCCTCCGGGCAAAAATTGATATGGCACACCCCAACCTGCTGATGCGCGATCCCTTAATGTACCGGATCAAACACGAGCATCACCACCGTACTGGCAATATTTGGTGCATATATCCGATGTATGATTTTGCACACGGCCAGAGCGACAGTATAGAAGAAATTACCCATTCTATTTGCACTCTTGAATTTATTCATCACCGCCCGCTTTACAATTGGTTTATTGAGCAGTTGGGTATTTTTCCATCGCACCAGTATGAATTCGCGCGCCGCAACCTTACTTACACAGTGATGAGTAAGCGCAAGTTGCTGCAACTGGTAAATGAACACCATGTCGCAGGCTGGGACGACCCAAGGATGCCTACCATTAGTGGCATGCGCCGGCGGGGTTATCCGGCTGAAGCCATCCGCCAGTTTAGCGATACCATTGGCATAGCTAAGAGGGAGAATATAGTTGATATCAGTATGCTCGAATTCTGTGTCAGAGAGCAACTGAACAAAACAACAAACAGGGTTATGGCAGTATTGGATCCGGTAAAGCTTATCATTACCAATTACCCTGAAGGTCAGGAAGAGATTTTCGAAGCTGAGAATAATCCTGAAGACCCGAACGGAGGAACCAGGCCAGTACCCTTCAGCCGGGAATTATGGATAGAGCGGGAAGATTTTATGGAAAACCCGCCAAAAAAATTCTTCCGGCTTGCACCAGGCAACAATGTAAGGCTAAAAAGCGCCTATATTGTCAGATGTGAAGGTTGCGGTAAAGATGCACATGGCAACATAACAGAAATATATTGCAGCTACCTGCCTGAAAGTAAAAGTGGAAATGATACCAGCGGACTGAGTGTAAAAGGTACCATACATTGGGTTAGTGTTAAACATGCTGAGACAGCCGAAGTAAGGATGTATGACCGTTTGTTCAGAGTAGAAGATCCATCGAATGAAGAAGGTAATTTCAAAGATTATATCAATCCGGATTCAATGAATATTCTGCCATCTGTATATATTGAGCCTGAACTTGCAAAAGCTAAACCCGGAGAAAGAGTTCAATTTATGAGGAAAGGATATTTCTGTGCTGACACAGAAAGCACTGCCGGCAGGCTGATTTTTAACCGGACCGTCACGTTGAAGGACGCCTGGGCGAAAGAAGTCAGAAAAGCCTGATATTACTCATTTACTGGTTTTGGAAAAAGTCTTTCATCTATCCGGAGCGGTCTTTCAGATATTATTCTCACCTTGTTGAATAAATGATGTGCGGGATTGAGCATGTAACTATGCTCTTCCATCATCAGTACTGATGGTATCTCAAGAACAAGGTGTTTATTTGATTTTATAAAATTATCGCCTAAAGTCTTGAGATAATTCGGAGGAGGGTTTGAATGCCAGCCAGGAGGCAATGTCTCTAATGGTATGCGCTGAATACTATGGTCTGGGATTTCAATTGTAGCAATACAATAACCTTCTTTTGGCACTTTACCAACGTGAACAACCACCTCAAGTAAAGCAAGAGATCGGCTCTGCGCAGTATATACCGCATAGATATCCTTGCTGTTCCAGCGACCGCCATATAATGAAGAACCCTTTCCAGACAAGTCTTTTACGTAATTGCAATCACTGATTCGGTAAACAATCATTATACAAAAATTCCATGCTGAATCCTTCCCAATTCATCCATTATCATACCAATGCCAAGAGATGTATCAAGAAATTCTTTGGGTTTTTTATTGCCAAAAGGCTGAAGTTTAGTGTTCATCCATTCTCTGAATTCATCCATTGAGCCAAACACGGCCTCACCACGGCTGTAGAGCATTGCCATTGCAACAATACCTTCAGATTGATCTAATGGTAATTTTTGTGTCGGAGTATATCTTCTCAAGGTGCGGTCAGTAGTGTGCATAATACCAGCCATCTCCACAAGGCTGATATCAGCGATATCCATTAAGTGGGTCATTGCCTGTTTAGGAATTCCATTTCTGATGATATTTATGAAGTCATTATCATTTTTTATTTGTGCAAAGTCATGCTTACCCTGCATACCCATAAGGCCGATAGTACGTTTAGCTATGGGATCTTGTAGGTAGCTGCCATAGGATTCATATGGCTCGGAAACAATACTTTGACTCATATCATCAATCTTGTAATCGTTTATTTTTTTTGTTTTTACAGAAGCTGGCTTTTTCATAACCGGTAATTTGTCCCAAAGTTACAGACATTTTTCCGGATAATAAAATTTATTTCCCTGCTATCATGCTTATTTCCACATTAACTTTCAATGGGAGTCCGGCAACCTGAACTGTCTCTCTTGCAGGAGGGTCTTTCTCAAAATATAGGGCATATTCTGTATTTACTTCCGGAAATTTCGTCATATCCATCAGGAAAATAGTAGTTTTTATCACATGGCCAAAATCCATGCCTGCTTCATGCAAAATGGCCTTAAGATTATTCATAACCTGTCGGGTTTCCAATGTAAGAGATTCTTTTACAACCTCGCCTGTAGCCGGGTTAATAGGTATCTGACCAGAAATGTATAAAAGATCGCCATACTGTATTGCCTGACTATATGGGCCGATTGGTTTCGGCGCATCCGGGGTGTAAATAATTGTTCTTTCCATAGTTGTAAAGATAATAAAAAGGGAATGATTTAATCAAAAAACAGAATTGAAACTTTACCATCCATATTTACCAGCGACTCGCTAAAATGGTCCTGATACTCGGACTCGTTTTCTGTACATTTGCCGCATAATGAAGCAATACATTCTACATATCGACACCTCAGCAGGCAACGCAATTGTAGCGCTTAGTTGTAATGGTATTATCTTATACAACAAGATTAATAATGAAGCCCGAAATCATGCCAGTTCGATAAATATTTTAATTGAAGCACTTATAGATGAAGCGAAAATTCAATTTACAGATATATCTGCTATTGCTACATGCGGCGGCCCTGGTTCTTATACAGGATTAAGAATAGGCCTTGCAACAGCAAAAGGCCTGTGTTATGCCTTGGATAAACCATTGATTCTTGATAATAAACTTGCGCTGCTGTCATACCAGTCGTTCAATAGACACCTGGTTAAATTTGAAGAGTATATTACTGTTCTGACAGCTCGGGCCAAAGAATATTTCATTGCTGTTTTTGATTTTGATTTTAAATGTACGCTGGAACCCCGACATGTAAGTGAAGAACAATTAATAGCAATAACCGATACAACGAAAGAAATATTTCTTACAATTGATTCAGAGACTTTACCTGAAACATTAAAAAGCCATAAAATAATAAAAGTAGAAACAGATGTGCATATAGATTTAAAATATTGGGCAAATTATTCTTTCAACCGTTTTAAATGTCATGACATTGAAATTTTATCCACATCCGAACCTTTTTATCTAAAACAAGTTTATACCCATAAGTAATTGAACACAAGCATTTTACAGCGATAATTTCATTTCATTTTTTACACTTTAACGCAGCGTTAACTTTTTTTTTGAATATTAGTTGGTTCATATCGGTTTAATTGAGTATGTTTGCACTCTCATTTATAGATTATATGAGTGGGAAAGTAAAAAATTAATTCTTTTTAATCAATTAAATTTCAATTAATGGAAACGACGGTATCAGCAAACACTCTGGTAATTCGGAAAAGCGAAGGTTCTAACGAGCACATCAAGTTAGACTACGTAGCTGTAAAAAATGCAGCTATGACATTGAGGGCAATTAACCACAAACTGCGTCAGCAGATCGTGAAGTTGCTGGAAGAAAACAAGCGTATGAATGTTACTGACATTTATGTTAAGTTGCGTTTAGAGCAGTCTGTTGCTTCACAGCATCTCGCTATTCTGCGCCGTGCAAACATTGTGATCACTGAGCGTGATGGCAAGTTTATCCATTATGCTTTGAATCATGCACGTATTGCTGCAGTTGCTAAGTTCGTTAATGAGCTGGTTCATTCTGAGGAGTCTAACGCTTAATTTGCAGTTCTCTTTAAGACATTGTAATAATGCCCCGCTTTGCGGGGCATTATTATTAATTGAAAGTTTATTTTATATTCCTGGTGACAGGAATGATTTTGAACAGGCAGCATATACTTTAGTAAATACTACCATTAACAATCATTAAGATTCTTCGGACAATGGATACAACGAACAAGGCTGAACTATTTCCAGTCCAAAATATAATTGAGGAATAATTTCTCCAAAGCAGTTTAATAAAATTACCCAAATCTGTGTTTTTCCATAAAATAGAAATGATCCCTATTAATAGAAAATCAAAAAGCAGAATAAAATTTATGAAAGGTATTAAACCGGATTTTACCTGAAAAAAGTACTTTAAAATATGTTTACCAGCAAAATCGATTAGTTATTATAAGCGAATTAACTGGGAAAAACATCAGGATAAGATTTCTCAACATCTGAAAAAATCTTAAAACAACCTGTTTATTGATAGAAGCATTCTGCTAAGCAGTAAGTCTGTATTCAGGTACTGAAAGCCCCATAAGTGTATTCTGTATATGGTTTTTAACTACATGGTTGCGCGAAATTGCAAAGGTTGCACTCAGCAAAGTCTGAAGGTCAAAGTCAATCGGGCGCTCAAGGATTTTCAGCGCTTTGTTTTTGCTGAAATAAATTACGTTTCTGCTTTTCATAAAAATTGGTTTTAAAAGATTAATACAAAATCCGTGCCAGAAATTTTCGATAACTATTAAAAATCGAAAAACCTGAGGATTTTAACATCTTTTATTTACGAAGAGATTCCAGAAAAAGATTTTCAACTTTCTTGCGGGCCCACGGTGTAGCCCTTAAAAATTTAAGACTTGATTTTATACTGGGGTTTTCGAAAAAACAATTAATATGTATTCGTTCATTCAGCCCTTCCCAGCCATAATGATCTACAAGATGATTCAGGATCATCTCCAATGTAAGTCCGTGCAGGGGATTTTTGGGTTGTGGTAAGTCCATTTCAGCAAAGTTAATTTGAACAATTGAATGTTGCCTGATAAAATAATCATTGTAAATGGTTTGAACTTATAATTCTCCATTTCTTTTCTGTTATGCGGATTTTTGTGTATTTTTCGGAATTATTTGGCTACCTATGTATAGGAGGGAAGGAGTGTTATTCTTAAAAACTGACTTTAAAAGCAGGAATTCAACATGTATTTATTCAATGCAGGTGTTGTTTATCTGTTGTATAGTTATGTTATATACTCCAGCTATCGCAAACCCCGGAGTTGATTTTCCACCCTCATTTATAGGCGGAGCGGTACAAAGTTTAGCAGTTTGTGAGAACTCGGCAGCTACAGCTATTTACAGTGAGTTATCTATCATAGATTCTGATTTCGGACAAACAGAAACATGGACAGTGATTTCGGGACCCGGACATGGAACGCTGAGCGGTTTCCCTGTTTCAGGCACTTCTACAGGTGGCTCACTGACACCATCAGGTCTTGATTATACACCGGCATCTGGTTATTCAGGATTAGACTCCTTCAACATACTGGTTACGGACGGATTGGCCACTGCCAATACAAAAATAGTTGTAACTATTAATCCTGTACCAGCCTTAAGCAGTACGCTTACACCACCTGCAATCTGCGATGGTTCCGTTTTCACTTATACGCCCACCAGCAGCATTAGCGGGGCAATATTTAACTGGCACAGGGCATTTGCGCCGGGCATTTCTAACCCTACTGCCAGTGGCACCGGGAACCCGAATGAAACCCTTAGTAATGTAACCAACAGCGATGTATCAACAACCTATATTTTCACCACTACGGCCAACGGTTGCAGCAGTACATCTGACGTAGCTGTAACCGTGCACCCTACCCCGAGATTATCTGGTTCTCTTAATGATACACTTTGCTCCGGAAGCACGTTTAATTATGTACCAACGAGCCCTACATCCGGAATAACATGGTCCTGGAGCCGGGCTGTAGTATCTGGTATTACTCCTGCATCAACATCGTCTGGAACAGCCGATATCAGTGAGACTCTGGGCAACACCACATCGGGACCACTGACTGCAGTATATACATTTATGCTCGCAGCAGGTGGCTGTTCTTCAGTCCGTAACCTGGCAGTAACTGTGTATCCAGAACCTGCAGCAGCCCTTATAACTACAGCATCTCCGGCCGGTCTCTGCTCAGGTACTCAATATCAGAATTTTGGTGCAGCAAATACACCCGCAGCAGGGTCAACCTACACCTGGAGTGCTCAGAATGCAGTAATCTGGCAAACAGGCAGCACAAGCCAGTATTGCCTGGTTAACTTCCCTGATGCAGGTATTGCAACTGTAACCTTGTCTACAGGAACAGGTAATCCGTGTGCGGGCACAAGTACTTATTCAGTAACTGTCAGCAGTGATATTTCGGCAACCTATAACGTGATTTACTACAACTTCTATTTTATATTTCAGGATAACACGCAGGATACTTACCATTGGGGATATGACAATGCTTCGACACTGGATTCCAGCTTGATTCCCGGGGCAACTTTCCAGAGTTATGCCAATAATACACCTGATTTTACCAGTAAATATTACTGGGTAATCACGACAAAAAACGGCTGCATGCAAAAGACCTATTTTAACGGTCCGCTTTCAACAAAAAAATCACCTGCAGAAAATACAGTACAGGAACTGAAAATCACCCCGAACCCTGCTACCAACGGTATAGATATAGTAACACCATTCGAAGCAGGTATTCAGGGAAAAATTGAACTTACAGATATTACTGGCCACGTATTACAAACCAGAACACTTAATGGCAATACTATACAGTTGGATATTTCCGGACTCTCGCCTGGTTGTTACCTGGTGAGCCGTTATAATAATAATGTAAAAATTTCAACTTCCCGGTTTATTAAAAACCAGGAATAAAATGATATTGATGAAGCAGACTATTTTAGTAATAACAGGCCTGTTGCTGATGACCGGGGCATTTGCACAGAATATTACTCCCGAAAATGATTTTGTGCCTCAGAGCAATGGCTTTCCGGTGGTAGATATAGCTCATGGAAACCGTTTTTTTTCGCGGGTATGCATTGATGTTAATTCAATGGCCGGAATGGTGAACCAGAAAATTACATCTTCAGATCCGGCAGCCAATTACGCGGACCCGCTGAATACCCGAATAAGCGGGCTGAAAATCAGTAATGGGTTCTCGCATAGCATGGATGCTGAAATAGGCTATTATTCCGACCTGGCCGGAAGATATGGCGTGGGTACCGGACTTATGTTCACGCAGCAAAACAGTAACCTAACCCTTGATGATTTTCATATTGAGTACAAATCAACAGATAACTTCAATAACGTATTCAGGCAGCTGCTCACTTCAGACGGGCAGATAAAAGAAAAACTGACCACCAATACTTTTAATATTCCCCTGCTCTTCAAATACAAGTTTAAGATAACAGAATGGATTGGTTTTAATGCCGATGCCGGCCTGTTATTCAATATTTCGGAAAACATCCATTACAAGACCAACGCATCATTTGATTACGAAGCTATTTATGATTACAGCGGGCCACAAGGCAGTGTAGTACCAATTTATGATAATTCGGCAGTACCGGCTGCTGGCGATTTGTTGCTGACCAAGAGCCAGTACCTTAGCAGCAATTCTGCCACAGGTATTCAGAGTTATTTCAACACGCTGAAAGCTAAAGGTTATAATGTTGGCCTTGGCGTGTCGCCTGACAACAAAAAGGGGGTTGTTTCTGATATATCCGGTTCTGTAGGTTTCCTGATAAGGCCATCCGTAAATGTTGTTTTGAGTCATGCAATATCAGTTAATGCAGGGGTTTATTACATGATGCAGAATTTCAATCATAATGTACTTTCAGGCTACCAGCTGACCAATAAGCTCGGTCAGTATGATCCATTGGTCAACACAATAAGCCATGGAGTAGGTAACTCATATGGCATTACAATAGGAGCGAGTTACAGTTTCCGCAGAATTCACCATATTGCTGTTATTGTACCTGCTGAAGACACTTCTTCAATACAGGAAGAAGAGGAGAAAAATGAGGACAGTCCTTCTCCGGTGCAAAAAATGCGCGGGAATTTTTCATACAATACACCAGCACATCAGTTACCGGCACCAGCGCTTAAAGAACCGGAAATTGCTGAACAGGCGATAATTATTGATGACAAAAGTCATCAATAATACCCGTTGTTTGGATATTTGTTATTAATCAATTATTTTGTTTGCATAAAACTGTAAAATGATGAAAAGCCACCTGTTAATTCCATTTTTAGCCCTTGTACTGGGATCAACCTGCGTACATGCCCAGGACAGGGTAGTATCCAGTCCGGAGTATTGTAAATGCATAGAAGATTTCTCTTTCGAAAAGCATATCCAGGATTATTACACCAGCGATTTCAAGTGTTTCAGAGCCTGGAAAAAGGACATGAAAAGAAAGAAGAAAGAATGCCAGGCCAAAACGCTGGAGAAAGAATTCCCAATGGCCGCCAGAAGAAAAAGGCGCGAAGCTGAGCGTAAACTATACAAAAGAGATAAGCTTAATGTAGACCACAAGGAAATAGGAAAATCGCACGAATACTGGTATTGATAACCAGGTAAAATACCGAGCGGGCAAAGCAGAATGTAGGCCCGGACAAACTGGAAAGCCATATTAAATAAGGCTGAAAAGAAAAAAAGGAGATTATTTTCAGTGATCTCTTGGATATGAAAAATATTATAGCTACTTTGGTTCCAAAATCAGATAAATTTATGAAAAAATCAATCCTCATTCCATTTTTATCACTGATGTTGTTCAGCGCATTTTGTGCAACAGCTCAAGATAACGAGAAAAAAGAGTGCAAAAAAGAGGCCGGGCATTGCTGCGGTCATCACCACGGTTGCTGGTGGCGCGACCATGAATTCTGCCATAGCGAATTCAATTGCTACAGGGCCTGGAAAAAAGAGTGCAAAAGGCAGAAGAAAGAGTGCATAGCCTCTGAAATAGAGTGTTGCAGGCCATTTGCTGCTGAAAGGAAACGCCGGAAAGCATGCAAAAAAGCATGGAAAAGAGATGTGCTTGCTGCACAGCACGAAGCTTGGGGCTGGGGCCACGATTATTGGTATTAATCCACTAAGTAGAGTATGAAGATATATGAGGCTGTCCCTTTTCGGGACGGCCTTTTTTGGTTAAGAAAATTTATTGGTATCTATTTGTTAGTAAGTCAATACTGATTTAAGCCCCCACACTGGTTTAAGTCTCGCTTCGCTAAAGACTTAAACCCATGAATAGAACGAAGGTCTCTGACCGGGATGATAAGCACTGTTGCCGAGAAAGGGACTTAAAGTAAGATTAGTATGAATTCTTTCATAATAACAACTCCAAAGGTAAAAGACCTGGTTGCGACGAAGAAAAATCTGCTGCGCTGCTATATACATAATGTTGAGGCTCAAAAACTATGCAGGCACGTACCGGATTGAGGTGGATATAGTTTAGCTTTTGCATTGCCATTTCCTGGTTGGAAAGTTGGATGGGGTGATTGTCTTGTTGCCAAAATTGAAAGTGTTTATTATTGGGGTTCGATAATCCTGCTGACTTGAAAAGCCAGAGCATCCAATTTTTTCTGCTTTCCTGTGGATTGTTTTCGATGGCTCGTAATATTTCAGAGGCTGTAAACTTTTTATGATCACGCAAAACCTGCAAAAAGACGCAATTTTTTGAACAAAACACGCAATTTCAGGCAGGACAAAAGATTCTCTTTTTCATCCCCGGCTTTTCAATCTTATCTGGTATCCGGATACTATCATAAAATGCATTTCGACTATCCATATCTTAATGTTAAATAAGGTTAAACCAGGCTAAAAGGTAATCATCTATACTTTACATTTGTAATACACTATATGGCCAGGATAAAAAAGACCGACTTGAAAATGCTGAAAGCATTGATGCTTTTCAGCCAGGTAGCGCTGGTATTATTTACTGCACAATGGCTATACAGCCAGTATAATGAGCAGCAGGCCCAACTGAAAAACGGGCTTACTGAAATGTTCGGAACAGTGCAGCACAGAATCAGTGATTCATTGCTGCTGCAATACAACAATGTTAACCTCGGCAATTCACAATCTGCTATTGCCGGCAATATTGGTGCGGGGCAATATAGCAATGAAGGAAAAACGCAATTATCCAATGAAGGGCTGCAGCAGATACTAAGTAAGGTGGGCCGGCCGCGATCGGGAGCAGATGAAAAGAAGCTGTTCGGGATTGATACCATTGTATTCAATGATATGTTCATCACAGCAATGCGGAATAATGGCTGGAACTTCAATGCCCGCTGGATCAACAGCAGCGACAGTGACAAGAAAAGTGCAGCTTCTATATTTATAGCCAGCAATTTCTTTACCAATGCCAATGGGGTGGTTGTCATTAATTACTGGTGGTACCTGTTCTGGAGGCTTGTTCCGCAGATATTGTTCGTTATTATCCTGCTCACCCTTACCGCGGCTGCCTTTTATTTTACATTCAGAAGCCTTAAAGCACAGATCAAGCTAGGCAGTATGAAGGATGATTTTATCAGCAACATGTCGCATGAACTGAAAACCCCTATAGCCACAGTAAAAGTAGCCCTTGAAGCGCTGAACAGCTTCAATATAATAGAAGACCCGAAGCGGGGAAGGGAATACCTGGGCATGGCCACAGCGGAGATGGACAGGCTGGAACTACTGGCAACGCGGGTACTGAATACATCCCTGCTGGAATCGGGGAATATTTACCTGCAGCAGGAAACCTATGACCTGAACAAACTGGTGCAGGAAGTAATACAGACTATGCAGTTGCGGGTAAAGCAGTTTGGCGCAAAAATCACTTTACAGACAACAGGCCGGAATTTCGCGATACCCATGGATAAACTGCACATGCAGGGCGTACTGGTAAACCTGGTTGACAACAGCCTGAAATATGGGGGTGAGCGGGTAAACATAGATATAACGCTTGCCGAGCACAATGGCGCTGTGCGGCTGGAACTGAAAGATAACGGCCCCGGTATACCAGAAGAGTACAAGGAAAAGGTGTTTGAAAAATTCTTCCGCGTGCCTACCGGCGACAGGCATAATATAAAGGGCCACGGACTTGGGTTAAGCTATGCCGCGCAGGTAATGCGGCAGCACAAAGGGAACATACAAATGAATAATCTGGCAACTGGCGGGTGTATGTTTACCCTTTCCTTTTGAGTCGTAAGTAGTAAGTCTTTAGTCGAAAGTTTATTCGGATGATAATTTTATGCAAGAATTTATTTAAACCAGAAAGTCCAATCAGTAACATAAGTTCAACTTAAGTTCAATAGCAAAATAGATTGTTTCCTTTTAGGGGACATGGGTATGAAACGTAAAATCCTATACATAGAAGATGAGCCTTACCTGGCCCGGATAGTTCAGGATACACTGGAACTGAAGGGTTATGATGTGCTGCACAAGAAAGACGGTGCCAGAATTATTGACCATGTGAACAGTTTTGTGCCCGACATCTGCCTGCTGGATGTGATGCTGCCTGATATTGATGGCTTCAGCCTTGCCAGCCATATCCGGAACCTTAACCCTCAATTGCCCATAATTTTCCTTACATCAAAAACACAGCCCAACGATATAGTAAAAGGCTTTTCATCGGGCGGAACGGACTATCTCAAAAAACCATTCAGTATGGAAGAACTGATAGTGCGGATTGAGAACCAGTTGAAAATAATGGGCCGGGATACTACTCCGGCACAGTCTTTACCAGATGAGGTGGCACTGAAGCAGTTTAAGTTTTATCCGGGCCGTTTTGAACTGCATACCCCTGTATCTGTAATAAAGCTTTCTAACAGGGAATCGCAGATACTGGCTATGCTGTGCACGCATATCAATTCGGCCGTTGACCGCAGGGAACTGCTGCAGGCGGTATGGGGAGATGATTCATTCTTCAACTCGCGGAACCTTGATGTATACATCAGGAAATTGCGCAGCTACTTTGCCGGGGCTGAGGGAATTGAGATTGTGACATTGAAAGGGCAGGGGTATCATTTTGTAGTGTCGTGATGCTGCACGATTATCTTTACTCATTTTCTATCCGGAAGTTTGCGATATAGTATATAATCAATTTACGAGCAGCCATGAGTACCTAAGGGTAAACTAATCCTCAGGACAGGCCAATAGCGTGTTATTATTGAAGCGTGCTATGACCACTGAAGCGACATAGATGCAAAATGACTTGACCCTCCGTCGCTTTTCAAGCTATGGCAGGTGAAATAAAAACCTTTTCGCTGGATCAAATAAATTGCATCAACTATATTTATAGCTGAATAATCCCTGATAAAACACTTTATAGTAACTTTGACCTCAATTTACTCAATAAAGATGGAAATAAAACAATTATATACGGGATGCCTGAGTGAGGCTGCTTATTTTATAGCCAGTGAGGGCGAGGCTGCGGTTATTGATCCGCTGAGGGATGTGGATACTTATATACAGATGGCGGAGGAAAGAGGCGTGAAGATCAAGTATATTTTTGAAACCCATTTCCATGCTGATTTTGTGAGCGGACACCTGGACCTCGCGAAAAAGACAGGTGCGCCTATAGTATACGGGCCTGATACCGAGGCTGGATTTAAGGTGCATATTGCCAGGGATGGTGAGGAATTCAAAGTGGGTAAACTCAATATAACTGCGTTGCATACTCCGGGCCATACACTGGAGAGTACCTGCTACCTGCTGAATGATGAGGCGGGTGAGGCTTATTGTATTTTTACGGGCGATACCTTGTTTGTGGGCGATGTGGGCAGGCCCGACCTGTTCAGCGGCAACCTGAGCAAGGAAGACCTGGCTGCAATGATGTATGATAGCCTGCAAAGCAAAATAAAACCGCTGAACGATAATATAATTGTGTATCCGGCACACGGGCCGGGATCGAGTTGCGGTAAAAACCTGGGGCCGGAAACTTTCAGCACCATAGGCGCACAGAAGGCTACCAACTATGCCCTGCAGGATATGACCAAGCCGGCGTTTATTAAGGCTGTAACTACGGGACTGAATACACCGCCTGCCTACTTCCCGGAGAATGCAAGGATCAATAAACAGGGGTATGAAAGCCTGGATGATGTGTATGTTAAGGGGCTGCAGCCGCTGAGTATTGCGGATTTTAAACAAAAAGCCAAAGATGGCGCATGGATACTGGATACCCGGCCATCTTCAGTGTTTACCAGCGGATTTGTGCCTGAGGCCCTGAGCATTGGGCTGGACGGAAGATTTGCAGAGTGGGCGGGGACCCTTCTGCCCAATACCCAGGCACTGATACTGGTGACGGAGCCGGGTAAGGAAAAGGAAAGCATCACGCGGCTGGCGCGTGTGGGTATAGATAATGTGCATGGCTACCTGGATGGCGGCTATGAGGCATGGCGCAAGGCCGGTGAAAAGACCGACATGATCATAGACATAGAACCCGATGAACTGGCGATGGATATACCTCATGACCCAAGGCTGGAGGTGATAGATGTGCGGAAGGAAACAGAGTTTGACGCGGGACATGTGAAGGGCGCACTGAATGCACCACTGGATACCCTGATGGACCCGCTGAATGTGGCGATGATAGACGATGAGAACAACCTGTATGTGCACTGCGCGGGCGGATACCGGTCGGTGATTGCGGCATCGATACTGAAGCGGCATGGCTACCATAACCTGCGGAATGTGCTGGGCGGCTATGCAAAAATGAAGGTGGAGAAGGGGATACCGGTAGTGGGTGCGGATAAGGTGAAGCTGAATTAGGGTCTCATGCGGAGGCGCAAAGCCGCCAATTGTGATTTTTAGTGTTAGTGGATTAAAAAAAACAAAGGCCGCAAAGCCAGACTATTAAAAATTGCAGTTCGACTGTTTTATCTGAGTTTGCTGATCCAGAGTTCTGGGTTCAGAGTTGAATTGGCTTTCTTATTTCCATTAGACTTCCAGACCTGGAAGTTCATAACCGGGAGGTCTTCAATATTTTTACCTACCTGGCCTATAGCCTGCTTAACGGAAACGTGGTCGCCTGCTTTGAGGGAGGTACTGGCTAAACCACTGTATACTGTATAGTAATTGCCATGGGTGATCATAACAATCTGGTTGCTGCCATCAACGCTGAAAACCCTTGTAACGTCGCCATCAAAAACTGCACGCACAGTAGCATTTTCATCGGTCTGGATATCAACACCAGAATTATTGATCATAATCTGATGGTATAACGCATGCGGATGCGCACCAAAGTGATCGGTAATTACACCCCGCTCAACCGGCCACGGGAGCTTACCTTTATTGGCCTCAAACTTAGCGGCGAGCGCTGCATCGCCCGGAGTCATCATCAGGGCAACTTCCGGCTTGGGCGCTTTGGCGCGAGGTATGACAGGGTTTGGATTATTTTCTGTTGCCTTGGCCGGGTGGGGGTTTTCAGGGGCTTTGGCAGGAGCAGGATTTGCTTTGGCTATGGCAGCGGCTTTGGCGGCTTCTGCCTTCTGGGCTTCTTCTGCTTTTTTAGCTTCTTTAGCCATCTCCGCTTCTATATATACCTGAATGGCCTTGTTTATCCTGAGGGCAACTATCCGGTTTTTCTCAATGTTGTTCATCAGTTCCTTTTCCTTGCCTTTGAGCTGATTTATTACATCGTTGGTCTGGTTTGTTTCCTTGAGCAGCTCCTGTTTCTGCTGCACCTCTTTGCCCAGAAGTTCGTCTTTCTGGGCCTTGGTAACATTGAGTTCGCCTATTTTGTGCTGGAGCTGGTTCTGGGTAGTGCGGATCTGCTCGACCTGCTGCTTGCGGAAATCCCTGAATTTCTTGAGGTATTTCATGCGGCGGATGGCATCGTTGAAATCGCTGGAAGAAAAAAGAAAGGCCAGCATACCAAATGAGCTGCGGGTTTCGTAGGCATACCTGATAGACTGTGCATACCTGATCTTGAGCTGCTCCAGCTTTTGCTTCAGGTTTACTACTTCCTTAGATGAGGTTTTTATGGTATTGTCGATGTCGCCTATTTCGTCATTTATATTGCCGATGAGGCTCTGACGCTGGGCGAGTTTGGTTTGTAAAGCACGTAACTGGCCAAGTGTAGCGTTTTTGTCTTTCTTTATTGAGCTCAGTTCCTTTTCGGTTTCATTAATGGCATCCTGATACTCTTTGCGTTTAGCTTCCAGCTGGGCTTTGGTGTATAGTTGCTGGGCCTGGTTCTGCGCAAGTGCGGAAACAGATAAAAGCAGGCAAAGTATAAACCAGGTAAAGCGCATGAATCAGAGAGTGTGAAACAAAAATAACCAAATATTACTGCCAGTTGCAGTCTGGGCCAACTTTTAAGGGTATTTTATCAGTTTTTTCCATTAAATAATAATAATCCCGTTCATTTATTGCATTAGATTGTTTTCTTTTGCTGCAAAGAGAGAAATATGCTTTATTCAATGACAGGGTTCGGACGGGCAGAGGCAACAGTGAATGGCCGACAGGTAGTAGTGGAAGTTAAGGCCCTGAATGGCAAACAATTTGACATAAATACCAAGCTGCCGCCGATACTGCGGTCGTATGAACTGGATATACGTACGCTACTGAGTACAATGCTGCTGAGGGGCACAATAGACCTTACCGTAAATGTGAAACAGGAAGGAGCATCGAAACCCATGATTGTGAATACCGACCTGGCACTGTTTTACTACCAGGGCATGAAACAGATAGCCGAACAAACCGGCCTTCCCCAGGAGAACATCATATCTACCCTGATGAGGATGCCAGAAGTTGTGGCGCCGGATACAGATGTGCTGCCGGAAAGTGAGTGGGAAAATGTGAAGAAGGTAATAGAGTCGGCGGCCAACCAACTGATGGAGCACAGGCTGCATGAAGGCGAGGCCTTGCTGAGAGATATAAGGTTACGGATTGGTAATATTGAAAAGCTGCATGAAAAGATCATACCGCTTGAGGCTGAAAGGATGGAGCGCGTAAAGGCCCGGCTGAACCAATGGCTGGAGGATATGACCAATAAAGAGAAGGTAGATGCCAACCGCTTTGAACAAGAGATGATCTACTACATGGAGCGCATGGATTTCTCGGAAGAGAAAATAAGGCTGAAACAGCACTGCACCTACTTCAATGATACCATCAATGAAAATGACGCTTCAATAGGACGTAAGCTCAACTTTATACTGCAAGAGATAGGCAGGGAAATAAATACACTGGGCTCAAAGGCCAATCATGCAGAGATACAGCAGATAGTTATCAATATGAAGGATGAACTGGAGAAGGCGAAGGAGCAGATATTGAATATACTGTAGGAATCAATGTAAGTAAACTAAGTATTTTACGAAAATCGAGTAGGAGGTGAGGGATTATTTCCCTCACCGTCCTCTCACACCACCGTACGTGCCGTTCGGCATACGGCGGTTTGTCAGAATAATTTTAGTTGCAGTTCTGTTTTCCGATGGTAAGCGTCATAAAATCCACGGT
>CAILLK010000011.1 GCA_903835005.1 uncultured Bacteroidota bacterium | reverse complement strand
GTCCGGCTTTGGGCGCAATAGTGCTACTCCGCGCATTGCGCCGAATGGATAAAAAGAGCAAAATCCATGAATACCCGGCATTGTCTCATTGCCCGCCCGCCTAACCCGCCGTTCCAGCCGACCCGCGCCGACGTTTGGCGTGTTCAGTCTGGCTCCTTCCGCGCGGGCGGCTGAACGGGGTCGTTAGGCTTTTCCATGCAAATGGAAAAACTTAGCATCTTTATTTTTTAATTGAAATATTGAATATGGCAATTATAACTAATCAAGTAAATAAAACTTCAAAAACAGTATTTTTAAGCTATGCACATGCAGACAAAACAATAGCAAGATTGCTGTTTACTAATTTGCAAAACTCTGGTTTAAGCGTTTATTTAGATGAATTTGAGCTTCATCCATTCGAGAATGTCCGCATAGAACTTGAAAGTAGATTAAACAACTCTGATTGGTATCTGCTCCTTTGGTCAAAACACGCTAATCGTGAATGGGTAATTTGGGAATTAACACAAGCCTTACAAAGAACTGTCTATACAAAAATGAGAATTTTAGTGGTTAGGACGGATCATTCTGATTTGCCAGAATCAATTCGTCACAACCTTGCTATTGATCTTGATCCAACGTACAGATTAGGACTTGCTAGAGTTTTAGCTCATCTTACCGATGAGCCGAAGAGGTTTATTTCCGTTCCATGTGAGGATGAGTTTTTCAGGCCAAATATTGCAGAAATAAAGTGGCATTTAGAACAGCCAATACAAGATTCATCTGAAGTTATTTATTCAGTTGTACTTGAAGATAATGGAGTAATTAATAAACTAGATGAAATATTAATTCAACCAGCAAATCTAGTAGGATTAACCCCAATGCCTTATCCTGTAGATTTGCGGCATAATATTTCAGGTGAAATTGATTATCTATTTTCTATAGCTGAATCTGTAGCCACTACTATTATCAACCAAAGATTGTATTTATCAACAAATATATCGTCTGCAAATACTTTTGCAATTGAAATATGTCGGAGGTTTATATCATGGGTATATGTTCGTGGATTTATCAGATTATTTTCTAGAATTACGTTAAACGAACTTGACCTTCTAGAAGAAGCCTTTCAAAAAAAGGTTAATTCATTATTTTCTAAAGCTGATACTTTGACAAAATCAGCTTTTTCGTTTGGGCTAAATAATCAAGATATTATTGAGTTTATATTAGGTTCGGAAGCACCTTTATCAAGAGATAGATTTGAAAAGGTTGATTTAATTATCAATAAATCATTTCATTCAAATGCTGGCACAGAATACATTTCTCTTTATTTACCACAACATCCTGCATCTGGAATAAGCAATTGGATTAATCGTTTGTACCATTCTACATGGCCACCTGAAAACTATTTATTGGATGAATATACATGGTCTTTAGTTTTTATTCCTCAGATAGCACGTTATATTTTCCTTATGAGAGAAAACTCTAAAGAACATCTTAAATCGGATGAATTTAATTTTTTTGTTGATATAAATAACTATACAAAAATAGGGCCACACTAATTTACAAAGAACGGGGTCTGGTTTCACATTCCAGTATATCAACCATAGTTCGTAGGGCCGTAGCGCCGAATGGATAATAAAAGCAAAGAGCAAAAGCCGAGAACCCCCGGCATTGTCTCTCTGCCCACCAGCCTAACCCGCCGTTCCAACCGACCCGCGTCAACGTTTGGTGTGTTCATTCCGGCTCCTTCCGCGCGGGCGGCTGAACGGGGGCGTTGGGCACGTCAAAAGCCAAGCGAGAGCGGGTTTTGCCAAGCGGCAAGATCATCGGGTTAGATTGTTATATATTTGAT
>CAILLK010000010.1 GCA_903835005.1 uncultured Bacteroidota bacterium | reverse complement strand
GGCACCACAACTGTAAGTTACGGCGGCAGTCAGACCTACACCATTACACCCGCTACAGGCTATTCAATTAGCAGTGTCACTGTAGACGGGTCTGTTGTTGGCACCAGCGGTACTTATACATTTAGTTCTGTATCGTCAAATCATACTATCAGCGCTTTGTTTGCAATCAATACCTACAGCCTCACCGCTACATCCGGTGCAAACGGAACTGTGTCGCCATCGGGCACCACAACCGTAAGTTATGGTGGCAGCCAGACATACACCATTACACCCGCTACAGGCTATTCAATTAGCAGTGTCACTGTAGACGGGTCTGTTGTTGGCACCAGCGGCACCTATACATTTAGTTCTGTATCGGCAAATCATACTATCAGCGCTTCGTTTGCAATCAATACCTACAGCCTCACCGCTACTTCCGGTGCAAACGGAACTGTGTCGCCATCGGGCACCACAACTGTAGGTTACGGCGGCAGCCAGACCTACACTATCACCCCTTCAACCGGCTATCATATTGTCGCAGTAACGGTTGATGGTTCTGGGGCCGGTACAGGAAGTACCTATACCTTCAGCTCTGTAGCTGCCAACCATAGCATCAGCGCTTCGTTTGCAATTAATACTTCATATAGTATTACAGCCACCAGCGGCTCAAACGGCACGGTTTCTCCTTCCGGTACCACAACTGTATCTTCAGGTGGCAGTCAGACCTACACCATCACCCCTTCAACCGGTTATCATATTGTCGCTGTAACGGTTGATGGCTCTGGGGCGGGTACAGGAAGCACCTATACTTTCAGCTCTGTATCTGCCAACCATACCATCAGTGCATCTTTTGCTATCAATACCTATACCATAACATCCTCGGCTGGCTCAAATGGCACTATTTCGCCTCTAGGTACCACAACTCTGAATTATGGCACCACTCAGATTTATACCATTGTGCCAGCCTCTGGTTATCAGGTTAATAGTATACTGATTGATGGAGTACCAATGGTTTATACCTATACACCTGGCTCTTCTTATAATTGCACTTTCAGCTCCGTTTCTGCAAATCATACCATAAGTGTCAGCTTTATTCTTGATTATAATATAACTGCATCTTCTGGCCCTCATGGCTCTGTAACGCCTTCCGGCACCACTTCCGTATCGCCCGGCAGCAATCACACTTACTCAATCAATCCTTCCAGCGGGTATACTGTTAGTCATGTTGAAGTTGATGGAGTAAGTGTTGGTGCAGTAACTTCCTATACATTCAGCTCTGTTGCTGCAAATCATACCATAAGCGCAACTTTTGTATTGCCCGGGCATAAGGACGATAGCAGTACCATCAGCAAATTGAATACTCCCGGAGTTACGCTTTCCTATACCATCAGCGTATACCCTAATCCCGGAGCCGGGGTATTTAATGTAGTCATACCAGGCGCCTTTGCTCAGGCCGCCATTATAGTTACAGATATCAATGGCAGGAATATTATCACTAAGGATATTGAATTTAATAACGGCACACCGGTCCAGTTCGATCTTAGTAACCAGACAAGCGGTGCTTACCTGATAAGGGTAAGCTCAGGCACCGAAAACTTTACTACCAAACTGATAAAAGAGTAACCAGATATTTAGTTGGAAACCAGAGGCTGCTTTCACCTGAAAGCAGCCTCTTCTTATTTCATTATAATCTAACCTGCATAAAATTGTCCTATACCTGGGTTGATGGCTTTGTGTCGTTGATTTTTTAGCGTATTTATTATCACCTTTTTTTATTGCTCCATAGCTCCTTTTACCGAGACTTATTTTATGCCCTTTTATCAAATCCGATACTCTGAGTCTCATTGCCTGACCATACCTAAAAGCCATGCTTGGGCGGGTGTTTTCTCTGCGGTCTTGGCGTTTAAAACCCAATAGTTCAATCAATCCTCATCCCCGTCTTTCCTGTCCCGTAAGCTCACAAATGCTGCTCTTCTTGGCGATGGTACTAAAGCGCTTCCTTTTATACTCTGCCACAATACCTTATTCAATTGCCACTCCGGTATCCTGTCTGCAGCCGAGAGATCAAAACCCTCACTCTCCATACTAATTTCACCCAAAGCGGTGTTTTTCTGTTCCATATCCACCTGCTCAGGCAAATGAGTATAGGGTTTCGTATCCGGCTTAGCAGTAAAGCTCCTGAACATAGGTAATGCAGCCGCATCATACTGGCTCATAGGCGGCAGGCCCAGTATCAGCTCTATGGTCCGCAGCATACCCGATGTGGAGTACATGCTGTGATCCGCAAAGTTGCGCTTCACATATGGCCCGGCCACAAATGCGGTGCTTCTATGGGCATCCACATGGTCTGGCCCGTTTTGCGCATCATCTTCCAATACAAATACCACGCTGTTCTTCCATACAGGGCTATGTGACAGGTGCTCCATAAACTGCCCCACAGCCAGGTCATTATCTGCCACAAACGCAAATGGCGTCCTCGATTTCACACCCAGTCCGGCAGTATGGTCGTCGGGCAGGTAGACTATATTCAACTGCGGCACTGCATCTCCTGCCACCAGCGAGTCAAAATCCTTTTCCCATATCTTCTCCCGTGCCACATCCCTTATCCCCAGGTTCCAGCCCGGATACCCGGCACACATATGCTTCTTCAGGTCGGGCAGATAGGTGTTGCCATCATCATCCGTAAACTCGCCATAATCCCTGAAGCTGATACCCGCCCGCAGTGCAAAATCCCACAGAAATCCGTCCCTCGGTGTTGCTATTTTCTTGTTTGCAGCATAGTCATAGGTACCTCCCCGGCCGCCATAGTTGGTAGGCCAGGTTTTCTCCACATAGTCATTGGCATAGGCCGCAGTACTCCAGTTATGGCCATCGGCGCTCACTTCGGCATCCACATAAAAGTTGTCCAGCAGCACAAACTGGCCGGCTATAGCGTGTTCATTGGGGGTTACCTTGCGGCCAAACAATACCAGGCTGGTATCTCCGTTTCCGTTGGGCATATCTCCCAGCACCTGGTCATATGTCCGGTTCTCTTTAATGATATAAAACACATGACCAATAGGGGAGGGCCCGCCCACCTTCATCGGCACCGGATTGCCCGCTTCACCTTCCGCACTGGTTTCCCGCTCCTTGCTGTAAGGTGTATTTGCATATACCTTCACCGACATGGCAGCCAGTTCCTTAGTCTCCGGCTCCGGCAGTATACTCATTGTGCCCTTAAACAGGCTGCCTATATACTGCTCCGCCTTTTTATTGGCTTTTTTATAGATGGCCTGCTCGTCTTTCTTTACCGGTTGAGGCCCTTTAGGATTGGGCAGCGATGTAAACCCCTTGCCGTTCAGCACATATACCGAGTGGTTCCAAACCCGCACACATGTAGGGTACCAGCCGGTAGGTATAAACCCTTTAGAGTGGCTGCTGCCCGGCTGGCTCACATCAAATACTGCCAGACAATTATTGTCGGCATTGGCTATATAAAGTGTATGGTTGTCTGCACTGAGGGTCACGCTATTGGTTGTTGATCCTCCCGGTGCATCAGGATACAGAGCCGAGTTCAGCGTTTCTATTACTTTATTGGTAGCCGTCTCTATTACCGATACGGTATTATCAATAGAGTTGGCAACAAACAGGTATTTGCCGTCCCTGGTCACACACAGGTCATTGGGGTTGCGGCCCGTGGTTACAGAGTCGGTTATTGCTCCCTTACGGGTATCCAGTTTCAGTACCTTATCGCTGCCCCACAGGCTTATGTACAGGGTATTGCCATCAGGAGTCAGCAGGCAGGTATAGGCCTCAGCCCCCAGCGGCAGCTGCCGGCTCACCTGGTTGGTCTGCAGGTCTATAATGTAGAGGGCATTGTTTTCTTTGGTCACCACATACATTTTCCGGCCATCCTTGCTGATGTCCAGGCCAGCAGGCCCTATTTTGACCGGCCATTTTTTGCCCAGCATAATGCGGGTTTCAATTTCAAGTTTGTTGCCTGCAATGCGGTATTTCATGATGCGGTTGTCGTTGCCGCACGATGCGTACAGATACCTGCTGTCGGGGCTGAACTTCAGGCCCAGCCAGCTTTTGGCTATTTCGGTTGCAGATACCACCACACCCTTTCTGGCATCAATAAGTTGTATGCACTGGGTGCTCACGCCATTATTGGTCACTGCTATATACCTGCCATCCGGGCTGGCAGCCATGTTCAGCGGCAGATCGCCCAGCTGCACCGATTTGCCCACAGGGCTCAGCCGCCATCCATTAGGCAGTAAAACGGTTTTCTTCTGCCCCCATACGGTAAGCCCACCCACGCAAAAAGCGATGAAAAGTAAATAATGTCTCACAGTTTTTTTTGTGAAATTACATTATATCCTCAATTGCGTTTTTGTAGCTGTTTTAAATTTTAGTGATATTTATGGGCATATGCCCGAAGGGAAATTGATAATATGAAATAAATAATCACGTGAATTGATTAATGAAAGTACCTAATATGATTCATTTGAATAAGATCAGGGATAAGTGTTCAGTTTATGTTTTAAATAAAATCAGTTAAATATTTATTAATTATTATGTGATTAAGTTAGAAACTGAAACCGCATGTTGAGTGGGGCAGGCAATAAACTGAACAAAAATTGTACCTGACTTTTAGTTTTTTCTTGAAAATTTGCTAACCGGTAGCCAGGTTCGGAATTTGTATTCAGGGAATTTGATGTGGATATCCCATTCTCCTAAAGAAACGCAATGGGATAATGGTAAACGCTGAAACCCTTGCTGGTGGCTGATATAAAACAATTTACGATTATCTCATCTTATCTCACTAAGCAATGTGAAAATGTGGGTAATGTGAAAATGTGGCAATGTGGCAATGTGGCAATGTGGCAATGTGGCAATGTGAAAATGTGGCCATTTATTCAGTTGTATATATGTAATTAAAATATTCGATTTTCGATTGCCTAAATCAGATAATGTTTATGTGGATGCTAAATTAGCAGGCACTCCAGATAAAGGCTTTTTGTTTGGTTATCTCATTGTCTCAAAAGGTAGCAATGGGATAATGGTGATTGCTGAAACCCTTGCTGGTGGCTGATATAAAATAATTTACGATTATCTCATGTTATCGCACTTAACAAGGTGAAAATGTGGCAATGTGGCAATGTGGCCATTTATTCTGTTGTATATATGTAATAAAAATATGTGATTTTCGATTGCCTAAATCAGAGAATGTTTATGTGGATGCGTAACCAGCAGGCGTTCCAGAAAAAGGCTTTTTGTTTGGTTATCTCATTGTCTCAAAAGGTAGCAATGGGATAATGGTAAACGCTGAAACCCTTGCTGGTGAATGATATAAAATAATTTACGATTATCTCATCTTATCTCACTAAACAATGTGAAAATTTGGCAATGTGAAAATGTGGCAATGTGGCAATGTGGCAATGTGGCAATGTGAAAATGTGGCCATTTATTAAGTTGTATATATGTAATAAAAATATGCGATTTTCAATTGACTAAATCAGAGAATGTTTGAATATTCGATTTCCATTTGACTAATTTACAGGGATTGTGGGGGCCCGGTGCATGAACAGATTGAAAATGCCTCAATATACTCTGGATAAAATAGTGATTTTTTCATAGTTTAATAAAATATAATTAATTATAAAATTTGGAACAAAAATATAGTTATTAGTTGGAATATCCTAATTTTCAGGCATATTTATTTGTTAAGATTGGAAACACCAGTTGCCCCGATTTATCGGGATTTTCAATAAACAAGTGAGATTGCTGAGAAATGGGGCGACGGCACATAGGGCTTTGGTACAGAACCGGCCAGATAGAGTTGGTCTGGAAAGTAAATCGGCTAAGTGCCCTAATCACCGGCGAGTCCCCGGCCTACGCACAGGCTGGCTTTGCAATCGGGAGACATCGCCTGGGACGGGAGAGAAACCCGGCGCAGACTTACAAAATATACTTACCTTTGGCGTAAGTAACGCAAGGCGTCAGTATGATTTTAACTTTTAAATCGAGAGAAACGGAAAAAATATGGGATGGCGAGCGTTCGGAGAAATTGCCTGGTGAGATACAGGATATTGCAAGGCGGAAACTGAGAATGATTAATAACTCACAAAACATTGCAGACCTTAGAATACCGACTTCAAACAGGCTGGAAAAACTGGAAGGGAAATTAGCAGGCCTCCATTCTATACGAATAAATGATCAATGGCGGATTGTTTTTAAATGGGCATCCGGAAATGCACTGGATGTGGAGATTGCAGATTATCATTAAATATTTTATTGCTATGACAAGATTAAGAAATATCCATCCCGGCGAAATTCTGAATGAGGAGTTTCTCAAAGAATTAGCTATTACGGCCTACCGGCTTGCCAAAGAGACCGGTATACCACAGACACGGATATCCGGGATCATAAAAGGCAACAGACGGATAACGGCAGATACCGCACTGCGGTTCTCGCAGTACTTCGGCAACAGCCCGAGATTCTGGCTGGGCCTGCAGGATGATTATGATCTGGAAGCAGAAATGCTATTGAAAGGAAAAGAAATAAGTGAAATAAGGAGTTTTTCTGCTCACACAACCTGATAATACTTATGTAACTGTGGCTATTATTGTTACTATTCTGTGATTATATGCTGTGCCTGGCCGAGAAATGGATATATGCCAGAGGGTATTTAAGTTACACCTGCGATCATACTCGATGGAATTATATAAAAATTTCGAAACGCTGCACTAGCTCAGAACTCAGCGAGTTGATACTCCCTGCTCTGTAAATGCATAAGGAGTAGCAGGTGAAAATTTAGCGCCGCCGAGGTTATCACAATGTGTGATGAGTTCCTACCAACCCTGTTGTGTAAGCAGTAACATAAAATCATCGGGGAAGCGGTTTATCTTGCGTTTAACCTGCTGCTTGAGCGTTCTTGTCTCTACCTCATATAGCGAGGCAATATGAAAATCGACCCCATTTAACCTCCTCCCCCTTCGGGTTGAGCTACGCTCGTGCCCTTGCAGGCATCCTTGAAGAAAGGAGGAGAGTAAAAAGAGGGGAGTTTTTAAAACCCTGCGGGTTTTATGGGAGTATCTGGTCAATATTTTTGCTGTGGTTAGCTATGCTAGCATCTCTGATGATTGTACTCTCCGCCGTGGTGAAGATTGCAACCGGTTTCCAGTAATTCTTATCTGACTACACGTGTATCACCCCTGACTGTCTCCGGCATTCGCCTGCGCCAGTCGGTCCCCTCTTTGAAAAAAAGAGGGGAGTATGCAAATATCCTGATGGATGCGACAATTACTATAATTTCCTGAGATAATTCCACCGCAAATGTTATCATGGCATTGATTGATCTAAGTGCATAGGCTGAGCGTGATGGTTCGTTGATGCTCACCATGACATTCTCGATATTAAGCAAGCTCAATAGCAATCCTTACTTGAGGTGCCAATCCCGAAGGAAAATCGGGAGGCTACCAATGAAGCTAAATAGATGCAATAAGCCGGAACAAACCTATTTCAGATAAGGCAATTTTCACATAAAAACACCCCCGATGCCAGGCACCAGGGGTATAAAAAAGGTATTAAAAACGAAGCTTAAACTGATTTCTTTACCAGGGCAATCATTTTATCTACTTCATCCTTGTTGTTGTAGATGTGGGTGGATACTCTGAGGCAGTTGAGGCCATTCTCGGGTACGGCCCTGATCCGGATTTTATGCTCGGCGCAGAGGTCGTAGAATTTGTGGTAGTCCATACCCTTGATGCGGAACCCATTTACTGCGCAGCGCGAGCGCTCTTCGGTAGGGGTCAGCACTTCTACCTTTTTACCAAATTCCAGCAGGCGGTCCTGGGTGTACTTGCCCAGGCTTTTTACGCGGTTATGAATATTCTCAATACCTATAGACTCTATGAAATCTATAGCCGCATTGACACCGGCAAACAGGCCATTGGCCTGCGTGCCTCCAAAATAACGGTGGGCGCTGGCGGCATAGCCACCGGTGGTTACCGGGTTGGTCATGAGATCCCACTTGCCATCGTCGGTGCCGCCGCCCATATAGAAGGCCTGCACGGTATCCTGAAAATCTTTGCGCACATAGAGGTAGCCGGTTCCCTTGGGGCCCAGCATCCATTTGTGGCTGCAGCTGGCATAGGTATCGCAACCCATATCGTGCAGGTCGAGCGGCATCATGCCTGAGCCGTGGGCGCCGTCTATTAAGGAGAAGATGCCTTTATCGCGGGCCAGTTTGCATATTTCCTTTACCGGCAGCACCTGCCCCTGCGTGCAGGGTAAATGCGGGGTAGCGATAACACGGGTCCGGGTAGTAATAAGGGCATTGATGCGGTTGAGGGTTTCGTGGGCAGTATGGGCAGGGGTATATTTTTTGATAAAAATTCCATGCAGTTTTTGCCGGTTCATCCAGGGCATCATATTGCCCACATGCTCGTGCGTGGTGAGGATCACTTCATCGCCCTTGCTCAGGGGTACACCCCAGCAGGCCAGGTTGATGCCCTCGGTAACATTATGGGTGAGCGCTATTTCGTCGTGATCGGCGCCAACAAATTTTGCGATTTTTGGCATTGTAGCCTCATATCCGCCGTAGTTGCCATTCATGTCGGCATCCATCTGCGAGGTGCGCATAGCCTCAATAACAGGGTAGGGCGAAGGGCCAAAGGTGCCGTTGTTGAGGTAGGTCCAGTCTTTAGTTAACGGAAAAAGCTGCCTTACATTGCTCCAGTAGGCTTCGTCGTCATCGGCGATTGTTTTGCCACCTTGTGCAATGTGGTGCTTCGCGGCCAGCGCCTGCATTTCATTAAGCGTTAATGCAGCGATGGCAGAAGCAGAACGTATAAAATTTCGACGGTTAAATATCATAAGGAGTATTTTGGGTATTATAAATGTACAAACAATCTAACAAGTAGTATATTCAGAAGACCAAATTATCTTAAAGAAACGGTTATTCTATATTTCAGATACGGCATTTTTAAGTCATAACAAAGGGCTGAATTTATCGCGGAGGGGTTTATGGGGTAGAGGAGGGCGCAAAAAAGTATTAATAAAGAAGGCTCACGCAAAGTCACAGAGTCGCAAAAAAACAACTGATATTAGTTGTATCCTAAAATCAAGAACGCAAAGTTGTCTTAGTGATAACCCTATTTTATGTGTCCTAATAAGGTATACGCATAAAAAAAGCACCACCTCCTGAGCGGGTGTGGTGCTTTTATCCTGACAGGTATTTATCAGGCAGCCAGTTTCATATTGCCGGCATTTAGTACGGGGTCGGCTTTGCTTTTAATATAGGCGCGCACTTTGCGCACATAATCGAAATAACCCATCTGCAGCCTGATGCCAAATGCGGCAAGTATAGCCGCGCTCAGGCCCAGCAATGTAAATGTTACGAATGGCTCCCGGTTGAAGTTGTAGACAAAAAGGGAGGCCAGTACCATAAAGGTGCAGAACAATATTATCAGCAAGGGGCCGCCGGAGTCGAGCTGGCGCATGCGGGATGTTATGGTGACCTTAGTTTTATTGCCTTCTTCATTAAAAACAACGCTGGTAATAGGAAGGGTTTTTATGGATTCTTCCTGCTCGGCATGCGGAACAATGCTTAGCTTAAGGTCTTTTTCGAAAACCTCAAAATCGAGGTTGTGTATCTTAACATGTTTGCCAACCAGACGGCTTTTCAGTTCTTCTTTCCGTATCGGGAAATAGTAGGTGTGAATTCTAGTGAACAGCATAAAATAGTTTTTAGTGGTTAGGAAATAAATTGCTTCTTTAACACTCAACGATTAATGAGTAATGCATTAACCGCTTATAAGTAATATATCCAAAACCGTGCCAAACTGAATCGGAAAATGAAAATTTTCTGAAATAAATATATTTTTCACAAAGTAATAATGTGTTTATTAATCGGGAGTTGCAATTTTTTGACATTATTCAGGATTATTACATGGAGTAAGAAGGGATATGATGCAGGATTGTAATGGTATTACTTTAAGGAAATTGATATTTTTCACAAATAATATTTCGCACCTGCAGGGCTTTAAAGGCCTTGTTATCTTATCGAGGTGGTTTCCCCCTCACTAAGTGTATTATGCCATCCAGAGCGGCCAGTACTGCTGATGGAAAAAAATGATATAAAACCAACTTAATTCAATGAGTATTCGTTTTCTAAAGCAGGAATACCTATCTTGGCTATTATTTAATTGTTGTCTTTTTTTGCTTTTATATAAAAATTAATTGTCCATAATATGAATACAGAATTTGGTGATCTGGGCCCGGTAGTATTGCAATTAATAATCAGTGTAGGCTTTGCCTTTCTGCTGGGTATGGAGGTATTTATAAAAACGCCTGATGAAAACAGGAAATACCTTTATGGTTCTGAGCGAACTTTTGCATTTATAGCCCTGCTGGGTTTTATATTGCTGCGGTCTGAAAACATTGTACCCCATATTTTTCTGGCGGGGTTAATTGGATTGGCCTTATTATTTATGGTATACTATTATCATAAAGTAAGCCAAGGTGAAAATGAAGGAATAACCATTATACTCCTTGGGTTGATCGTATATTCATTTCCGATGGTCATACAACAATTTCCGATGTGGTTTTCGATGCTGGTTATTGTTATCGTAATGATACTGGCGGAGGTAAAGGACCAGGTGAAAAATTTTGCCCGTAAGGTATACACTGAAGATTTTCTGACGCTCGCAAAATTTGTATTTCTCTCCGGGGTAATTCTTCCGCTGGTACCAGATAAAGAGATTATTACCGGTGTGCCTGTTTCTCCTTATAAGTTATGGCTGGCGATAGTCGTTATTTCGGCTATATCGTATATGAGTTACATTATGCGGAAATATGTGTTTCCGAAGGCGGGCCTTTTGCTTACCGGTATTTTGGGCGGGCTTTACAGCAGCACTGCAACAACCTTTATTATAGCAAAGAAAAGCAAAGAAGCTACAGATGCGCCATCGCATTATGCTGCCGCCATACTTGCTGCAACAGGGTTAATGTTTTTAAGAGTATACCTGCTGATAGTGGTTTTTAACCCTGCACTGAGTATGCATATGCTGCCTTATTTCCTTGTACTTGTGGCGGTAAGCATTGTTGTTACCTTTATTATCTACAAAATTGCACCGAAGCAAGATGGCGCAGCAGAAGCGGTACCCGCTGAAGTATCCCACCAGAATCCGCTTGAATTGAAGGTGGCATTGATTTTTGGTGTGTTATATGTAGTATTCTCCCTGCTAACCAAGTATACAATGGAGTTTTATGGGCACAGCGGCTTAAATGTATTGTCGTTTATAGTTGGGTTTACAGATATAGACCCCTTCCTGCTGAATATGTTCCAGGGAAAATATACCGATATAACCGTTGCTATTATATCGGCCGCTACGCTGCAGGCTATTGTGAGCAACAACATTCTCAAGATGTTTTATGCGATGACCCTCGGCAGCAAGCCTATGCGGAAGTTTATTTTAATCGGGTTTTCAGCTATTATTGCCACCAATCTTATCCTTCTGTTTTTTGCCTACAGATGAGCTATTGGTAAAAATTGAAGTATCAATCAGGGAATATTGATAAGCGGAGCAGTGCATATATATCTATTTTATACTCCCGCTGCGGTAAGAATTTTTGCCTTCAGCCGCGGTTGTCATGTTATCATACGCCAATCTGGATATGTGCCCTATTGTTTCTGAAAGTTTATCCCAGTCGGTGCCCTTGGTCATAATGGTAATCAGGTAGGGGTTATTGTTGAGGTAGATAATACCTGACTCGTGCAACTCGTGCACAGAGAGGTTGCCTGCTTCACCAAATTTATGGGCAATGACTACGCCAGAGGGTAATTCTTTGAGCAAGCCATTTTTAAAAGTACTTTGGGTGAGCAAGGACAAAGAATTTTCGGAGGCCATTCTTTTCAGGTAGCCGGCGTTATACAAGGCTTTGAACATCATGGAGTATTCTTTTACATTTAAAGCATAGGTTGGATCGTTAAAGCGCGGCTCTGTAATGCCCAGATCTGCAAATTCTTTTTTAAAAATAGTAGTGTCCATATAGTTTTCGAGGTATACAGTAGCGCGGTTGTCGGAGTTTTTGATCATGCATTCCAGCAGGTCACTTATTTTATATGTATGGCCTTCAATAACCGTGTCTGACCTGTAATGCTCAATCGGGAAAACAAAACCTTTTTCGCCATGGTATACCACTTCTCTTTTCAGAAAGTCGGGATGGCCATCTGCCATTCGCATATAGGTTATGAGTACTCCCACCTTGAGCAATGAGCCCGGATTATAAATTTCGCCAGGGTTAATGGTCATCCATTCGCCTTTATTGAAATCTTTGAGATAAACGGATACTGATTGCACAGAACCCGTCTGTTTCTCTTTGTCAACAAACGTCTGGATTTCGTTTTTCAACGCTCCATATCGTTCTGATTCATTTACCGGTTCGATGGAAATTATAGGACTTATGTATTTATAATTCCCGGGGTCGCGGATGATTTTAAAATTGGCCTCGCCATTGTAATCATTATAATCAGTCGGTCTTTCGGTATCCTGGGTACCTGATTTAGTAATGAGGCTGATTGCTGCAAAAGTAGCGGCACCGCCAATAAGCACAGCAATGATCAGGTAGTATGCAGGAACTTTTTTAGAGAGCATAGGTTAAAAAATAGTGGTAAAATTATTCAATTTAGTTTGAGTCACCACAGAGAATTTAAACGTGCTTATTGTTATTTTAAAGCAATGAAAATGGTATCGGGGTGGTGAATAAAAGTAATAGACGTGTATAAACCGCAGGAGTTTAATTGTTGTTAAAATTGCCGGATTTAACTTCGGCAAAAGCAGATAATTATGTTAAAGTAACTGCAACAATTTCAAATCGGTATTTTTTACTTAAACCGATGAGGCTGTAGCAAGTCTATATACCAAACAATTAAAATTATGAAACTCAGAATCGTTGCCAGCGCTTTACTGATACTGGCTTTATCAACAGTAATAAGTACCAATGCCGATGCCCAGAGATGGAGAGGGTACAGGGGAGGTTATTACAGGCCTCATTGTGGCGTAAGAGTATGGGCTCCCGCCCCGGTGATAGTGCCACCTGTAGTGGTGGGCGGCTATTATGGTCCGCGATATGGTCCGGGTTATTATGGCCCAAGGTATTATCATCGTCCTTATTATGGCGGTTACAGGCATTACGGCCACAGATATTACCACTAAAAACTGATAAGGAGCCAATAGAGTTAAGGCCTGATCATTTTGACCAGATGCTTTCCCAGGCTGGACAACCATAATACCGGCAGCAGCAGCAGGAATAAAGGATTTAACTTCAGGAGTTTGCGGTATGCCCTCATTTCGCCTTTACGCATTTTCCACCTGTTGCTGCTTATACCGCCTTCGGAGGTAAATGGCCTGAATATCCGGGTGAGCGGAATGCTGACAAAATAGAGCTTATATTTATAACCAATCCTCAGCCATAAATCATAATCTTCGGTATACCGCATCACCGGATCAAATCGGAATTCAGGGTTGTTTTTAATTACGGCACAGGAAGTAGCAATGAGGTTGGCAGGCAGCAATTTTATGAAGGGCAGTTTATAAACCGTTATTGTTTCGGGCAGCAATTTATCAGTGATATTTTCCTGGGTATAGGGATGATAAAATAAGTTGATTACCGGATTAGCAGAAAGGATGGTATTCACCAGCGCCAGTTTATCTTTATGCCAGATATCATCTGCATCAAGAAAAGCGACGTAATCGCCGCTGGCATTGTCCATGCCCAGGTTGCGGCTAACGGAACTGCCTGAATTCATGACTTTCTTAATCAGACCTACCTGGCTTGGGTACCTGGTTTCGAGCAGCGATACGGTGTTATCCTTACTTGCATCATCAATTACTATTATTTCGTAGTTTTTATAAGTCTGGGCCAGGACTGATTCAATAGCACGCACAATGGTATGCTCCGCATTGTAGGCGGGGATTATGACACTGAATTTTATTCCTGTTGCATTGTTCATTCCACTTTCTTTTGCTCTTTTACTCAGGTTACTTATTCAGGTGATTTAATTTTAAAGTTACTCAGGTGTGGGACACATCTAATCAACTCAATAATTTTTCATAAACAGCCAATAACTTTTCTTCTTCCATCTGCCAGCAATACCGGATACGGGCATTGAGGCAGTTTTGTTGCAGCCGGTTATAATACTCCTCGTCGTTCAGTAATTTATTAAGGTTGTCTGCTATGTTTTCGGGTGTTAGTTCAGCAACCAGCGATGCTACTTCAAACTGGCTGTTGATGTGTTCATATTCGGGGTATTTATTGCACAACTGGGGTACGCCAAAGTGCATATAATCAAAGAAGCGGTTGGCCAGGGAGAGCCGGTTGCTGAGGCTGGTATCTTCGAACAGGGTAATACCGATATAAGCCTGCCGGGTATAGTCTGTTAGTCCGGAAGGGGGCACATAGCCTTTAAATATTATTTTATCTTCAAGGCTATATTTTTTAGTAAGCTCAACAGCTTCTTTATAGAAATTTCCAGAGCCGCATACAACCAATTTTGCTTCTACCTGTTGCATTGCGGGTATCAGTTGTTCGAAACAGCGGCCCACATTTACCCATCCCTGGTAAAGGATAAAACGGTCTTTTTTTTCGGGGATATCCAAAGGTTTCAGGATGGTGGCATTGCGCACTACTTCATAATCAACACCATATCTGCTTTTAAATTCAGCGGCATAGCAATCACCAATGGTATAACCGGTTTTGAAATGGGGTACTGTATGATTGCCAATCCACAGCCACATTTTATGGACCGACGGACGGGAGATGACTTCCTTAAGATCAGTAAAAATTTCGTGGGCATCATAAACCCTTTTCCTGCCCCGAAGCAGCGATGCATAGTAAACCGGAAGAATGGTATCCAGGTCAATAGCGCATAAAACATCGGCCTTGCAGAAGAGCAGGAAGAAGAAAAGACAGATCCAATAGAAGAAATAAAGCAATTTGCCTTGCTCAGCTACAATAGGCAGTCGCACCTGTTTGAACGGACGGGCGATCAAGGGTTTGCTGGTTATACGTTTAAAACCTACCAGCGTAACATCGTAGCCCGCACCAGCAAGAGAAGTGCAGATGCGGATCATGCGCTGGTCATAATTCAGATCGTTGGTAACTGTGCAGATTATTCGTTTTGCCTTCATTAATAGCTGTAAAGATAAACGCTAAATCAGGACTCAATATTGCTTTGTGAAGATTTCAAAATAATTCCTGCAATCTTACTCGTTCTTTTACCTTTTCTATTCGCGGTAAAAGTCGTTAAATACTCCATTATTCGCAGATTTTACCCCTCGATAAAAAGAAAATTAACCCCGCGATATAGCAGGAATTATTTTGAAAACTTTACTTATTTTACCAACAGAAAGCAATAAACAAAAAAGCAAATATAGAAATCGGAAAAATCATTACCTTTAAATCAAATATTTTGCTATTAGCCTCTATTAAAATCTTTCGAAATGAAGAAGTTAATTTTACTTTTATTATTATTCGTTATAATAAATAATGGCTATTGCCAGCCACTGAGCGCTTACAATTTCAGCGCATTCAGCAGTACCTATAATTCAGTCACAACGACTCTAATATCCCCATCGAGTACGGGTTTTGGAAGTACTATATGGGATGATTGCTGGTATAATTCCATCCCAATAGGTTTTAATTTTGTATACAACTGTAATACATATACCAGTTTGTCGGCCTCTCAAAATTGCTGGGTTATGCTGGGTGAAACTTTTCCCGGTACATCTGTTGATACTTATGATGATGATCTTGGGAATGCTTCTTATGGAGTGGCTGGTGGTTATAATTTGCCTAGACCCATATTGGCACCTTTATGGATGGATATGGTATCTACAAGCGCATGTGTGCGATATGCTACTACCGGTACTGCACCTAACAGGATATTCACATTGGAATGGTACAATATGGGCGTTCTTCCGGGGCCAGGCAGCGGAACCTCAGGAAATGAAAGCATTGAAATTATATTGTATGAATCTACCAATATTATAGATTTTGCCTATAATTTTATATCTACCGGTACTTCTTATACAGGCCGTTGTGCTATTGGTATTTCTGATGGCAGCGGCGCCTATCCGGCAACCGGCACTGTTAATTTTTGGGCATTGACCGGTACCGGCTCATCGCCTACAGCAGATTACAATACAAACCATACTGCGCTTTCTCCATTTCAGCCTGCCAGTAACCAGGTATACCGCTGGAATCCCGATTGCACAGGTACACCATCACCGGGAACCGTTTCGGCAACTGTTACCGGAGGGTGCACATCCTATACTTCGGTACTTTCGGTTCCATCGTGTGTGCCCCTGGGTATTTCCTTTCAGTGGCAGTCTTCACCAGATAATATTACCTGGACCAATATTACCGGGGCTACCAATGCAACTTATACCGTCACAGTAACCGCGTCAACTTATTACCGGTGCAATTATACCTGCTCTTATTCCGGGCTCAGTGCGGCATCAGCCAGTGTGGAGCTTATACTCAATTCACCTCCGGCATCCATCGCAGGCCCAACTACTGTCTGCCTGGGGTCAACGACCACTTATACCGATGTTACTCCGGGCGGGCACTGGAGCAGCAGTGTTACCAGTGTGGCCACTATCGGGTCATCAACCGGGGTTTTTAATGCCTTATCCGCCGGTACTACAGTCGTCAGTTATATAATGCCCGCGGGTTGTTATACTACTTTAACAGTTAATGTAGTTACTGCGCCATCAGCTATTGTTGGCTCCAATACAATTTGTGTTGGCCTCACCTCCACCTATACCGATGGAATAGGCGGGGGTACCTGGTCAAGCAGTAATCCGCTTTACGCCTCTATTATTTCCGGAACCGGAGTTGCAACCGGTGTAAGTCCCGGCACGGTTGTCATTACCTATTCTCTAGGTACCTGCTCCACAACCAAGACGGTTACCGTTAATACATCACCTTCGGCCATAACCGGGCCTGCTGCGGTATGCGTTGGCTCAACCATATCCCTCAGTGATCCTACAACCGGCGGAACATGGACTTCTTCCAATCCTTCTGTCGGATCTGTGAGTTCAGCGGGCATTGTAACAGGTGTATCGGGCGGAGTAGTAACCATTTCCTATACGCTCAGCGATTTATGTTCCGCACTTTATTCCGTTACGGTTAATCCATTGCCCGGTTCAATAAGTGGCATAGGAACGATATGTGCCGGCAGTAATACGATACTTTTTGACGGTACTCCCGGAGGTTCATGGACAAGCAGTAATCCTGCCATAGCCACAATCGGTTTATCATCGGGATATGTAACCGGCGTTTCTGCAGGTACAGTAACTTTTACCTATACGCTGCCCACAACCTGTCATACTACTTTTACCATGACCATCAGCCCGGTACCATCGCCTATTTATGGCATACCGACGGTATGTGTGGGAAATTCAAATACGCTTTATGATACCACTGCCGGAGGAATATGGACATCTGAGTTTACCATTGCAGCAAATATAGACCCTGGAACAGGTATTTATACAGGGTATACGCCCGATACGGCAACTATATCCTATGCACTTGGCTCAGGTTGTGCAGCTACTTTGGTAGTAACAGTGGAACCTACCCCCGGTAGTATTACCGGTGTCTCTCCATTGTGTGCAGGAACAGATGCGTTGTTTTTTGGCCCAGGCGGCGGCACCTGGGTAAGCAGTAACCCGGCTGTGGCTACTGTAGGTTCACTGTCGGGAGATGTTACCGCGGTAAGCGCGGGAACAACTATGATATCTTATTTAATGCCATCGGGTTGCGCTTCTACCTTTGCAGTAACAGTAGATTCACTGCCATCACCAATTGCAGGGCCATCTAGTGTTTGTGTGGGCATGACCATTTCCGAAACAGACCCTACTCCCGGGGGCACATGGAGCAGCAGCGTGCTCACCCTGGCTGTGGGAACTATTTCTTCTGCCGGAATTTTTGACGGTCTCTCATCTGGTACAACTACTATATATTATACAGTTGCGGGAGGCTGCGCGGCATCCAAGACGGTTACTGTAAATTCATCAACAGGCCTGTTAACCGGGCCTTCACAGGTTTGCGTCGGATCGACAATTACTGTTTCGGATGGCACACCGGGTGGTGTATTTAGTATTGCGTCGGTATCGGTTGCAACAATTACCCCGACAGGTAGTATTTGTACTGTAGGAGGTGTGGCTCCCGGGCTGGCAACGCTAACCTATACTATAGGCGCAGGTTGCTCCAGCAGTGAAATAATAACCGTCAATCCCGTTCCCGGATCAATTACAGGATTGCTTCATGCATGTGTGGGATTATGTACTACGCTTGCAGATGGCGGAGGCGGTACCTGGAGTTCATCTTCGCCGGCAATAGCTACCGTTGTGCCCGCTTCCGGCATGGTATGCGGGGTTGCAACAGGTACTTCGACAATTACTTATACCCTGGGTTCCCTCTGTTATAAAACAGCCGTAGTAACCATTAATCCATTACCCGGATTATATATTGTAACCGGTGGCGGATCTTTTTGTGCCGGCAGCACCGGTGTGCATGTAGGGCTTAGCGGCTCAACAACCGGTGTGCTTTACCAGCTTTATGTTGGTGGAGTAACCGTAGGTTTGCCCGTGGCCGGCAGCGGCGCTGCGCTTGACTTTGGTATACAGACAACCGCAGGAACTTATACCGTGATAGCTACAAATGCAGCTACCGGTTGCGTAAAAACAATGACAGGAACGGTAACCATTACTGTAAATCCTTTGCCACCTCTGTGCAATGTAACCGGGGGTGGTACTATTTGTGCAGGAGCTGCAGGTTTGTATATCGGGCTGTCCTGTTCGTCGCTGGGTATCAGTTATCAGCTGATGGTTGGTGTTGCAGCTACAGGTTCAGCTATTGCCGGCACCGGGGCATCGCTTGATTTCGGATTGCAGAATACAGCAGGTACCTATACGGTAGTAGCTACCAATGCTGCTACGGGCTGCACCCGCACCATGTCGGGAAGCGCTGTAATTAATGTTAATCCATTGCCGGGAACAATTGCAGGGCCATCGGCTTTATGCCCCGGCACAACAATTGCACTGACGGATCCTACACCCGGGGGAACATGGATCAGTACCAACCTTCCGATTGCAACTATTGGTGCAACAACAGGTATCGTAACCGGTATATCGGCAGGAACAACAACTATTATTTATACATTAACCGCAACCGGATGCCAGACTGCAACCATTGTTACTGTGAGCCCTGCCCCGGGCCCGATCATAGGTCCATCAGCAATTTGCGTGGGTATACCCGTTACCCTTTCTGATATTGTTTCAGGTGGCAGCTGGTCGAGCAGTGCACCCGGAATTGCTTCCATCGGAACCTTTACAGGTACGGTTACCGGCATTGTACCCGGCACCACAACCATTACTTATTCGCTAGGAGGCACAAGCTGCACGGTAACTATGCCGGTTACTGTTAATGCCGGTCCTTCAGCCATCACAGGGCCGGATAGTGTATGTGCAGGAAGCACTATTTCACTCTCTGATGCCACAACAGGCGGTACATGGACAAGCAGTGCACCACTGACAGGCAGCGTATCTGCTACAGGGATAGTAGCTGGCATTGCTGCAGGTACTGCAACTATTTCTTATGCGGTAGCTGGCGGATGTCCTTCGTTGCACCGAGTGACGGTTAATGGCTTACCAGCAGCAATCTCCGGTCCTTCAGTTGTTTGTGCCGGTTCTTCCGTTACTCAAACAGATATTACTGGCGGGGGCACATGGAGCGCAACTCCGGGCAGTATTGCAACTGTAATTTCAACCACAGGTGTATTAACCGGTTCAGGCCCCGGTGGTACCGCAATCGTAACATATACCTTAGGCACAGGTTGTTTAATCACCCGGCCGGTAACGGTTAATCCGTTGCCCTCAGCCATTGGTGGTTCCCTTACCGTATGTGTGGGGTTATCGACCACCCTGACTGATGCAACCCCTGGTGGTACCTGGAGCCAT
>CAILLK010000009.1 GCA_903835005.1 uncultured Bacteroidota bacterium | reverse complement strand
ACGTGAGTTCGATGGCTTAATAGGCTCTATGATGCTCCATATTATTGGTAAGATAATAATCCCGAAGGGATTAAATGTCTATAGTAATCAATCTAGGAGTTTTGCCGATGCTGAAGGCATCGCATGTATTGATGGCAAAATGGGTAATTGGTACAATCAATTGATAATCTTGTTAATATACTCCGATCTGACATTAGGTTACTCAATTCCCAATCTCGCAAATAATAGGATAACATGAGATAATCGTAAATTAATTCATATCAGCCACCAGCAAGGGTTTCAGCACTTAACATTATCCCATTTCGTTTTTCCTGAGACATGGGATAACCAAACAAAAAGCTTTTTCGGGAGGTTGTATCTGTCTGGCAAAGGTCTATAGCAAAGACGGGTGTGTAGCCGGCCTGTCTCTGCGCAATCTAGGAAGTATATTGGAAATCCAGACTCCTCGGGATACCTGCTGTTTGTCCTGTAACTTTCAAAAAATCATCAACAAAACAATAAATAGTTATAACTATACCTCAATGTACATTGCATGAACGTTTTTTATGTGATAACTCAAAACCATCATATCTAAACTAACAAATATTACAATGCTCATTTTAATTTCTTATAGCTGGCAACTTGGTTATTCATCAGATTAGAAAAACCTTAGTGCCATTGTCCTGTTAATCATTTCGCAATTCCAATAGTGCCACATTTTCTATATGATGCGTATGCGGAAACATATCCACGGGCTGCAATCGGGTTATCCGGTAAGCCACATTCAACAGTTGCAGATCACGCGCCTGGGTAGCAGGGTTACAACTCACATACACTACTTTAGGTGCCCTTATCTTCAGCAGTTGTTCAATCAGTTTCTCAGTCATTCCTGCCCTGGGAGGGTCGGTAATGATCACATCCGGGCGGCCATGCTCTTCAAAAAAAGCATCGGTACAAATCTTGTCTACATCGCCGGCAAAGAACTTACAGTTGTCCAATCCGTTCAATGCGGCATTTTCATAGGCATCTTTCACGGCTTCATCTATCACTTCAATACCTATCACCTTACTTACTGCTCCTGAGCAGAATATACCAATACTTCCCGTTCCGCAATACAGATCATAAAGTACCTCATTTCCGGTCAGCCCGGCAAAATCTCTCGTTATTCGGTACAGCGCTTCAGCCTGGTAGGTATTAGTCTGGAAAAACGATTTGGCCGAAATCTTAAACCGGAAGTTTTCCAGTTTTTCTTCAATCCAGCTTTTCCCCCGGTAATTAATTACCTCCAGGTCGTAGGTGGTATCGTTGAGTTTGCCATTAATTATATAATTGAGCGATGTAATACCCGGCACATTTTGCAATACATGTTCCAGCAGCGGCATCATCTCTGGCTCCTCATGGTGGAAAACCACATATACCAGCACTTCGCCTGTAGTTGCTACCCTTATCACCACATTGCGCAGCCAGCCATATTGTGCCTTAAAATCGTAATAGGGCAATTTATTAGTCTCGGTATATTCGCGCAGCACCTTCAATAATCTGTTGGTTGGCTCGTCCATCAGGTAGCATTGATTAATCTCCACCACCTTATCAAACAACCCCGGTGCATGAAAACCCAGCGCCGGAACCCGCTCTATTTTTTGATCCTTGTCGGCTATCTCATCAAAATTCAGATACCGGCTGGTAGAGAAAGTGAACTCCAGTTTATTGCGGTAATACCTTTCCCGCGGACTGCCGATTATGGTTTGCAGTTCCGGCAGTTCTATCTGTCCTATCCGGCTCAGTTGGTCCTGCACCTGCTGTTGCTTATAAACCAATTGCTGCGCATAGGGTATCATCTGCCACTTGCATCCGCCGCAGGTACCGAAGTGCTCGCAAAACGGTTCTATACGCATGGGTGAGGGCTCTACAAGCCGCACGGTTTTTCCCTGGGCCCAACTTGTTTTTTCCTTGATAATCACCACATCTATCACATCTCCGGGTATGGCATTATCCACAAACAGCACCTTCCCGTCTTCCAGGTGCATCAGGCTGCGGCCTTCGGCTGCATAAGCTTCAATCTTAATATTGAATAACGGCTTCGGTTTTTTCTTTTTTCTGGACAAAATTTTGTTAGAATTTTTTTAATAATCGCAAATTTAGTTCTATCCGCTTGCGATAGACCATTTTTATGATTTATTTTTGACGATTCTAGTAGTGGTAAAACTATTTATTGTTGTCTTAAAAAGAAAACCTCAATTTATGATTAAAATGAAAAGATTCACACTGATCTCCCTATTTGTTTTAACTGCCTTCTCCGGCACTACTTTTGCTGCTGCGGGCTACCATGTCCAGGTCAGAATGACCGACATTACCGACTCATTGGTATACCTGGTGCATTATTATGGCCTGCCCCGTCCAAACATCTTTGCCAGCGACTCCGGTCATCTCGACCACAACGGCGTAGTAACCTTCGACAGTAAAGACCCGGATTTTGTGGGCGGTATTTATATTATAGTAATCAAAGATAAAGAAAGGACCAATTTCGAGCTACTGCTCAATAAGGGCGATAATATGACCATCACTGCCACAAAAAGCAAACTGCCCGATGGCATAAAATTCAAAAACTCACCGGAAAACGACCGCTTTATAGAATACATTGATTACCTCAAAAGCTTTAATGCCGAGCAGGAACAATTGAAAAAAGATCTGGAAAAGGCAAAAACCACATCCGACACTGAGAAAATCCGTAAAAAATCAATTGCTTCCAACAAAATAGTGACCCAGCATCGCCGCGAATACATGAAAAAATGGCCTAATACCCTGCTCACCGAGGTATTTAATGCCATGGAAACACCCGAAGTGCCGGAAGGCGATCATTACCTGGAAGATGGAAAAACCAAGGATTCTACTTTTGCCTATCATTATTATAAATCTCACTTTTGGGATGGGATCAACTTCCGCGATGACCGCCTTATTTTCACCCCGATGTATGATGGCAAACTTGATGAATATTTCACCAAGCTGGTGCTTCCCTGGCCCGATAGCGTAGAAAAAGAAGATGATATGCTTCTGGCTAAAACCAAGGGCACCAAAGATATGTTTCATTATACCCTGTGGTGGCTCACCAAAACTGCTGAAAACAGCAAGGTAATGGGTATGGACCAGGCTTTTGTGTACCTCGTTGAAAATTACTACATGAAGGGTGACGCCTTCTGGCTCAGCAATGAGGAATTGCAGAAATACATAGACCGCGCCCGCAAAATAGCCCCTAATATGATTGGCAATATTGCTCCTGAGCTGAAACTGAACAATATTATTACCAAGAAGGAAGAAAACCTGCATACCGTAAAGGCAAAATATACAGTTGTAGTATTCTACTCGCCTACGTGCGGCCATTGCCAGCACGAAATGCCCCAACTCGATTCATTGTATGATGCAGTGCTGAAAGCAAAGGGTGTAAAAATATATACTGTAGCCACCGAAGGTGAGGAAAAAGCGATAACAGACTTTCTGGATAAGTATAAAATGAAAGACTATATCAATACCTGGGATCCGGAGCATACCAGCAATTATCATGACAAATTCGACGTTTACAGTACTCCAACTATCTACCTGCTCGATGAAAAGAAGATCATCCGCGGCAAGCGCCTGGATCATGCCAACATTGGCAGTGTAATAGACATGCTGGAAAAGAAAGCCAAAGACAAGGCTAAAGAAAAAGAAAAGGGAGCGAAGTAGCCAATAATTTACGTAAAATTCATCAATGAAAAAGCCGGCATAAGCCGGCTTTTTCATTTTGTCTGGAGTGGATAAAATAATGGCGTGAATTACCAAAATATACTTTACCGAATGAAAAATTGACTTTTGTATTTGGCTGCACACAACCAAAATACTGTCGGTATTGACATCTGAAATATGCTGTCTTTCACTAAAGAATATTACCTTACAATATAAAATTATGACTTTCATTTATTTTCATGAAGAAAATAAAATTGTATAATTCGCTTTAAAAATAAATATTTGTAGCTTTAACTAACATTTATACCCATTGTTACGCCTATATACCAGTAGCATTAATTAAATACCCGGTTTTATTTCAATATTTTTCTAAAATCTGCCTTATGAAAAAATTTTCTTTTCTGTTTTTTGTCCTTTTTATCTCCATTTGCTCCAGAGCGCAAATTGGCCCCATTACGGGAATTAATAGTTTATGTTCAGGGTCCACCACGGCACTCAGCGACATTACTCCCGGGGGCACCTGGAGTTGTGCTTCAGTGGTTGCTGCCGTAGGGGCATCATCCGGTTTAGTTACCGGTACTGCAGCAGGTATTGCTACTATAACTTATACAGTTGGCACAAGCTATGTAACCAGACTGGTAACTGTAAGCCCGGCCCCCTCGGCTATTTACCCCGATGGAACCGGCGGTCTGTTTTGCACCGGATACGAACAATATCTGTATAATATGATTGGCGGTGGCACCTGGAGCAGCAGCGATACTTCAGTAGCAACTATCGATGGATCAGGCATTTTTACAGGAGAGCTGCCGGGAAACACAATAATAACTTATTCTTTATCTCCTGGCTGTACAGTATCCCGCATTTATACTGTGAGCCCGCTACCCGCACCGGTTACCGGAGCCCATACAGTATGCGCCGGTTCAACTATTTCCTTAACAGATGCGAGTCCCGGCGGTAAATGGAGTGTTGATTATTCGTGGTATGCGTCGGTTGGATCATCATCAGGCATTGTTACCGGGTTAAACCCGGGCACTTTTCATGTATACTATTTTCTCCCGACAGGATGCAACAGCATTGATACAATAACAATACCAACAACAACTGCTGCTATTATCGGCCCGGCGGCTGTTTGCACCGGTACATCAGCTAATTATTCCTACATTTCGTCTGGCGGCACGTGGAGCAGCAGTTCACCGGCTGTTGCTGCCATCGGTAGTTCTACAGGTATTGTTACGGGTATGATGGCAGGTTCAGCCACTATTACTTATACACTGCCGGCTTGCAGTACTTATAAAATCAAAAGTATTACGGTAACCAATACTGTGCCACCTATTTCTGGCAGCGCATCGGTTTGCGAAGATGTCAACTACCTATATACAAATGACATGGCAGGTGGTTTTTGGTACAGCAGCAATCCTGCTGTAACTACTATAGATTCTTACTCCGGATGGATGAATCCTTATTTTCCCGGAACGGTAACCCTGTCCTATAATGCTGGTTCTTGTGGTATAGCAACACTTGCAGTTACAACGCATTCGGTTACTCCCTCTATTTTTGGATCAACAAATGCCATATGTCCATCTGGAACCGTGACGCTAACTGATCCTGCACCCGGGGGCATATGGACAAGCAGTAATCCTGCAGTGGCAACTATCAATGCTATAACCGGTTTAGTTTCTGCAGTATCTCCCGGAAGTGATACGATTACCTATACTACAGGTACCTGTCCTGCAATATTTGGCATAACGGTTGAACCGCATTCCGGAATATTATTGGGTTGCAATAACCTGGGTATAGGTGATACCATGGATTTCCCGATGCCACTTTATACTACATGGTATACAAGTAATCCCGCAGTAGCCACAGTCAACAGTACCGGCCGGGTAACAGGTATTTCGGCTGGCACAGCCATTATAACCAATTTTTCTCCTTTTGTGGGTTGTATCGAAGCTACAAAGAGTGTTACGGTAACTCCTGGAGCACATGTCCGGCCCATGATGGATAATAATATTCTATGTCAGGGGCTTTCCCTTGTGTTGCATGATTCAGTTCCAGGCGGGGTATGGAGCAGCAGTTTGCCATCTGTTGCTACCGTCACGCCCACCGGAAATCTTACCGGAATTTCATTTGGTCTGGCGGTCATAACCTATACAAACGGCGGTTATGAATGCGAAGAGAATTTTTATATAAATGGTTTGCCTGTTCCACTTACAGGTACTACAGAGGTTTGTACAGGAGATACCGCTATACTGTATGCATATTCTGGTGGCGATTATTGGTCCCTCACAAATACAGCGTTTGAATTAAATGAATGTAATGAAACATATGCCTGGGGATATGGTCCGCTTCCTGACCTTATAGATTGTGGTTATGGACCCCATGGCGGAAGTTTTAAAAGCAGCGATACATTGGTCGCCAGGTTGTTTAACTGGTCGGGGGAATATGCCGGGCTTATGGCTGGTACATCTGTAATTACTTATACTTACATGAATTCCGGTTGCTCAACCGATACAACTGTAACCGTTAACCCGCTCAGCGTTGCTCCTGTTACAGGTATAAGGATGGCTTGCATCGGAGGTTCAACTACATTAAGCGATGCTACACCAGGTGGCACATGGAGCAGCGGGAATACAGCTATTGCTACTGTTGGTTCGGGCACAGGACATATTACGGGTATAACTTCAGGTGTGGTTTCTATTACCTATTCACATAGCGGCACTTGTGGTAACGCAATAGTACAGGTTACTATCAACCCCGGCCCAACTTCTATTTCTGGTAATACCGGCACCATGTGCGTAGGTACAACAGCAACATTAACTGACTCATTGACTGGCGGCACCTGGAGCAGCAGTAATGCATCCGTTGCATCGGTCGGGTCATCAACCGGCCACGTATCGGCATTGTCATCAGGAATTGCAGTTATTACATACACACAAGGACCATGTGGCAATTATGTTACAACAACCATCCATGTAAGTACAGTTTTCCCTGTATCAGGCACAACCAATATTTGTTCAGGGGGCACAACAGCATTAACAGATGGCGCCGGTACCGGCATATGGACTTCAGGTAATGTTGCCGTTGCATCAATAGGTTCCTCAACCGGCATTGTCAGTGCGGTTTCAGCGGGCACGGCGGTCATAACCTTTACATCTGCCTCCTGCAGCCCGGCCACGGTTGTGGTTACTGTTTATCCGGTATCTCCCATTACCGGGCCTGCCAGTTTGTGTAAAGGCCTTACTTCTCTGATGTCTGATTCAGTTGCAGGTGGCACCTGGAGCAGCAGTGATACAATATATGCCACCATAAATGCCATCAGCGGATTGGCTACCGGCCACAATATCGGATCTTTATCAATTTATTATACCACGCCTGCCGGATGTATTGTAAGTAACAGCATTTCGGTTAATTCCCAGCCTACACCACTGACCGTTACTGGAGGAGGCGCATATTGTACGGGGGGCTCTGGCACACCAATTGGTATGTCCTCACTGGAATACTATACCAATTACCAGTTATACAGAGGCACAACTGCCATCGGGGCACCCTTAAACTTAACTATCGGCTCAACTAATTTCGGTTTATTCACTATTCCCGGATCTTATTATGTTTTAGCAACAAATACATCTACCGGATGCCCGGGCCCAATGTCCGACACAGTACATGTTTCTGTAACAACCTCAGTTACTCCGGTAACAGGCCCTTCGGTAGTTTGCTTAACTGCTTACTCCTATTCTGCCTGGATGACAGATACTACTGCTGGTGGCACCTGGAGCAGCAGTAATCCCGCGGTAGCCTACATAGGTTCTGCAGATGGGTACACTTATGGAATGACCTCCGGGGTATCCACAATAAGTTATACTACCACATGTGGCATTGCCACTAAAGCAGTTACCTTTACACCTACACCTCCCGCTATTACGGGCACTGATATTATCTGTCAGGGCGCAACTGCTACCCTAAGTGAAATTGGTACAGGTGGCACCTGGATAACCTATTACTCAACGGCATCAGTTGGTTCATTTTCTGGTGTGGTTACCGGACTAGCCGCAGGCACTGCAGTTATCAGCTATTCATTCGGCCCCTATTGCGCAAGTACCTATACAATAACTGTTAATCCGTTGCCCGGTGCCATATCGGGTACCAGCCTATTGTGCTCAGGAGCTACGATTGGTTTAACCGACAGCTCTTCCGGTGGCGCCTGGAGCAGCAGCGTACCTGGCGTTGCCACTATCGGATCACTAACCGGTATAGTAACAGGAATTGCCAGTGGCACAGATACGATTTATTATACACTCCCTACAGGTTGCCATTCCAAAATAGCTTTATCAGTCAGCCCGCCTCCCTCCGCCGGAACTATTTCCGGTGTGAGTGCCATTTGTGTAGGTTCTGCAATATCTCTGACTGAATCTGCAACTGGCGGAACATGGAGCAGCAGCAACAGCTCGGCTGCAGTTTCGGGAGGAACAGTTTCTGGCATAACGGCAGGTATTGATACCATCGGCTATTCCGTTAGCGCAGCTTGCGGAACAAGCAGCGCCACACATATCATTACCATTAATCCATTGCCTTCAGCCGGGTCAATTTCTGGAGATACTACCGTCTGTGCCACTTCATCAATAACATTAACAGATACAACAGCCGGAGGTACATGGGGAAGTACAAACAGTTCAGCGTCTGATTCTGAAGGTGTAATAACCGGCATCATTGCCGGTATCGATACAATAACCTATGCAATAACAAATAGTTGTGGTACCAATATTACCTCTTATACTATTACCATTATTCCACAGCCGGTAGCCGGTATAATTTCGGGTAGTACAGATGTGTGCATTGATTCTGAAATTACTTTAACCGATACACTAACCGGCGGTATATGGAGCAGCACCTCGCTTGCGGCAAGTGTCAGTCCGGCAGGTATTGTTTCCGGCTCGGATGCCGGAATAGCGCTTATTAGTTATAGTGTAATAAATGAATGCAATACCGCAATTACTACCTGGCTGGTAACCGTTAATCCCCTACCGGTTGTGTCACCAATATTAGGCACCGACACAGTATGTTCAGGCGATTACATCCTACTGGCCGACTCAACCGCAGGAGGTATATGGAGTGAATTGAACGGCAATACGATTATTTCGCCATCCGGCATGGTAATGGGTGTCCTTACCGGGCTTGATACGGTCAGTTATACAGTTACCACAGCATATTGTGGCACAGCAGTAACTACATTGCCCATATATGTATTACCGGCGGGCACCTGCAATACAGGTGTGGCGGTGATTGATAATAAAGGTCTTTCTGGTCTGAAAATATATCCTAACCCTAACGATGGCCAATTCACAATTATCGGCTCCCTGGGCACAAACAACGATGTTGCAGTAACTATCGAGCTGCTTGATCTCTTAGGGCAGGTAGTTTATTCACAAAAAACAACAGCTGTCAGCGGCAAAATAAATGAGCGCTTTCAGTTCGCCGGAACTTTGCCGGATGGGATATACCAGCTCAACCTTCGTTCGGCTGTTGCTAACCTGGTTTTTCATATGGTGTTAACCCGATAAAAGTAAGCTACCTGTCTGGCTGGTGGTTTAAATGGCTGGGATATCGGATTGAGGGATATGAAAACAGAGACAAAGAAAAGTGATTATAAACATAGGCTAAGCAGGAGAAGAGGGATAACTTACATCTGGCTATCGCAAGTGCAAATTCAGGTGTAACGTTGGGTTTTGATTTTATTTTTTGTTGAAGTAGTTTTTGAGAACCGACCATAAAACGCGGATTGCAAATCCGCAACCATTTGGGTTGGGATTATAAATCCCGACCACCAAGGCCACCGACAGGCAAGGACCCGTGCGCAAGGGGGAAATTGCACCATCAATGTAGCCATCTTCATCACGTTTCTAAGCCTAAATACCACATTCCAGAATGTGAGAGTTAAGGAGTTCTGAACTTGCATCAATAAATTTTACTGCCCCGCTGCCGGGTTGCTCTGCTGCTTTTCGCTCCCGTCGTCTGCTTCCGGTTTTTTCTCGGTATATTCAATCTTCCCGAATTTGTAAGAGAAGCTCACCGAAAAATACTGGTAGGGATACCGCCGCTCACTCACAGAGGTAAAATTGCTGGCACTCACATAACTGATCTGGTTGGTATAGGTATTAAAGGGATCGGTGGCAGAGAAAGACAGATTGCCCTTTTTGTTCCATAGCTGCTGCCTGATTGCAATGCTGTAACTGGCAAATGACGGAAACTTACCCTGCGCCTCATACCTTGCCGAATTGTAGCCGCTGTAAAATTCGGCCACCAGGTTTTTATTAAAGGTATAGGTTATATTAACATTGGCCCGGTAGTTGAAACTGCCCGAGCTGCCACTGGATATAAGCGGGCTTTGAATATACTTCTGGAAAAATGAAGCACTAGGCCTTATCTGCAGCTTTTCATTAACAGCCCACGCCCCCGACAGGTTCAAACCACCGCTTTGCTCTGTACCTGCATTGATGGTCTGATTAACGGTAACATTTTTATATACCGAATCGCCAACGGTATAATTATTGTAATAGGTACTGTACCCTTGCCAGTCGTCTTCCGAATAGCGGTAGAACAGCGTAACCAATATATTGCTGCCCTTGTCGTAAAATTTATAATAAGAAAGTTCGCCCGTATGCATTTTCTGAGGCAGTATGCTTGGGTTGCCGGTAGAGAGGCTTGTGGGATCGGTGGCATTCACAAAAGGATTGTACTGACCATAACCGGGCCGCTGAATACGCCGGGCATAACTGAGTTTTATGGTCTGGTTGTGGCTCAGGCTGCGGGAAATAATACCCGATGGCGTAATAAAATTATCTGAAGGAATAGTGAAATCGGCTCCCGGCACACTGTTGATGGTGTATTCATCCCGCACCCCTATCTTCATTTTAAAACTGTCGGGCAGCGGAAAGGTGATGGTGCCATAAACGGCATAAATATCCCGGTTGAAATTGAAGTCATTACTCTGAAAAGGATCGCTGGAATAAACGCCGGGGTAGGTCAATAACTCATAATGATCAGATGTACTTTCCATCCGGCTGAAACCTGCCTTCACACCAGTATTAAGCATTATGTCTTTGGAGAAAGGTTGTGCATAATCGGCCGAGATGTTATACTCCATATCTTGAAAACCATTATCTCCTCTTGCCCCGGCAAATACTGAATTGGACAGGGTATAAGTCTGATATTGCTTATACCAGAAATCACTGGCCCCCACACTACCCTGGTAAGAAAGGTTGAACTCCTGCCCGTCGCGGCTGAATTTCTTCTTATAATTCAGGTTCCAGTCTTCCCCCCGGTACCTGAAGTAATTGTTGGTATTGGTGGTGGATGGAGTATCAATACCATCGGTTAACTGGTGCTGGCTCACAAAGCCCTGATTGGTATTTCCAAAGTTGTTATAGGCAAATGATCCATTGATATCATTGTTCTTGCTAATTGCCCAGTCGAATCCGGTTTGGACACGGTAGCCATTTCTTTGCACTGCCCCATAGCCATTCTGTATAAGCCCAAGGGTATCGGCAGTACGGTTAAGACTGGTAAGGGTGCGGGTATCGAGCTGCATATTGCCGCTCACCGATGCGCTCACATCCAGTCCGCCATTTTTCACATGTATACTGCCATTTCCGTTCTGGTACCTCGATCCTCCCGAAAGGGATACATTGCCATTAATACCCTTTGCTTTATTGTCTTTGAGAATGATATTGATAATGCCCCCTGTGCCCTGCGCATCATATTGCGAGCCCGGGCTGGTAATTACCTCAATGCTCTTAATCTGGTTGGCCGGTATCATTTTCAGCGCTTCAGCCAGGTTGTTGTCAAACATTGCCGATGGTTTACCATTAATGAACACCCGCACATTCGGATCTCCCAGCAGGTCTACATTGCCATCAATGTCCACATTCACCATCGGCAGCTTTTTCAGCACATCGGTAGCTATCCCGCCCTGGCTGGTTACATCCTTCTCTACATTATATACCAGCTTGTCCAGGTGGTTTTCCATATAGTTGCGGGTACCTGTTACAGTTACATCCTTAAGGTTTTTTGTGCTGCCCGAGATGGGCAGATTACCAATATTGTTTACCGGGTGCTTGTCATTTAAAGTTATGCCGGATGTGGTTTTAATATTATAACCTATATAATCTACTTTCACAGTATAATCTCCTGCCGGCAGGTTTTCAATGATAAAATTGCCATTATCATCTGTAATCATACCACCGGCCACGGCTGTACTGCCATTAAGAAATACAGTTACTGCAGCATAGCCTATTGGTTGCTTGCTCAGCGTATCTGTAATCCTGCCTTTTATCTTATAAGTTCCCCCGTGTGAAGGCTGTGCCACACCCGAATAAAAGAATAATAAAAATATTCCCAGGCCAAGAAAAAAATTAAATCCGAACCGCAACTAATTAAACAGATAAATTTACACGAAATAAGGTCGCAAATCTAAGATTGAATTTTGTAAATAGTCTATAAGTTCGTGCGCATTGATAAATATTTTGATTTAACCGTTCCTGACGAAAATAAACGTCAATAATCCGTACATAATTTTCATAATATTAATCTGCATCCCAATCCTCAAAATAAAATAGTTACCTGCTGATCTTTATCAATCGCAATTCCGGCATACCTCTTAACTTTAACAAATGCTGAAGCAAAAGGAAGAAAAAAACAGTTTCAGGAAAATAGTAAAGATGCTTGGCCCCGGACTCATAACCGGCGCCAGCGACGATGACCCGTCGGGCATTGCTACCTATTCGCAGGCTGGTGCACAATATGGCTTATCAACGCTATGGACAGCTCTGATCACCTTCCCGCTCATGGCTGCTATCCAGGAGATGTGTGCCCGCATCGGCCTGGCAACGGGCAAAGGCCTTACAAGCATTTTAAAACAACATTATCCCAGGTGGGTATTGTATCTGATGCTGCTGTTCAGCGCACCTGCTATAGTAATGAATATCGGGGCTGATATTGCCGGTATGGGGGCAGTTGCCAATCTCATAGTTCCCAGAATAGACGCAGCTTTCTTCTCTGTATGCTTTACTGTGCTCCTGCTCATCTTTATTGTGTTTTTCAATTACCAGAAAATCGCATCAGTCCTTAAATATCTGGCAATGACATTGCTGGTTTACCTCCTGGTCCCTTTTTTTACAAAAACAGACTGGCATGCCGTTATTATTGCCACTTTTATTCCCCATATTCAATTCAACAAAGATTATATGGGCATACTGGTGGGTATTCTGGGCACTACTATTTCACCTTACCTGTTTTTCTGGCAAACCACCATGGAGGTTGAGGAAATAAATGAAAAGCAGAAGAAACAAACCCGGCTTTTTGTGGCGGGCCACCGCATGTATAATGCGATGCGGCTGGATGTAAACATCGGAATGTTGTTCTCCAACCTGGTCATGTTTTTCATTATACTTACCACAGGTGCAGTTCTTTCCATATCTGGCGTGCATAAAATTGATACAGTAGAGCAGGCGGCGCAGGCACTTCGTCCACTGGCCGGCGATTTGGCCTACCATCTCTTTGCATTTGGCGTAATAGGTACAGGCCTGCTGGCTATACCGGTACTAAGCGGTGCCCTCTCCTATATTGTTTCCGAAACGTTTGGCCTTAAAATGGGGCTTGATAAAAAGTTTCATGATGCAAAATGGTTTTATATCATTATCGGCATCTCGCTTATTGCAGGTCTGTCTATGAACTATGTGGGCATAAGCCCAATTAAAGCCCTGTTGTATTCCGCTATCCTTTATGGTCTGACCGCCCCGGTGCTCATTGCTATGATTTTGCATATCTGCAATAATAAAAAGATCATGGACGGGCACCTGAACGGCCCCCGTGCAAATATTCTGGGAGTTGCAACGTTCCTGTTGATGAGTGTAGCAGCCGTGGCACTTTTGTATTTTATGATATAAACATATCCTAAGGGTAAAACAGAATATTTAAAAGCACAAAACGGGGCATTTCAGAACAATACTGCTGAGACTATCCGATAAGACTGGAATAGCCTCCTGATTTTATTCTGAATATTTTGGCGGGTCAATAACAGGGGCATTAAAGTGCTGTTGAATCAGATCAGGTACCAGAATGCCTTTCGAACTTCTTTCGGTTTTATTCCGATTGTTAAATAATTTTCAGTTATAAACCTTAACCTTCTTAAATCCGTCAAACCCAGGTAATTTATTTTCATGGATCTGCAACAACAAAACAAATTGCTTTATGCAAGGGCCGGATTTGGTATTTTAATAAACGATTATCATAACCCTTTACCTGTAAAGGAGGCTGTAGAAAAGCTTTTCCCTAAATCATTACCAGGAGTACTGGAAATGATAACAGACCAGGAATGGGCCGATAACACCCCTAAGGCAATGAAGGAAATTGCTGATGATTCTCTCCGAAAGCAAAAACAAAAAGAATTCAGGGAGATAACCAATGATTTAAATACACTTTGGGAGATGGCTATGGTAAACAGCTATTATCCGTTGCTGGAAAAAACAGCGTTATTCTGGCATGGCCATTTTGCTACCCACATAGATAACCCCTATTACGACCAGAATTTGCTGCATATATTCCGCAAGAATGCTCTTGGGAATTTCGGAGATATGTTGCGCGATGTATCCAAAAGCCCGGCCATGCTGCAATACCTCAACAACCGGCAGAACAGAAAACAACATCCTAACGAAAATTTTGCCCGTGAGGTTATGGAACTCTTTACGCTTGGTCGTGGCCATTATACCGAAGATGATATAAAAGAAGCTGCAAGGGCATTTACCGGATGGAATTTTACAGATGAAGGAGAATTTATCTTCAGAGAAAAACAACATGATGATGGGGAGAAGAAGTTCCTTGGAAAGACCGGTAATTTTACCGGCGATGACATACTCAACATTGTGTTGGAACAAAAGCAGACTTCAGTTTTCATCACTCAGAAATTATACCGCTTCTTTGTAAGTGACGAACTGATCAATGATAAGCACGTTAATGAACTGGCAAAGCACTTTTATAAAAGCAATTATGATATAGGCAGCCTGCTGCGCAAACTGTTCACTTCCGACTGGTTTTACAACGATAAAACCATTGGGGCGAAAATAAAATCGCCGGTCGAATTACTGGTTGGCTATCAACGTATGCTGCCAATGCAATTTGATAAGGATAATACTATACTCAACCTGCAGCGCATACTGGGCCAGCATCTGTTCAATCCGCCCAATGTGGCTGGCTGGCCGGGTGGCAAAAACTGGATAGACAGCTCTTCTTTGGTGATACGAATGAGGTTGCCTGAAGCTTTATTCGGAACAAAAGAATTAAATCTTGCAACCAAGGACAACGATAAGGAAATAGCGGGAACAATGAAAATGGGTAAAGGCAAAGATAAAACAACCGACAAACAGTTTAGAGTGGGAAAAGTTGCGGTAAAATGGGATGATTACCTGAACATCTGGAAAAAATATAACCGCCAGGAATTGCCAGGCTTGCTTGCAGGCTTTTTATTACCATTCCCGCTACCCGATGACAAATTAACCGATGTGATCTCCTGTGCCGATTCGAGCAGCGATGATTCTTTTATAAAAAGCCTTACCATACTATTTATGGAATTACCAGAATACCAGTTAGTTTAAAAAACAAACAATATAAAGGATGATATCCCGCAGAAAATTCATACAGTTAGGTTCGCTTGCCAGTGCATCACTTATGGTGCCCTCATTCCTTAAAGGATTTGAATTCAGGCCGCCACAATTGACTGGCAGTAAAAAGAAAGTACTGGTGGTCATACAGCTATCTGGCGGTAACGATGGCTTGAATACTATAATACCGGTGCGCAATGACATTTATTATAAAAGCAGGCCACAGATCGGTATTAAGCGTGATGATGCATTATCGCTTAATGATGAAACCGGCCTTAATCCGAAATTAAAAGGCATCAAACAATTGTATGATGATGGAAAGGTTGCAATAATTAATGGTGTTGGCTATCCACAGCCCAACCGGTCTCATTTCCGCAGCATGGATATATGGCAGTCGGGCAGCAATGCGAGAGATGTGTTAACATCCGGCTGGATTGGCCGGTACCTGGATAATTCGGCTGCGGAAGCTAATTTGCATAATTCACTGGCTATTGAAGTAGATGACTCTCTTAGCCTTGCTCTGAAAGGAGAGGAAAAGAGCGCTATTGCCGTAAGGGATATCAATCAGTTTCATAATGCAGCAGCCAATAGTTTTTTCAAAAAAATAGCCAGTCATGAAGAGGAGCATGACTCTCAGCTTGCAGGATATCTATATAAGACACTTCGTGAAACCACATCTGCTGCCGAATATATTTTTGACCAAAGTAAAATTTATACCAGTACCCAATCCTACCCAACAACGCCAATTGGCAAGCGCATGAAAACCATCGGCTCATTGATCATTTCAAATACTGAAACGCAGGTTTATTATGTATCTCATGGCAGCTTTGATACCCATGTTGACCAGAAAAACAGGCAGGACAAACTGTTTGGAAACCTGGACGAGGCCCTCACAGCCCTCGTAGCCGATCTGAAACAAAACAACCGTTTTGAAGATGTGCTGATCATGACCTTCTCCGAATTCGGCAGACGGGTAGCCCAGAATGCCAGCAATGGCACCGACCATGGTACTGCAAGCAGCATGTTCTTTATAGGCGGCAGCCTTAAGAAACCCGGCATTTATAATAATCTCCCGAACCTGGAAGACCTGGATGAAGGCGACCTTAAATACGATATAGATTTCAAACAGGTATATGCAACTGTGCTCGACAACTGGCTGGAGGCTGATTCAAAATTGATTCTGGGAAGAAAGTATGATAGATTAGGGTTTATTTAAAGGTTTCTATTCTTGACTGAGCTTAAGAGTCAAAATTACCCACCAAAATTAGGGCTTTCAAAGAAATCAATTTCATGTAAAGATGGGATTCTGAACGACATACAGATATGACCATTGTAATTTGTAATTGATAAGTCCCCAAGTGTAATTATATCCATTCCTATAAGCGCTTCTGAATCTCCGGAAAGTGTATATACCTCAATTGCAGGTATACCTTTGACCAACATTCCATTAGGTAACTTTATATCAATTATAAAAGTTCTTTGAATTGCGGTTCCATTGGCAGTATGTACTTCCACAAAGCCAGTAGGAATTAATCCTAACAAGTCTACAATTTTCCGGGTTATTACTGAACAGGTCCCCCAGTATCCCATATAGCATTAATGGATATTCCTTTTTCATTATTAGTCTCATGAATATTAACTAAGGATTCCAAGACCCTCAATAATCCAACTGATTTTATAGTAAAGCCGGATGGTCTCAAAACTCAGGGTGAATTAAAACTCTAGAATGAAAAGTTTGAGAATAACTATCTTTACCAGGAAAGCAATGCTGTATTAGAAAAGTTCCCAACTCATTTGATTTGATAGACTCGCTATATGCGTCCGACAAACTGTCGTATGCGCCAATAACCTGTTCGTTCTTTATAACAATAAACTTATTATTATACTTCTTAACAAGGTCAGCTTGATTAGTTACATAATAATAAAACTCCTTTTCCAACATGTTGTTACAATATTCTTGATAACAAAGTTAAGAACAAAATAAGATTATAATTGTTAAATCAGAATGTGAACCATCCGTATTCCTTTATTCCAACCAAAAAAATTACCTTCACCTAAACTTTTAACATCAAAAACGAAAGAGTAATAGGTCTTGATCTCATCAGGGCGCTGGCTATTGTAATGGTAGTTATGGCGCACTCCTACTGCCTGTTACAAAGGCTCACGAATGCCCCTGTTCTCATTAAATATGTGAACCTCTTCGAAAGGTATATTATCAACCTCGGCCCTATAGGTGTAGAATTATTTTTTGTTTTAAGCGGCTTCCTGATTGGCGGCATACTTATAAAAATCTTCGACAATACTGATTTTACCTTCGCTGAAGTCCGGCAGTTTTGGGTGAGAAGATGGTTCAGAACTCTGCCCAATTACTGGCTGATACTAACCCTGAACATTATCATCCTGGTATTCCTAAGAGGAAATTCTTTAGATGCTAATCAGTTCACAGGATATATATTTCTCCAGAATTTTATTCATCCCGATGTCCTTCATGTTTTTCCGGAGGGATGGAGCTTGTCTATTGAAGAGTGGTTTTATCTCACTTTACCTGTGATTATGTATTTGTCCACACTTGTTATTAAACCGGCAAATAAGCAAGAATTTTTAATCAGGTTGTTCTTATGCTATCTTTCGCTGTTTTTAGTGATCCGTATTTTCAATGCATTCAATCCGATCAACGGAATTGACCCTGATGAAGGGATTCGTAAAATAGTAGTCTTCCGCCTCGATGCGGTAATGTATGGTGTACTGGCAGCTTACTTCAATTATTACCATAGGCCGATCATGGATGGTATCAAAAAGAAGCTTTTTATTATTAGCCTGCTGGGATCATTTATTTTGTATTTTTTTATAGTAAAATATGAACTGGCTTTCCGTGCACAGCTCAACCCGTTTTTCCGGTTTGTGTGTAATGCGTTTCTATACATGATAATCCCATTGATTTTCTCCCTATCCCTCCCTTATGCTGCCGGTACAAAAGAATGGAGCAATAAATTGTTTATGGCGATAGTAAAGCACATAAGTAAGATATCCTATTCTATTTATCTGGTGCATTTTTCATTATTCATTCCACTATTTATTAACCTGAGCGTAAAATCAACCTCTATAGGCATTGCCCAATACCTTATTTACTGGATTGTTGTTATCGGATTTTCCTCATTGCTATACAGGTTTTTTGAGTATCCTGTTATGAAATTGCGCGACCGGTGGAAAACTCAGGAATAGTAATATTCAGCTGCCCATGCATCGTTTAAATCTAATTCTGGCAGCGTATAGTATCCAATCTTCACAATTTCATCTTACCTTGTATTACCAAATTAGGGTATGCTATACAACAATTTAGTTGCCATAAACGTTATATAATTTCTTATGACTGTAACTATATACAAACTTAACTGTTTGCTGGGTTTTCTTTTAATTCTTTGCACTATCAGTGGATTGGCTCAGGAAAACAGCAACAAACATGCTGTTCTCCTTAAAAGCGGTACTATAACTGCTTCGCCCAATGCATCGCAGTGGCTTGATAGTATGTCTTTGGCTAAAATTACAGCAGAGCCTGTCCAGGTTTTAATTCATTTTAATAGCCTGCCAACCAGGGAACAGCAGGAAGCGCTGAAGCTGAATGGCATTACCCTGCTTGAGTATATTCCCGATAACACATTCATAGCTCATATACAATTTCCTGTTGATAAAAAATCTATACTTGATATGCCCATACATAGTTTTATCAATTCAAAACCGGAATGGAAAACGGGTGATTACGTTTGGAACCAGGTTAATAAAAAACATGGCAATGTAGAAGTACTGGTTTCATTTTATTCCGGCATAGATGCTGTAAAAATCAAACAATTTATATCAGTCACCGGTGGGCGGATTGATAATAGCCCTATGGAAAAATACGGCTCTTACAAAGTAATTATTGATGCAACAAAAGTTAAAGCTTTGGCTCAGTGGTATGGTGTAAGTTCCATAAGCCCGGTATCCGAAATAGTTCCGCTTGATCTGGAATCGGTTCCCGCAGTAAAAGGCAATATTGCAACTGCAGCAAAAATTCACGGGGGATACAACCTGCAGGGCGATAGCGTAACCGTAGGTGTGGGTGATGATGCATCCGGCATTTACCATGCCGATATAAATGACCGTATTACCAACTTTAACCCCGGACCGCAAAGCAATCATGGCGAGCATGTGAATGGTATTGTAGGCGGATCAGGCAATTTAGATCCATTTGCTCAGGGCATGGCCCCGCATGTGGCGCTCATCGATTACTTATATGATCTGATACTGCCTGCTACCGGCGCTATGTATACTGGTTACAACATGACCATTACCAACAATTCTTATGAGGTTATAGCCGGCGATTGTGGCTACGACGGCTCCTATGATGGCTATTCAAAACTGGTTGATACTTTAGCGGCTCAGTATCCCAATGTATTGCATGTATTTGCCTCCGGCAACGATGGGGCCGGTACCTGCAGCCCATATCCGCAAGGATTTGCGACTATAGGAGGTGGATATCAGCCATCCAAAAATAATGTGGTGGTGGGCAGTATGATGGATCATTATACCGATGTATCTGATGAATCGCGCGGGCCAATGAGGGATGGCCGTTTAAAACCTGAAATAGAAGCCACCGGCCTTGTCGTCTATTCCACCGTGGGTATTGATGGTTATGAATGGGCCGCGGGAACCAGTATGGCAAGCCCCCATGTTGCCGGTGGACTGGCAGTACTGACCCAACGATACAAACAAGTAAATAGCGGAGCACAACCCAGAGCCGATCTGCTGAAAACAATATTGCTTAACGGCGCAATGGATCTGGGAAACCCAGGCCCCGATTTCAGCCATGGCTTCGGTGAAATGGATATTTACCGCTCGTTGCAGATGATCGACAGCGCCAGGTTTATAACCAACAATATCAGCACCGGGGATTCTCAAACAAATACTATCTCCGTTCCGCCGGGAACCGGACAACTCAAAATAATGCTGTATTGGGCAGATGTTCCGGCAAGCGCTTCTTCGGCCAAACAACTGGTCAATGACCTTGACCTTACAGTAACCGAACCATCGGGTACTATTCATTTACCATTAGTACTTGACCCCACTCCCGCCAATGTAACTAAAAACGCAGCAGAAGGCGCCGACCATACCAATAATGTGGAACAGGTAACCATCAATAATCCTGTCGCTGGAAATTACAATATAAAAACAAAGGGTTATAGCATTCCCTACGGACCACAACATTATGTAGTAGCCTATGATTTTGTACCAGCTGCCCTGCACCTTTCATTCCCTCTGGGTGGAGAGCAGTTAATAAGTGACCCATCTCCATTCGATACAGTAAGGGCTTTCTGGGATGCCGGCACTACTGCCAATACCTTTAAATTGGAATTATCGCAGGATAACGGAACAACATGGAAAATAGTATCCGACACATTGGCCCCGTCTGCCCGCCATTGCAGTTTTCTACCTGATAGTATCAACAGTTGCAATATGCTGGTCAGACTTTCCAGGAATGGCACAACTGAAACTGCGACTTCAGGCAGGTTCTGTGTCAATGCGCAGGCTATACTGACCGCATCCGCTTCACAATGCCCTGGCTATTTTAATATACATTGGTCGCCCGTAAAGAATGCCACATCTTACTACCTGTTGCAGAAAAAAGGTTTTTATATGCAGGTAATTGATTCAACTACCGACACTACCTATTCCTTCAGAAACCTGCCACTTGGCTCATCTTCATATGTCACCGTTCAACCGGTTATCAACGGACTTCCCGCTTACCGGAGCATTGCGCTTAGTGTGGTGGCCAATACCGGGGATTGTTCGAATCCAATCTCCAACGGTGATCTGATGGCCGATAAAATTGTGGCTCCGGGGAGCGGCAGAATGTTTACCAGCTCGCAGTTAAGCTCATCCACTACATTGAAACTCCGGGTACGGAATCTCTATACAGCCGTATGCGACAGTTATAAAGTAGCATGGCAGATAAATTCTGGTCCCTGGATGAGCTCAACCGGAACTACGCCAATACCCGCCAATGACACTGCAATAGTATCTATTCCCGGTTTAAATCTGTCTGTTACTGGCTCCTATACCATCAGGGTAGCATTGCACAACCTGCGGCTCACTGACCCCAATCCGATAAACGACACTACCCTCGTTACCATTTTGAATATCCCTAATGATACTATCAGCCTGGCTACGCCATACACTGATGGTTTTGAGGCGCTTCCTTTTTTTGGCGTGCAGCACGATTCCATCGGGCTTTCGCCAGACGGCCATTGGGATTTCTTTTCAGCTACTGATTCCGGCAGAATGAGGTCTTTTGTTAGCGACAATGTTACTATTACCGGCAATCGGTCGGTGAGCCTGGATGCCTTCCGGAGCATTTTAAATGGCAGCAAAAATTCTTTTACAGGCACCTTCAATCTCAGTAATTACGACACGGCAAATACTGAAATCAGAATGGATTTTGATTATCTGCTGCATGGTAATCCTAAATCGCCGACAGGCAACCTGGTTACCTCAAGGCCAAATGATACCTCGCCCTGGGATACCTTATTTTCCTATAATCTTACTGCTTACCCTGGAAATGTTACGCCTGTCCGTTCTCTTTCGCTTACAGACATGGCAAGGCATGCAGGAAGAAACTTCTCCGGCAGTACGCAGGTATCCTTCGGCCAAAGCGATACATCTCTTATAGCAGCTATCGATTATGGCAATGGCATTACTATTGATAACTTCAACCTTTATACAGTAGTTAATGATGCTGCGCTGGTGGGTATAGTTACTCCTGCCCCCAACAACTGTGGTCTTCCTTCTCCCGGCCCGCTTACTGTAAGTGTACACAACGGGGTAAATCATACGCTCTACAATATCAACATGTATTACAAACTGGATACGGGTACAATTTATACAGGCATACTTGATTCTGTTTCCGCCAAGGCAACTGTAAATTACACATTCACACAGCAATTGAGTATGGCCGAAGGCACCACGCACAGCTTAAATGTATGGCTCAGCGAAACCGGCGATTCATATAATGCCAACGATAGTATTATCAACTACCATTTCCGCAACAGCCAGATAATTACTTCCTATCCTTATCTTGAAAATTTTGAAGCAGGCGATGGCGGCTATTACCACGATGGATACAAGGATTCCTGGCAATATGGTACTCCTGCTTCACCCAAAATAAATAGAGCTGCAAGTGGCAATAAAGCCTGGAAAACCAATCTTACCGGTGACTACAGCAACCTGGAGCTATCTTATCTCTACTCCCCTTGCTTCGATTTGTCAGGCCTGACAAAACCTATGCTCAGTTTCAGTATGGCAAGCGATATTGAAAATTGCGGCAATACACTTTGCGATGCCGGATATATTGAATATTCTTACGACGGTGTAAACTGGGCCAAACTAGGCGCTTACGGTCAGGGCACAAACTGGTACGATTCTACTTTTGATATCTGGAACACCGAAGGCTTTACCCGCTGGCATGTGGCATCCATTCTTTTGCCCCAGCCCGGCCCCGGATACACTACTCACTTCAGGTTTGTTTTGGCCGCCGACCCCGGCGCTACATTCGAAGGCATGGCAGTGGATGACATCCATATTTTCGACCTGGCCAATTCCATTTACCAACCTGGTACTTCAGCAATGACCGTGCTTAATCTCAGCGGCAATCAGTGGACTGATTACTTGTGGAACACTACGCTGCTGGCGTCTGTACAGCCCAATAATCAGCAGATAAGCAATGCTGTTTTAAACCTTTATAACCACGACACCTTGTTTAATCCGGATGCAACACAATATACATTCCCTGAAAGCTATTCCATCAGGCCGCCGCAGCAACCTGCCGATAGCTTTGGCATCCGGTTATATCTGGCGGAGAGCGACCTTGTAAATGTACTCAACGATAGTACCTGCCCGTCCTGCAGCCCGGTTACAGATGCCTACAGGCTGGGAATTACCCAGTTCACCAATCCGGCAAGCTACCAGACGGAAAACGGAACCCTGGCCGATGACACAGGAGGTGCTTTTATGTACCACCCCTATCAATCTGTAAAATGGGTACCTTATGATAAGGGCTACTATGCCGAGCTGCTGACCCGTCCATTTTCCGAGTTCTGGTTCAATGATGGCGGACCTACCGGCACTTTCCCTGCCGGTGTAAATTATCTTAATTTCATGGCCTGGCGAAATGGCACGAATGTAGCCTGCTTTTGGACCTCTTATATTGATTCTTCAGTTGCTACGTATACTGTTCAATGGTCGCTTGATTCCATAAACTTTGCCACAGCCCTAGATACACCAGCCATGCATGTAACCATCGGCAATTATACCATCCAGGACCCGGTAAACTTCAATACCCACCCCGTTCTTTATTACCGGCTGATGTGGACAATGACTACAAACGGAAATACTTATTATTCACCGATCCGCACGGTTTACGGCAATGACTCTGCCACCAACCTGATTACTTTCAATGCATCAATGGTAAGCCATCAGAGTGTGCTCAATACCTGGACTTCTTATTTGGATGGTATAGTTAACCACTATACTTTGCAGCGCGCCATTGGCGATAACCGATACACTGTAATAGATAGTGTTATCTCAAAACAACACTATGGACAGCAGTACAGCTATACCGATCAGCCCAACCGGTTCATCAATTCAGGCACGCTGCTTCATTACCGGCTCACAGCCTATATGGAAGACTATACCAGCCTGGTTTTGCCTGAAAAAACGGTGGAGTGGATCAACAGCAATAGTATTGTAAACATCTACCCTAACCCAACCAGCAACGACAGGTTCACGGTACAGTGGTTTGCCGATGCAGGTACAAAAATGCAATTGAAACTTACCGATAACCTGGGGAGGAATATTTACTCCTCAAGCTTCACAGCTATACAATGGAACAACACAACAACCATCCAGACCGAAAACCTGGCCCGTGGTGTTTACTTTGTAAAGATGATTATTGGCGGGAATAATTATGTGGGGAAGATTGTGTTTGAGTAAAGAATAAGATCGTGCCAATGGTTCATTGGTTATACCACTGCTCAATTCGCTCCTCTCGCTTCTTTCTTCGCTTCGCTGTCGAACAATTTAAAAATAACGCCATCTTTTACTACATAAATGCAATCCCCGTCGAAGGCAATTACATCAGTCATTTTGTGAGTAGTTCCGTTGGGCAAAGGTCTGGTAACTGAGTTGATGGTTATTTCATAAACACTGTCTCTGGTAATACCAAGTCTGCCCTTTGTTACATCAAAGTTATCTTTGGCATAATTTTCGGCATTCACTTTTTTCACCGAATATTTCGGGGAATATAAGGTGCCGTAATAGATGGTTAAACTATCCCTGCTAAAACATACTTTCTGTTTGGAGTACGTTTTTATTTCTTCCTCTTCAAGTCCGTAAATGGTCGAGTATTCATGGCTCAGGGCGCGCCAGCATTTCAATAAGGTTTTTACTACTTTTGCCGAGTCTGTTTCCTGCGCATGGCAGGCAGTGTTCCATGGTAAAACTGACAGTATCGCTGCGGCGAATAAATATCGTTTCATTAGTTTCTGTTTTTATAAATTATAACTTTTCTATCGGGTTGATAATCTGAAATGCTTCTGACCCCCAGTTCGTCCTTACGCCTGTTCATTAATCCTTTGGATACGTTGGGCGCTTTTGAATGAATAAATCTTTTCCAGTCTGCCTGAAGCTGATCATAACCTTCCAGGTTGTTTATATCGTTTACAATACTGGTTGCCTTCGAAAATCCGCCCAGGTTGTAGGCCAGCATCGTCAGCGCGTCGAATTCCTTTTGAGTTAATTTTATGTTGATAAACGCTTTAACCTGGTTTTCATAGGCAGGCACTTTCTGGTGTATCAGTCGCTCGGCTTCCTCCCAGCTAACCCCTTTCCGCCATTTCGTCCCTTCACTGTATGGAACAAAAAAACCAAAACCAATTGTGTAGCCGCCGTCATTCAGCGAGTACAGTTCGGGGGAATAACCTTCCAGTTTTTCCAGCAGACTGTATCCCTCTTCTGAAAGGTGCATTTCATCCACCGGATATAACTCATCTTCAAGCATAATAAACGGAGTTACAGAATCTGCCTTCCCCGCTGGTATTGCCGCTGTATAAATTGGAGCAACATGCAACATCGGGGGTATGTCAATATCATCAGCTATATAAAAAGGAAGTGGTATGTTGTTTACAACCGCCTCAAGTCTCGCGTCTGCAAGGATTGTTGTTTTAATTTCATTAATTCCGACAAGCTGCATGTCCGGGATGCTATCATCTTTAAAAATAGGAAGGCGCGGAACGTTGGTAAATAACTCTGCCTCACTTTCAGTTAGGATATTTGTCATTATTAGGTTAACAGCCAGTAGATTAACTGCAGGAAATTCAAAAGGGATAAAATCGGCCAGTGGCAGGATTGATGCTGAGATTTTCATCTCAATAGCTGAAATTTCTGCCGTGCTTATGGCAACAACACTCAGACGATCCATGCTGGTTAAGGATTCGTCTTTAACAAGCGGAAGTGGTGGCAGACTGGTTATTAACTCCAGCCTGGCGGCAGGAATATCATCTGTAGGTATTTTATTTGTGGCTGCTACGGTAAGGACAGCTAATGAATCATATCCAGCCGAATCCAGTGCAGTAAGAATCGGAAAAAAAACAGTGGTAATAACATATTCACCGCTATCAGTAACCTTATGCACAAAACGGATATCTGCTTCCCGGGTATGAGGATTATTACCCGGTAAAAGAGAAAAATTACTTATGTTTATTAATGAATCTTCCTTACCAGAGTCTATAACCTGTCTCCGCTGCGTCTGGGCTGATAATACTACCGGGAATAAGAATAATAATAGGAGCACCCGCTTCATATAAAAGCTACGGAAATGATTTAATTGCAGATTAATCACCTAAAAATAATAAAATAGTAATGCCTGTGTAGCATTTCAATAAAATAAAAGGCGCTACGGGAAATAATTACCGGCCACTCCAATTGCGGACACCTCAATATTGATATAAAACATTGCAAAAGTAAAAGGAGTGCGGCATGAATACCGCACTCCTTCGTGATTACAAATTGAAACTGATTTTACCTCTCTACTGAAACCCTGATCACCTGGCTGGCGTCACCTGTTTTTATTCTTACCATATATACACCGTTGGCTACATTTTCACCGAGGGTTATGGTTTTATCAATATTGCCGTTGTTAATTGTTGCAATATCGCTTACCACCGTCTTACCAAGCATATCCAGAACTTCAATGTTTGCCTGGGCTGCAGTTTTGCCATTGGCAACTGTTCCTTTTATACTAAAGGTTCCGCTGTTTGGATTAGGTAATACGATAAGATCACCGCCGGCAATTTGTGTTTTACCAATACCTGATGGAGTTTGGCGGCTTGAAGAGGAATAACATTGCGTTTGCCAGGTGCAACCATCTTCCGACACGCAATTTACAGACATATTAACCACAAAACATGGTGGGAATGCATAAAAATGCGGGGTGCCATAATAACCATTGGTTGGCAAAGGTACAATATAGGTTCCTGTGAAACCTGGTGTAGTCGTACACCAAATGGTATTATCTCCGGTTGTTGGATCAAAAAGCTCAAGGCAGTAGCATACATTAACTGTATCGGTAGCGCCTGTTTCTGTTATCGAATATTGCCAGTAAGGGTAAGTAGGTATACTTATTACCGAACAGGTTATCACAGGTTCTGCATTAACCGTTACACTGTATAACACATTGCAGCCTGTTGTGGGTGGCATAGCATACGTAATAGTTGCAGTACCGCTGCTCATGCCGTAAACATTCCCTAACCCGTCTACACTGGCCACGCCCGGATTGCTGCTCGACCAGGTTCCTCCGCCAAGTGGAGGAGTTATTGTTATACTTGAGCCAACACATGGGCCGGCAACAGGTATCGGACAGACTATTGGGTTATTGGATAAAAGCGCTTCAGGTTGAGCTGTAAGGAAACCCTGCAGCGCAAAACCGATATTATTGGCGCTTGGATTATCATTCAGCAGATTGAAAGAAATGGTATGAGGGCCTGCTGACAAATACTGCATAAATACAGGAATTGATGTATAGAATACTGCCGGATTACCACCAAACACATATATGGGCGGAGCATAAGCACCCGGGCCGGAATAAGGTGGTGTTGTAATGGGCATAGCAATAGAGCCGTCAATATTACCACCGGTTATCCAGTTATCAGAAGTTACATTGGTAAAATTAAAGGTTACCCATGCTGCGGTTGCTAAATTAAAGGTTCTTGTCGCAGTCCATGCATAGTTGTATGGAGTAGTCTGTATATACCCGCTACCATTGAAACTGTTGATCCAGTTTCCAGGACCACCCGGGCCTCCGGGATAGGCAGCCCATCCCCATGCAGGGTTGATTACATCGGCTGGTGCAGTTGGTGTCACTGGTATGTTTCCGGTTATTGCAGGAGAAGAAAGGATATCGCTGGTAAGGTTTGCATCCATATAGGTTACGTTCCAGTTCGGATCGGGAACAGGTGTTCCGCCGTTAGTACCCGGAGTTACGGCAAGGCCGGTAATATTGTCATAGCCGGTATTGATGATCAGTTGATTGGTCACACAATTCTCAGGCATAATAGATGCAGATGGTGTGGTAATGGTACCTTGCAGGCAAAAACCAATGTTGTTGACAGATGCATTGTCGTTTAACAAATTGAATGTGATAGTGTGCAGCCCCGGGCCTAAATTCATAATAAAAGGGGGCACAGTATAAAATGCTGCCGGATTGCCGCCAAAAAAATAATTATAAGGGGCACACATACCGCCTCCGCTGTAGTAAGTTAATGGAATAGGCATTGGCCCTCCACCAACTCCGCTTACACTGCCACCGGTACACCAGTTATCAATGGTAACATTGCTGAAATTAAAGGTAACCTGTGCAGCACACTCCAGGTAAAATGACCTGCTCACCGCCCATTTATAATTGCATTTGCCCTTCTGGGTATAGCCACTTCCGTTAAAGCAATTGATCCAGTTGCCCGGACCGCCTGCCACGCTTGTCGGAAATAAAGCCCAGCCAAAAGCGGGATTGATAACATCAGCAGGCGCTGGAGCTGCAACCGGTACATATGTGCTGCAGGGCGAAGTGGTACTGCTGATATCGCTGGTAAGTCCGGCATCCATCATTGTTACCTGCCAGTGCGGATCCTGAACCCCTGTTGAGCAGCTGATACCCGCAGGTACTGCCAGGTTGCTGACAGGATCATAGCCGGTATTGATGATCAACTGATTGGTCAGGCAACATTGCGCATAAAGGTGCTGAGTTGATGATCCGGCAAAAAGCAACATCACCAATAAAATAATAACGTTACCCGGTTTACCAGATATTTTCTGGTAGTTAAGATGGGTGATTAGTCTGCATTTCTGGATTAATTTTTTCATGTGTTTGATTTTAAAAGTTTGAGATGAAAACTGTTTATATTGGTGATAGTAAGAGGAAAACTGTTTTAAATGGCTGAGTTGATTGAAACCTTGTTGTCATGGTGTGGTTTACAAGCTCAAACCTTAAGGTGGCCGGCACACGGTGCCGGCCCTTAGATCAATGAGCATTCCGGTACAGGTGAGGGATTTTAGAAGCATGTTTTCAGATGTTTTTGATTTCCCGACAATATTAAACCCTTAACTACCGGTTAAGATTTACCTCATGGCGGAGAGATCAGAAAATTTACCAGCAGGTGGTTTTGATTTATTGAATGGAAAGGAAAATCAGCGTTTCTTGGTGAATTGCAAAACAATATTAATTACCCCAATCGAGTAGGAGGTGAGGGATTATTTCCCTCACCGTCCTCTCACACCACCGTACGTGCCGTTCGGCATACGGCGGTTTGTCAGAATAATTTTAGTTGCAGTTCTGTTTTCCGATGGTAAGCGTCATAAAATCCACGGT
>CAILLK010000008.1 GCA_903835005.1 uncultured Bacteroidota bacterium | reverse complement strand
TTGGCCCGAACCTTTGCCGCCAGCTTCTTTCAGATTCGCAGTCACCCGCGACACCCTTGCTATTGGCTAATACTCCCTACTGTAAAGCGTACTCGGGACTTGCACCCTATAGCTTATATCCATGCCTGACACACAAAAAAACCACGGCTATCAGGCCGTGGCAAAACTTTCAGTATAAAAAATGAATCAATAAATCGTCACAAAATTACCCGGTATGGTCAGGGTCCAGTTGGCGCCAAGGTCGCTGCTCATATAGATACCTTTATTGGTAGCCAGGTAAATAAATTTCTTAATAGATGCATCCTTGTAGATGTTCTCTTTAAATGCAATATTGCGCACCACCAGGTTAGTACCCAGTCCGTTATTGGCTTGTGTCCATGTTCCGGTATTATTGTTCAGAACCCACAATCCTGCCGAGTCCGTACCTATAAAACAAACCTCCTCAAATGGCGCTGCTATACACAGCATGGGCTTATTCGGCAACCCTGAGTAGGCATACCAGTTCTTACCGGTATCATCGCTGTAGTAGGCGCCCACATTGTTGCAGTTAATCTGGTCAATAGCTATAAGCCGGTTATTAAAATGCCCATATGAGTATCGGGCAGATGTATCCACCGGCGTTTGCACAGGATTATGATGAGGAAGCCTTAAACCATAATAATGAGGCTTTCCGGTTCCTATAAGCGGATAGTTGATGGAATCAGCAGTGGATACCGAAGTAGTCTCTTTCCAAAGGATATCGGGTGTTTTATAAAAATTCCTGTTATGCCGGGCATCATACCCGCAAAGCACCTGGTTGGCAAGCATGGTCAGCGAACTCATGTTTATACTTAAAGTAGAATCAATAGGTGTTGCAGCCATGTTAATTCCATATCCCCCGCAATTACCCTCAGTATCCGGGCGGCCTTCAGTATACCAGGTGCCCTGTATCCCCTGCGACAGGCTGTAGCGAAGTCCTAGGTCGTTCGATGGAAACCATTCATTGCTCACGGTATATATCCTGTTCCACGAGCTTATTTCTATCATACTGCTCTGGTTAAGGCCTATAGGCAGGCCATTGCACGCCACACCAGGGTAATAACCAAATGAATCAAAAGTATGATTGAAATTGATACCGTTATTGATGCTGTAATAAAGGTTGTCTTTCCCGAAGAAAATATTTGGGCCGGCCACACATATGGCAACCGATGGAAATCCATCAGCTTTAAATAAAGTAGACCTGATATGCGTCCCGTCGTTCGAGCTGTAAAGTGCGCCCGATGTGTCAGAAAAAAACAGGCTGAAAGGCGTTTCTACCACCTGGTTATTATTGATACCGCTTATCTTTTTTGTACAACTGTTTATGGCGGCAAATATTATTACCAGCAGCGACAGTGTAAGTATAAAAGGCGAAATGCGTTTACTCATAGTACCTGATTAAAGTAATTATAAATTAGTTGTGCTCTTACAAATGTAAACAGATTCAGTTAATTATCCAATCCGGAATCTGATCATTACCTGCGGGTTAATATTTCTACCGCCTAGGGGTTAATATTCCCCTTTATTTTATCCGCATCACTCATTTTTGTGCCAAAATCTTTAAGTATAAGTATGCTGTTCTCATCCTTATTCATAAAGTTGATATCCAGGTGGTATTCAAATGCATCATTTTTAAAACCGCCTCCGGTAAACGAAACAGTACTCAGCAGCTTCTTGCTCTCACTGATCATCGCCGAATCATGCGCCGAATGACTGATAGACGGATCAATATTCTTCAGCAACTGCTGAAAATCCAGGAAGAACGCGGTCGGATGTCCATACACGCCCGATGCAGGGCTTTCTGCCACGCCCGCTTTTGCACTGCCATCCAGTAATCCGCTTGCATAGGCATATTTATTGGAGGCTACTGCATATTTGTCATTCATCAGTATATACACCGAATCCTTTGAATTAATAGGTATTACAAACCCCTTACCCGAGGCCGGCAATCCATTGTCCTTAGCCAGTTTCACCAGCTTCTGAAATTCCTCGGTTTTATTCAGTTTCATCACATAGGTAAAACTCATGGAAGTCTTCTGCTCATCATGCACAATGGTCTGGCCCATAAACTGGTCGGTAACTTTCTCATTCTTCAGGCTGAAATCATTCATGGCAAATGCCATATCACCTGTAAACGCATCCAGCACATTATCTGTATTAAGCCCTTGTGTCGACAGTCCTGCATTTGCCATACCCAGCAGGCTTAGTTTTTCCATTATCGACTTGATTCCCTTGGTAGAGATGTGCATAGACAGCAGCATATCCAGGTTTTGTCCGGGCAGCTTGTCCAGCATTTCTTTATCTGCATTGGTACTGCCAAGTTCAGTGCCTATATCTTTCATTCCGGGAACGAAGTAGTGGATATCCCCGGTTATCTTACCCTTCTCAAAATCAAGCCCTGTGGTAAATGCAGCATCCTTCCACAGGTCGCCCTGCAGGTTCATGCCTATTTTTTCGGCTACGTTATTACCCATTTGCGCCATTACCTTTTCGTAATTCAGCAAAAAACTGATATCGTGCCCCTGCGCATCCAGCTCATTAAAGTACCTGTTTCCCTTAATGGAGTTCTCTGTAGTTACACTGAATGCCTGCTCCATTTCTGCAGATAGGGCAGTTGCATCTGAGGGTTTATTAACGCCTCCGTTACTACCCATATCCCCCCCCTGGTCTGGGGTCATTACATTCATGATCATCAGCACATTACTGCTCCACCCCACATACATATCCCTGCCCAGGCTGGCTTCCTTGTGGCCGCCATGCTGCGTGATCTGTACTCCCGGTATCACCTTTTTAATATAATCTTCCCACTGCCCTGCGTCCGACAATGGGACTATCCCCGTTATCCGGTTGCCTCCCCTGAAACGGTTATCCGTCTTCACATAAACATAAAGGGTATTCAGAAAATCAATGCCTGCCTTTTCAATGCCGTTCATGGCATCCTTGGTGTTTTTTTCCGAAATGCGGTCCTGCATCTCTTTAAAAAGCTTGCTGTCGGTTATTACAGCCCAGGCTATTTTCCTCGATAAACCCTTAAGGTTAATGCCGGCAACAGCAACAGCATCTTTAGGTATGTAGCGGGCATGGTCCGGCATTTTACTGCAGGCGCTCATCAGCGCTAATACCAGTAACATGCAAATTAATTTGCGCTGTTGTTTTTGCATCGGGGGCTGTTTGATTAAAATGGCAGATCGTCTATTGTTTCCGGAGAAGGGTTGAAATTTGGTGCGGCATTATAATTATTGCCCTGGTTATTATAGTTGCCACCATTATTGTTATTGTTATAAGCTGGCGCTGCCTGCTGGCCTCCCTGGTTGCCTGCTGGTGCGGCATTGGCGCTTTCCACACGCCATGCATCCAGGTTCGATATGTACTTGGTGCTGCCGTCCTTCTTGTCTATATACGAACGGCCTCTTACATTAAAACTCACTTTCACGGCATCTCCTATGTTATAACGGTCTATGATGTCGCATTTTGCCTGTACCAACTGCATTTTTGCATAGTTGGTATAAATGTTGCCGTTTATTTCTTCGGCCAGTTCAATCACAAATTCGCGGGTCTTGAATTTCTTCTCGCCAAACTCCTGTGGTTCGTATTTTACTAATAACTTACCGGTTAGTTCTAAACTCATATTGGTACAATTTATGTGGATAACAATGATTACAAAGATACAATTATTGTTGTGGCAAATTAAGAAAAAAAAGTGTTCCATTTGCGGAACACTTTTTTTATTTTTCTCGGGGGAGGCTAAAGGGGCTCGAACCCTCGACCCTCAGAACCACAATCTGATGCTCTAACCTGCTGAGCTACAACCTCCGTGTTTATTATTGGGAGTGCAAAGGTAATACAAAAAATGAAAAACCCCAAAAACCATTCCAATTGATTTACATAAAAATGTGGGGCTACGCTCAAATGATATTACTGCTTACGAAAAAAAACAAAGCCCACGGTTTTAACCGTGGGCGTAAATAAAAAAATTACCCTTATTACCCTTTTCAACGGTTTACGCTGCACAAACACATTTACCTATATATGCGGCACATAATAAGGGCTGATCAGCACATATACCAGCACTCCGGTTACGCTCACATACAGCCACAGCGGCCAGGTATACTTTGCCAGTTTTTTATGCTGCTCATACTCACCTGTCAGAGACCGGTAAGCGGTATAAAGAATAAACGGCAGTATGATGGTAGCCAGAAAAATATGGGTAATGAGTATGAAAAGGTAAAAATAATAAAACCAATTATGCGCTCCGCCAAATTTTGTTTCATCGGCCAGCAGATGATGCCCAATATACGTTACCAGAAACAATACCGACAATACTATAGCCACGAGCATCAGCCGCTTGTGCAGCACATAATTCTTATTCTTCACAGCCATCAGGGCCCATACCAGCAATACCGAAACCGTTCCATTAATAACCGCATTAAACAGCGCTAGTATATGCACATTAAAACCAAGGTTCAACCCGGTCAGCACTTTCACATTGGTCAGAAAACAAACCGCCCCGAAAACCACAAATGAAACAGCCCATATCAGCAGATTAGCCTGCTTGTCATTCTTCTTTAATACCGGTGTCAACATAAATTTAAAAAGTATAAAGTATTTAGTATTTAGTCTAAAGTAGTAAATGGTAAGTGATAAGTCTAAAGTAAAATTATATTCTCTTTCATTCAGCCATCAAGCCATCAAGCAATTCAGTCATTAAGCATTTCAGTCATTAAGCATTTCAGCAAAATTAAATTCAAAATCCCAAACAAAGTTCTATAGCCAAATTCATAGCCCCCCTTTAGGAGACGGGGTTTTTCGCTCCAGTGTCAGGTACACAATATCATCAGCACATTTCATCATACTGCTATCCTTCAGCCCGTCATAGTAGCCCCTCACTACCCTGTCTTTATCCAGCAGCACCATTCTTTCGGTATGAATAAAATCATCTGCACCTCCATCGCCGGGGCCTACTGTTACCTTCAGTTCATTCCGGGCAAAGGTATAGATACTGTGCTTATCCCCGGTCAGAAACCACCAGTGGTCATGATTAGCACCAAACCGGTCGGCATATGCCCGCATTGCCTGAAAGGTATCGCGTTCAGGGTTTACGGTAATAGAAATAAACTGAACCACCGTATCCAGCGATGCTTCCTTTCTGGCATCCTTCGTAAAACTTGCTTGCAGCTTGCGCATATTCATCGTCAATACCGGGCATATCGAAGGGCATGTGGTAAAAAAGAAATCCACCACCAGTATTTTACCTTTCAGGTCCTTGTTCAGAGATACCAGCTTACCCAGCTGATTGGTAAGCTGCAGATCTCCTACCTGATGATAAACGGTATCTGTAACCAGTTTACCCCCCTTCATCTGGCTGTCCACCCGCTCCATGTTATAATACAAAGGCATCCTCGATTTGCCCTTCGATAACCTGCTTACTACCAAATAGCACGATAGCGGTACCATTACGGCCACCGCTATCCCTAAAATGAATTTATTCCCTTTCTTATTTTGACTCATGTGAAACCTCCTGAACAGCACTGTTATGTCGTGCCGGCGACTCATCATTCATACGCAGCCAGAAGTGCCCGTCGGCCAGGAACGCAATAATGAACCATACAAATAATACCAGTGGAATTAATACTGTTGTAATGAAGCCTTTGAACTCATCGCCCAGGTGCATAAACACCTTTACAATATAGCCTGCCTTTACCAGCGTCAGCGCAAGGAAAAGGAAATTGGCAATGCCACGCGGCATCAGGTGACTGAACTTCATACCCATCACCACCTCAATAACCGTGATCACCAGCAAAAACCAGAAGATGTTCCATATCCTCTTTACCTGGGCTTTACTCTCAGGTGATGTCACATCTGTATGATGCTGCATTAATCCCGAATACAATTTCGACTGATCTCCTTCGTAATAATGCTGAAACGTTGCTTTATCTATATTTTCCGACATTTTATTAAATATTTTAGTTGCTAAAAAATTAAGTTACTAATGGTAAGCCCCTTCAGGGGTTTGGGGTATTACAGCAGATAGAAACAGGTAAACACAAATACCCAAACCAGGTCTACAAAGTGCCAGTACAGCCCTATCTTTTCTACCATTTCGTAATGGCCTCTGCGCTCATAAACACCGTTAACAGTGTTTACCAGTATCAGGATATTAAATATCACACCCGATGTTACGTGGCCGCCATGGAAGCCGGTAATGGTAAAGAAGTAATTGAAGAAGTTGTGTGTACTCTGCATAGCTACCAGTGGCTGAGCATTAACCATATCCATGCTTTTCTCACTGAAAAAACGCTTGAAGTCATGTGCTGTGCTCAGATCTGTAAATGTTCCCCACAGGCCGCCGCACTCACCATGCAGATGGGTCCATTCCCATGCCTGGCAGCTCAGGAAGCAGATACCGCCTATAATGGTCCATAACAACCATTTTGCAACATTCTTCTTATCTCCGTAATGTCCGGCATGCACGGCAAGTACCATGGTTACCGAACTCATAATCAATATAAACGTCATTAAACTCACGAACACGAGGGGCAGGTTACTCTCTCCCATAAAAGGGAATGATTTGAACACCTGGTTGGCATCGGGCCAAACTGCACTGAAAAACCGGGTGGTTCCATAGGCGATAAGAAAGGCCCCGAATGTTAATGCATCCGACAAAAGGAAGAACCAGGTCATCATTTTGCCATAGCTCACATTGTAAGGCGATCTTCCACCGGCCCATAGCTTTGGTTCCGGCGCTGTTGTTACTACTGTTGTTTGTGACATAGACTGTTTTAAAAAGTTGTGGTGTTGTGAATCCGCGTGCGAATTTCTAAAGAATTTTACTGATTTACTAGAAAGAAGATAAATAAATATATCCACAATATATCAACGAAGTGCCAATAGGTGGCTGTAATCTCCAATCCTGTAGTGCTGTAGGTCTTTATATTGGTTCTGAAAGCACGGAAAAATACGATCAGTAAAGCCACTATTCCACCCAGTAAATGTAACAAATGCATTCCGGCTATAATAAATAAAAAGGATTCACTGGGGTTGCCGTTCACCCGCACTGTAGCCGACTCATTTAGCACCTGCCCGTTGATTCTTACCTGCTGCAACTGATGGTATAACTGGTAAAATCCCACAAACTGCATAACACCGAAAAGTATACCTAATAATAATGTCACCGATATCAGCATCCTGAACCTCGGCATTTCCCTTTTCTTAAAAGCTTTGATTCCCATTACAATAGTCAGGCTGCTCAGCAATATAGGAATAGTAGAAAACCAGAACACATGCGGCAAGGTATAGTACCTCCAGTTGCCCTGAGCCTCCCGCACCATATACCCGCTCGTCAGCCCTGCAAAAGCCATCGTCATACTGGCAATTGCCAGCCACATCATAAACTTCTGCGGATGAATCTTCTTTCTTTCACCCCCTACCCCGGCAGGTGAACTGCTGCTTGTTACCATCATGCCCATTTTATCCTCACCCCAAAAAGGAGCCAATTATTTTAAAAAAGTCAATCTATCAAATCCCAAACCCCAAACCCCAAATACTAAATACTAAATACTAAATACTAAATACTAAATACTAAATACTAAATACTAAATACTAAATACTAAATACTAAATACTAAATACTCCAGCAGCGATCAACCGCCGAAAACTTAACCCCAACCAACTCCCCCGGAACAAGTTCCCGATTTTTCATCGGTAGGGGCCGGGGGTTATACCTTATCTATTATCAGCGCCAGCAATATCGTCGGCAAATAAATAAACGATGCAAACATCACCCGCCTGGCCGACTTATAATCATTCTTCACATAAAACACTATAGAAGCCACAAAATACATCACCCCGCAAGCCACGCACACTATTGTACCTGTATTGCCGGTTAGCCCTATAGCCCTTGGCAGCATAGCCATTGGTATCAGCACCATGCTGTAGAGCATACACTGTATCCCTGTAAATCTTGTTTCCTTCTCCCTCGTCGGCAACATGCGTATACCCGCTGCCAGGTAATCATCAAATGCCACATAAGCTATCGCCCAGAAGTGCGGAAACTGCCAGAAAAACTGCAGACTGAACAGTACCAGTCCCCCTGCCCCGAGGCTGCCCGTAGCAGCTACCCAACCTATAAGCGGAGGCAAAGCCCCAGGCACAGCCCCTATCAGCACAGCCACCGGATGCACCTTTTTCATAGGCGTATACACAAAGGCGTATAGTAATAAAGAAAGAAAACTCAGCGCACCCGCCAGCGGATTGAAAAAATAAGCCAGCAGCAAAGCCCCGCTAGCCCCCGTAATACCAGCAAATACCCACGCCTCATAGTGGTGCATGCGCCCCTCAGGCATAGGCCGGTTGCGCGTCCGCTTCATCAGCATATCGCTGTCGCGCTCCAGTATCTGGTTTATGGTATTGGCTCCGCCCGTAACCAGCATACCCCCCACAAACAAAGTGATGATATGCGCCCACAACGCCATATTCGTCCAGGAAAACGGAGTAGCAATACCCATCAGGTACCCTATCACACTGCTGAACACAACCATACCGCTCAGGTTTGGTTTCAGCAGTTGGCGGTAATCCCTCATCCGCGACAAGGCTACAAAGTGCCACTTTGCCTTTATGGGCATTTCCTTTAGTATCAATTTATTTTAAAATAGGCCGCAAAAGTACTACTATTTCTTATTCCATAAGCATAAATCCCCAATGAACCTCCAACCAATCTTTTATAAAAGCGTTTTTATGTCAGTGGACATATTAAAATAAATTCACTATTTTGAGACCAGCTCGGTTGCATCTATTGAGCATCCGTTTCATCGCCCGTCCGAATGGATGACTCCGGGCGGACTCGCTTGTACTTTTAGTTCTCCTGTCATCCTGATTTTACCCAAGGAAGCTACTCCTTCACCACCCTGAAATTCCATACCATACCCTTAGCCCCAACAATTTTCAACAAATAAGCTCCGGGAATAAGCTGTTTTAAACTGATTGTCTCTTGGTTTGTTGTCATTCTGAGCTTGTCAAAGGATACCTGCCCGAGTAGGTTGTATATTTTCAAATCGCTGCCGGCACCGTTTTCAATATGCAATTCATCATTTACCGGGTTCGGCCAAATTTTTACACTTTCACATTTACTGATTTCCACATTTCCCAGCGCCGGGCATTCCCCGCTCCCGAATACCGTCACAACTGTAGTTGCATATGCACTGCACCACGCATTGCTCACCGTATATATCACCGTATCCATCCCGGCCACCATGCCGCCCAGCACCCCCGTGCTGCCTATCGCTGCATTGGCATTGCTCGCACTCCATGTCCCGCCGCTCACACTCTCATTCAGGGTACCCTCCAGGCCCACACATACACTATCCCTGCCTGTTATTACTCCCGCATCCGGTACCGGATCTATGGTTACCACG
>CAILLK010000007.1 GCA_903835005.1 uncultured Bacteroidota bacterium | reverse complement strand
TTGGCCCGAACCTTTGCCGCCAGCTTCTTTCAGATTCGCAGTCACCCGCGACACCCTTGCTATTGGCTAATACTCCCTACTGTAAAGCGTACTCGGGACTTGCACCCTATAGCTTATATCCATGCCTGACACACAAAAAGACCGTTCACGGAACGGTCCTAAAATCTTTCAGCCGGTAATCAGGCTTTTTTTTCGGCAGCAACGGCTGTTTTCTTAGCAGTGCGGGCCGGACGCATTTTGCCAAAACTTCCAATGCTTATTTTTCCGCGACGTGTACGTTTATCACCTCTTCCCATTTTTACTTTTTTTATGTTAAGCTGCAAAAATAAAAAAAAGCAGGGAACTTTCCCTGCTTTATCTTTCAAATGTATTTATCAGTGAAAATTTCACTTACTTTTTACCAGAACTGATTTTTGTTGAGAATTCCTTGCCCGCTTTGAACTTAGGAACTTTACGTGCCTTGATCTTGATCACAGCACCAGTTTGCGGGTTGCGGCCATTACGAGCAGCACGCTCAGATACTGAGAAAGTACCAAAACCTACCAATGTAACGCGATCACCTTTTTTAAGCGTAGTTACGACTGCATTTGTAAATGAATCCAGCGCTTCATTTGCCTGTACCTTAGTAATACCGGCATCTTTTGAAATCTTGTCAATTAATTCTGCCTTGTTCATACGATGTTGTTTTTTTACTGTGAATGATATTTTTGAGGATACAACAAATATACTCACCTTTATTACACAAACAAATACTCCCAAAAATTATTTTTCTCATTAAAACCCTTGCCAGTCAAAGGTTCGCACAGGTTATCCCCATATTTATTTTAACAAGCTATTTACATATATAAATCCTGAAAACGGCTACAGCAGCGGTTTTCAGGACTTTGGCAGTAAAACAGCTATAAACTGCATTGAATTATGAATATTGGCTGATCCAAATTCGCTGAAAATGGCTCAGGAAATTACCTCCATCAGTGTTCTGAACGCTATAAATTTGCCACCAAAGCGCTTATTCGACCTTTCGCGCAATCTTTCAGAATGCTGCTCAATATACAGGTTGTATCGCTCCATGTCTTCGCAAAAATACTGAGCGGAATAGGTTATCCCTTCCGCTTCATCCTGGTCGAGCAGCTTGCACAGGCGGCAATCTATAAACAGGTCGGTACCCATCAGTTCGGGCATATGTTCGGCCTTCATCCAATAAACCCAAGCTTCGGCCACACCGGGGTCTACTTTAACTGTTACGTTGTATATAATCATATTCAGTCGTTAGTATTTAGTCGAAAGTAATAAGTCTGAGGGTATTCAATTCAGTAAAATCAGTATTTCTTTTCAATACTTTCCAGTATTGATACATAGCTCACGTACCGCGCTTCAGATAGCTTTTTGTCGATCACAGCTTGTTTCACCGCGCAGCCGGGCTCATTGATGTGGAGGCAATTGTTGAACCGGCAATGCTTCATGACTGCTCTCATTTCGGGGAAATATTGCGATAACTCCTCCTTTTCAAAATCTATGAGACCGAATTCTTTAACGCCTGGAGTATCAATAATTCTTCCACCGCCGGGTAAATCAAACATTTCGGCAAAGGTAGTGGTATGCTGCCCCTTGCCGCTCCAGCCCGAAACCTCTTTGGTTTTAATGCCTTTGCCAGGCACAAGCTGATTGATCATAGTGCTTTTACCCACACCCGAATGCCCGCTGATGAGCGTTGTTTTGTTTTTTATGAGGTCAGCAACGACTGTAAGCGTAGTCTTATCCCTTGCTGTTACCGGGTATACCTCATAACCCGCCAGTCCGTATATTTCTTTCCATTGCTCCAGAATGCCGGTATGCTTTGCTTTAAGCAGGTCTATCTTGTTTACGACCAGTACTGATGGAATATGGTAGGCTTCAGCAGTCAGCAAAAAACGATCAATAAAACCGGTTGATGTCCGAGGGTCAGCCACAGATGCCACAATTATTGCGAGGTCAATATTAGCGGCAATTATGTGCTTCAGGTTTATGTTGTGGGGCGAAACCCGCACCATGTAATTGTTGCGGTCTCTTATCTCCGTAATAAGTGCAGTATGTACCTGTTCGTCTTCTATATCAAAAAGGACATGATCTCCGGCGGCCACGGGATTGGTGGAAGAAATTTCTTCGTCAATTTTCAGTTTACCCTTGATCCTTGCATTCCAGGTATTACCTGTGCTGTCAGTTACCACATACCAGCTACCTGTTGATTTGTATACCAGTCCCTCCATATTATTCAATCATCTGAACGTTTTGCTGCGCGATAGGCAAAGATAAGCTGCAATACCGGTTAAAAGGCCTCCTCATGGATAACAGAAGAGTACTTACTCTTCCTCAACCGGCGGATGTATGGTTACCTTAACGCGCTGTATCCGCATCCTGTCGAGAGCAAGTACGGTAAATTCATATTGCTCATACCTGATCGTTTCATTGACTGCGGCAAACCTGCCGGAAATTTCGAGTATAAGGCCTGCCAGCGAATCACTGGCTCCTCTTACGGCATCAAATGAATCGGAAGCAACACCCAGAACACGGCATACATCATTGATGAGCGTTTTCCCTTCAAAAATGTAATTATTTTCATCCAGTTTCTTGTAATTCAGGTCTTCTTCATCAAATTCATCCTTAATGTCGCCAATAATTTCTTCCATTATGTCTTCGAGTGTAATAATGCCCGATGTGCCGCCGAATTCGTCGACCACAATGGCAAAATGTATTCGCTTTTGCTGAAATTCCTTCAGCAGATCTTCAATGAGTTTGCTCTCATGCACAAAATATGCCGACCGTATCAGGGAATGCCATTCGAAAGTATCCTTATCAATATGGGGCAGAAAATCTTTTGTGTGTATTACCCCGGCAACCTTATCGAGGCTTTCTTTATAAACCGGCAGCCGGCTGTAGCCAGCATCCAGGCAGTAATTCCTTACCTCAGAAAAGGTCATATCAAAATCAATGGCGCTTACATCCATCCTTGTGCGCATCACCTGCTTTGCAGAAATGTTTCCGAATTTAAGAATGCCTTTGAAAATATTTACCTCTTCCCTGGTTGCAGTATGCCCCACAGTAAGTTCGATGGCATGCTCAAACTCCTCATTGCTGATATTCTTACCTGTTTTCACTCCCAACTTGCCCTCAATAAAACTTGTAGAAGACACAAGGGTGCTGCTGATAGGCCTGAAAATTCCCAGCAATACCCGGATAAAAGGAGCCGAAAAAAGAGCCATACGCAGGTTATTCTGTGTGGCATATACCTTGGGCAATACCTCACCAAACAGAACCAGCAAAAAGGTAACAGATACTACCTGGATCAGAAAACCAACAATTTTGCTCATTGCATCGGGCAATAACGACTGAACCAGGACATTGGTGGAGATAACAATAGCTATATTGATAAAATTATTGGCTACAAGTATGGTCGCAAGCAATAATTTAGGATGATCGAGCAGCTGTGATGCAATACGGGCACCCTGTTTTTCTTTGGACTTCAGGTAATTGATATCCTTTCCTGACAAAGAAAAAAAAGCTGTTTCTGCACCGGCAATAATAGCCGACATCAGTAACAGAACAAGAATTGCAATAATGAGAATTGTGGCGTTCGAAGGGGAAAACAGCCCTGAAGACTGTAATAATAATGCATTAAGATTCGTATCGCCTTCCGTGCTTTCCAAGTAATTATAGTTTGGTGAGGATCAAAATTAATTAAGCTGAGTTAAACTAATATCTTTCTTCAGGATTATTAATACATAAAAAATATCTGCTTAAAATGGCAGATCATCCTTTGTCAGATTACCGGGGATGCCGGGGGAATCGAAATTTATATCCGGAACGGCAGAACTGTCGTGATTGCTATGTTCGTGAGCAGGTATATCGCCATGCTCTTTCTTTTTATCCAGCATCACCAGGTTATCGCCAATAATTTCTGTACTGAACCGTTTATTTTTATCCTTGTCTTCCCAGTTGCGGGTGCGAATTCTGCCCTCAATATAAACCAGGCTGCCTTTATGCAGATACTTCTGTGCCAGATCGGCAAGGCCACGCCACAGCACCACCGTATGCCATTCAGTCTGCGATACAAGTGTACCGCTTTTATCCTTATAGGTTTCAGTGGTTGCCAGTGGAAACTTAGCTACTGCAATATTACCTTCAAGGTACTGAAGGTCTGGTTCTCTTCCGAGATTTCCTATCAGCATCACCTTATTTACGCCTCTCATAATAGTCCTTAATTTTTCAAATAATAAAAATCATAACCTAATGAATTCTAAAAGTAGAAATTATTTTTTAAAAAAGAAAGAACTGTTTTAGGAAACGGGGTATTTTCCAGATCAGTCCCTGTCATCCATTTACCATCGCTATCTGAAAAAAGGGGCTTTTCATTGAGATAAACCCTGAAAAAGCGCGCCTCAATAATCTGATGTGTGAGCCTTTGTTTACCGGCATATTCCAGCTCAATATGCGTATAGCCGAAATTTTGTTCCAGGAACTGTTCATTTGATGAGAGTGCCATCACATCCATTGGCTCCCTACTTTCAATCAGGAAGGGTTCGTTGAGGTTTTCCCATATATCTTTTGCTGTGCGTTTCTGTATCCAGATACTTTCTTCCCACTTCAGTATGAGGTAGTGAAAATATCTTTTGCCGACCACTACCCTTTTGCTTCGGACCGGCAAGAGGTCAATGACATTGTGGCGGTAAGCGCTGCAATGAGGTTGCAAAGGGCAATCGGTACAGCGTGCTTTACGGGGCAAACAGACTGTAGCGCCAAGGTCCATAATTGCCTGATTGTAGCCTGCGCTGTCCTCTTTATTTAGTAACTGACCGGCAAGATCTGCAAAATATTGCCTACCCCCGGTGGTATCAAATGGAATATCAATCCGGAAAAAACGTGCGAGCACCCTGTAAACATTACCATCTACAACCGCCCGGGGCAAACCAAAAGCAAAGGATGAGATTGCGGCAGCAGTATAGGGGCCGATACCTTTAAGCCCCAAAATACCCTCATAACTACGGGGGAAATTACCACCCAACTCACCGGCAATATAGCGGGCGGTAGCCAGCATATTTTTGCAGCGGTTGTAATACCCCAGTCCCTGCCACAGCCTGAAAACATCATTATCACCGGCAGCAGCCAAATCGTTAATAGTGGGGTATGCCTCAGTAAACCGGATATAATATGGGAGGCCCTGCTGTGCCCGGGTTTGCTGGAGTATCACTTCAGACAACCATATTCTGTAGGGGTCTTTTTCATTTTTCCATGGCAGGCTGCGGTTGTTTATAGTTGCATGCCATGCAGTAAGACCGGATGTGAAAAAATGGGCAATTGGACGCGTTTTCATTTCGACCAAAGATATTACTTATAGGTATCTTCAGATAAAATCAGGTTCAGAATATGTTTACCCGGTTCTGATAAAGATTGCAACCTGTTTAATTTATATGTAACTTTGCACATAGAATAACAGTTATTCAGATTATGAACCGTGCAATGACAATTAATGAAATCAGGTCCTTCTTTCCTGATGAGTGGGTATTATTAGGAAATCCTGTTTTGGATGAGTTCAGAACAGGGGTTGTTTCCGGTATACCTATCTACCATAGTAAAGATAAAAAAGAGGTTTGCTATCTGGGCAGAGACAAAACTGAAAATTATTCCAAAATAAAATTAATCTATACAGGAACAATAAAACATTCCCGCATTATTACAGGCATTTTTAACCGTGTAAATTAATGTCGTTTAAATATCAGAGTGAACAGGATTCAGGATTAATTTTAGTAAGCGCTGAAATTGATCTAAAACATGAAATTAACATGATATTTGATACTGGTGCTACAAACACAACGATTGATAGCAATACATTACACCTGCTTGGTTATGATCTTAACACAAGTATCGGAATTGTTGAAATTGAGACAGCGAATGGAATCGTAGCGACAAATTTATTTGAGATCAGTAATTTTACAATTTTTGGTATTACCAAAACCAGATTTCAGGTACAGGTTTATGATTTTCTGGCTCATGGCGTATTTTCTGATTATGATGGTTTATTAGGAATGGATTTTTGGAACGGTCTCACCTTTTGTATAAACACAGTACACAAAACGATAAGCATAAATGACGTTAATGATTGATCTGTTTTATTGCAGCGACTACTCAAAATTTTTTCCTTAAATAAATCCAGTCTAACTGTTACTTTTGCACACAATTTCCCGCGATAAAATGGATACAATCAATCTTAATGATATGGCCACCCAGGTGCGCCGCGATATAGTACGTATGGTGCATAAAGTGCAAAGCGGCCACCCAGGCGGCTCACTGGGCTGTGCTGATTTTCTGATAGCTCTGTACTTCAAAATTATGGAACGCAAGCCAGGCTTTGATATGAACGGGGCTGATGAAGATATATTCTTCCTGTCGAACGGTCATATATCGCCGGTATTCTATAGTGTTCTGGCCCGCTCGGGTTACTTTCCGGTAAGCGAGCTAAGTACTTTCCGTCATATCAACTCAAGGCTGCAGGGCCACCCTGCTACCCATGAGCACCTGCCCGGTGTGCGTATTGCCAGCGGCTCGCTTGGCCAGGGAATGAGCGTGGCCTGCGGCGCAGCGCTTACGAAAAAAATGAACAATGATCATCACCTTGTGTATTCGCTTCATGGCGATGGTGAGCTGCAGGAAGGCCAGAACTGGGAAGCAATCATGTTTGCCGCCCACCACAAAATTGACAACCTTATTGCCACTATTGATTATAACGGGCAGCAGATAGATGGCCCAACCAATCTGGTTATGAACCTTGGTTCGCTGAAGGATAAATTTGAAGCTTTCGGCTGGCAGGTACTGGAGATGGATGGTAATGACCTGGCTGATATTTTCAAGGTAATGGCTGAAGCCAAAGCTGTTACCGGCAAGGGTAAACCAACCTGCATACTGATGCATACCATAATGGGTAAGGGCGTAGGCTTTATGGAGGGTACGCATGAATGGCATGGAAGCGCCCCAAATGATAAACAACTGGAAGAAGCTTTAAATCAGTTACCGGTAACCTCTTTCGGAGATTATTGATTTCAGAAGTTTGAAGATCTTTACTATCTCTGATTTTGTAATACCCGTTTGGGATAAAAATCCGTTGCATCAGTGATTTGCACCAACAAGATTCAGATGCCCGTTTGTTTTTCAAAGTAAAGAATCTTTAAAGAACCAGATATATAAAAGGCTATCCACCCCGGATAGCCTTTTATTATTTTATATTGATTTGCATCAATTAACGGCCACCGCCGCGGTAGTAATAACCATGGCCACAGCAATCGTCGTGATGATGACACTCGTGTTTTTCGCACTCATGATGACAGCATTCAACATGCTTAGGAGCTACATACTCCCAGCTATGGCAGGTGCCCCAGCCACAACCATGATGACAGCAGGAATGACAACCTTCTTTGTCTTTATCCTTGTCGGCGTTGTTCTCAGTCATGGCATCCTTATCATTATCCTTATCCTTATCTTTTGAGTCCATATGGCCGCAGCAGCCATGATGATATCCGCAGCAATGAGCATAATGATGCCAACCGCAGCAACCCCATCCGTGAGCGCTGGCATTGGTATTTACTCCTAAAGTAAATAAGATCGCAAATAATAATCCTGTGAAGATGTTCAATTTCATAAAAATAATTTTTGTTAGCGTGAGTATTGATTTTGGCACTAAACTATTAATTATTACGCCAAAAAACAAACAAAGTGCGGAAAATACTTTGTGTTTTCCTTTTGCAGCCTTTAAAATAAAACAATCCGCCTGTTTAGTGAAGTTTTCAAAATAATTCCTACAATGGTTATACCGCGTTAAGAATCCGGTATTGTTCATTAAATTTGATACTATATAACCGACCTAAAGAACAAATTCATGGAAAAGAAATTCTACGTATTGCACCTTTTGCCACCCAGGCCCACATTTGCATATGATATGAGCGAGCAGGAACGCGCCATAATGCAACAACATATGGTATACTGGAAAGAACTGATGGATAAAGGCTCAGTTATAGTGTATGGCCCAGTTATGGATCCGAAAGGGCCATATGGCCTGGGTGTTGTTGCTGTTTCGGATGAAGACGAATTAAAAAATCTGATTGCAAACGACCCTGCAAACGGACTAAACAGGTATGAGTCATTGCCGATGCGGGCAATTATAAAAAATTAAATCAGAGATGCGCAGGCATTAAATTGATAACATTAAAATAAAGTTAAGCGGCTGGAATACCCGTTTTTTCATAAATAAAATAAAAATCGAAAAAAAGATGAGCACTATCGTTAAACCAAAAAAACTTTACCCTAAATTTGAAGCATGAACTACCCGGAAATTACACAAGACGATCTTTATGATCTGGGATTTGAGCCCATGGAACATGAGAATAAGAAATCGATGCACCTGGAGCATAAAGAACTGGGCATTGTATTATGGAAAGGTATGTTCAATCCCGACCCAGCTTCCCGCTTCTGGAAATGCGGCTACGGCAAAGACAAGATCCAGTTTGAAAGCCTGGAAGAGCTTAAGGAATATATGGATGCCAGAAGATAAAGCACAATAATTTCCACAGTTTACCGTTTTTTCGATAATACAATATCATCTCTTATGATATTGCGTTAATTAAATTTACCCTTTAACAGATTTCTATGAAAAAACTGATTGGTTATTCCGCTATTGCATTAATTATCTCTCTTGCTTTTGTTTCCTGTTCAAAAAAAACTGCGCCTAAGGTAACTTCTCCACTTTATTTCACAGGTACTTCTGCTACTATCGGAACATGCAGCGCTACCGGTTCTTCGGTGTCTGCAGCTGGCGCTAGTGGTGCAAAAATTGAAATAAACGCTATAAGCCCTTCAGGCACACGGATGATTTTATATATGAGTCCGTATACAGGATCAATCGGCGTTCACCTTATCGCCCCAATTACAGTGGGCTGTGTTTATTATTCAGTTACTTCCGATACAGTTATTAGTGCAGTACATGGCAATATTACCCTTACCGCAACTACACCTGATATCATAGGCACTTTCAACTATACCGGCAGCGATTCAAGTATATTCTCTGGTTCATTTGATGTACCAGCACCGTGACTTTTATTGGCTTTGTTAGAATTGCATATATCCGACTAGCTAAGGACTGCTTTTTCAACCGCCCTTAAGGTTTCATCAATATCCTCCTTAGTAAGAGCTGCACTTATAAACCAAGTTTCAAAAGCTGATGGCGGCAAATAGATACCCTGATCTAAAAGGGAGTGAAAAAACCGGTTGAAATAAGTATTGTTGGCAGACGCTGCCGAAGAGAAATCGATCACAGGCTTATCGCTGAAATGCACACTGATCATTGATCCGAGCTGATTGATGACAAAGGGTAAGTTGCCTTTGCTCAAAGCCTTATCCAGCCCCTTGTGCAGGTATTCTGTTTTTTCGTCCAGTTCTTTATAAATTACCGGATTATCGTTGAGTGTTCTGAGCATGGTATAGCCAGCTATCATGGCTATAGGATTACCACTGAGCGTGCCCGCCTGATATACATTACCGGACGGGGATATGTGCTGCATAATCTCCCTTTTGCCACCAAATGCCCCTACCGGCATACCGCCGCCTATTACCTTGCCATAAGTAACCAGGTCGGCATTAACACCAAGCCGCTGCTGGGCCCCGCCCGGAGCCAGCCTGAAACCGGTCATTACTTCATCAAAAATCAATACTATTCCTTCCTTTTCACAAATGGCCCTCAACCCTTCCAGGAAACCAGGCGCCGGAATAATGCAACCCATATTGCCAGCCACCGGCTCTACGATAATTGCAGCCAGTTGCCCGGCATTTTCAGCCACCAGTTTTTCAACCGCGTCAATGTCATTGTAAGGTGCAGTCAATGTATCAACCGACACCCCGGCTGTAACACCCGGTATTGTCTGTATGTTAAAGGTTGCCACACCGCTGCCGGCCTTTACCAGGAAAGCATCGGCATGGCCATGATAACAGCCTTCGAATTTGATAAATTTATTGCGACCGGTAAAGCCACGCGCCAGTCTTAATGCGCTCATACAAGCTTCCGTACCGCTGCTCACCATACGCACCATGTCCACATTGGGCGCCATGCTCACGATGAGTTCAGCCATTTCAATTTCCAGCTCAGTAGGCGCTCCGAATGAAGTTGATCCAAGGGATTTTTCCTGTATAGCTTTTACCACCGGCTCATAGGCGTGGCCCAGTATCATAGGGCCCCACGAGTTGATATAATCTATATACCGCCTGCCATCGGCATCATACATATAGGCGCCTTTGGCCCGTTCCATAAATAACGGTGTGCCACCCACACTTTTGAATGCCCTTACCGGTGAGTTAACCCCACCGGGTATTGTCTTTTGTGCGCGTGCGAATAATTCCTGGCTTTTGGTCATGATTTAAAAAAACTAATAAATGACTTAATATTTTGGATTCTTTTGGGAAATGATTGGCAGTGGATGGCATTTACTATTTACTATTTCCGAATTCTACCCCATAATAGATATCCTTTACAGCAATATTCATATCTATCGAGGCAATTGTTATAGAACCATTAATATCATCCATAACTATTTTGTCCCAACTGCCATTTTCCAACTTCCTGTTTATTTCTATTTTGCATTTGAGAGAATCAATAATAATATACTCGTTGAGTGAGGGTATTTGCAGGTAGTATATCTGTTTATACCCCCGGTCATATTTTTCGGTAGACCAGCTTGTTACTTCTATAATAACAGTTGGGTTAACAGCAGTATTAAAAACGCCTTCCTTCGTTTCTGTTTTCCCACAAATTATAGCCAGATCCGGATACATATAAGACTCGAAATGCGGAGTTGTTACCCTTAGTTCGGAAGAATAAGACCTGCAATTCTTTCCTCTAAGGAAACTTTTTAATTCTGACGTTAAATTATCTACTATAAAAATATGATCTTCTGTAGCTCCAGCCATAGCATAAACGCTACCTTCAAAGTATTCATGCCTTTCCGGAGCACTCAATTCCATTGCCAGATAGTCTTCGGGAGTTGTGTACTTAAATGCAGGGAAACCCATAAGCTGTAATTTTATTGAAACAAAATTAAGCAATTATCCATTAATCAGCCTCGCCGCATCCTTGGCAAAATAGGTAGCTATCAGGTCAGCTCCAGCACGTTTGATGCTGGTCAGTGATTCAATAATTGCTTTATTTTCATCCAGCCAGCCCATTTTTGCAGCTGCTTTGATCATGGCATACTCACCGCTTACATGGTAGGCGCTTACAGGCACCTCTACATTGTTCCTGATCTCCCGAATAATGTCGAGATAAGCCATAGCCGGTTTTACCATCACAATATCCGCACCTTCCTCCACATCCATCAGTGTTTCTTTTATTGCTTCCGTTCTGTTGGCATAGTCCATCTGGTAGGTTTTCTTATCACCAAAGCCCGGAGCGCTGTCCAGCGCATCGCGGAACGGGCCGTAAAAACAGGATGCATACTTGGCGCTGTAGGCCATAATGCCTGTCCTGGTATAACCATCATTTTCCAGCGCCTCCCTGATAGCCAGTATCCGGCCATCCATCATATCGCTGGGCGCCACAAAATCCGCTCCCGCCTGCGCATGGCTCACGCTCATTTTAGCCAGTACTTCCACCGTTGGGTCGTTTACAATTTCGTTGCCATCCACTATACCATCATGCCCATATGTAGAGAACGGATCAAGCGCCACATCAGTCATCACAATCATCTCCGGGTGTGCGCTCTTAATCGCCCTTATACTCCGCTGCATTAATCCCTTCGGATTAAGCGCCTCAGTACCCTTATTATCCTTCAATTCATCACTGCATTTTATAAAAAGCAACACACTCTTAATACCCAGCGACCATAGTTCCTTTACTTCCTGCAGCGTATTATCAATGCTCATGCGGTAGTAGCCCTGCATGGATGAAATCTCCTCTCTCACACCGGTGCCCTCAGTAATAAATAATGGCGCAATAAAATCAGCCGGCCTCAAAATAGTTTCCGCAACCATGGCCCGGATGGCTGGTGTCTGTCTTAATATTCTGTTTCTTCTTATTAAGTGCATATCTGTAGATTTTATTTATCGTTACCCAGATATCCCACACCTGAAAAAGGTGTGGGACAACTGTTACCACTCCCTCGGTTTATAATACTGCATCATCGCTTCCTCAACACTCCCCGCCTCAGGCTTATAATCATAATACCATCTTGCCCTTGGCGGCAGGCTCATGAGTATACTCTCCGTTCTTCCGTTAGTCTTCAACCCAAACAACGTACCCCGATCGTGTATCAGGTTAAACTCCACATACCTTCCCCTTCTCACTTCCTGCCATTCTATTTGTTTATCACTATATGGAGTCTCCTTTCTCTTTTCCACTATTGGCAGGTAAGCCTCCAGAAACGCATTGCCATTAGCCTGTTGGAAGGCAAAATGCTTTTCTTCATCTGCATCATCAGCCGGTCGCAGATAATCATAAAACACGCCTCCTATGCCCCTCATTTCATCGCCCCGGTGTTTGTTTACAAAATATTCATCGCAGTGTTTTTTGCACTCCGCATATATATGCTCACCAAACGGCGTCATCGCATTTTTCAGCGTTTGGTGAAAATGCCTTGCATCTTCTTCAAACATATAGTAAGGAGTAAGGTCAGTGCCGCCTCCAAACCAGTAATCCAGCCGCTTGCCATCCAGGTCATACAACTCAAACATGCGCCAGTTGGCATGCACAGTAGGCACGAAGGGGTTCAATGGATGAATAACCAATGAAAGCCCCGCTGCAAAAAAATTGCTGTCCGGTACATTGAAGGCTATCTGCATTGCTTTGGGCAATGTACCCGATACTACCGAAGTATTCACACCTCCCTTTTCAAAAACATTCCCACCTGCTATTACCCTTGTTTTTCCGCCGCCGCCCTCCGGCCGCTCCCACTTATCTTCCCTGAACTTAGCCTTGCCATCCATGCTTTCCAGGCCGGCACAGATACTATCCTGCAGGCCATGTATATAAGCAACAAACTGATCTTTTACACTCATAGTTATTAAACGGAATTGGTGGTTTGGATTTGGAAAATGTTTTTAAAAATCACGAATTTCTAAGCGTATTCTTTAACAGCATCTACAAATGCCCTTGCATGATCTACCGGTATGTTTGGCATAATACCATGCCCCAGATTTGCAATATACCTGTTCACCCCAAATGCATCAATCATTTCCTTCACTTCCTTCTTGATCTGCGGTATAGGCGCCAGTAATTTCGACGGATCAAAATTGCCCTGAAGTGTTATGCTGTTATTGGTCATCGACCTTGCCATCTCCGGAGTTATGCTCCAGTCTATTCCCAATCCTGCAGCGCTTGTCTTGCTCAATTCAGGCAATGCATACCAGCTTCCTTTCGGGAATAAGATAACAGGGGCATGACTGCTTACCGCATCAGCAATCTGTATAAGGTATGGCTGGGCATACAATTTAAAATCTGCCGGGCTCAACATGCCGCTCCAGCTGTCGAACACCTGTACCAGATCGGCTCCGGCATTTACCTGTGCCTTAAGGTACAATATGGTAATGTCGGTGATTTTCTGCAGCAGGCTATGGGCCAGTTCAGGCTGAGTAAAGCAAAACTGCTTTGCCTTATCCCATGTTTTACTGCCCTTACCCTCTATCATATAGCACAGTAAAGTCCAGGGCGCACCTGCAAAACCAATCAATGGCACCCGGCCATTCAGTTCCTGCTTTATTAATTTCAGCGCTTTATACACATAACTCAGGCTCTCATCAACCTCAGTGCAGTTGAGCGCATCTATGTCTTCTTTTGTTTTAATTACATTCGGGAGCACGGGGCCTTTGTTCTCCTCCAGCAATACCGTAAGCCCCATAGCCTGGGGTATCACCAGTATATCCGAGAATAGAATGGCAGCATCTACACCCACCTGGTCTACAGGCTGCAAGGTTATTTCGCAGGCCAGTTCAGGCGTCTGAACACGGGTAAAGAAATCATACTTTTCGCGCAGCTTAATATAGTCGGGCAGATACCTGCCAGCCTGGCGCATCATCCATACCGGCGGCCTGGATACTTTTTCCCCTTTTAATGCCTTTAAAATCAGGTCATTTTTCAATTCACTCATGGTTGAATAATTATAAAGATGCTTGGCAGCAGTTGGTTAACTCTATTTATGAAAATGCTCTATTACTTTATCCACAAGATTTTCTTTCGAAGGCGTGTCGGCTATTATTATTTCATTTTGTGTTTTCGCCCTCAAAGCCATTGCTGTAGTATTGCCAATTGCGAACAACACAGTATGCGGCCATATCTTATTAACCCTGAAAAAGCTGTTTACCCCGTTAGGGCTGTAAAACATAACAGCCTGATAGTGTTTTACCATCTGTTCGGGAGTTTCCCTTGTCCTGTATACTACTATTTCCCTAACCATTATATCGTGCCGGTATAAATAGCCGGGTAATGCATCCAGCCGCTTGTCGCCACAAAAGAAAACCACATTTGATACCTTATCGGCATGAATCACCTTAGCCAGTTCTTCGCCATCAAAAGCAATCCCTTTAATACTTGAGGTATCGAAGTATTCAGAAACCGCTTTTTTAGTGGCGTTGCCTATGCAATATATATCCCAGCCGGGCCTGGCGGTTTTAAAAATGCCCGACATAGCGTTAATAGCATTGGCACTTGTAAATACCGCTGTAATATGTGTTTTGCATAGTTCCAGCAATTCCTCATTCAGACTATCCTCCCTTATGGCTTCTACCTGCACAAAAGATACTGCATCCAGTTCGATTCCGTTTTCCAGCGCCTTAGCTATCAGTTTTTTATCCAGGTCGGCTGTACTGAGTACATAGGTGTTAATTTTCATTCCTGATACCATTTAAAATTTCCTGGCCGCCATCAGCCAATAATTCCTGAGCCGCACTATTGCCCAGGTTTGTTGCTTCTGCTATACCCACTTTTTTAGACACTTCTTTTTTTTGCTTTCCGTCCTTACTCAGTATGTTTCCTCTGAAGACCACTTCATTTCCTTCCACTTCGGCCAGTGCGCTTATCGGAGTACTGCATCCGCCCAGCAACGCCCTAAGAAAATCGCGCTCAATAGTGGTGCAAAGGGCTGTATTCATATCATGAAAATGAGCGCACGCCTCCATGCAATAAATATTGCTTTCTTTGGACACAACAATAATTGCTCCCTGCGCCGGCGCAGGAAGCATCCAATCCAATTCCACAGCATTTTCGGGCCTTAAACCGATTCTTTCCAACCCTGCTGCAGCAAATATTGCTCCATGCCAGTCGCTCTCAGCTACCTTGCGCAGCCTTGTATTCACATTCCCCCTCAGGTTTTCTATCTGGTCATCGGGGTAGCGGTTCAGCCACTGCGCTTTACGGCGTATACTGCTGGTGGCAATGACGTTTCCGCCAGATAGTTTAGAATTTTCAAAAGTTCTAATCTGATCAGCAACCCCATTTTTTAAAACCAGCAAATCCTTATAAGAAGCCCTCGGCAATACCGCCGCCTGTACTATCCCTTTCGCCATTATGGTAGGCACATCTTTCATAGAATGTACTGCAATATCAATTTCATCATTCAGCAGTGCAATATCCAGCGCCCGGGTAAAAATTCCCTGCACACCAATTTCGTACAAAGGGGTCTTAAGATCGGTATCTCCTTCACTTTTAATAAAAACAAGTTCAGACTTAAAACCATTATCAGACAGCAAGCCTTTTACCGTGTTGGCCTGCCATACTGCCAGCTGGCTTTCACGGGTACCAATCCTGATTATTTTATCCATATTTATGCGATGTATTCGTTTATGGCCATAATGTAATGGCAGCCCAAAGTATTATTTTTCCTGATCTTCACCGCCAGGGAATTGATCACTTTCTGTATTTTTTCATCATTTAGCGTATCAACCTGGCAACTTTCGACCAAAACCGGGTCAATAACTATTTCCCTTAGTTTGCTTTTTACGGCTTTCAGCACCGGAACATGTTTCCGCAGATCATACCACTCTGTAAATTCGCCAATAATTTCATTAATAATAGCCACGGCCTTTGGCACTTCGGCCTTACGCTGCGACAGCGTTTCGTCCTTGATTTTCGACAGTATATCTACATCTACAAAATGTACATTGCTCAATTGCTGCGCTTCGGCCGATACATTGCAGGGAATAGAAAAATCTATTACCAGTTTGCTGCCTTTATTCGCCAGGTGCTCTGCTACAATAACCGGCTCTGCAGCGCTGGTCGACACCAGTATAATGTCTGCATTGCTCAGTTCACTTTCCAGGTTTTCTATCGGTGCAAATTTCAGTCCCAGCTCATTTGCAAGACACTTAGCGGTTTCTTCGGTCCGGTTGATTAAAGTAATATTATGTGTATTGAGATAGTCCACCAGGTTGCGGCAGGTCGATTTGCCAATTTTACCGGTACCCAGCAACACAATTTTCTTATCTTCTATTTTTACCTGTTCGGTAGCAATATAATGGTCAATAGTAGGGATTGTCATCATATGTGCCGAAGACGGGCACCTCATTGCCGGTGTATTGTTTGGGCCTTCAAAATACTCCCTTAAATACTGCACTGCCGCAAAAGATACCGAAACTGTTCCACCACTCAATGCCGTATGTGTTTTTATTGCTTTCGAAGCCTGTAGCACCGAATTGATCAGCCTCTCCATAAAGGGGCCGATAAATCCGTGGCTTTTCGCATTTTTTACCGCAATCTTAATTTGTCCCAATATTTCATAATCACCTAATATCTGTGAATCCAATCCTGCAGCTACATTAAAAAGGTGCTCAATCGCGCTTCTGTTGTTCTTTGTATAAGAAATGCCGTTAAAGGTTGCTTCATCACCGGCTGTTACACTGCATAAAAGACTGGTAAGTTGCTTTGGTGATGTGGCAAATCCATAAATCTCAGTGCGGTTGCAGGTAGAAAGGATAAAAAATTCATTCAAACCAAATTCAGGAGCAACAGCCAGCAACTGATCATATTGCTCATTATTAACTGCAAAAGCCCCTCTTAAAGAAGCGTCGGTTTTCTTATAATTGATCCCTATTGCCCAAAAATCCTGAATGTTCTGCGTGTCTTTCGTATTCATATACTTTGATTCAAAACCCGGATACAAAAGTACTCCCACACCAGCCCTGAGCCTAATTTTTAAGTCATATCTTGGTCATAAACGAAGATGATTGTTGTCATAAAAAAAACTGATGAAGGCTAGGATTTGCCAATTAATTGAAGCCGGAAATGCAGATTATGGTTCCGGCTAATTGCCACATTATCAGGTTCCAATGATCCCGCATCAACCAGCTATGGGGTTAGAGGTCTCCTATTTTCTAATTCAAATAAACCTTAAAAAATGGTCATTTCTACAGTGTACCATCCTTACTATAGCAGTGCTGCCATGAAATAAATACAGAGATCACCTTCCAAAACCCTTCAATTTGTACAAGAAAAGCAAGGCTCAACTTACCTGACATGAATAATGAGCAGGAACTAACCATACAGAGAAAAAAAATCATCTACCTACTCCAATCAGATGATAATCAATACATAACCAGCATTTATACTTTATACCATCAGGTGGCACATTATCCGAAAAAAATTACATATAAAATATCCTTTTAAGTGAATCAGATGGCTGTACCAATATTAATTTCGCCTAAAATCCGTTTATTTGTTTTTGGGTGGTTCAATTTTTCACTTATGACTAAAACACAGTATCCGAGTCTGAATGGGTTAAGGGCTATAAGCATTATATTTCCGCTTGTATCCCACCTGAATATAAAAAACTGGATACTCAATGATCTCTGGGGAAAACCCTGGCTCGACCCGTTTTTGTTTTTTTTATCCGATGGCCACATTGGTGTAAGTGTATTTTTTGTGATATCCGGTTTTCTCATTACCTCGCTGATGCTGCAGGAGGAGGCTGCAACCCATACTATTTCATTAAAGAAATTCTATATCAGGCGCACCCTACGCATTTTCCCTGCCTATTATTTTATGCTGTTTGTATATGCGCTACTGCAGCATGAGCACATTTTTCATATCAGCCCAAATGCGTGGTTTACGGCAATCACCTATACCAAATACCTCAACTGGGACCGGGACTGGTATACCGCCCATGCCTGGTCGCTGAGTATAGAGGAGCAGTTTTATCTATGCTGGCCGCTGCTGTTTCTTACCGGCAATCAGATCAGGAAGGTGTGTGCATTTGCCATTGTAATACTGGTGCCGTGTATGAGGGTGTATTTTCATTTAAATCCTTCCCGCTGGGTAACAGAGATGAGTTTTTTAGTACGTGCTGATACACTGGCTGCGGGATGTTTACTGGCCATGTATAAAGACCAGCTTGTAGGGCTGTTACGACCGTATTTCACTTTGTTATTCTATTTTTCCATCGCAGGTTTTCTGGCTTTCCCTTACGTTATTTCGTGGGCCGACAGGCATCATGCAGGCGCAGTATTCATACCTCTGGGAGGCACACATGGCACAATTGGCATTGCATTTATGGCAATCATTATACTTTATTCAGTATTCGGCCCGAAACACCTGTGGTACAAGGTACTGAACCTGAGGGTGGTCAATTTTATCGGCCTGCTTTCTTATAGCCTCTATCTCTGGCAGCAGTTCTTCATCAGCAATAATGGCTTATGGCTCACCCGTTTGCCGCAAAGTTTAGCATTCCTGTTAATTGCTGCCCTCTTTTCCTATTATTTTATTGAAAAGCCGTTTAATAAACTTCGGGCAAAATTTGAGGTGAAGGAAAAATCGCTAACCTCAGCAGTGTATAACTAAAAAACATAGGTCCACCGAACGCCGATTTTGTAGCCCGGATTAATTGTCTCACCTGCGTCTTTCGATAAATTACCGATTCCGTACATCAGAAAAGGCCCCACAAAAACACGACCTCCGCCTCTGTCGTTCCCTGTGCGCCTGCTCACCAATCTGAATAATGTATGGAAACCAAAAGATACCATAGGGTCAATAAAAATCCTGTTTACATGATTGGAAAAATCGTTGCTGTTTTTATCGGTTACCGTGTACAGATAGGTCGGCACTATCCCAGCCTGCCAAAAAAGGCCCGCAACATCGCTTCCTCCCGCATACCAAAAGTGAGTATAGGTGAGGAGCGACCTTATTGTGCTGGAATGAAAATTGGACAGGTTGGCCTGGTAACCACCTACAGCAATAGAAATATGGTTTGCCGATTCGCTGTTCTTCGCATGCACATTGATCCTGATACCCACATCGCCACCATACAAAAAGGCGCCCTGTTTAAACGCATAAGGCCCGGTAGCCGTCATTGCAGAATAGCCAAGGTCAATATTATAAAAGAAATGAACGCCACTTTCGTTGATGCCCGAAGACCGGGGGGCAAAACTGGTAAGCGGATTCAAGCCAGCATCCGGAGTTACTTCAGGATTTTTACCAAAGGCAAAATATCCGCTGATTATCAGCAGCAATAGTAAAATTATCTTCATTTTATGGTTCTATTTGGGACAAATGTAATAAAATGGTTTACCAAAAAAACATAACGGTTTTATCCTAATTTTGAAACTATCAATTCTCATAAACATTCGAATCTTGTTTTCTTTCTTCTTAATCTTTAATACACTGCTGGTTTCTGGTCAGGAAAAGGATATTCCCATTGCTATAAATGTTCCCGCAGGTAGGAGGCTCATTCAGCACACTTATGCCAAAGGCGTTCAGGTTTATGTTTGTAAGCGGGACCCTAAAGACACGTCCCGTTATAACTGGACATTTAAAGAACCACGCGCCAGTTTATATACCGATAAGGGCTACCATAATCTTGCAGGTAAGCATTATTTTGATGAAAGTAATAATCCGGCCTGGGAACTTAATGATGGATCCAAAATCAGCAGTGTAAAAGTTCAGCAGGTAAGCGCGCCCCACACTTCTGCCATTCCGTGGCTACTTCTGAAAGCAATCAGGAGCAGAGGAAGTGGCACATTTAAACAAGTGCAATTTATCTAAAGGATCCGAACCACCGGCGGCAAGGCCATTGGGACAGCAACCAGACAGAAGAATGGACAAAAACTGGAAATACCTTATACGGCCGAATATCTTTTCTACAGTGATAAATAATTCAGAATTAGTATTTTATGCTTATTCCCAATTTAAAAAAAGTGCGAAACAATTGCGGTTAGTAAATAACATTACCCAACAATGGGTTGATTTGCCTGCAGTCAGCACTCGCAGATGAGGTTTCTATTTTTATAAAGCCAAATGCATCTCCTATTTCACACTGCAACACTCCAAGTTTCCGGCAATACCTTCTTTCCATTTCCATGAGTAAAGATTCCATAAGTTACCTGATCAGTGTTACATTGCCTTTTCCGGTGCGGGTTATGCCTTCATTATCCTGGTAAGTGAGTATATAGAGATAAGTGTCGGCAGGCTGCTGAGCGCCATGGAAGGTACCGTCCCAGCCTATTGAGGAGGACACATTGCCGCTATACAGCATCCGGCCTGACCGGTTGTATACTTTAAGGCTTATGGGTGTGGCATTGAGTATTGAGATAGGGGTGAACAGATCATTGAGCCCGTCGCCATTTGGCGAAAAAGCATTGGGCATCCTGCATTCGGAATGTGTGAGAACATTAACGGTAATGGTATCGTTTCCGGAACAGCCGGAGTCGCTGATGCCGGTGAGCACATATGTGAAAGTACCGGCTACAGGGAAAGAACCTACAGGGTTGGGAATGGTGGAACTTGTGAGATAGGTGCCGGGAATCCAGGAAAAGGAAACGCCATTAGAAGCATAGAAATGAACAGAATCACCTACATAAACAGTAGTGTCGGGTCCGCCAATTGGATGGTAGGCTGGTCCGGAAGCAGCAACAACCATTTCGAATTCGCGTTGGGAGGTATTGATAAGCACACCTGCACGCCATTCTTTACAGCAAACTGCAACCAGATAACGGCCTACGACATTGGGTGTACCTGAAAGTATACCCGTTACGGGATCAACAGCGAGAGCTACCGAACAAAACATAGGGTTGCTGTAAGTAAGGGGGGAAGTATAATCAGTAGCCGCAAATGGTGGCGGCGCCGGGGGGATGGGTTTAACATTAGTGGGATCGACACCACTATAGGTGTTGCATAGTTCGTAGCTTAATGAGTCTCCATCTGCATCGGTAGCAGAATGATCATAGGTGAAAGGCTCATTGAGCTCGACCTGTACTGGAGGATAGGAATTGAAAACAGCACAATTGTTGCTGGCAACAAGAGAAGTGGGAGGAATAGTGCAAAAATAGGTAGAGCCTGCATTGGCGGGGTCTGTAACATTAGTAATTGAAGCATTCTTGCAGCAGCGCTGGTAAACTACAGTATATGGTGAAGTACCTGATTCAAGGTAATAATCTTTAATAAAGTTTTTGCGGAGCAGGCATACCGGTGCAGTACCATAGCCGCCACAGGAGCCAAGAGCCAAACCCGGTATACTCACCGAGGAAGCAAAATGGACACTATCGACACCCAAGAGCGTTCCGGAGGAATTATATATTGCAAAATAAGCCGGGTCGTCCTCCTCTATAGCCACGGGAGTACCCGCCATGCAATCTTCGTAAATATTGAGGGTTACCTGGTAATGATGCTTTACAACGCCGGAAATTATTTCATCGCCGATGTATTTGTATGTAAACTCATCGCCAACGAGATGGGACGCAAAGGAAGGTGTGGCAGCGAGGCAAAAAAGGCCTATTGCCAAGGTGCGGAACATGTTTTTGAAAAAGAGGGGCATAAGAACTAATTTATAAGGTTATCTTGAACAAGGGTCTGAACAATCATAAACGTGTTATTCAAAATTAAAGTATTTAGTTGCAAAAAAATGGCCTTCTGTAATAAAGACGTTAGAACAGGGCAGAGGCTTGGGTAAAACAATAAATATTTGTTTTTATATGGCAAGTCTGACCAATTGGCTGATTTTCAGTTAAAAGATTGATAAAAGACAATTAATAAGCCCTGCTGGTACAATAATTGATGTGCATACACGTAATAGATCGTTATGAAATTTAACAAACAGTGGAGTATAATAACGGGGATTGGCCTCTTTTTTGGAGCAGGAACGATATCATTGAATTCGTGTGTACATGCACCCTATGTACTGCCGGTATCTGAACGGACGTATAGCGCAGGAATCTGTTTTGAGCGGGATATACTGCCCGTTTTCATCTCCAACTGTGCCAAAAGCGGATGTCACAATCAGGGGGACGGAGCCAGTGGATATACCCTGGACAACTACAAGGATATAGTGCGGAAAGGCATAGTGCCCGGCAACCCGGCAGCCAGTAAAATATGGGAATCGGTAGACATGAATACATTCAGCGTATCGCATATGCCCGCAAATGCACCGGGCCTTACGGTAGCAGAACTGGACCTGATACGCGCCTGGATAACAGCCGGGGCTGTAGACAGCGGCGACTGCGCGAATACCTGCGACAGCACCAATTATACCTACAGCGGGGCAATACTGCCCATGATACAGCTTAACTGCCTTGGTTGTCATAATTCGGCAAGCGCTGCTGGCGGCAGCCTTACGGATTATACCAGTATAAAGAATGCTGCATTAACCGGGAGACTGATAGGTGATATTTCGCATTCACCGGGATATAATGCAATGCCGTTGGGAGGGATTCAGCTATCGGATTGCCAGGTGGCCCAGGTTACAAAATGGGTAGCAGCAGGAGCACCGGAGAACTGATTTTAAGTAGGCTGTGCGCAATTTACCGGTAGCAATTGACAGTTGACAATTGAGCCTAGTAAATTGCCCAATGCATTGCCAACTGTCAACTCATCTTTATATCCTAAATTGCAAAGATTATAAGTTTTTAAAGGGCCCAGAGCATTGGATCCGGGCCATTAACCTAGTATCAGTTTAATAACAAAAAACTGATTACATCCATTCAGCTGCGAACTGATTGAAGGAATGCCTCAGTTCGTTAATGATTTTTTCTTCGTAAAAAAACTTAGTGGACAATTCGTTGTGGCGGGTAAATAAAACACCATCAATATAGCCGGCACTGTTGGCTTTAGCTTCCAGGGCCACAAGGGCGACATTGGCTTTGATCTCGTGAGCAAGATTATGAATGTTTTCGAGCTGTATACGGAACTGGTTTTCGAAATGCTCAACTTCTACCATTACTTCCTTTCCGGTATTTTTTGTAGCAATTTCGGTGAGACGGCTGCTCAGTACTTTCAGCTCGTCTTTGTAAAAATGCAAAGCGCGTAACCAATCGCTGTGTGCATTATTCATGTGAGATACACTAACCTTTTCGAGTGTATCTGCTGTGCTGTAGTTCGCCATAAACTTTAGATTTTATACAAAAGTAATACGCTTATAGCGAACATTTACCTGATTTGTCTCATTTTTTTAATGAAAAAAATACTGTAATGAACGATATACAGTTGAGGCAGATTAAGGTTTTGCGGGAAATAATTACGCACTTAAATGATCTATTGATCTTTATACCCGCCGAGATAGCGGAAGTTCTTAAGAATCAGATTTAGGTCGGTAACGGGTGTATAGGTGTGGGCATAGGTAATATTGATCTGATTCTTAACAACAGAAGAGGGTTCGTAACCTTTAAGCACATTGAACGGCTCTATAATACCCATACGAAGCTGAGGCAATTTACCTACCGTAACACCAGATGCATATCCTACCCATGTGCGGTTTCCAAAAAGAACTTTAAAACAATTGGCAATGAATAGCAGTGGTTTTTTAACAAGGAAAATCAATAGTGGCAACAAACCAATTAAGATAAGTGAAGTAGCTATATCGAGCATGCGCTTGTTGCGCACCTGGGCAAAATCGGACAGGTTGTAGCTTCGGTCGATGGTGTAAAGGTCGCCGGAGGTGCTGCTGGAATTACTGCCCACAAAACTCTGGCTGCCCGGCAGGTGAATCTTGTATTCATATTGGGCACCACAGATCTGCATCTGCTGAAACATGTCTTTATAGGTGAGCCCGTTGATACAGAAAATGACTTCATTTACGCCGGTTGTAAAAAGCAGTTGTTTCATTTCGGGTAAAGCTGCCAAAGCGTCGCCTGTAACCGGGCCCGGGCTGACCCTTCCGGAAAGTTCGGGGGCGTAATTGACCTGCCGGAGCATTGCAGCTGTATCGCGGTAAGCAGTTTCGCCGGCCACAATTACCGCATTGCGGGGCAGCTTGTCGTATGGGATGAATTTGAGGATACCCATACGGTAAAGTATTTCGTGGAGGCCCAGTAAAACCACCGTGCCACCGAAACCGGTGAAGATAATGATGGCGCGGGAGTAGCGGTATTCGGGCGGGAGCAGGCCATAATAGGCCAGTATTGCGACAGTGCCTATGAGCATACCTCTTGTAACTTTGAGCGCCCGGTATGGCTGATCGTAGGAACCATTTAAGTAAAGCGACAACAACCACAAGCCAATATAAGCCGGGAAGGTTGCATATACTGAAGCAGGGGGTATGGGCATAATGTTTTTGACTTCCTGCACCCAGAAGTTTTTGATACCCCAAAGGGTGAGCAACAGGATCAAGGCATCGAAAAGGGGCATATGCAGCACCTTAAGAGCGCGCTTAAGAGTACCGAGGACCGCCCTGAGGATAATGCCGATATTGATGAATAAAACAAAAAGCCGGGCTTGCTTGGCCGAATAATGTTTCCTGACAAAAGTAACCAACGCCTCATTGAATATGCGCACATATGACAGCGTCATTTTGCGGGTGCTCTCACCTTTGTAGTGAATCAGATCGGCATCGGGGAAGTAGATGTTTTTAAAACCAGCTTTTTCAATACGGTAAGAGAGGTCTACATCTTCGCAATACATAAAATAGTCTTCATCGAAAGGACCACCCGCCTTATCCATAGATGAACGTCGCACGAGCATACAGCAACCGGAGAGCACATCGACTGGAGCTGTTTCGCGCTCACCGATATGAACGGAATAATACTTATTGAAATAGGGTGAGCGGGGAAATAACTTATTAATACCGATGGTTTTGTATAAAGCCACAGAGAGGGAGGGGAACGATTTTTTGGAATCGGGGGCAAACCTACCCTTTCCATCTATAAGCCGGGGGCCGAGAGCGCCGGCTTCGGGGTGGGCATCCATATAAGCCAGGGTTTTGACGAAGAAATCTTCGGGCATCACCGTATCGGGATTCAGAAAGAGGATATATTCGCCACGGGCAATAGCTACACCCTGATTATTGGCTTTAGAAAAACCTTTGTTGTCTTTGTTTTCTATGAGTATAACACCTGGGTACCTGTCGCGGATAAAATTGCAGCTTTCATCGGCTGAATTATTGTCAACAACAATTACTTCTGAGTTGAATCCGCTCAAAGCCCTGAAAAGGGAATTAAGGCAGACTTCAAGAAAGTACTTGACATTATAATTAACAATAATTACAGATAACTTCATGCACGCATATAAGGATTGCGAAGGTAATTAAAAGTCTAAAGTCTGAAGTAGAAAGTCTGAAGGCTATTATTTATAGTATCAGGATGAATTCCGGAACAATAACGCCGGAATGCTGTATTTATGATTAAGCCGGTTATTTTTTTACAACAATGCTCATTTACAATATAAACTGATCATAAAAACAAGTCGTGCTATAGTTTTATTATCGGGATTATTAATTATTCTTTAATAAAAGATACAGCCTGTATACCAGTTGCAATCAATAATAAAATAAGACGAGAAAGAATACTAACCCATACCACATTTATAACAGCAATACCGAAATCCCATCGTGCTATATAAGTCGGGACGGAAAGGAATAAATGTGATAAATGTGTACTAAAAATATTTTCTGATCTCTTAAAGAGGGGAAATCTTTTCCCAACTTTTTTCTTCAAAATGTAAGGTTAGATAAGGTTATGGCGCTGCCATTATATACTTTGGCTATATGTTCAATTGTTTCCAATAAGAATAACCATTTTCATTATTTATTATAAGGCAAAGGCTGAAAATTGACCTAAATCATATAGTGGTATGTTTTCTATCATTCGCCCAGTATGCTGGTGGCATTACTTTTGTATTAGAAATAAAGAAAGAAAAACAATGAGTAGAATTAATTTTTCCCATCCATAAAGCTTCTAAGGGTAATTCCTTTTTTCCTACCAAAAAGCAGACTCGTAACTAGCCTGCTTTTTTTATTTATGTGAAATTATGCCTTCCGACAAATAGTTTATTGGGCTGGTTTTGATCCTTTCTGGTTTGCTTTAAATTCTTCGAAATATTTAGTGGCAATATCAAAGTCCATATCATAAAACTGGGTGAGATTATTACCAATTACTGAGAAATTGCTATCGGCTGTATGGATCATTAACGAATCGGGGTTACTGCCTGAATAGCAACAACAATGATAGGAAAGGTTTTTGGTGCTGTAATTCAGTTGTTTGCCCATAGCATAGAATATATTCATGTTTGATTTGTAGTTGATGTCGTTATTCATGAATTTAGGCAGAAAATAACAGGTGGAGCAGACCATGAAAACAGCGGCTATGGCAATTCTCAGATCATTATCCGCTTTTTGCAAACCCTGGGTTACGACCAATAGAATCAGCATACTTCCATAAATAGAGAGGATCCCAAGCAGGTGTGCATAAATAAAAGTATTTTCATAATACCAGGTAGCATCATCAAGCGCATCGTTTTTGCGCTGTTTCATAATCATCATGCTTTTGAGCAACCTACCAGTGCAACCGGTAGAATCCTCATTGACACAATCTTTGAACTGGAAAGCCGTAAGACTTGCAGAATCGATACGGTTATTGAAAATTGAGGTTTGTTTTATGTCATAGCGGGTATACATCCAGGTACTTATGAACACCAATAAAAATAAACCCAGAAAAATAAATGAAAACGGATACTTGCGTAGAGAGGCCATATAAATTTTGTTTTGAGTTAAAAAACAATTGCCGGATAAGACATGAAATGATGCCGAAAAAATCCGATTAATTCCAACAAAGTTAAAAATAATTGAAATTTGAGGTAATAAATTTAGCTGCTTATCTTATTTAAAGTTTACTCCAAACCGGGAACTTTAAATTTAAAATTATCATTATATATAATTTCTAATTTCTGAATATAATAGCAAGTCATATGCCAAATGCTGGCATTATTTATTCGCCTTGAGCATTATGCGTTATTTTTATATTATCTTCGGATATATATTTCCGCCCAGGCAAAACCATTTTCGTATCGATGAATGAGCTTAAAACCGGGATTTAACCTAAACCGCGGATAGCTGGTGTCGTACTCTATACCGTCAAATATAACGAGTTTAGTAACTGAATCAAGTTTATCTTTTACATTACTGAAAGATCGCTGTGACTTTAAGAAGCCTGTATTGGGATCTTTGAGATGAACCTGCTCTAAAAATGCACTACAAGATATGTTGGCATCATAAAAATTATTTTTCTCCATATAATTCACTACATCCTGCTGAATATCCACCATGTCTAGACTAGCAATTATCCCACCTCTATCAGGATACCTGTTTATTAAAACTCCCGTAATTATTAAAATTATCAGGACTGAAGCATACAGGATATTATTAGTTTCGGGAATCAGGTAGTTGTATAAAACCGGGATTAGTATGAATACGATAATCAGGAAACATGGAAATAAATATCGGCCTTCATAAAAATTAATGCAACAGAAATATAAATAGGTGAGACAAAATAAAACCATGATCCGCATAAATCTTTCCTGTACAACATTAAAAATTTTCCATGGGATAAAGTATAAATACCCCACCAACGCAAGCAGACCAAATGCTGAAAAATAAAAAACTGCATCTTTAAACGAGAATACAGCAATGTTCAGGTAAATAATCAGCGCTGCAAGAACGGGCCAAAGATATTTAACGCGCTTGTTTGTCCATGCTGCGAAACATGACAAAAGAAGCAATGGAATAAAATAATAATATATGTAATTCTCTTGCAGCATACTGACCATACCCCGCTGCACATTATAGAAGGTATTGCCGATATTGAGAATTATGGCTGAAGTATGGCCGGGATACATATACCATCCCAGTTCTTTTTTTTGAAGAATAAAAAAAAGCAGCAGTATAAAAACCGGGACAAATACTACTGTTGATTTTAGCAGGGCATTTTTTATTGTTATCTTTTTTGTAAGTGCCAGAACAAAAAGGTCGGCCATTATTACCACTACAGCCACCAGGCCGCTTTCTTTGGTAAATATCAGCAATGTCAGGGCCAGAGCGGTCAGAATGTACTTTTCCCTGATATAGCAGTAAAGGCTTATGAAGGCAAACAGTGCAATCATAAAATCAGTTACTACAACAGTAGACTCAACTATAAAATAAGTATTGAGCAGAAGCAGGGCAGCACTGATTAAGGCAGTTTTATTATTGAAAAGCTTAAGCAATACCTCATAAAGCACAATAGCGATAGCAACAGAAATGAACAAAGCAAAAGAATGCATGGCATAATTTGACCTCCCGAAGATTTTCATCCAACCGGCGCATAATGCCGGAAATAAAAGGGGATGCCCACGTGAAAACAAAACCGGTATTGCATCGGGCAGAAGGCTTGGGCCGTGATCGTACATAAGATAAACCGCCGGAGCATAAACCCACGATTCATCCCAATAAAAAGCATAATGTAACCAGGGAATTCTCGTTATTACAAACAGAATGACAGCAGAATAAAATAACAACCTATTTTTCACGCCAATCCTGAACATAACCTGAACTACCGATTTAAAGATACGCGTTAAACAATATTCATCATGGTCAAAAGATCGTCTCTGAAATTTTTGGAGATCGGAATTTTTTCGTCTTTGATTGTTAAAAAAGACGTATTGATGATATCTACTTTATCCAGATTTACCGCATAGCTTCTGTGAACGCGAAAAAACTTTTTTGAGTTCATTTTCTCCAGATATTGGGAAATACTGCCGCGAACCAGGTACTTCTTTTTCTCGGTAAAAAGGGTCACATATGCACCATCACTTTCGAGGTAGAGCACCTCATCGAACTTTATTTTATGAAAATACTGAGTATCTTTTATAAAAAACGAATCTTTAATCAGGTAATTATCAGTATCGCTATCTGATTTTGGGATAGGTTGTTTGCTGAAATTGCTTAGGGCCAGTTCTACAGAAATAACAAGGTCTTTTTTCTGGAAAGGTTTTGTCAAAAATGCATTTGGCCTGACTTTTTTTACGCGCTCAAGGGTAGCATCATCACTGTTGGAAGTATGGAAGACAAAAGGAATGTCAATGTTTTTCCTAATGTACTCCGCAACCATTACTCCATCCAAATCACCATCCAGCTGAATATCGAGTATTACCAGATCTGGTTTTTCGTTTTCAAGCATATCAATAGCATCCTCGTAAGTTCTACAAGGCTCGGGCACTATATAGTGTAATTTTTCTAATATAGATTTAATATAGTTCGCTACAACCAGCTCGTCCTCAACTATACCAATTTTTGCCTGATGCATAATGCCACTTTGGTAATCGAACGTAAATATAGTCTAAAACAGGGAAAATTAAAATAAGTAAACAACTTAGTTGCAGATTGATAACCTTCGGGTATAGAAATGATAACAATTCAGATACAAACCGGCTACAAACAATAATTTTTGTATGCATGAATATTAATGCAACAATAAAATCCTTTTACTAAATTTGAGGCCATTCAACAATCAGTCTAAACATTCTTAAAAGAAATTATGTCGAATATCACATCAGTTCCATTTCCGTCGGACATCGAAATATCAAGATCGGCAAAACTGAAGCCTATATCAGAAATTGCAAAAAACGTGGGTATAGACCCAGATGATATTATACCGTATGGCAAGTATAAAGCCAAAGTGCCGCTTACTTATCTGAACGAAGCTAAAATCAAAACCAGCAACCTGATACTGGTAACTGCCATCACGCCCAACAAAGCGGGTGTGGGCAAAACAGTAACGAGTGTAGCGCTCTCTTTAGGATTGAATTATATAGGGAAGAAAGCAGCAGTAGCATTGCGTGAGCCCAGTCTCGGGCCCTGCTTCGGAATGAAAGGCGGCGCAGCAGGAGGCGGATATTCGCAGGTATTGCCTATGGAGGATATTAACCTGCACTTCACAGGTGATTTTCATGCCATAACCTGCGCTAATAATATGATTGCAGCCCTGCTGGACAATTATCAGTACCAGAACAGGAATACAGATAAAGCGCTGGAACGGATAGTATGGCGCAGGGTAGCTGATGTGAATGACCGTTCGCTCCGGAATATTGTAACGGGCCTTGGCGGAAGCGCTAATGGCATACCTACAGAAGCAGGTTTTGATATTACACCGGCATCGGAAATCATGGCTCTTTTCTGCCTGGCAACCGACCTGGATGATCTGCAGGCCAGAATAGAAAGAATAGTATTGGGATACAAAACAGATAAAACACCTTTTACGGTAAAAGACCTGAACATTGCGGAGTCTATTACTGTATTGCTGAAAGACGCACTGCTGCCAAATCTTGTTCAGACAACTGAGCAGACCACTGCATTTGTGCATGGCGGACCATTTGCCAATATAGCGCATGGCTGCAATACAGTACTGGCAACTAAGATGGCGATGAGCTGCACAGAATATGTGGTTACGGAATCAGGGTTCGGCAGTGACCTTGGTGCAGAAAAATTCCTGGATATCAAGTGCCGCATATCGGGCTTAAGGCCAAAGGCAACTATAATCGTAGCAACATCAGCAGCACTTAAACTGCATGGAGGAGTGCCCGCAGCCGAAATCAGCAAACCAAATATGGAGGCACTGATAGCCGGATTGCCCAATCTGCAGAGGCACATACAGAATATGAAGAACTTCGGGCAGAGTGTGGTTGTATCTTTCAATAAATTCAAACATGATACTGACGAAGAGATCAGCTACCTGGTAGATTTCTGTGAAAAAGAAGGTGTGGTTTTTGCTATCAACAACGGATTTACCAAGGGTGGAGAAGGCGCCGCCGACCTGGCCCGCAAGGTGGTAGAGATGATAGAGCATAACCCGTCGAAAGAGCTAAATTTCACTTACGATTCAGAAGACAGCATAAAAACCAAAATTGAAAAAATAGCCACTAAAATTTACCGTGCTGATAAGGTAGTATTTTCAGGTCCGGCTGTTACCAAATTAAAGCAGTTTGAGACTAACGGATGGGGACAGTTGCCTGTTTGCATTGCAAAAACACAATATTCCTTCACTGATGATGAAAAGAAAATCTGCGCGCCAACAGGTTTTACAATCAATATCCGCGACCTGGTGATCAATGCCGGTGCCGGATTTATTGTAGCGGTAGCAGGTGAAATAATGCGCATGCCGGGCCTGCCAAAAGATCCGCAGGCAATGCATATTAAACTGGTGAACGGCCAGATAGAGGGATTGAGTTAATGAGATTAATGATTCGTTTTTTCCCTGACTGCCTGAACTAATTCATATTGGTTCAGGCAGTTTTTTTGTATTGTATAGCCTGGAAAGCGCGGCAATATATGGCCGATTAATTGAGCAATAGTGGTTTGTTGTGGATGATATTGCTAAAATAAAAACTATGAATACCAGCGAAGTTCCGGAAATCACCTTTATGAGGCCGGGGTCAACCCATCTATACAAATAACTACCTTTGTTTATTATGGCTCTGATCCGCATGCTTTTGCTGGTATTGTGCACTTGTACTAAGGTTAGTGGACAAATAATAACCACTATTGCCGGAACCGGTAGAGTTGAATTCAGCGGAGATGGAGGCCCTGCTGCAAAAGCAGGGATGAACCATCCATCGAGCATTACAACCGATAAATATGGCTGCAATTACGTGGTTGATGCCGGTTATAATATTGTCCGGAAAATAACTGAAGATGGCATCATCCATACGATTATTGGTAGTTACCAGGAAGAAAGGATTCATCCTGCCAAAGGATATGAAGGAGATGAGGGACCTGCAAGTAATGCAGTACTCTGGAAGCCCAGAAGTATAATAATTGACAACGGAAATATTTACCTGGGGGATTTTGAGAACAGTGTAATACGTAAGGTGACTACTGCCGGCCTCATACATACTGTTGCCGGATTTCCTCATCTACAGAATACAGACAATAAATCTGCAGTTACCCGGTATTCCCTTTCGGACAGCAGCAGCAGCCTCAGGAAATATTTTGCAGATGAGCATAATAATACTGTGCACTGCATTGCTCTTACCGGAAAAATTTCAACTGTGGCCGGTAATGGTAAAGCCGGATATTCGGGAGACGGAGGACCGGCAAGAGAGGCGGAACTGAACAAACCATGGAGTGTGGCCGAAGACAACGAAGGCAATCTGTTGATTGCCGATGCCGGTAATAATGTAGTGCGCAAAGTAAACTCAGAAGGTATAATAACCACCATAGCAGGAAACGGGAAACCAGGATATAGCGGAGATGGCGGACCAGCAACTGATGCGCAGATTAACAATCTGCAAGGCATTGCGGCTGATAAGGACGGGAACGTTTATATAACTGATGCAGCAGATAATGTTATCAGACGGATAGATGTAAATGGAATGATCAGCACGTTTGCAGGCAACAGCCACAGGGGCTACAAAGGAGATAACGGACCGGCAACAGACGCACAACTGAACCAACCAATTGATGTAGCAGCGGATGATGCCGGCAATGTATATATTGCAGATGCCGGCAACCATGTGGTGCGTAAAGTGGCAGCCGCCAGCAACCGGCTAAAGGATGGACTTCTGAAGGTTCCGCAGATAGCAATTCAGAAACTGCCTCTACAGGAACCCCGGAAAGCACCTCATATGAAACTTCAAAAAATACCGCATAGTGAAATTCAAATGGAACTTCAGAAAATACCGGAGACGGAACTTCAGCAATTACCCCTGATGGAACCTCAGTATATACCGCAAAGGGTAATGCGGATGGAGGAAATTGTGGAAATCCGGAAGGCAGCATTTACAGAACCGCAGGAAATACCTGTGAAGGATGCATACACTGTAATTGCAGACCCTGAAAAGAATGAACTGGTCGTTACAACAGACAGCAATGCCTTTACTTCATTTACCATTACAAATATGTCGGGCAAGGTGTTGATTCAGCAGGCACTGAATGAAGTAAAAACGGATGTTGATATCAGTATATTGCCAACAGGCCGTTATTTCATTAACCTTAAAAAAGCAGACAAGGTAAAGACTGCAATGTTTGTAAAAGATAAATAAGGCCTCAGTAAATTACTGTAAACTGATATAAATTTGCAAAAAGAATTTTCCAGATGATAAAAAGGATTTCCATTCTGATCATAACGATCCTGATAGTCCATCCGAATCTGATAGCGCAGAATCCCGGTAAAGAGCGCCTTTTATTTACACTCAATGCTAAAAACGGATTTTTTAAAAGCAACAAGGAACTGGCACTTCTGGACGGAAGGATAAACAGCTATTACCCGGCTGATGGTTTTAACCCGGATGGCTATGTCAGTTTCTCCTATTACGACAATGGAGATGAAACAGATCAGCATGTGCGTTTATCATCAGCTGCTGTTGGAATACAGCCAATGCGCGCTGAGTTTGATATTGAAACAACCTGCCTTACAGACAGTAATTTTTTCTTTTTCTGTCTTCTTAAAGACGACGGAGATTATATGCCATTGGGACAACCATTTGTTTTAGCCGGGGCAACGCGTCAGACTCTGAAAGTACCTTATAATACTGATGCAGGCGGGAATGCCCAGGTGAAGATGATTGCTACCCGCAAAATAGCCAGTAAATGCACTTTCTTTTTAAGAAATATTAAGGTGTACCAGATTGAAAAATGAGATCAGGAAGAAATAACGGGAAAACCTGCCGGAAAAGATTCACTATATAAAAAAACCGGAAATAGGTTTTTAACCTGTTTTTTCTGATCTTGCCCAAACATTCGTAAATCTGAAATAATAAAAATTAACCGATTGCACAGCAGTGCGTTTAATATTGCGGAGGCCTGATAATGGAACAAAAGACGAAAAAAATACTGTTCCTGATGTGTTTTTCAGTAATGCTGTTGCCGTTTCTGCAGCTATGTACCAATATTGTAGATAGTGCAGGATTGTATGGAGATTATACCAATTCGCCTGATGTTAATTTTAGCTGGGCAAAATGGTGGGATGGAAGTTACCAGCAAGGAAAAGCCGCCTATGTAAATGACCAGGGAGGGTTCAGAAGAGACCTGGTAAGATCGAATAACCAGGTGGATTACTGGCTATTTAAAAAGCTGCATTGCAATTCTGTAGTACTTGGGAAGAACAATTGCCTGTACCAGCCCGATTATATTAATGCCTACTATAGCCGGGACTTTATCGGGAAAGACAGCGCCCTTCACCAGATACTGAAACTAAAAGCCATACAGGATACCCTGGCAAGAATGGGCAAAACACTGGTGCTGGCTTATTCGCCTTGTAAGGCGTATTATTATCCGGATGATTTTCCGGATGACCTTAAATGCACGAAGGCGGGGCCAACCAATTACCAGACATTTTTGCAACTGGCAGACTCCTTACATCTTAACCAAATAGATTTTAATGCCTGGTTTCTGAAAATGAAGCAGACAAGCAAGGATGTATTATACCCCAGAGAGGGAATACACTGGAGCGTATACGGAGCGATACTAGCCGCCGACAGCCTTACCCGATATATGGAGCAGTTGCGGCATACAAAGATGGAGCATATGAGCTGGACTAACCTGAGACATAGTTCCAGATCGGAGGATACAGACGAAGATGTATTTAAAGCGCTCAACCTTATTTTCCCGATTTATACAGATACTTTCACTTATCCGGATTTAGTATTTAAAGAAGATTCGACCAAGGCAAAGCCAAAGGTTATTTATATAGGCGACAGTTTCTGCATCAACTGGATCCATGATAATTATATGCAGTTCAGCAATACCAACTGGGAATTCTGGTTTTATTTTCACCAGGTTATCAACCAGAGCAACAGGGATAACCCTGATGGGTGGATACCGATTAATAATTATGACTGGATAGGCAAAATTAAGAGTACTGATTGCATAGTGATCATGTATACCTCCCACAACCTGCATGAACTGGGGAACGGATTTATTGAGCAGGCGTATGATTATTTTTATCCGGAAAAACAATCCTGATGAGAATTTCAAATTAATTCCGGTAATAACAAAATGGGTAACCAGCCAACAATCAGCATTATTCCGTAAAAGCCTTCACCTCCAGGTTATAAATCCACAAAGGCTTTTCGCTCCCACCATTCCAGAAAAATACATTTACAGAATCAAAACCGGCCTCCGGCAATTTCATATCGACAGAAATATTCCGGGTTTGATTATTATCCAGTAAACGATAAACGCGAATCATCCGCTCTTTAATAACGCTGTCCTTCTTAATCAGCCTCACTATGAACTGGGCCATTTTCCAGCCTTCATACTCCTTTTCATCACAATGAAAATTGGCCTGAGCCCTTAGCCAGCTGGCCTGATTACCAGTAAAGGCAAATTTGTAGTATGGGCTAACCTGGTTGTTTTTGTTCAGCGCCAGTACCTTGCCGTTAATACCAGGTAATGTATCGTAAAAGGGACCGGTGGAAGTATCAAAATCATTGTGGTAAATCGTTTTAATATTCTTCGGCAGCCCTTCAAACAGATCGGGATTATCTTTCAAAACAGCTATGCCGGCGGGAGCGCTCCATTTTCCGGCGATACGCCAGAAATAGGCTTCTGACATGCAGTCGTTATCGAAGAGATCGCCTTTATGATAAATGTACGTAATCCAGGTATTGTAGTAGATGAAAAACAAGGCAGGAAGGACACAAAGCCAAGTAAGCGCTTTACGGTTGAGGACTGCATTTACCAGGGCTGCTATACAGAAAAACAAAACCGGATAGCTTTGAATCATAGCCCGGCCGCCATACCACCAGATATTCCAGGCGCAAACAATATAGTAGTTGAGGAGGAAGAAGGTTATGATGGCTACTTTATTCTGACCTTTCCACAAGAAAGGTATTGTGCCAATAAATGCCAGGATCAGCAAAGGTGAATAAACCAGCCAGCCACTGCGGTAGCTGAAGGTATAATCCATAAAATTTGGGGACCGGAAATACAGTTTCTGCCCCTGGTAGCTATAAACCAGCCAGTGGCCTGATACATACTTCCAATAAATGAGCTGAATAGACAAAACACATAATGCGCAGACAACAGCCAGCAACAGGGCTTTATAGTTTCTGACCAGAATCAGGCATTGCTTTTTTATGGTTGCCGGAAGCAGGTTATCCATACCCCATAGCAGAGGGATGAGGCACGAAATAATATCGGTAGGGCGGGTAAGTGTGGCAAGGCCTGCAAGGAGTCCTATTCGTATGGCATATTTAACTTCGAATGACCGGTAGAAATAAATGGTGTTAAGCAGCAAGAATACATAAACTGTGAACAGCCAGCTATGCGACATGCCACAATCGACAGAGGAGTAATTGAGGTAATTGGAACCAAATACCAGGAGCAGCAATACAATGGCAACAACTTTGTCGTTGTAGAAAATCAACAGCAGCTTCCGGAAATACCATAAACCGATAAGAGCCATGAATAAACCACCAAACTGGATGGCAAACTGGTAGGGTGCCGAGAAGCCATCCCGTGGATAACCCAGTGCGCCGGCCACGAGATGAGCTGCAGTGAAGAAAGGTAGGTACATAACCGCCATGCCACTGGCGTACTTCATTACGTAATTGCCATTATCCAGCTTCATGCCCTGCATAAATTCGGTATTGGTGGGGCGGTATTTATTAAGGAGGCTGTCTTTGAATCCCTGGTGTTTGATATCGTGATAAATAAAGGCAGAGGGCAGGTACCAGTAGTAGCCAGACACATCCCATGAAATAGCAGCTTCTGTGCCGCTTTGTTTCCAGCGCGGATAAAAGAGAAAGGAAGTAAAGCACATAAAAAAAATGCAACAACAGTACATGTAAAGTGATAAACGATTGTTCCTGTTGTTAGTCATGGTCTGAATATTACTGGCTTTGAGGCTAAGTTAAATTTTATTTAATTACCATTATAATTACCGGCTTTGAACAATGCATAATCATAAGCCAAAAAGTATGGAACAATAATTTGAAATAATACTCCTTATTTTTCCTTCCGCGGAAATGCAAATTTATCTATTTTTATCCTTTAAATTCAGAATCAGGTATGTTACATAGTACAACGGTTACTTTCCTAAATCAACTTTCAGCCAACAATAATAAACCATGGTTTGATGCCCACAGGGATGAATACGCTGCGGCAAAAGAAGATTTTGAACTGCTGATTTCAGAAATCATCAGCGGGCTTGCAGAAACGGAACCCATGTTCAAGGAGCAAAAGGCTAAAGACTGCATTTTCAGGATATTCCGTGATGTGCGTTTTTCCAAGGACAAAACGCCCTATAAAGCTAATTTCGGTGCATTCTTCAGTAAGGGAGGGCGTAAATTTCCCGGGGCGGGCTATTACCTGCACCTGGAGCCAGGTGGGAAAAGTTTTACAGGCGGCGGATTATGGATGCCTGAAGCGCCATTGCTTAAGGCTGTGAGGCAGGAAGTAGATTATAATTTCGAAGAATTCAGTAAAATAACCGGTGATAAAAAGTTCAAAAAGATCTTTGGTAGTGTAGCAGGCGAGCGGCTTAAAACACTACCTGCCGGCTATAAAGAAGACAACCCGGCTATAGAATACCTGAAGCTGAAAAGTTTTACTGTAATGCATCACCAGGATGATGAAGAAATGATCTCTAAAACATTTGTAAAGAAAACGCTGGAAGTATTTGGCACAATGAGACCCTTTATAGATTTTCTGAACAGAGCTATTTTGTAAGTATTCAGTCTGAAGTATTTAGTCTAAAGTATTCAGTCTAAAGTATTCAGTCTAAAGTATTTAGTCTAAAGTATCCAGTGTAAAATATTTAGTCTAAAGTTTTTAGTCTTAAGTCAATCATGTAGACACTTCTTACTGAGCTAGTTATTTACGGAGTTGTTTATACTTTTATTTAGTACTTTATCCTAAGATTTAGTTACAGAAAACCAGGAATTCAAAAGGTTTATCGCAGCAGTCGGTTAATTTTTTCTTACGCAGCCTTGCCGGTTTTAATCTGGTTTTGTGATAAACATCCAGCAACTCTCCTGAATTAAGGATCTGTTTATCATTATCTACTTTATTGACCAGTACCATCAACTCTTCTACCTTCTCATTGAAAAGGGAGTGCCAGTTTTGAGCTGCTTTAGCCGTAACCAGTAATTCGCGAACCTGTTGTTTCATAAGATAAATTATGAGTCCGGTGAAAATATCTTTATGAAAATTAGGTAATTTTTACAACACGGGGAATAGCAAAAAAAACTATGTGGTTATTTTTGCCGGTTTTTTGCCAAATATTTAATTGTTGGATAAATAGAAATCTTTAGATGACAACAGACTCCGGAGCTTGGATTTTGATGGGTTAATAAAACTTTGTCAGGTAAGGATAGCGTTCTTCATAAAGTTTTTTCACCTTACTCAGTATTGTATTTCTAAGTCCATCCAGATTTTTTTTGCCGGTAGCTGATACAAATATTGCCGAGTTGCCGGTGAGCTGTTGCCAGCGGGTTTCAAGTTGTGTCAGCATATCCCGCTTTACTTCTTCATCGAGCCATGGATCGAAAACAGATTCTTCGTAGAGGTCCATTTTATTAAAGATGGTAATTACCGGTTTATCGAAAGCGCCAATTTCCTGCAGGGTTTTATTTACTATACCCATCTGGTCTTCATATCCGGGATGCGAAATATCTACTACATGCAGCAGGCAATCGGCCTCCCGCACTTCATCTAATGTGCTTTTAAAACTTTCTACCAGGTGATGAGGCAATTTGCGGATAAACCCAACCGTATCGCTGAGGAGAAAGGGGGTTTGCTCGTATACCACCTTTCGGGTAGTAGTATCCAATGTTGCGAAGAGCTTATTTTCGGCAAAAACATCGGCCTTGCTCAGCACATTCATAAGGGTGCTTTTGCCCACATTGGTATACCCCACCAAAGCCACACGGATATAGGTGCCGCGTTCTTTGCGCTGGGTCATAGCCTGCTTGTCTATTTCCTCCAGCCGCTTGCGCAGGAGGGCGATTTTGTCCTTTACTATACGGCGGTCAGTTTCAATTTCAGTTTCACCGGGGCCACGGCTACCTATACCCCCACCCTGCCTTTCCAGGTGTTTCCACATGCCCTTGAGGCGTGGAAGCAGGTATTGGTATTGTGCCAGTTCCACCTGCACTTTTGCTGAAGCTGTTTTAGCCCTGCTGGCAAAAATATCCAGTATCAGATCACTGCGATCAATGGTTTTCACACCTACTTCATCTGAGATATTGCCTATCTGGGAGCCGGTAAGCTCGTCGTCAAATATAACCAGACTCACCCCTTTGGCTGCTACATACTCCTTTATCTCCTGCAGTTTACCCTTACCCACAAAGGTCTTGCTATCGGGCCTGGGGAGTTTCTGCATGAAGGTCTTTACCGTCCTGGCACCAGCAGTCTCTGCCAGGAACTCCAGTTCGGTAAGGTATTCTTTCATCTGGGTCTCGGTCTGTTCCTTGGTTACAAGGCCAATGAGCACCGCTTTTTCTTCGTTTTGGATTTTATTTTTTTTATCTAGCACCAGGGTAAATTAAAAGTAAAAATGTGAATGTAGTATCTGCTTTGTATCAATTGATTTTTTAGAATTGGTACTATACTCGTTTAAATGCAGGATCCAGTTCTCTAGGCAGAAAATAACCTTTGATACAGTTCGGATTCCGGATACAGATCCGGATGTGGTTTTTTTCTTTAAACCCTGCATTGTGATATAATTCTTCACCTTCCCAAAATATGCCTCTAACTGAGTCGAAAGACGGCGGAAGTCTTTTTTTGTGTAAGCTTTCTATTACCAGACAATCTAAGTTCCTCAATAAAAAGTCAGTAGAATTATTTGCTTTCCTGTTATCCGGCAATTTCATACCAATCATTTGGTAAGAAAGCTCAGTACTATAAAAGCTATCTTTCACCAAATCCAGATACTCACTATCTATTAAATCCAGGCAATCACCCAAATCAATAACAGCCCCTAAAACCGCAGATTGGGAAATAACAGCTTTACCTTTTCTTGGATTATCTTTCAATTCATTAGCAAATTGCCATGCTCTTTTAAGGTTATTTTCCCAGAAATAAATGCCATTTCCCAACCAATCATATTCATTTTCACTCTGGTTCAGCTGAGATTTCCCATTAAGGACATTTTTGCAAACCTCCAGGTCGCAGCCATGAAATGCGATTATTAGTCCTGTTTTTGAAATATACATTATTGAGCAGGTATAAATTCCTTTTTCATTATGCCGTCGGGTGTCATAACCCCTAGTTCAATCAGAAATTTTTTTGCGGCCTTCTTTGAGTTTTTTATCTCTTCCTGCTCTTGTTTTATTTGTTTCCTTAAATCGTCATATTCTTTTTTCTCCATAAAACTGATCATTAAAATTAATCAAATCCAGTACCAAAGTTAATCATATTCTAATACAATGAAATGATAAATCAATTACATCAGCCTTTCCTGCTCCCGCAGCCAGCGCTCCGGTATTTCGTCGTTGCTGGCTATCAGGTAGTCGTTATAAGAGCAGGGCACGAATGTGCCATCGGGCAGTTTCATCCACCAGCGGCTTGTGCGCTTGCTTTTAAGGAAAACGGTATCATTGTCGGTAAAGATTACATTAAAAATATCAAACTCAGTGCGCTCTGAAAGATGTGCTTCTGTTCTCCTTACCAGCAGGCCATCTACAAAGTACCAGATCATCTGTGCAATAAGCCGGGCTGTCATGTTGTGGGTATCACCGGCAGGATTGTAACCATATATACCAAATGAAGTGAGTTTGTCACTCATACCCGCATAGCGGGTAAGGAGGCAGGATTCTTCACCGGTGAGGCCATTGGGCGACCCATTGATATTTGCAGGTGCATCGCTGTACCGAACTGCCGAAATATCGAAACTGAAAAAATCGCTTATCCTCAGCACTGGTTCCATATCTTCCACATGCTCCCGCACTTTGCCCAGCCTGTAAAAGTCGAAACGAAGCTTATCCAGTGTTTCCAGCATGCGAGGATGTGCATAGTAGCTCTGAAAACCGATATGGCTGTAGTGCGACATAAAGTTGGGTGTGCCGGTAAGCATTTCCATCAGGAAACTGCTGGCGGTAGTCTCTTCGCTATCGTCGAGATTGATCAGCATATCAGCTACAGTGCCAACAGCCAGCTGTTCTGATTTTTTGAATACCTCGTATTGCTGCAAGGTAAGGTCGTGAGAACCACCCAGAATCAGCGCTATTTTTCCTGCATCATGAATTTCGCGCAATACTGTAAGTAATGCGGCACGCGTATCACCAATTGACGCGCCCATTCTAATATTACCGGCATCAGCTATTTTAAGACCGCCATGCCAGTAATACATTTTAAATAATTCCTCCCTGATAACATCAGGGCTGTTGCTGAATTTCATTTCCGTAGCCGCTCCGCGCCAATCTCCGCAGCCAACAAGCACTATATCCGTATCTGTGAGATCAAAATCGGGATCTGATACATTTTTTATATTTGCGCCCCACTGTAACGGTTCGTAGTTTCGATGTTCTTTCCCTTCTGAAATAAGGGATACTTCCAAAAATGAACTTAAGTCCTGCATGATTATGGATATTGAGCGGATAAAAGTACACAAGCCGAGGATACAGGCAAAAAAAGATCCTGAATAATCTTTGTGCAGTTTTTGAAATAAATTGTGATTCAGTAACCCATGAAAAAGGGTTAACAAATTATGATACCTGGAATGAATCAGTAAACTACCGCAATTGATTATTTAATAATCATAAATTTTGATTCCCAAATCCCGGTGGCCGTAACGGCGGAAACGAAATAAATGCCTGCAGGCTTATCCAGGTGAAATTGAATTGGTATTCCACACGTTGCACTAAGAGTTGCTACCTTTTCACCAATAATATTGCTGATAGTATACCTGACATCCCCCGGCAGGTCTGTTATAATATTCATTTCAAATAATCCATTATTAGGGTTGGGCGAAATGGCTATTCTCTGTCCGGAATGCCCGTAAATATTTTGAAATCCTGTTTTACAATCCGACTTGATAAATAACGGAAAATTGGCACTGGCAGTTCCACAAACATTGGTTACAGTGTAAATAATATCAGTAAATCCGGGAGTTAAGCTACCAACAAGGCCTGACCCTGAAATACCGGCAACTGAAGTATTACTGCTGCTCCATGCTCCCCCCGATACAGTATCTCTGAATGTAAGGGTATCATAAGGGCATAAACTATCTACACCAGTAATCAACCCTGCATCAGGGCTTGGCAAAATATTAAAAACAATTGTAGTAGTATCAGAAAAAGTGCCGTCGTTAACCCGTATTTTAACAGAATCAGTTCCGGCATAACCCGGGGCAGGTATATAGATATAACCTGAAGGGAGCAGATTGGCACCTGTGGAAAGAGTGGAATAGACCCCGCTAAGCGAACCATGGATTGGAGGTAAAATGATATTCCACGTTTCTGTTTGCCCGGTATCAATATCAAAGACCATCAGTAATGAATCAAGATCAACTGATTCGACGGGACAGAATGATCGTGACTGATGGTGTCCATGCGTAAAATAAGGTGCATGGCTGCCAATATGGATCTCCCGAATCCTGTTATTGTCGTTGTCGGCAATATAGATTATTCCAGATGCATCTACAGCAACACCTGTAGACTGATTAATTTCGGCAAGCGAAGGCGGACCGCCATCACCTGAATAACCTGCAACACCTGTACCGGTAATCGTATTAATAACACCCGAAGTGTTTATCTCCCTTATCCTGTTGTTATTCAGGTCGGCAACATAAACATTACCTGAATTGTCGAGGGTAATACCCTGTGGGTAATATAACTTAGCCAATGTAGCCGGACCACCATCGCCGGTAAAGCCAGCTGAGCCGTTTCCTGCTATGGTAGAAATAATTCCGGCCGTATTAATTTTCCGGATACGGCAGTCGCCCTCATCGCAGATATACACATTACCAGGCCCATCTACCACGAGACCCATCGGGTATTGTATTCCGGCAGAAACAGCAGGCCCGCCGTCTCCACTGAAGAAAGCTATACCTGTACCACCGATGGTGGAAATTATACCTGAAGTATTTACTTTACGAATACGGCAGTTCATCTGATCGGCAATATAAAGGTTACCTGCGGCATCTACGCCGACGCCCCAGGCAAAATTCAGTTGTGCAGCAGTTGCCTGTCCGCCATCGCCACTGAAACCAGGTAAGCCATTGCCTGCCACAGTGCTGATAATGCCTGCTGTAGTTATTTTACGGATTCGGTTGTTGGCATAATCTGAAAAGAATATATTGCCGGCATTATCAGAAGTTATTCCCCTGGGTGCATAAATTTTTGCATTAGTTGCCGGCCCGCCATCGCCTGTAAAACCCGAAAAGCCTGTTCCGGCAACGGTTGTGATTATACCTGCACTATTAATTTTCCTGATCCGGTTATTGGCATAGTCCGCAATAAAAACATTACCGGAAGGATCGACAGCAACACCGTATGGATTATTTAATATAGCAGTAGTGGCTGGGCCGCCATCGCCGCCATAAGCTGCAGCTCCCGTACCTGCAATAGTGCTAATAATCAACTGAGCCTGTAGCCTGGCGGAAAACACAGTGAGCATTATAGATAATATCAGTATCCCGGGTTTCGAACAGGCTTTATAAAGTAACATTTACAGGAAGATATTTTTCACTAAGTTACTTCTAAAAAATGAAATTTGAATTTTTTCTTTGAATTGAACCTGTCAGGTAAATGGAAAATCCGGGAGTAGGTGTAGGGTATTAAATTAAAATAGCAATGTTTATAGAATTGAGCTTCAATAAACAAGTTTTTTATCAAAGTAAATACTTTTTTACTTTGATTATATATTTATTTTTTTCGCCTGTAAATTATTAGTATAAACTCTCTGATTAAATTCTTAACTTAGCCTGATTTTTTACAAAATAATACAATTGCGGGTCAGGGTATTAGATTTTTTGCGCGAATACCAACCATTTTTGAAATATTGTTGTCTAATAATAATAACAGAAGAATATTTTATGAAATACATTTTATTGTTTCTTATTTCAGTATTTGTTTCAGGGTCTGCATTCAGCCAGGTTACCGTAGTAGATACACCTCATTGCCTGAACCATACGCTCTTTGCAGAAGTTACCGGAGGAATAATACCTACGGCATCTGGTATAACCGCAGATGATGGATGGTCGGGGGTTATACCGATCGGGTTTACCTATAATTTCTATGGCGTGCCTAATACACAATGTATTATAGGTTCAAATGGTTGTTTAGGGTTTAACCTGGCATATGCATCTGCTCCCCAGGAATGGTTAATTTCAGCTAATCTTGCCAGCACCACTTATTTAGATATGAGGAATGTTATCTGTGGTCCCTGGTGCGATATATATATACCGGCAGGCGGGACTATTGACTACTCAACACAGGGCGTTGCACCCAACAGGAACTTTGCTGTAACCTTTTGCGGAACAGCAATGTATTCGTGCACAACAGAATGGATTACAACACAGATAATAATTTATGAGTCCACAGGAATAGCTGAGGTACATATCGGGCACAGAACAATTTGCTTAACCGGCTGGAACAGCCAGGCAGCTATCGTAGGAGTTAAAAATGCAGCAGGTACTGTTTCCACTGTTGCTCCGGGCAGAGATTACCCGACTGTCTGGGCTGCTACAAATGAAGCATGGCGCTTTACCCCAGCAGGAACAACGTATACCGTTTCTTCAATACCTTATTCTCCGATACCTTATGCTGCATCTGCCATATATTGGTATGACAGCACTACGGGCGCTTATTTAGGTACCGGACCAACTGTATCAGTAAGTCCAACTGTTACCACAACTTATGTTGCATGTGCACTCGGCTGTAATGATACCGTAAAATCTTACATACACGTTACACCATCCTGGTTAGTAGTAGGTGGTATAGGCGGTCTGCCTTACATTAGTGGTATTACGTCTGCGAATCCAACTGTTTGCGGAGAATGTAACGGATCCATTACAATACATGGCGTAAGGCCTTTTACCCAGGATTCTGTAATTTATTCATTGAATGGAGTGCCGCAACCAGTGTTGCTTGATTCGGCAGGCGCAGACAGTACTATTACCATTTCCGGGCTTTGTGCCGGCACACTCGACTATATTTTCTATAAAATAATGGACTGTCCGTCCAATCAGGTAGGGCCGGTCACGCTAACCACCCCACCATTGAGCTTAGCAATGAATTACTCCATAAAACTGGGCTGTAATGGTGATCTGGTAACCTTCAATGACCTGTCTGCACCCACCGGAACAGACTATATAACTACCTGGTCGTTTGGCGATGGTACTGCTGCCAGTAACGCAGTCAATGCAAGCCATGTTTTTGCCAATCCGGGATATACCGGCGTTTACACAGATACACTGACTTATTCAACCAGCTTCGGCTGCTCGATTGACACTGTGTTCACAGTAAATGTGCAACATCCTATTTCGGCCAATTATACCAGCGATGCACAATCGGTATGTCTGAATACACCTAATAAGTTTTACGGAAGTACTATCAATCTAAATGAACCAAGTTATACCTGGAATTTCGGAGATGACAGGCCTGTAGTTATTGTACCCGCCAACGGCGCCAACAACGCCACAGATACTGTGGAATATGAATCGCCTGTAGCTGGTTTCTTTACAGCAACACTTACGGTTACTGATACAATAGGTTGCCAGGCCAAATTCAGCGATACCTTTAATGTCATCAGTATTGATATTAATACCTCTGTGCACGATACATCAGTATGTCTTGCCGACTCTATGACCTTAAGAGCATTACCTGCCGACCCGAGAAAAGTAGTTACCCCCTGGTATATACCGTTCAGTTACAGCTGGGCACCTACCAATAATATCGGGCAGACTACAACTTCAACCACTAATTTTATGGGTCTTGGAACCTATGTTTATACAGTTACGGTTACAACCACCCAACCACTTGTGCTGAATCCTTTTGGCTGCACGGCAAGCGACACGGAAGAGATAATATCTTACCCTCCTGTTTCACTGGTGAATCTTACTCAGGGACCAGTTACAATTCCATTCGGAGGAAGTGTTCAGCTGAATGTATCGGGCGCTGTTTATTATACCTGGACACCAACAAACGGAACACTGGATAACCCGAATATTAATGACCCTGTAGCCACACCAACAGACCCCTATACTATCTATACTGTTTACGGCCGTAACCTTTATGGTTGCACCGACTCTGCCAACATACCGGTTTATGTTGATCTCAACACGAAGGATCTGATACCAAGCGCGTTCACTCCGAACGGAGATGGTTTAAATGACCTTTTCAGGATTACCAACCTGAAATACCAGAAACTGGTTGATTTCAGTGTATTCAACAGGTGGGGCATACTGGTTTTCCATACCAATAATCCGGAAGTAGGATGGGATGGCACCTACCAGGGTGTAGCGCAGGATATGGGTGTATATAATTACCAGATTATTACAGCACATCCTGATGGCACCAATCAGACTTACAAAGGGAATGTTACTTTGATCAGATAAGTTGCTGATACCAATTCTTTATTTACAGCCCCATTTATGGGGCTGTTTTATTTTTCAGGAAGCCGAGTCCAATGCATCCGCAATTTTACCTTCAACGGATTTATATAATTGTTCTTATTGTCTTACTTTCATGATAAAAAATCAGCTCAATGAAATTCTGCTTGTTTATTTTAATTATACCATCTTTATTGCTTTCAGCTTGCCACGCTGATAAAGGGCTTGTTGCAATATCAAGCAATGGCGCGCCTAAAGCAATAGGTCCCTATTCTCAGGCAATTAAAACAGGCCACCTTATTTATACGTCCGGACAGATTGGGTTATCGCCGGTAACCAATACACTGGCGGGCGACGATATAGGCAGCCAAACGCATCAGGCGCTTGATAACCTTAAAGCTGTTCTGCTGGCTGCAGGTTCGGATATGGCTCATGTAGTTAAAGTAACCGTTTACCTTAAAGACCTGAACGATTACACTAAAGTAAATGACATCTATAAAGACTACTTTCCGGATCTGAAACCGGCCAGAGCCGCTGTGCAGGTAACCCGGCTGCCCAAAGATGCACTTGTGGAGATAGAATGTGTGGCGGTTATGAAGGGTAAGAAATAATTGATAGTTAAAGGTCAAAGCAATGTATACATTTACTCATAAAATTTAAGGTTATGAAAAAAACGCTGCTGATACTCCTGCTCGTATTATTTACAGGCACAACAGCCAATAACATTTATGCCCAGAGCTGCTGCGCCAAACCTGCAGGTAAGGACATGAAGGCTCTGGCCCTGAACAAATCATTTAAAGCGGCACACGAGGCCCCAATACCTTTCAATTATACACCTGAGAAAGGCGGTACCATGATTTCGTATAAAATTGCCGGCGGAGCTGATGGCAATGCCTTTTATGTGCCTGCTGAGGAAGAGACCGATAAAATACTGATTGTAGTGCATGAGTGGTGGGGCCTGAACGACTACATAAAAAGGGAAGCTGAAAGATGGCAACAACTGCTGGGAGGCAGAGTGGCTGTATATGCCGCAGACCTGTATGATGGCAAGGTGGCCTCATCGCCCGATGAGGCAGGCAAACTGATGGGCGCGCTGGATGCTAAAAGGGGTGAAGCAATACTGAAAGGACTGATACAGAAAATCGGCACAGGGAAATCCATAGCTACAATAGGCTGGTGCATGGGTGGCTCGTGGTCATTTAACGCGACCCTTGCGGCGGGCAACCAGGCAGCAGGATGTGTGATGTATTATGGCTTTCCGGAAAAGGACACTAAACGAATCAAAACGCTCAGGGCTGATGTGCTGTACAATTACGGATCGAAAGATAATTTTATTAAGGAGCCCGATGTAAAACAGTTTGGAAAGGAAGTGGAAGCAGCCGGGCATAAATTCACATTCCACAGTTTTGATGCCGTTCATGCATTTGCAAATCCCAGCAACCCGAAATTTGATTCAAAAGCGGCGGAAGAAGCCCAGGGATATGCGCTTAAATTCCTGAAGGAAAAACTTAAAGTAGAGTAAAAGAGGGACGAAGCCGTTTTGAAAGCAGGCACAACCGGTTTATGACATTGCAAAAGAAGCATGCAATTAAGACGGGAGATTATCTTTATTCAGCCGCTCTTTCAGAATGGCAATATATTCTTCTTTTTTGGGTTGCCTGAGCTGCCTGGCAGAGGATGTGAAATATTTGTGTTTCTCGAGGAAGCGTATCTGAAGCACATTCCATTCATCCCGGCTGCTTAGCAAACCATACATGGATAATTCGTAATAAAGACCAAGCCCTATGGTAAAGAAATCATCCCTGCCCAGATAATCGAGGTCTGAATCACAGATTATTTCCTCCAGCAGGTCGTGAGGTGTCTGTGGCATTTTTGTGGCCATTATCATGCCGCAGATCCGCTCAATCTGCCCGGGGTTATAACCATACACCGGTAAATATTTTCTGGCTATTTCGCACGAAACCTTTTCGTGCTCATATGGCTGCCAGAGAAATCCGGAATCATGAAATAAAACTGCTGTCAGCAGTAATATAAGATCTTCACCTTTTACCTGCTCAATTTTGGCCAGCATCCTGGCAGCTTTAAATACATCTTTAATATGCCGTGTATTGTGGTAGGTAAGATTCTGAGGCAATTCTTTTTTAAGCTTGCCCAGAATAAATTTCTTTACCTTTTGTAATTCCATTGTATCGGGCATATGATTTGCATTTTATTCAATGAAGCTTACCGGCCAATTTAATTATGAACAAAATACTCATTTATCTTTATTTGCAAAAATAAATGGATGCTATCCTGAAAAAGAAAGCATTATTGTTTCTTGCTTTTCCTCCTGGTGAAATCCATGTTTTCGGGCAAAATCAGTATCAATAACCGGCCAATAAAATAAAATCGGCTGACAGGGAAAGCTGCCAGCCGAAAAAGAAGAAAACCGTTTTTCATCAATTCCTCCTGTTGCCAAAAAGCCTGAGCAACATGATGAAGAGGTTAATGAAATCGAGGTACAACCTTAGCGCACCCATGATAGCCAGCTTTCCGGTATCATTTGCTGAAGTTCCTTCATACTCAAGACCTGCACCAATGTTCTTAAGGCGCTGAACGTCGTAAGCTGTAAGACCGGTAAATACTGCCACACCGATAATACTGATCAGGTAATTAACAGCAGGGCTGCCGATAAACCTATTGATGAGGCTGGCTATAACTATACCTATCAGGCCCATAATCAGTATTCTGCCGAAAGAAGTAAGGTCCTGCTTTGTAGTATAGCCCATAAAGGCCATAACACCAAACATACCTGCGGCAGCACCGAAACAACTGATAACTGAACCCGATGTATAAACCATAAGCAGTGTGCTGAGGCTCATTCCCATAGTTGCAGCGAACAGCAGCAGGAACAAGGTAAGCAAAGGCGCCGACAAACGGGTAAATGCGAATGACATTACCAGTACAAAAATGAGGGGAGCAAAAGAAACAAATGCACCCAGGCCTGTTAACCGGATGCCCTGAGGAAACTGATCATAAAGCAAGCTGCTGAATGCCGGCTCATAGGCGAACAAAATAGCCATAATGGTAGAAATGCCCAGTGCAACAAACATCCACATAAATACATTGGCCATAAACCTAGCTGCGGCAGTACCCTCGCCTGTGGACGGCTGGCTGTCGATAACGGTATACCTTGAAAATTCCCTATTGTTTTCGCTCATATTTTCTGTAAATTGATTATGTAAAGTTACACCTTTCTCCGGGAATTAAAATTGCCCGGGATTACTGTTTTTCGTTTTTAACAAATCTTCAATATGGATTTTATGCTTCATTTCATGCATGAATAACCAATTTTTCCAGTTCAGTAGTTAATGGAAATATTGAATTTCACCCGTTCTCTTTTCTGGCTGAAAATATGCCAGTTTCCATCATAAGAGATGAAAGTGGGATAGAGTTTCTTACCGATCTGGCTGGTTCTTACTTTCATGTTTACATCGAAGTCATAAACGAGCGTATGATACGATAAGGAATAATCGCGCGCCACAATTGTGTAATCGCTGACCCTGAACCAGGTGGTCAGTTCATTGTATATTACCTTATGTTCATAGCCAGGTTTAGGCATAATCCGGAAAGCATAACAACTGAAGCCTCCAAAATTTTCCCTGTCAATTTTAAAGTCATATTTTTTTGCTTCTTCGGGGTCGAAAATTGATTCTCTTGAGCCCATAAAAGGCACACCCGATACCCTGGAACCCGGATTGAAAATAAGCTGCTTGAGCTGATATTCGCTTTTCGCCATCTGTCCTTCCCCTTTTACATCCAAAGAACCGGCAACAATATCACTCTCATTGCATTGGGGCTCTGCTGCAAAAAAGAGCCATGCAAATAACTTAGCCGTATAATAATTATAATCGTGATTGCGCTTGTAAAAATCTCCGGTCACCTGCTCCTGATCTGCAACTGTGGTGCGGCAACCATTAATTATCTGCTGCCGGGTATTGCCGGCCATTGATGCAGCCGTATCGCCATTCTTACCGAATACCAGTATTTTATTTTTCGCGGTATAGGGTATCAGCCGCATACTCTTGAATGCTTTGTAAAAAGTGGTATCGGCCCTGACCCTGGCAATAAAAGCATTTACATCGAACCCATTGCTGATGACAAAAGAATCGAGCTGAACCGGCTGACTGAAGCGACTGAAAGAATCAGCAACCTGGCACAGACAGCCAGGTGAACAAGTAAAGAAGAATAGCAAAATTGCCAGCGTATATCTTCTGACATCAGTGAACATAACACCTCAAATATAGGAGATAGAAACAGAAGGAATGAGTTGTTAACACAAAATCATTCAAATCCGGACATAGGATTAGCATCAGTTTATTAACCAGTAACCAGAAGCAATGACCAGACCATTTTCAGCAACAATTTAAGTATAAGGGAAGACGGGATACCTTAACCCCTTACCCTTAGCAGCGCCTCAGCTATTACCATATCTTCGGAATGGGTAACTTTTATATTTTCAGCCATTCCTTCGATAAGATGAACAGGTGTACCATAGCTTTCCACAACTGTTGCTTCATCGGTAAAGGAAGCGTGGTACGGTTGCTCAAAAGCCGGTAAAAGGATACTGGTTCTGAATGTTTGCGGAGTCTGAATTATGCGGAGCATTTCGCGGTCTAAAGGCCTGGAAATACCATCTTCAATTATGCGCACACTTTCGCGGGCAGGGATAGCGGGGATAGCGCTGCCCTTTTCAAAAGTCTGCTTGAAACAACGCAGAATAAGCTCTTCAGTGATAAGTGGTCTGGCTCCATCATGCACAAATACAATCCCGTCTTCAGTAATATGCCTGAGGCCATTTGAAACGCTTTGAAACCGGGTATCGCCACCAGCCACAGTAGTAACTTTTATTTTACCGATGTATGACCTGAGAACTGTTTGAGCGCTACCGAGCTGGTCTTCGGGCAACACAATAATAATATGTATGCCCGGCAAAGCAGAAGCAAAAGTCTGTACAGCATGACACATTAATGGTATACCTAGCAGCGGAAGAAATTGTTTAGGAATAGAAGATCCCATTCTCATTCCTTTACCACCTGCAACAATAACGGCATATTTTTTTATGTTAACCACAAATATTTGGTTTTAGGTAAAATAGTAATGGTGATTATTTAAAGAACAAAAAAACAGTTTTATTCTGTCACTTCAAAACAGACCTGTAAAATATTAGCATTTATTTTAGTTATTATGTATACGCCTTATATTAAAAACCGCTTTACAAAACAATACTGATTTGACTAAATATCAAATTACAACATATTAAAAACCTTTAGCCCGTTGTAACTGTAACTGCAATCATTTTTTCAATATCTAAATCAACAGATATATTAAAGTAACAAAATTAATCTGGTGGAACGGCATCAGGAATGATGGCAATCAGAGCGGAATAAGATTATGGTTAGTTTAAAAAACAAGAAGCAATTTGGAGAAAAAGGAGGATACAGAGGATTTCAAAAAATTGTAAAGATTATTTAATTTTGTTTCCCGGTTGTTCGGGATGTAGCGCAGCCCGGTAGCGCACTACGTTCGGGACGTAGGGGTCGCTGGTTCGAATCCAGTCATCCCGACAAGTGAAGGTTACTTACTTGAGTGGGTAGCCTTTCTTATTTCCCTTAAGATACTGATTAGTAAGCATTTCAGGCGTTTACAGGCTCAAAATTACCCTGCTGATGTTCCACCTTAGTAAAGTAGATGCTTTGACCTTTTAAGTGTCCAACAAGGTGTCCACATTTTCCATCTACATTTTCTCACTTCGACATCTATAAAAATGAGCGCTACAACTCACAATATATATCTATATCTACGCAAGTCCCGACCTGATAAGGAAGGCAAGTTACCCATTTATGAACGCATCAGCTTAAATAATGACCGTATTGATTATGCACCAGGAGGTATCCATTCAGAATATTGGGACGATAAAAAACAGAAAGCTATCAAAACCAAGGAAGCAGGAGCAATAAATGGGGTACTTACTTCAGCAAAGGCTGATATAAACCAAGCTTTATCACAACTTCAAATAAGTAAAACTGAGGTAACACCGGAAAGTGTTAGATTATTAGTGAAGGGGAAGCCGTAATTGAGGAACGGACATTTCTCAAGGTGGCACAAGAGCGTAACCTGAACTTTGAAAAGCAAATAGATAAAAAGTACAGTCAAGGGAGTTATAGGAATTATAGGATCACGCCGAAGTACCCTATTGAGTTCGTCCCCATTTGTTCCGGGAAGAAAGACAGGCCCTTGAAATCCCTTAATTTTAAGTTCGGTGAAGCCTGCTTTAATTACCTCACAAGAAAAAAGACCTGTCATGTAAATGGAGCAAACATACAGATACAGCGCACCTGGGTGTTGAATACTTCAGCGGCTACGGATTTTTTACCTGCAACCTCGCTAAAAACTATACCAACGCTGTGCCGGTAGGTGTAGCATTTGATATACAATACAAGATATTTTATGTAAGTTTGAAATCTTCTGGTAAAACGCTCATAAACAGAAATATTTAATCATAATGAAAAGTAAATCAGCCAAAATATCAAGCCATTGTAAAACGATCTTCTTTGCAATTATATTTTTTATGCCCTTGCTGGCAGAAGCGCAGGACAATAATATCAAAAACGAAATATTAAGTTATAATGATTCCGTGACGGATATCATATCCAAAGGAAGGAAACTGCTGACTGAAAAATTACAGGAAGGCGACACTGCTAAAGTGAGACAAATAAAAGACTACCTGCTTACTAAACCCGCTAATAAGGATTACCTCGTTTTTTATTCTGTGGAATATTATCTGATTCTATACTGGACACAGGAATACAAGGAAATGCTCACAGCTATTGTTAACCATGATTCGATCAATACCGCCCAGGGAAAAAAAATCAGGCCTTCTTCAGATCAGTGCTACACAAAGATTGCAGAGAAAACAATTGCTTCAAAAAAACAGGTAATACAGAATCTAGCAGCAGCAGACCTTAGTGAGGTTGACAAAGATTTTCTCCGGCTGCATCTGGAATATACTTTTTCCCGGGTAAAGGGATATGTAATAACCAGGGACTCTTTAAATAAAATGGCTAACAATTTTCTTGAAAAACATCCGGATAGCAGGTATGAAAGCTATGTGCGGAAATATATACGTTTTGAGCTGGATCACAAATGGGGCCTGGGTGTTGAATACTTCAGCGGCTACGGATTTTTTACCGGCAACCTCACTAAAAACTATACCAACTCAGTGCCGGTAGGTATAGCATTTGATATACAATACAAAAACTGGATCCTGTATCTAAGAGATTTCATTGGTTTCGGCCAAACAAAAACCGATATACCCTACAGCAACGGCATATGGACCAGAAATTCGCAGACACTGGTATACCTGCCCGAAGCTTCAATAGGTTATGTGGCACTGGATAACCGCCGCTTTAAGCTGGCGCCTTTTATAGGTATTGCTTCATCAGATATTGCGCCTACCGGCAATGATTTGAATATACAGCCTTCCCTTAAGAATGCGGAAATGGAATTCTCCCGAACTTACACATTCGGGCTGAACGGTGATATCAAACTGGGAAGAACCAAAATGAAAAAACCAACTGCCCATATAATAAAAGGCCACTGGTTTGTAAGGGTGCGGTATGCATATAATATGCCTCAGTTTGGATTACGCTATCCGGGAGTAACCGGAAATTTCCAATACATCACTATTGGTATTGGTGCATTTGATAAGAGAAACAAGCGGAAGTATTGAGTGGGACGGCCAACCAGGGATATTAAAATAACCATATCACCGGTTGCTTATTTATTGGGATAAAAGGATTATTTTCATCAGGATCTGAGGTGGAACAGGTATGCGGTAAAAGGTTGTATACCGGATAGGCAGATAATGGATATTTATTCCCAGTTTCGGTAATCGTACTTTTTAGTTAAGTGAATTTCTGTACTCATTGGGAGTATGCCCTACCCGCTGCTTGAATAACCGGGTAAAATGCTGCGGATATTTAAAACCAAGTTCGTAGGCGATCTCGCTTACCGATTTGCTGCTGTCAAATATTCTTTCCTTAGCTACATCTATAACTTTTGACTGTATATACTCCTGTGCCGATTTGCCGGTTTCCTTTTTTACAAGGTCGCCAAAATAATTGGGGGTAAGATGAAACTCATCGGCACACCAGGCTACTGAGGGCAAACCCGAAGTTTCGGGTTTCGGTGACTGAAAATAATTATTGAGCAACGACTCAAACCGCTCAAGGATGCCTTTATGCACATGGTCGCGGGTAATGAATTGCCGGTCGTAGAACCGGGAGCAATAATTCAAAAAGAGTTCGATGTTCGACACGATCAGTTTTTTACTGTGGTTATCGAGCCCGTGCTGCAACTCAATATTAATCTTGTCGAAACAATCCAAAACAATCTGGCGTTCCTTTTCAGATATATGCAGCGCTTCATGTGCACCGTAGCTGAAAAAGTTATAGTCGGCGATATGCCTTCCCAGGGATGTGCCATGAATGAGATCGGGATGAAAAACGAGGGCATAGCCCTTGGGCTGGTACAGCTCACCATTACTATCTACACCTATCACCTGCCCCGGAGCAAGGAAAACGAGAGTGCCTTCCTGATAATCATAGGTATGCTTTCCGTAGTAGAGATCGCCGCATTTTACCTCTTTTAAAAAAACGGTATAGAATCCGAAGTGAATTCTGCCACCAAGCCTGGGGCCTGCCTTTGAAAGGTCAACCACACTTACCAGCGGATGCAAGGTCTGGTTATTGTTAAAAGCATTGTACTGGCTTACAGAGTCGAATGTGAGTATACCTGCCATGGCATGTTTTTGTAACAAAATTAATGGTTCTTACATGATATCCGGAGCGCATGCGTTCAAATCAGTAATAATGGTAAGCAATACAGTAATCTGTGTAACCAATGACTGGAATATAGTAGTGACCTTTGTGTCACCAAAATAACTGATTATGCAAACAGTAAAACTTAACAACGGAGTCGGGATGCCCGTTCTCGGGTTCGGGGTATTCCAGGTTACAGACCTGGCCGAATGCGAAAGAAGTGTAATTGATGCTATCGAAACCGGTTACCGGCTCATTGATACTGCAGAGTCTTATATGAACGAAGAAGCGGTGGGCAATGCGATCAAAAAGTGCGGTGTGGCAAGAGCCGACCTCTTTATTACTACCAAACTATGGATACAATCAGATGGCTATAATCGTACAAAGAAAGCCTTTGAAGCATCCTTAAAGCGTCTGCAGATTGACTACCTCGATTTGTACCTGATTCATCAACCCTACGGAGATGTGTATGGCGAATGGCGGGCTATGCAGGAATTATATAAAGAAGGCAGGGTAAGAGCAATAGGCGTAAGTAATTTTCAGTCCGACCGGCTTATTGACCTGATTATTCACAAAGACATCGTTCCTGCTGTGAACCAGGTTGAAACACACCCTTTTCACCAGCAAACCGAGGCACAGAAGTTCATGATAGAAAATAATGTGCAGATAGAATCGTGGGGGCCATTTGCCGAAGGGAAAAACAATATTTTCCATAATGAGCTGCTGAACGCCATTGCCACCCGGCACAATAAATCTGTGGCGCAGGTTATTCTCAGGTGGCTTACACAGCGAGGCGTGATTGCAATACCCAAATCTGTACGCAAAGAGAGAATGGAGGAGAACTTAAACATTTTTGATTTTGAGCTCAGCGCGGCAGATATGGAGGCCATCAAAACGCTGGAAACGGGAACCAGTAGCTTTTTCGACCACCGCGACCCTGCTATGGTAAAATGGCTGGGAGAGAGAAAACTTGTTAGTTAGATTTTTATAAAAACTCAACCCAAAAAACCAAATGTTCCAAATACGTGTGGATATGGCATCCGTGATATTAATGGTACAGCTTTAAAATTCAGGAAGTGGTTGCTTTATGATCTTTATTAGTAAAAGAACGTTTGAAAAATTAAAATAAAAGAAAAGATGAAAAAAGTTTGGCTGATTACCGGCGCGGGGCGTGGAATGGGTCTTGATATTGCTAAAGCGGTTCTTGCTGCCGGCCATAACGTTGTTGCTACGGGCCGCAACCCGGAAAAAGTGACCCTTGCCATAGGGCAATCCCCCAATTTACTGGTGGTCAAGCTGGACATTACCAGTATAGCAGATGCCGAGTTAGCTGTCAAAGCTGCCATCGACCATTTCGGAAGCATTGATGTGCTGGTAAATAATGCTGCAAACTTCTACGCTGGTTATTTCGAAGAACTGACACAGGAGCAAATCAATCAACAGATTGAAACCAGCCTCATAGGCCCCATGAATGTTACGCGTGCGGTTCTGCCGGTCATGCCCAGGCAGCGTTCAGGTCTGGTAATTACAATCTCTTCAACAGCAGGTATTTCCGGCTTTGAGTTTGGTACGGCTTATGCGGCTTCTAAATTCGGCCTCGAGGGGTGGATGTCATCATTGCAAGCTGAAATAGAACCATTTGGTATTGATACCATTATTGTGAATCCCGGCTTTTTTCGTACGGAACTGCTGACCGATGAATCGACTAATTATGCGAATCACTTTATCGGGGATTACAATGAACGCAGGGCGAAACAAATGGACTTCTGGAAGGGCTATAATGGCCTGCAGTCGGGCGATCCTGCCAAACTCGCTCAGGCATTAATCAGAATTTCTAACGAAAAGAAACCGCGGTATCGCTTTCTTGCTGGCGCCGATGCAATTGGGACTGCTGAGCAAGTGATTGCCAAACTGCATAAAGAGCTCGATGCTTATCGCGAGTTGTCAATCTCTCTGGCATACAACTAATAAAGTACCTTGAGACTGATTTTTATAAACAGCAATAAAACAAACTGTGTATTATGGAAATAAAACGATGCGGCACGCAACCCTCAGTACGAGGACCTGCTGAATATTTTACAGGAACAGTAAGGATTGATCCGCTGTTCGGCCCGCCAGATCCGGCACGAGTAGCAATGGCGCTGGTAACCTTTGAGCCGGGGGCACGCACCGCATGGCACACACATCCGCTGGGACAAACGCTGATCATAACTGCCGGCTGCGGCTGGGTGCAACGCGAGGGAGGTCCGGTGGAAGAAATACACCAGGGCGATATAGTGTGGTTTGCACCGGAAGAAAAACACTGGCACGGAGCCACAGCCTTTACGGCCATGAGCCACATTGCCATACAGGAAAAGCTCAATGGCTCACCGGTTGACTGGATGGAAAAGGTAACTGATGAACAGTATAATAATCGATAATTCGGGCAGGCTTACTAAAAAACAATGTTATGAGCAACAAACTGAAAAATATAATCGTTGTTATCGGGGCCGGATCAATAGGCCAGGCCATAGCAAGGCGCGTAAGTGCCGGAAAACATATACTTCTGGCCGATCTGAGACAAGAGAACTGTGATGCCGCTGCGAAGGTACTGAGTGAAGCGGGCTTTGAAGTGAGTACGGCAATTGTGGATGTATCATCCCGGCAATCGGTTCATTCGCTAGTTACTGCCGCAACGGGCATAGGCAGCGTGACAGGACTTATTCATGCCGCGGGGGTTTCGCCATCACAGGCATCGCCGGCCACGATACTCAAAGTAGACCTATATGGCACTGCGCTGGTTCTTGAAGAGTTTGGGACCGTGATTGCAGATGGTGGCGCGGGCGTGGTGATCGCTTCCCAGTCGGGGCACCGGCTGCCTGCATTGACACCAGAGCAGGATAAAGCCCTTGCAACCACCCCGGCGGATGACCTACTGGCTTTGCCCATGCTTCAGCCCGACCAGGTCACAGACCCGCTTCATGCTTACCAGGTATCCAAGCGCGGTAACTCGCTGCGGGTGATGGCTGAAGCGGTGCGGTGGGGCAAGCGGGGAGCAAGGATCAATACCATAAGCCCGGGAATAATAATCACGCCACTTGCCAAGGATGAACTAAGCGGCCCCAGGGGTGAAGGATACAGGCATATGATAGACACCTGTGCAGCAGGGCGGGCAGGTACACCCGATGAAGTGGGTAATGTAGGTGCACTGCTAATGGGGCCCGATGGTGGGTTCATTACAGGCAGCGACTTCCTGATGGATGGCGGAGTAACTGCGACTTACTGGTATGGCGACCTTGCTGCTCAATAGACCCGATAAGTATTATAAGCGGGCAGCATTATGGCGGCAGTACTTTCTTATGGTGCAATAAATAAAGCTTCTTGTTTAAGATGCCTGTTTGCAAAATAGTATGGTTGTTTTATAGAGCATATCAGATTAATGAATTCATCAACGTCCTGACAAAATCCACTTTTTCACATCATTAAATATATCATTCCAGTGTTGTTCCGGCTCCTTCCTGTTACCCTTTTCATCCGTTGCCTGTTTGAAATAATTATGGTCGTAACCAGGATAAAACAGTGTGGTTAAATTGCGTTTGTGGTGCCGAACAAAATCAAGAGGAATATTCTTGTTGTCCATATCGCCGGGACTATTCAATCCCTGCACCAGTAATACACTACAGTTTGTTTTCAGTAAATATTCAATTCCAGGAGGTTCTTCAAGACTTCTCCACCTGTTGGTGGTAAGATCATAGAAATCATTTTTCTTTTTATCAAAAAGGTCTGCTTCCTTCCATTGATAGATGGAGTCCAATTCTTTATCCGGAATACCATTAACCAAATATTTATGCAGCTTGTAAACAGAATCCATCATTTTATTTACATCGGTTATGGACGACTGATTATAAATTATAGAGCTTAAATATTCAGCGTGTATGCCATATGCATTGCCCTGAGCATAAATCAGGCCTTTGATTTCTCCTGGCATCTTACTGGCCACATAAGCGGCTACCATTGCACCCTGTGAATGCCCGAACAGGTAGATATTTTCTTTATCAATCCATGGCTGTTTTTTCAGAAACTTAACCACAGCTATACCGTCGCCACCCAGCTTATATAAACTGTTGTTGCGGATGTATTTTTGAGGAGGCCGGTTATCGGAATCAAGTTGCAGGAACTGGTATTGTTTAGCCAGTTCCGGACTAATATCCTCTACTGTTGCAAATCTTTTTATACCCGGCTTTGAAATAACAACAATATTGAATTGGGATCTTGTATTGCTGTCAATTTCAAACGGAAAAGCACAAGGGTAAATGCCTTCGGGCATTTTAACAAATAACGGTACAGGGCCAGATCCGGAACAGAAAATTATTGTTTTTTTCTTTTTATCAGGCAATGTAGCCAGGAAGTATATGGTATCTGATTTTGTAACTATCCTATACTCTCTTAGATGCATCAGTTTCAGAATTGTCTCATAGTTATATTCTTCAGCCTGAAGAATTCCGGGAATAAAAAGAAGCAGAAATAAACTAAGGGCTTTCTTCGGTTTCAGATAGTCGCTAATTGCCATAAAATAAAATGATTGTTCTGCAATGTAGACCAATGGCTCATTTAATTTAGATATTCGGCAGTTAATTATGGTTAATACATAAAGGCCCTGTTTTCAGTAAATAATAATCTAACTACCTTAAATGAGAGCGCATGGCCAGCAGGAATAGTAATGTGGCAAACTGTATTATTGAGAAAAAAATTGAGCAATCTAAGCTATGGGATCATTTCAATCTGCTTTATAAACCTACTTCCCCGTAAGGGTTCGGAATACATCCTCGAGCGATTCGGTTTTGGCCTGGAGCGAACTGATACTGATGTCGTTGTTAAGCGCCCATTGCATCACTTCTTTTCTTAGTGCATCGGGGTCTCTGGTCATCAGTTTCCAGGTGTTGCCACCGCTATGTTCAGAGCTTTGCAGGTTACGTAATTCCTTTATCAGCTTAGGGTTAATTTCCTTTTCAAAAGTAACCAGCAGAACACCCTGATTCGTATTGGCCTGCTTTAGTTTTTCGATTGAGTTGTCGGCAACCAGTTTACCGTTATTAATGATGATTACCCTGCTGCACATGGCCTGCACTTCCTGCATGATGTGAGTGGAAAGCAGCACTGTTTTTTCTCCTCCCAGATTTTTGATGAGGTTGCGGATTTCAACTATCTGATTGGGATCAAGGCCGCTGGTAGGCTCGTCGAGTATGAGCACTTCAGGGTCGTGCAGCATAGCCTGAGCCAGGCCTACACGCTGTTTGTACCCTTTTGATAATGCCCCTATTTTCTTATGTGATTCTTTACCAAGGCCGGTCATGGCAATCATTTCTTCAATGCGCTTTTTACTGCCCTTTCCCAGCTGGTGTATACCCGCTGTGAATTCGAGATACTCCCTTACATACATCTCATAATAAAGCGGGTTGGACTCCGGCAGGTAACCCACCCTTCGGCGCACTTCCATAGGATGGTGCTGCACATCATAGCCACAAACAACCGCATCGCCCGATGTAGCCGGAAGATAGGTGGTAACAATTTTCATTGTTGTAGACTTACCCGCGCCATTGGGCCCGAGAAAACCAACAATCTCCCCTTTCCTTAATTCGAATGAAATATTATCAACCGCTTTCTGCGTATCATAAACCTTGGTAAGACCTGATACTTTTATAGACATAATGATCGAACCCGGTAACGGGTATTCTGTGAAAGGAATTAGCTTAATTAAACCTGGTACCTAAAAAATTACACTCTTCGATAATAGTATCTCCAACAACAGTCTGGTCGTGATTATATCTGTCGATAGACAATGTGGTATTATTCTGCAGGGTAATGGTCCAATATTCGAGGAAATTAACTGAGTTAACCTGAGGAACGATGATGGTATAGGTAGGCGTACTGTTGTCTACATAGCCATGCAATTCGTAAGAAGGCTGACTTTTTTGAGTGATGTATACAAAGTTAACGTTTTTGGCATCGCCAACAATCCAGGCTGAATCGAGAATCCTTGCGCCGGCATTACAAATGGTAGTACCCACATAGCCACCGATAAACCGATTTACGGATAAATAGGAGCATTGCGGACCTTCCCAGCCAACAGGGCATTTACAAGTACCATTGTTGCAGGAACCGCCATTGAAGCAGGTAACATTATTGCATGGATTTTTTTCGCAAGAACTGATAATGAACACAGTTACTGTGGCAAAAAATAACAGGGCAGTAAGTAATTTAATACGCCAGATCTTCATATACTGATATTTGTGTCTAAAACTACTGAAAAAAACGCTAAATAGCACAAAAAAAGTCTTTTTTTTCTTATCATTCAAATTCTTCTCCGGGATTTCGCCATTTATTTTAACCAGAAATTACTTAAATCCCTGATACAGGTAATTGTAAATTGTCGGCTCAACCAAATGCATTCCAGCCCTGAGCCTTCAGTTTGTGTTTGGCTCCGCCTTTAGTGAGCAGATTGGTTCCTTCTCCTTTTTCGGTAACGTATCCTATTATGCTGATGTTATTGTTTTTTACAATCTTCTCATAATCTTCCTGGTTAATGGTAAAGAGCAATTCGTAATCTTCGCCGCCACTCAGGGCGCAGGCGGCAGTGCCCAGTTGAAACTCCATAGCCATTGTGCGGGTATCGTCGTGCACGGGTATTTTATCTTCATAAACCAGGCAACCTACATCGCTGCTGTTGCAAATGTGCAGCAACTCTGAGCTGAGCCCATCGCTCACATCAATCATAGAAGTGGGTACTATTTTGGCTTCCTGCAGCCATTCCACAATATCGGCCCGGGGTTCGGGTTTCAGTATCCTACCAACGAGGTATTTCTGGCTTTGCAGGTCGGGCTGTATTTTGGGGTTCTCGAGGAATATCTTCTTTTCCCGCTCCAGCAACTGGAGGCCCAGATATGCTGCGCCCAGGTCTCCGGATACGCATATAAGGTCATTTACTTTGGCTCCGCTGCGGGTAATATATTTATCGGGGGCAACCTCGCCTATAGCTGTAACACTTATGACAAAACCTATTTTAGAACTGGTGGTATCTCCACCAATCAGATCTACATTGAATTTTTCGCAGGCGGCATATACCCCCTCATAAAACTCTTCCAGCGCCTCAACCGAGAACTTATTGGATATGCCTATAGATAATGTGATATGGGTAGGTGTGGCCATCATGGCATAGATATCGCTCAGATTTACCGCTACGGCCTTATAGCCCAGGTGCTTAAGCGGTGTATACATGAGATCGAAATGAATACCCTCTATGAGCAGATCGGTGGATATTACCGACTGGCGGCCAAACTGGTCTATCACAGCCGCATCATCGCCCACGCTGAGGAGGGTGCCTGCTTGTGTGGTTTCATTATTTTTGGTGAGATGCTCGATGAGGCCAAACTCGCCCAGTGAAGCAATCTCGGTTCTGGTAATATCCTGCATAATTATTTATTGCGTGCAAAGATAGTGTTTTAGGGTTGGTTGTACTTAGGCCCAGAACAAGCTACGTCAATTACCCAACAATACCAGGGAAATACCTCAAAATGGAATTACCCATCTGCCAGAAAAATAAAAAGCCCCACTTTGCTATTGATTATCAATAAATAGGAGGTTAAAAATGTCACCTATTTTTCATTGATGGGTAATTTTATTTTCTGAAGCAGGGCCATTCACCGAAATTATTTCTGGTCTTTGAAAATTGTGTCTCGTCTGCAAAAACACGACCTTTTTACTGCGTCTTTTCTTCAAAAAGTTGCGTCTTTTCTTGCCTCCAGGTTTATCAGATTGTACGGTAGGTTATTATCGTTTTTCAACCCATAGTTTACCAGATTATTTTTTTCAAGAACCATAACAGCTAAACTGTTCCAACCACTGATGAAGCGGAGCAAATTGCCGATAAATACTAAATCACCAGATTACGCCTTACTGGCTTATGGATGCATTAAAGGGATTGCGCAGATTTTCGAAATCGAGGAGGTCAACTTTTATGCTGCCCACCAGTATCGGGCTTTCCACCCTGAGGGGCAGGTGGTTGTCGTCGTCGGTGACCCAGACAGTCATTTTTTCGCCGCCTTTGAAAATGGTGCCCTCAATAAGCAGCGGTACAATTTTGATAGCGTTGTAACTGCCCATTTTTGTGTCTATTTTTTCTTTGCCCACATACTTGATATAGAGGTTGTATACTTTGTTGTCGAGAAACATAGAGAAGGCTATTTTATCGCCGGGGCTGTGTTTGTTGTAGTCTATGTTGCGGGCGAAGTAAATAGCCGAAAGCACATCCTGGGTGCACCTGGGTATAGGGTATACCTTGTTATCTGAGGTTGCTTCTCCAGCTGCGTGGTTCATGGTTACGTCCTGGTCTATGGTAAACCCGCCTTCTTTTACATGGCGAACAAACCTTAACGGCAACATGGTTTCTTTATCGATATAGGTATCGTATTTATCCTTCACTTTATAGACCCATTCGTAGGATTTGGCGGTTCGGCCAGCGCCGGTTACATGATACACCTTATGGCCATTCATCTGTTCCAGGTTGGTATTAAAATGCACATTACCGGCATTTATCCATACAAAACCCATATTATAGTAAACCCGGTAAGTTAATTTTTCCCCGTCTTTAAAACTGGTGTTTTTTGCGGCGCAAAATTCATTCTGCGCTATAACCAATACTGGCAACAACAGCAACCCTATTCCAATAATCCCTTTTCTTACAGCAACCATTTATATCCGGTTTAAAGTATCAAAATTTTAAATTATTATTGTAACCATCGCATTCGCCAAATTAAAACACCGCCTATCAGTGAAGGAACAATCAGATTGAGCAGCCATAATGCACCGGTAGCCGCAAGTATACCTAATGAACCTGCTGAAAAAGCCTGGAATAAAAACAGGCTTACCTTTCCCCTTATACCCAGCTCGGTGAGAGCAATACCCGGAATTACTGCCATAATCCAGAAAAACAATGCTGCCAGGCAAAATCCTTCCAGAGGCGGCACGATAACATTCATCCACCTGAGCAGGGACAAATACTGTGCCGAAAATACCATAAAGCGCAGCAGAGAGATGCCAAGTACCATAAATTGGCTTTTTGTTGTAATCCGGTTTAACAATCTGCCATAAGTAGCAAAACGCCTGAGCCACTTTATTCTGGCCATAAGCGGTAACCAGATTTCAAATTTCCAATAAACAATACCGATAAAAATATTAACAATTAAACAGACTGCCAAACCAGCCTTGGCAATAACGGAAGGGAATGCAAGATTATAATAAACAAGACCAACTAGCCCAAAAAGGTAAATGCCCGACAATTGAGCCATTATGCCCAATACAGAAACATTAATGTAGCGGAAGGTATTGCTGCGCCCCAGGTAAAGAATACGGCCGGGATACTCACCGATGCGGTTAGGCGTAATGATTGAGAACGAGATACCCGCCAGGTAACTGGCCAGTACCCTGGCGTAACCAACCGGCTCGACTGAATTAGTGAGCAGATACCATTTAAGGCTCTCCAGTGAGCTGTTAATAAACATAAGCAGGATAGAAAGGCACAGCCACCATGGCGAACCGGTATGAGTCCAGGAAATGCTGCTGATCAATTCTTTTTGCCCGCTCAGCTGATTGTAAATACTCCAGAAGAGAAACAATGAAATTGCCGCTCCTGCAAGGTAATTCAACCATATTTTGGTATTTTTGGTCATTAAAAAGAAACCGGATTTTTGAAAGACAGCCAGATCATACTTGGGATAGACCCCGGAACGTTAGTAATGGGTTACGGCCTTATCTCAGTAAACAAAAGTAAGGTATCACTGATTGAAATGGGTGTTTTGCAGTTATCAAAACATAAAGATCATGCCGAGCGACTGCATCTTATATTCAAAAAAATGGAAAGCCTGATAAAAATCCATCAGCCAACGGCGGTAGCTATAGAGGCGCCATTTTTTGGCAAGAATGTGCAGAGTATGCTGAAGCTGGGGCGTGCTCAGGGTGTGGCCATTGCCGCTGCCATGATGACAGGACTGCATGCCGAAGAATATTCGCCCAGGAAAGTGAAACAATCGATAACAGGCCGGGGAAATGCCACAAAGGAGCAGGTATTGCAAATGCTGGTACATATCCTTAATATTGTGGAAGACATCCGGTTTATGGATGCCACCGATGCTGTAGCAGTAGCGCTATGCCATCATTATCAGCAGAAGACAATTGAAATAAAAAAAGATAACAAACCAGCAATAAAAGCAAAGAAAAAAACGAACGACTGGGCATCATTTATTGCTGCAAACCCTGGAAGAATTAAATAAATATCATCTTTCGGTTTAATTAATATATTTTATGTTTAAACTTTGAGAAGAGAAGTAGTATATTAGCAGCGGAAACGATTAAATTTGTCTTAACTTTTTATGTCACAGCCAAAGATCAGAGTATTACTAGTGGAAGACGACCCTGTATTAGGGTATGTTGTAAAGGATTTTCTGCAGAAGCAGGAATTTGAAGTTACTCATTGCACAGATGGGGATGCAGCATGGCATCAGTTCATGAAAAATATTTTTGACGTCTGCCTGCTGGATATTTTGCTACCCGGCAAAAAGGACGGTATCGAACTAGCCAATAACATCCGCAAAAAAAATGAGAACATACCGATTATCATGTTGTCGTCAAAGACAATGGATATAGATAAGATAGCCGGTTTTGAAACGGGTGCGGATGATTATGTAACCAAGCCATATAACCTGCAGGAGTTACTGCTGAGGATACAGGTATTTCTGAAGAGAACCAGGAAAAAAGAAGATACAGGTCCGGTTATATTCAAGATCGGGGATCTTAATTTTGATTATGGCAACCTTACCTTATCGAATGATAAGGTGGAGCACCAGCTCACGCAGCGCGAAGCAGACCTGGTAAGGTATCTGTGCCTTAATGCCAACCGTGTTCTTAAACGGGATGAAATACTTATGAATGTATGGGGCAAAGATGACTACTTCCTGGGAAGGAGTATGGATGTATTTATTACCAAGATCAGAAAATACCTTAAATCGCAGACAGCTGCAAAACTGCAGACGATACATGGCATAGGCTTTAAGTTTAATTATAACCCTGAAGAACAGGCATAGTACCGAATAATATTGCCAGCAGCCACATAGTATATGATACTATGTGGCTGTTTGTATTTAATGCAACGTTAATTAATGGAATAATTTTTCGATAGCCAGAATAAGCTCAGTGTAATGTGATGGCGCGGGAGTATTCTGCAGTGCAAAATTACCATCCTCATCTATAAGGTAATAAGCAGGCAAAGACTGCACACCGTAATCCTGAACTTCCTTTGCATTCCACCCCCCCGTTATATTGGCAAAGTCTCCTTCGAATTTGAATTTATCAATGATCTTATAGTCGCCAGCTTTTTCTGTATTGAGGGAGATGTAAACCAATTCGAGCGGCTTGTCTTTCATGAGATCAGTGACCTTCTTCATACTGGTCATTTCGCCCACACACTGTTTGCACCAGCCAGCCCAGAAAGTAAGGTAAACTACTTTACCTCTGAGGCTGGAGAGATGAGTGGTTTTTCCATCGCGGGTTACTAATTCTAAATCGGGAGCGGGCTGGCCGGGAGCCAGCCGTTCCATAATGGCTACCTGCTTGCTGAGCACAGGAAGGAAGTCACTTTTGGGCCAGCGTCTTTTGAATTCTTTAAACTGGCTTTCCGTTCTCCCGGGTTCCTGCGATCTCGCCCGGCCATAGATGTTCTGAGCGGTAAAGTATTCAAGGCTTTTTTCCGGCAGATACCGGTTTGCCAGTTTATTTACGCTGTCCTGAATCTCCATTAATTTTACCGGATCTTTCACCAGATAACCATAGCCGGCAGCTTTAAGTTGAATTTCAAAAACGCCGGTCAGGTAGAGCATGTAAGAGGGCACCTGAAGCAATGAATCATTGAAAGCCTGAGGCATTTGTTTTAAAACTGCGAAATTCCCTTTTGGTATGGTGTCGGTATACTTTCTTAACCTTACGATCTCATGCACCTGGGGGTATTGCTGTATAAAAAAGAAATTGTAGTACTGGTAAAATGCCGTCCAGTATTTCATAAAGGATTCAGGCAATCCGGCTTTGTTTTTATCCAGAAAGCTCAGCTCACCGTTTTTCTCCTGCTCTATGTTTTTAAGGAACACGGCAGGTTCTTTATTGATAGCTGTTTTTACCCTGATAGTATACTGGTTCATTTTACCCAGTGCCAGTGTGTGTTTTGCAATGAAATTTTCAGTGGCGCTACCCCTGCCTGTAAAATGCAAACTGCTGTCGAACCGGGCTACATCTACAGATAAATAAAGGCTGTCGCCGGCCTGCACCAGCATCTCAGCCAGATTGCGGCCGTGCACCAGTTCGGCCTGAACATACCTGCCATGTGGTACCGGGAAAGACATGGAGAAATTACCTTTCTTATCAGGTACCAAATAATATTCTTTGGGGTAGTATGCTATGGGGTTATCATTATAGCTAATAAGAATGCTGTCGGATACGGGGTTTACTATTGTGCCAGACAACTTAACAGAATCCTGCGCGCATACGATATTGCACAGCAACACAGACAGGCACAGGATAAGGTATTTCATAAATATTGTTCGTTTGAAAGCTGTTGGTGAAATTACGTTTCCCCGAAACATTTTTATGTATCAGGCATCCACCAATTCAGGTAGCTTCCTTGGTTTAAATTGTTTCATGGCATTTGCAATGGCGGCAATATGATCGGGTGTGGTGCCGCAGCAACCGCCCACCAGATTGACCCAGCCTTCTTTTGCCCATTCGGAAATGATAGAAGCTGTATGTTCGGGGCTTTCATCATATTCGCCCATAGCATTGGGCAGGCCGGCATTTGGGTAGGCGCTCACATAGCAGGCTGCAATAGCCGCCAGTTCCTCCACATGAGGGCGCATCTGCTCAGCGCCAAGGGCGCAGTTAAGCCCGATACTTACCGGGTTGGCATGCATCACCGAAATATAAAATGCCTCCAGGGTCTGCCCGCTGAGGGTACGGCCCGAGGCATCGGTGATAGTGCCGGAGATCATTACCGGCAGTTTTTCTTTTTTGTTATCTCTGAAGTACTTATTGATGGCGTAAATAGCAGCCTTGGCATTGAGCGTATCGAATATCGTTTCCACCAGCAGTAAATCAGCACCGCCATCTACCAGGCCGCTGATCTGCTCATAGTAGGCATCTGCCACTTCATCAAAAGTTACCGCCCGGTAGCCCGGATTATTGACATCGGGAGAGAGCGATAAAGTTTTATTCATCGGGCCGATTGCGCCTGCCACGAAAAAGTTTTCAATTGGCAGTTGGCAGTTGGCTACGTATTCGGTTATGGCATCTTTGGCCAGTTTTGCCGCAGCCACATTGAGTTCATATGCCAGGGGTTGCATATCGTAATCGGCCAGTGAAATCTTTTGGGAATTGAAAGTATTGGTCTCAAGGATATTGGCGCCAGCCTTAAGGTATTGGGTGTGTATTTCTTTTATGATATGGGGCTGGGTGAGGCACAGCATATCGTTATTGCCCTTAACATCGGTATGCCAGTTTTTAAACCGCTCACCGCGGTAATCGGATTCCTGCAGCTTATAGCGCTGTATCATAGTGCCCATGGCGCCATCTATAATCAGGATACGGTCATCCAGCAGTTTCCTCAGTTGTGCTTCCTTATTCATAATGTAAAGGTAGGTAATACTTGTAAAATGAGGCATTAACTGAAACTGATAGGGTTATTGGCATTAACTTTTAACCCGCAGCTATATAAGCCATCGATTTTATTAATATTAATGGCATTGAAGTCTTCTTAATAATTTATTAATAAGAAAACCCGCAATCTCTATAAATAATTTTGATTGGTTAAAAAGAAATAAAATTACCTTTGCAGACCTTTCGGGAACAAATACATTTTCCTGTTTTTCAGAAAGGTTCAAACCTGATTTTAAATCTCTAAAAGATGAGTGGCAATGCTGGTACAGGATCTGAAGGAGAAAATTCTGGAGGGAGACCTCAGCGAACTGCTGCACCACAGCAAGGATGAGGATTATCCGGCTGAGGTATCCAAACTATTGGGTACACTACCTGAGGATTATGCCATCAATACTTTCCTGGCCCTGCCGGAAAATGTTCAGATAAAAATATTCTCATTTCTTGACCATGTCCTGCAGCAGGGTATTATAGAAGAATTACCACGACCCAAAGTATCCAATATCCTCAATAACCTGGCATCAAATGACCGGATTGCCTTTTTTGATACGCTGGACGGGCTGGAGGTAACGCAATACCTGAACCTGCTCAATGACAAAAACAGGCTGGCTACCTACGACCTGCTGGGGTACCCGGAAAACAGTGTGGCGCGGCTGATCAATACCAACTTTACAACAGTGCGGAAGGAGTGGACCATAGGCCAGGCAGTAGAGCATCTGCGCCGGTTTTATACCGATACCCCTGCCGCGAATGTGATCTTTGTGGTAGACAATACCGGCAAGCTTGTGGATGACATACCTATTCGAAGACTGGTACTGAATGAGTATACCAAGACTATTGAAGACATCATGGATGGCTTCTACGTGAAACTGGACATACAGGACAGTATAGAAGACGCCATACAGAAATTCAAGGAGTATGACCGTGTGGCGCTGCCTGTAACGAACAGTAACAATGTGGTAATGGGGGTGGTAACCATTGATGATGTAATAGACGAGGCGGAAGAAAAAGACACCAAGGAAATGCAACAGTTCGGGGGACTTGAATCGCTGGACCTGCCGTATGTGAAGACTGGATTCTTCACCATGATACAGAAACGGGCCGGCTGGCTCATTATCCTCTTCCTGAGTGAGATGCTTACGGCTACTGCCATGCAGCATTTCCAGAATGAACTGGATAAGGTACTTGTGCTGACGATGTTTGTGCCGCTGATAATGAGCAGCGGCGGCAACAGCGGCTCGCAGGCGGCAACGCTCATTATACGTGCTATGGCACTCAAGGAACTTTCGGTTCGCGACTGGTGGTATGTGATGCGGCGGGAAATATTTTCCGGCCTTACACTTGGTCTTATATTAGGTTCCATTGGTTTTATACGTATCGCCTTATGGCAGCAAATAGGCATATGGAATTACAATATCCATTCCATAACACAGAGCGGGGGACATACACCCATTGGAGGTGCGCCCGGCAGCTGGATACTGGTAGGACTTACGGTATCTTTCTCTCTAATAGGGATAGTGATGTGGGGCACACTGAGCGGATCAATGATACCTATGGTACTGAAGCGGCTGAAACTGGACCCGGCAACATCTTCGGCCCCATTTGTAGCTACACTTGTGGATGTAACGGGACTTATCATTTACTTTACTGTTGCTGCTATGGTGCTGCATATATAATGGCGGCCTGAATACATTGGGAAATGTAACAGAAATAGCTCTATTCGTTCATTATCAGTTATGGAGGCGCTCTGAAGAAACTTAATAACCGGGTTTTGACTTTAATTGCCAACTTTAACCACCTCTGCTGTTTTCACCTTTAATTGGGAATCTGAATCATAAATATTCAGCAGGTATTCACCGGGAGGCAATTGGCTTATATCTATTTCCTTTGCACTCTTTTTGCTGATCAAAACCCTTCCATCAAGAGAAGTCAGAGTCAGGTTCACCTCAACCGGAGATTCAATATTTACAACAGAAGATGCCGGATCAGGAAACACTTTGATATCTGCAGCGGTTTGAGTAATATTCTGAACGGCTGTAAAATATATAAAGTTGCTGGTATTTGAGCAGCCGTTACCATCAGTCACAACTACATCGAAGAACGCGTTATTGAACCCAATAGTATAGGTGGCATTGGTGGCTCCGGAAAGTGCGCCAGTGGCATAATACCATTGGTAGGACGGGAAGGGTACGGTGGTACTCAAAACATTTCCAGTAAGGACTATAACCGGAACAGGTAGTGTGTCCACTTTTACTGTATCCAGTGCAACGATGCCATTAACTGAATAACTGATAACAGCGGTGCCTTTTGATATACCTGTAAGGTAGCCGGTTCCGGCCCCTACTGTTGCAATTGCTGAATTACTGCTGTTCCAGGTGCCACCCGGAAAGGTTTCGCTGAGCGATAATGAACTTCCGGCACAAATATGATTAGGTCCGGAGATTCCGTTTACCGGGTTGTTTCTGAGTATACATATCGTATTGGTATCTGTAGTAGTAACCACTATATCTGGCATCCCGTCTACATTTACATCGCCAAGAGCAACAGCATACGGGCCTCTGTCGGTTGGGAAATCGGCTTTAGGGGCAAATGAAACAGTGCCGGGAATACTGGTATTCCGGAATGCCGAAACGGTATTGGAACCATTATTGGTACAAACAATATCAGGTTTGCCATCGCCGTTAATATCTCCCAGGGCCAGATTAACCGGCGCTGTGCCAGAAGTAAGTGTAACAGGGGATGCGAACGAAATAGCGCCTGGAGTACTTGTACCTTGCAGAACAGACAAATTATTACTGCCATTGTTACTAACCACCAGATCGGCCTTTCCATCACCATCCATATCTGCAATAGCTACTCTCAGGGGCGATGTGCCGACAGTAAGATCCATGCGGGTAGCAAACGAGCCTGTGGTTATGGCGCCTGTTACGGAAATGTTGGGGAAAACAGAAACCAGGCTTGTGCCTGTGCTGGTTACAACAATTTCCGGTTTACCATCACCGTCAATATCGCCTATAGTGATGCCAGATGGGGAAGCAGGGGCTACCAGGTTTATCCTGGGCCCGAAACTTAATGAGCCAGGAGTACTTGTATTGCGATAAACGGAAACGGTATCGGTACTGTTATAGATGATAGCAACATCGGGTAACCCATCCCCATCAATATCACCGACTGCAATACGCTGAGGAATATTATTCAATGAAAAGGTGTAACCGCCTGATAAGTTAATGGTACCAGATGAGCTTGTATTGCGCATGATACGGGCAGTATAAAGGGCAGGATTGGTATAAATTACATCAAGCTTTCCATCTCCATCCATATCTGCCAGTGCAAGGCCACGCGGGTAGTAGGTGGAAAAATCATCGGGCAAAAAAGCAGCGAGCGAAATAAACCCAGTTGAAATATTATGGTATACCCTTATCCCTTCATTGGCAGTAACAATATCCGCATTCCCGTCTCCATCCAGATCGCCAATAGCCACTTCATAAGCATCGAGCGATGCGGCAAGATGAAAACGCTGGCTGAAATTAATACCTGCAACCACATATCCGCTGTTGTTATAGGCGGGCAGGAAAGGCAAGTCAGAAAAACCGGCAAGGCCCGAAGTGAGATTATTGACGCTAACCAATGCAAAGGTTGCCTCAGATGGCACAGTTACATTCAATACAGTAGTTGTAGCAGCCACGACATTGGCTCTTGTGGCGCCAAAATAAACAATATTGCTATCGGGGGTAGTGTTGAAATTGCTGCCTGTAATAACAACCGCGATACCAGTATCACTGCTCATAGGGCTTATACCGGTTATTGTGGGCAACTGGGCATGGGCGGCAGTAAATCCAAAGAAAACAGATGCTGCAATCAACCGAAAACAGTGTTTAATATTCATCTTTAAATAATAGGTTTGGTAACAAGATGCAAAGTTACATATGGGCGGAATATCAACAAAAAAACATTTGAATTTTATCAATTCTATTGCCCAAAAATGGTTCAGTTAACTGATTCCAACAAATACACCAAGTGTGTTATTCAAATCTGGTAAAACAATGCAGGATAATAACGGCCCAACGGGTTATATGAGAAGTGCCTGACAACCAAATGCGGGAAGAATTAGGAAAATTTGCAAAATACCATTCCCTGCCGCCAATACAAGCGCCGGAACATAAATACTGCTGATAAAAAAGAATCAGCTTACTTTAATGATGATAGCTGGTTTGCCTGAGCGTCTGTGCATGATGTTTTGCATCATTATTCTGAAACTCACCGGCTATTAAGGAATGCCCGTGAGCCAGCAGCGTACTCTCATATGCCTTATCATGGTTGCCTGCTTCATGATGCTTTGCGGCCTCCAGATGATGCCGTGCAGCTTCCTGATGATGACTTGCTGCCTGCCTGTGGCTTTCAATGTTTTTACTCATCTGCAGCACTTACCTGTTTAACCTCATCTTTACCTTCTACGGGATTTTCTGCGTTAGTCTGCATTGTAATTATGTTTTTTGTGAATGAATTTTCACGATGCAAAGCTGAGCCAATTATACTTAGATGTGATATTAAATCCTTTTAATTGTTTACATAATTCTGACTAGAGTTATAAATAGAAGCACTATCAATTTTTGGTTCATGAAGTCCGGCAGGTCCGCAATTAAAATAACATTGTAGAGCATGGCGCATTTCATTGAATAAAATTGCGGTTATCAAAACGCACCCTGCCACTATATATAATTATATTTTTTAATTTTACTCAAATCCTGTTTCTGAGCATAAATCCAAAACCTGGGAAATTACGGCATGCCTATTATTACATTTTTTCGTTTTTAATAACTTTGTCATGCAAGTTGTGGCACAACCTGAACATCATGAATTTACCAATGTCGCTAACCTCTCTGTGAAAAGTTTTGATTCTGTTGCAGATTTTACAGGGACACATTTTAGATCGGCAAGTGATTATGAGTCGCAATTATCAATCCTTAATGAGCTACAACCACCTTACCAATATTACTGCTGCCACTACCGGTTTTAAACAATATTGAATAAATGCCAGGTGCAAATGATCTGCTGTTGATAGTCATATGTTCAGTGGTTACTTTGGTACTGTATACTGTTTGGCCCAGCACATTGATTACATCTACGGATGAGTTGCGGGTATCGGTATTGTCAAATTCAATATTTATTTCCTGGCTGGCAGGATTAGGGTAAACCGATACAGATGACGGCGACTTCAGGTTATGAACTCCGGCAGAAACAGGGCCGGAAATATAAAAATATTGCGAGAAGCCACAACCGAAATCATCGTGCTCTCCTTCATTTTTAAGTCCGCCTGTTAAGGTAGTTAAAGTATAGGTGTAACCGTGCATCGGAATATTTGAGCCATTCATCTTTTTAACCAGCAAATAGCCCGGTGCATAGCCAGTTACATTAATGTCATATATCCAATTATGAAGGCCGACACAATTAGCCGGCGTGCTAATGTATAAGTTATAGTAGCCACCATGAGGCAAAGCCACAGTATCGGAATAAAGGGTACTGCAGCTGGTATTGGCGCGGGAAACAACGGTATCGCCACTCATATCCGTTATATACCAACTGGCATCGGCAGGATTCACATTCAGGTCTATACTGTCAGCCGACAGATTGCTTGTCAGCATTTTTATTACAATGCTATCAGGCCAGTTGGGCGCTGCAATAAACTGCGATCTCATGGTATCGTTAGTCTGATCTACATCGGGCGTGCCATTAACTCCCGTAATATATATTATGAACGGAAAAGATCCTGAACGTGAATCAGCAGACAAAGAAGCAACGCTTGCTGAAGCAGGCAAAGAAATAACCGTATCGGCCAGGGGAGCCAATGTGCCTACCCAGGTGCTGCTTTGCATTGCAGAATCAACTACCCCGTACTGAAATGCTACACTGTCGATGGGGGTGCTGCCCGAATTATGAAGGTGAATAATGGGTAAACCTGAAGGATTTTCCCGGAAATGCTGCTGACTGGAAGTAGGTGCAATTATGTCATCAATAGATGCATCACGGCTCTTATTGATACCGCCATAATAAACCACTGAAGCGCTGGCATCATAATTGCCACTGTATGGACTTGCAACTGTATAGGTCTGAAAACCTACATTGATAGTATAGGTGGTGCCGGCAGTAATTCCGGGCAATGGAACATAGTAGGGAAGAACAGAAGATCCAGGGCACCAGTTCGACCGGTTAAACGTCCATGATCCTCCTTGCGGAGACAACTCGCCCAATCCGCAATAACGGAATATGGATTGCTGCAAAATGGAGCTGCCATTCAGATAGAGGTTGTAGTAATGAGTATCGAATTCACAGCAATTGTTTGCGTCTGAACCATGGCCGGTGACGATAAAACGGAAGTCAGCGCTGGCGGTGCCTGCCGGAGCCGTTTCACTAAGCACAGGGAAATTATTGTCTATAGGATTTGCGGGGTTGCCATAAGTTCCACCATGAGCATATAGCCGCTTAATGCCAACGGTATTTCGGTCGGGGGTTCCATCTATAAAAATAAATTTCGTATAGATACCATAACCCGGAGAGCCCACACCAAGGGCGCTGTTGATAGTGATACTATCCTGCAATAATGGAGCAAAGTCGGTAACATCAAATATGTAATCCTCAGACCAGACCGGAGGAGCCGGAAAACGCGACCAGCCCGAAGTAGCGAAAGGAGTAATAATACGGGCCAGCTCCACTGTATCTCCGTGAGGAGATTTCAGGGTAACGTTGCCAATATAATCCCATTGATGGCAATAGGTAGATCCAGAGGCACAAGCATGGGAGTTAAGCGTATACACAAGGTAAATCTTACGGTAAGTTTTGGCTGTTGGCAATACGATCAAAGTATCAAAACTGGTACTGTTATCGGCATTCAGAACCGGGCTGGTTAATACAACAGTGGTATCGCCTGGATTGGCAAAAGAAGTTGCTGTGCAGCAAAAAAGAATTAAGAACAACGATGCATTCAGTATGTATTTCATTCTCTGGCTATTTTTTTTCTTCTGGCTACCGGAGTAATTCAAGCGGCCCAATCTATATTGAACCGGCAAAAATACATGAAAATTGTTATCCGGCAATTGGCAATTTTTATCAGGAATATCTATTGATTGCCCAATAGATCTGATGATTTTTCGATAAATTGATACGATTTTGAAATATCATTCCTTATCCGCAGCATAAACTTTTATATTCTCTTATACGTTATTATTGGTTTTTAATTTGTTTATCATAAAGATTTTTCAATTTTGCGGAATACGATTGTGCAATTGCAATAATAATTATGACAATAACGCTGAAAGATTACGCTGACGTGTTGCCAAAAGAGTTGATGGCTCTGGCAGAAAAAAATAAGGTGCGCGAATGTGATGAAACGGAGAAAGGGCATTTTGTGGCCTATGTGGATGATGGTAATGACAGCTATGATGTGGTATTGAATTTCACGGGAAATGAACTCAGCACGCATACCTGCGACTGTAAAAACGGCCATACTTTTTGCAGGCATAAAGCTTCATTACTGATGCATATTGCCAGGGGTAAAAAAGTGAAAGCCCCCGTAAAAGCCAAAAAGAAGGAAAACAAAACAGAGATACTGCTGGACCAGGTTGAGGCAACAGACCTGAAAGAGTGGGTGCGCAACCTGCTGCATAAAAACAAGGACCTGGAGCTATCGTTTATTCACTATTTCTCTACCATCAGGCAGCTATACACGCCTGAAGATGTAAAAAAACTGGTTGCCGAAGCAATAAAAGTTGTGTTGGGCAACCGGAAAACAGCAGAGGCCATTCAGCTTAAACGGCTAACTGAATTGTGGACCGAAATGCTCAGGACTGTGGTGGAGCAATACCAGGCAAATGTGACGGATGAAGGCTCATTCCTGAATTTTCATACCATGCTGGAGGACATCATATCGCTTCAGTACAAAATTGAAACTACCAGCAATAAGCTCTCAAAATTTGTGGAGGGATTGCTGCAGCGTTCGGCAGAAGCAATCAATAACCTGCAGATAGAAGAAAGCTGGGAAAAAGCAATCAGGTATTTTATCAGGTACCTGATCAGAGACCAGGGTGGTTTCAGATCGCACTACCTGGTTCACCTGAATAATATTGCAGCCATCAGCGAATTTGCACGGAAGGAGAAAATAACAGAATTACTGGTAAAACAATATGGAGATGCCCTGCCAGAGAGCAGGGGTAATGCCCATACTTATACAAAAATGATCTTCCAGATGGTTGAAGCCAATGATCTTTTTAGCCGGTACTATAACCTGTTCAAACCAATACCATATGATAATGACTACAACCTGAAACTGATTCAGCTGCTGATAAAAAATCATCATTTCGAAATTGCTGAAAAGTATTGCCGTGCGCAGATCATGTCTAATTACAAGACTGATTATAATGTAATCTATTGGGAGCAGCTGAAAGAAATTTATACGCTTACCAATGACGAAGCAAAGCTGGCGGAAATACTGGCAGTACTCTTTCCTTTTACCTATGATTTTGATGATTACCTGATAATAGCCAGCGGTATGCCGGAGGAAGAACGAAAGAAATGGCGCACTAAAATGCTATCAAGAGCGAGCAATGCGTCAAACAGCCGGAATACAGCAGCAACTGTTTTTTGCTTCAGGTTGATGGACTACGAAAAGAACTATAAGAAGATGATTGAATACATTGACTCGCGCGCCAGCTATAGTATTATAACTCCTTATTTCGAAAAGATGATTCTGACTGATAAAGCAAAACTGATTGAAACGATGTTAAGGAAACATGACGATACATTCTGGATTGACATTGAGAGAGACAAGAAAGATGACGACTGTTTTCCTGAATTGTATGCCCTTGTTGAGAAAAACTATACCCCTCAATACTTAAAAATAATAATAGCAAAAGAAGAAAAAGACAGGAAGTATTACCGGCTCAACCGGTTTATGTCTTATGTGAAGGAAAGGCTGGAAAACAGGGAATAATGAGAAGATTGTTCACACACACTATTTATGAGTAAGTAAATTGCCTGTGAATTTCATCCGGAATTTAGATCCGGAATGTGCTTTTATTCAGGCGTATTCACATCTTCCAGTTTTATCCAGCCCTGTGTGGTCCTATCACCCAAATAGGTGCAATACAACCAGTGGCCTTCTTTCTTTTCTATGTACAGAATATCACCCATTACTACATAGGCTTTTAGTTTTTTAGTCTCTGATTTATCTGAATAAAAAAAGACTTTGTTGTTGATGGCATACCTGATTTGTATCCAGGGTTTTGCCTGCTCCAGTTTAAAATCTTCGGGCTTACCTGCGAAGGTTTCAACATTCCAGCAACCACCATGCTCCTGAGGCAGGTGAACGGTGACTTCATTTTTGTTGATTATTATGAGCTGGCCAACGATCTTATCTTGTGCTTTGCGAACAGGGAAGTAAGTATTAATGGCTGCAATGCCTGCTTTGAGTTTTCCCTCTAGGTAGAAGATACAGGAAAACCTGGGTTTTTTAGTTGCTTCATCGTAGCCTGTATAATTTTCATAAAAACCGGTGATTATATTTGATTCCTGGTCGAATGCCAGGTTTAGCTCCTGGTATTGCCCTGAAGTCAATGAATCCTGGCCACAGGCATAAAATGGCAACAGGATAAAAAATATAATCAGCTTGTTCATAATTTAAATTCAGTTGTAAATATCTGATTATTGGTGCATCGCTGTATAAATTTCCAATGATTTTTTTAATCTGCTTGAATTTTGAAGAACAACCAACTTTATAATTCCCGGTTTTCAGGGCAGTGTAAATGAAAAATTGAAATAAACAGCATCTACCACATCCTGTTTTGGCCATGACTCCGGAGCATAATAAATCGATTTTCGCAAGATACTTGGAATAGCATAACAGACCCTCTCAAATTGCGAAACCATCGGTAAATAAGCGCCAGACATCAACCGGGAGGATAAACAAGTGAACAAACGTTATTCAGGAGGTATTGATATTTTCTATCCGGATAGATGTATATTGCCTGCCTGTAACAGCTCAAATTATGGAATTAGGCATCAGTACATTCGGCGATATGGCCATAGAACATTTATCAGGCAATGCATTCAGTGCCCAAAGGCGGATAGAGGAGTTGATCGAGGAAGCAATAGTAGCCGATGAAGCCGGGCTGGATGTATTTGCACTGGGAGAGCACCACCGGCCCGATTTTGTGGTATCGGCACCAGAGGTGGTTCTTGCTGCCATTGCAGCGGTTACCAAGCGCATCAGGCTATCCAGCGCGGTTACTGTTCTCAGTTCAGCCGATCCGGTAAGGGTATTTCAGAACTTTGCAACACTTGATCTGATATCTAAAGGCAGGGCAGAGATAATGGCAGGCAGGGGGTCTTTCATTGAGTCTTTTCCATTGTTTGGTTATGACCTGGATGATTATGATGAATTGTTTATTGAACATCTGGAGTTGCTCATGAACATCAACAATAATGAAATAGTAACATCAAAAGGGCAGCACAGGGCATCTATTCCCGGACTGGGTGTGTATCCGAGGCCCTACCAGGAGAAGTTGCCCGTTTGGATTGCAGTGGGTGGCACACCAGCATCGGTGGTAAGGGCAGGTACTTTAAACCTGCCACTTGCCATAGCCATACTGGGTGGCCAGCCATCGCAGTTTCTGTCACTGGTGGAATTGTACCGGCGATCGGCCACGAAGGCAGGGCACGATAGCAGCAAGCTGCAACTGGCCATCAACCAGCATATGTATATAGCCGACTCATCGGAGCAGGCAGCTGAAGAGTTCTGGCCGGTATACAGCACCCTGATGAACCGGGTAGGCAGGGAGCGGGGCTGGTCGCCGATGACGAGGCCGCAGTTTGAATACCTGCGCTCACCTACAGGCCCGCTGCTGGTGGGCAATGTGCAGGAAGTGGCTGATAAAATTATCGCAGAACATAAACTATTCGGCAACACACGGTTTATATGCCAGACAATGGCTGGGGGTATGCCGCATAATCAGTTGCTGCACTCTGTGAGGTTATTTGGAGAAGAGGTGGCGCCGAGGGTGAGGGCGGCGGTGGGTTGAGGAAGCTAACGAATGTAATTTCATTGCAGCATTTATGGTTCTAAAGCAATCAATTCCCTGCGAAATTTTGTATCGTCTATTCAATATTTTTAAGCTGAGCAAGCTGGTTTTCTGTTACCACTTGGAAAATGCAAGTTTTTTTTCATTTATATCTTATATTGGGTCTTATCTCGGTATTCAATACCGGGCATTTTGCACGAGCATAATAATAGATTACTTTTGAGCAAAATACATTTATGAAAAATATCTTACTGACTTTTTCCTGCATTGCATTGCTGCTTTCAGGCTGCACAAAAACGACAAATAACACCACACAGATGGCGCCGCCTAACCCGGCCTTTACTGTGAATGGCATCACCAATGTATCCATTGACCATACAGCTGGAGGAACAATATTAACTGTTCCTTTCGTGGTACAGTATGAGGATTCGGTTCAGCAAACCGTCACTGTTTCTGTTTCTGGTATACCTCCAACAAACGGAAGGACCCAAGATGGCCTATTAGCGACAGGAATACCGACTTTTGATTGTACGATTACGTTCCTGTACGGGGGCTTAAACCAGATTCCGCTTGGCACATACCCCATTACCATAACGTGTGTAGGAACTGTAAGCGGAACTAAAACATACAAGTTTAATTTCGTGGTTTTTTAGATCCTGTATTGCGTTTATCCAAACAAATTCGGGTTACAAGATTTTGGTGAGCGGCTTGATGTCGCTCTTTTCTTTTTATTAATAATATTGCTTTGTACTAAATAACCTAGTCTGATAAAATCAAATCAATTACCCCGCCAATACCCTCACCATCGTCATAGCACATTCTGACATCCAATTTATATTCATTTTCGTAAAAATCGCTTAAAGGAATAAGCCACACTTTATTGCCCTCAAATTGATAAGTGTCTGAGTGCCCTTTCTTGCCTGCAAAGCGCATATGCCCGTAGGGGCCACAATTATTAATAAGCAACTCCTTATCCTTTTGCCTGCTCAGCGTTATTTTTTTGAGAATCTGAACATTTGATTTGCTGATGTGGCTTGCCGCGGTGTTCAGAAATAGGCTGTATTGTTTATTATCGGGGCCGGTTTTTATTATCAGCGTATCATGGTCATGTATTATATCTCCATACTGGTGATTAATTATTTTCAAATCAATGCGGTCCTTGTTGGTTATGGCGAATGGGTATTTTATAGGATGGTACTCTTTGTCAAGTACTCTTATATTATTTGCACAGGAAACTGAATTAACTGTAATATCTTTTTTGGCCTGAAGTAAAACCGAAAGGGTATCAAATGTTGTTTTAAGAAGGTCTATTTCTGATACCAGCATTGCATCGAATATAACCAGGTCGTCGTAGGGGTAATAAGAAAATGCAAATTCATGATTTCTATAAAATTCCCTGCTGAATGCCCTGTTATGCAGGTAATGATCGTAATAATTACCCTTTATGCTATCTATAAAGTCATGGATGTATTGAGTAGTATCGCCGTTCGAGAACTCTATCATATTCCCAACTAATCCTAAGTTATAATCAATAATCTCGGATAATTTTCCGGTACTGTCATAAGACTTACACTGACCATCGCGTACAGACATTGAGTCACCAAAATACCCATAAATAATTACAGTCTCGCCTGATGTATCGTCGCCATTGAACCGTTTTATTTCCAATCTCATGTCATGGTCGAAACTTACAGTATCATAATAGGTGAAAGGAATAATTTTATAAAAGCAATCAACACCATCCTTGTTCCAGTGTCCATACTTCAGTCCATGATCATTCATTTTATTTTGAGCAAAGCTGGTGCAGCAAGCCAGAAGTAATGCTATGATGTTTATAAAATTCAAAGGATACTTTTCATAAAGATATTACAATTATGGAATTACTTTCCAGGTCAGTTTTATAAAACGAAAATCCAAACCCATTAACCCTTTAACTATACTACTGAAGTTCTTTTACAGGATGAACACCACAAATATATTTAACCATTATTCTCAAATTTGTATTCCATCATTTTACAGCAACTGAAACATATTCCCATGTAAGACTAATCCTCATAGCAGTTTAGCCACAATCATGACAACCCCATTTTGCAACCGGACTTTTTTCATAATCAACAGACCATGTAAAAAAGTTTTTATTACAATTGGGGCTTATTTGAGCAGGCATATTTTATCCTTTATACTACTCCATCACAAACTTCCTTACCCCCGCAACATTCCCCCCTATCTCCACACTCAGTAGATAATTCCCGGCGCTCCAGTTCGGGAAATGCAACATAACGGTATTATCGGTTTTATTCAATTCCTGCGATAGGCGAAGGAGTTGTTTCCCATCCAAATCATAAACAGTAAAAACAGCATCAGCTACCTGTCCATAGGGCGCATGTATGTCTATCCTGCTCCATTCTGTGGCGGGGTTGGGGTATAGTTCTGATATGCGCCACTTGTCCTGATTTTGCGGTTGGGGTATGCCTACGTTTTTAGGGTTATTGTTTACCACTACCAGCTGGCTGCTTAGATTGGTGATGTTATTATTGGTTGTGTAGGTAAGGCTGCTGTGATTGATGACGAAACTGAAAGTGGAAGCGCTGTCGAGCTCTGAGCCCCATGTATTGCCAAAGGCGCCAAATGGCCTTTGATAGAGTTTAAAGTTGCCAGGGGTATAGGTTGAGGCATCTATGCGCAGATTGCTCATGAGTATACTGTCGGGCATGGTAAAGGTGGTATCTGTGCCAAAGTTGTTGATCACAAAATATCCGGGAACAATGCGCTTGCCGCCTGGGGTAGTATCGGGGTTGCTGCGGAGATGAAAGGCCACTACTTCACCGTTGGGGTAAGTACTGGCGCCATGGAGATATAAACCGAAATCAGCAGCAGGGAAGCTGTTTAAACCTGAAGCGCTTACCGATGGGTTGCTGAAAACCGTACCTGTAGACACAGGCGCTGAAGAGCGCGTAATATTTACACCGGGTACATTGGTAGCATATTCGCCGGCTGCGTCATGCAGCAAGCCTGAGGTAATATCGTATTGGTTGAACTGGAAGTATTTAAGCAGGCCTGTCTCACTTAATGGATTGTTTTGTATCAGGTGCATTTTGGTTCTCACCTCTTCCTGGCTCAGTGCATAGTTATAGAATTTCACTTCATCTATCTTGCCATTGAACCTTGACCCCTGGCCCTCATTATCATCGAAGTTGAGGTAGAATGGCGAGGTAGAAAGATTGATTGCAGGCATAGGGCCGGGATTGACGACTGATGCGATTCCGTTAAGATACAATGTAACGCCTGTGGGAGCATAACTCAGCACCACAAAATTCCATTTGGTACTGTCGCAGATAAGACCGCTGGAGTTGTAGTAGTTTACAATACTGTCGGTATAGCAAAGCTCCAGGTTTTGGGTATAGCCATCGAATGTGAAACCCATTCCAAATCCATATCCATTCGATCCGGGATAGACATCATGAGATACCAGCTGGGAGAAGCTGCTCTGGTTGCCCTTTGGCTGCACCCAGCAAGATATTGAAAAAGTATTGCTGTTGATAGCTACATTGCCCAGATTTATGGTGGTGTTATCGCCATTCATCTGCGCACACAACCCGGCCACAGTATCAGGTCCGCACAGATCATTCAGGAAGGTAATCATGCTATCGACCGTCCGGGTATCTGTCTGACCCAATGAATTGGTAACCTTTAGGGTTACATTATAACTGCCCTGGCTGGGGTAAGTAACCCTTGGCCTCAATGCGGTATCGCTGCTCACCCAAGATGAGCCGGGGAAAGTCCATAGCCTTGTTGAGCCAGCATAATTGTACATGGAGTAATCGAAGAAATTCACCGTATCGCTGCTGCAACCTATATACTGTCGGTTGGCCATAGGCTGTGCTACTGGTGCTCCTACGGTATAAAGAGGAGATTCCCAGATGCTGTTGTTACCGCAGAGACGCATTTTGTTATCTCTGTAGAATATCAGTCCGCCTTCACGTGCTTCGAGGCCCTGTGGCAGGCCGGTACTGAAGGGAGTCCAGTCGGCCATGGTATTGTCTTTGTAATAAACCGTAGATGGCCTGCTGTTGGTAACTGCGTATACTCCGCCATTCGTACCGCCATGAAACTGCAGAAATGCCACCGCCTTGTTATTGAGCACTGTACCGGTAATGTTGGTCCATGTGGCGCCGCCGTTGGTTGACGAATAAACTTTCTGGGCAGGGCTTCCCTGAGCCTGGCAGAAGTACACATTGTTTTCATTGAGCGGGTCAATAACGATATCCGTATTATAATACTGGTAAGTACTGCCCGGAATGCTGATTGTAGTCCAGGTATTGCCGCCATCAGTCGTTTTATAAATACTGTTTGTGAGGCAAGCGTATATCACTTTATAGTTGCTGCGGGCAATATCAAAGCGCCACACTTTGCGGCCGTTGCCGAAATTGTGAAGTGCTGAGTAAGATGCCCCGCTATTGCTGGATTTCCACAAAATACTGTCTTCACCCAGGTAGAAAACATTGGAGTAGCGCGGATCAATCACCAGCTTGCTCGAGAACATACCATAATAATCGTCCTGCGGCCACATACTGTTGGGTACAAGCGGAGCGCCCCACTGAATGGGCGCTGCAAGTGATGGCGGCAATACCAGGGTACCTATGTCCCTGAAACCCACAGTGCGGGAAAAACCATGAAACACATGCCCTGTAGCATCTTCTCCACCACCCAGGCGAAGGCCATTGCCAGTGCCATAATTTTCATAAAGAGCGCCATCACCATTGTGGTATCTGCCGCCTACAACAATATCTTCATCCCACCCTTGCCCGAACCCCCAGAAATCGGAATTGCCAATGTTATTATTCCGAATTGTCCAGTTGGTAAGACTTGTAAAAAAGTCGGAAGAATGATTTACTCCACCATCGGTCGAAAGGTAACAATCACTGCCATTGGCTACTGCCTGCTGCAGGTCGGGGTGAATTCCGAAATTACCATTATAGCCACCTATTGGCCGGAAGTTGAAACCGCCGTCGACAGATTTATAAGTGGATGTAGTACCCACCAGCACATTATTTGCATTCAAGGGGTTTACCACGATATCCAGATCATAATACCCCTGCCCGTTCGACATGCCCAGCAGTGTGGTATCGCTATTTCCTGTTAGGCTGGTTGAGTCGTTGGATGTTACGGTAATATTCCACGTCTGCCCCCGGTCTGTACTCTTTATTATTCTTGGTGCAGAGGTGCCGCCAATATTCACACAATATACATAATTACTGTTGGCCACTGTTACACCCAACCTTGCGCCACCGGTGTTTATACCTGTCAGTCCGCCGGTAACATTTGTAAAGTTTGTACCGCCATCAACAGAGCGGAGCAACATAAAATTTGGCCCTGCAGAATTTCCTGCGGCATAAACAGTATCATGGTTAGCCGGGTCAAGGGCAATATCATATATGCCACCGGTGCTTCCGGCAGCTGGTGTCCATGTAGCCCCGGTATCATCAGAGTAGTAAATGGCTGTGTTTCCGGTTATCAGTAATCTTCCGCTCACCGGCGCTACCACCATTCTGTTGCCGCCTGTATAGGTATAGCTGGTAAGTATATGCCACGTTGTGCCACCATCCGTGGTTTTGAGTATGGTATTACTCGTGGCATCATAGCAATACACAATATTGGCATTTGTAGGGTCAATAGCTATGGTACTTGCCTGGCAGCTTACCAGACCTGAAGTAACGGGTACCCAATGCAATCCCTTATCTGTGGATTTATACAGGGTACCAGGTTCAGTGGCCGCATAGAGAACAGATGGATTGGATGGTGCAATTGCAATGCAATATACGTTCGACTGATAATTAGCCAGCCCCGAGCCATTGTCGTTATAAGATTGTATTGGCCCCAGTAATGTCCAGTTGGCGGCATTACTTGTCTTCTCTGCCTTTTTACCAGATGCAGCTTCATTGCTTTCCTCAATGGATTTTATAAGCTGCCGCCTTGCATAATCGGGGTCATACCTGACAGAGCCGTCATTTTGTATAAAAGGGGCCATCTTATCTCTCCACCTGATGTATGCTGTAACATATGGATCTTCTCTGAAGCCGTTTTCTTCTTCATTTTCATGGCTTGCCCGTTTGCTTCCGTTTGCATGTATATAAACGCTCATCAGCGAATCTATCTGATGAACATTGGGAGCATTCCAGTTGCTAGCCGATACCCATGCCGGAACCAACAATCCAGCAGGCAGATTGAAAGGATTCTGGCTCTGTGAATAACCACTTAAATTAAAAAAAATACACAGCAATAATAACAGCAGGCTGCTTTTAAGCTGTCTGATAATCAGGAAGTTTGTCATAAATAACAATTAGTATAACGAAAGTACAATTTTATTCCGGCGGGGTAAAAAATATAGTTATTGCAATATCTGGACCAAATAAGTAAAAACCAGAAAGGCAAAATTTAAAGAACTCAAATTTTCCGGATATCCAGATTCAAATAAATTGTTCCGGTACTAAACTTTTTTTACTTTAGACCAGATTTAAACCAATTAAAATCAAACAAAATGGCAGAATTTACACAGGCCTTCCCGCTAATAGCAAAAAACGAAGGTGGATATGCAAATGTTGCAGGTGATGCAGGCGGTGAAACTTATGCGGGTATTACCCGAAAGAATTTCCCAGGCTGGGGCGGATGGAGCATTGTTGATGCCAATCAGCCATTGAAAAATAACCAGACAATTGCCGATCCCAGTTTGGAAAGCCTGGTGGAAGGTTTTTATAAAGCCAACTTCTGGGATACCATCAAACTGGACCAGGTGAACAGCCAGCGGGTAGCCAATTTTACCTTCGACTGGAATGTGAATTCAGGTGCATGGGCAGTGAAAGCTTTGCAGACAGCAGTGGGTGTTACTGCCGACGGTGGTGTAGGCCCGCTAACACTTGCTGCAGTAAATGCCGCTGACGAAAATACCCTTATGCCGCAACTGATAGCTGCCAGAATTCAGTTTTATCAGAATATAGTGGCCAGGAACCCTTCTCAGCAGAAATTTTTGCAAGGATGGATCAACCGGGCTAATTCTTTTGCCTGAGCTGTAGGTAAAAACCAGATTACTGTGATCATCTAAATCCCATCTAACCGATGCAGATAAACTGCTTATAGCTGTTATACTGGATCGGTTTTTTTGTACTTGGTAAAGCAAAAAGCCAATATATAATCCCGGAATCAAGAAATAAATAATAATTTAACCATACGTATAATACTAATTTTCACTGGTTTTTTCAAAAGAGATAGAAGATGTTTTTATCCTAATCTAAAATTTTTTACACATAGTTTTTTATATACTGAAATCACTTCAAAATGTTAATACTTTTATTTATTATTTCAAAAAAGTTTTAGCTATTTATTTTTAAGCTATTTTCATATATTTTTATGTCTATGTTTCACTATATTGATACATATTTTTAATTTATTTTA
>CAILLK010000006.1 GCA_903835005.1 uncultured Bacteroidota bacterium | reverse complement strand
GATAGCAAATGTTGCGCTGATAGTATGGTTTGCTGATACTGAACTGAAGGTATAAGTACCTACAGTACCCTGGCTAGCGCCATCTACTTCTACATCAGCAATATGATAACCGGTTGCTGGAGTAATGGTATAAGTATCATTATCTCCGTAGTTGGCTACTGTAGTTCCTGCTGGAGATACTGTACCGTTTGAACCGCTGGTTGCTACAATGTTGTATGTATTGATAGCAAATGTTGCGCTGATTGTGTGGTTTGCTGATACTGAACTGAAGGTATAGGTACCTACTGTTCCCTGGCTCGCGCCATCAACTTCTACATCAGCAATATGATAGCCGGTTGCCGGAGTAATGGTATAAGTATCATTATCTCCGTAGTTGGCTACTGTAGTTCCTGCTGGAGATACAGTACCGTTTGAACCGCTGGTTGCTACAATGTTGTATGTATTGATAGCAAATGTTGCGCTGATAGTATGGTTTGCTGATACAGAACTGAAGGTATAAGTACCTACTGTTCCCTGGCTTGCGCCATCTACTTCTACATCAGCAATATGATAACCGGTTGCCGGTGTGATAGTATAGGTATCATTATCTCCGTAGTTAGCTACTGTAGTTCCTGCTGGAGATACAGTACCGTTTGAACCGCTGGTTGCTACAATGTTGTATGTGTTGATAGCAAATGTAACACTTATTGTATGAGGTGCAGAAACAGCGGTAAATGAATAGGAAGAAATTGATCCCTGATCTCCGCCATCCACATTTACATTAGCAACATGATAGCCTGTAGAAGGACTAATTGTATATGACTGATTACCTCCAGCAGTAACATATGTAACACCACTTGGTGAAATACTACCGTTTGAACCTGCTGAAGCGGTAATTGGATATGCATTAATAGCAAATGAAACAAAAATTGTATGATTTCCGGTTACAGAAGTGAACGTATAGCTGGATAATGCGCCCTGGTTAATACCATCAACTACTACATTGTAAACTGCATAACCACTATTGGGTGTAAAAGTATATGTCTTGCTGCTTCCTGCTTTTAAATAACTTGATCCAGAAGATGAAATTGTTCCATAGCTACCTGCAGAAGCAACAATAGTATCCATTGCAATAAATGTTACTGAGATTGTGTGGCTGCCTGCAGTTACCGGATTAAATGTATAGGAACTTGTAGCAGGTGATGCAGTAACAAATGAACCGTCAACCTTTACAGTATCAACGCCATAACCGTTAGCTGGTGTAATAGTATAAAACTCACTACCACCAGGACAAACATTAACTGTCGGAGTAGGTGAAATACTACCATGTGCGCCTGCATAAGAAGTAATAGTTGACAGTGCGTTTACTGTCATTGGGAAAGTAGCGCTGCTTGATCCACATGCATTAGTAACAGAGTAAGTAATAACTGATGTACCTGTAGCTAAACCATTTACAATGCCTGAGCCTGATCCGATTGAGGCTACTGTAGGATTACTGCTCGTCCATGTACCGCCTGAAGCAGAATCCACTAATGTAACAGATGAACCAATGCATAATGAACTGGAACCGGTAATTGCTACAGCAGAAGCATAACGATCGGTTGTTATTGTAAGCACATTACTTGTATCCATGAAAGAACTTCCAGCAGGGCAGGCCGGATAAACAGTAACGATACAGAAATACTGATCTCCACTTACAGGAGTATTAATATACAAAGCATTAGTGGCTCCGGAAATTGCTGCAGAATTTTTATACCATTGATAATTTGCGCTACCTGATATTGAGGTATGAGCTGTAAGTGTGTCATTTGTTGTATAACATACATGACCCGTTCCTATACCTGAAATAGTAATAGCCAGTGATCCCTGTGAGGATATAATCCGTACTCTTTTGTCGGCCCCTGCTTCTGCGATGAAAAAGTTTCCAAAATGGTCTGATGCAACACCTGCAGGAGCTTCAATTTCGGCTACAGTAGCCGGACCACCGTCTCCTGCAAATCCATTAATATGATTACCAGCTACAGTGGATATAATACCAGTAGCCAGATTTATTTTTCTTACCACCTGATCCGACTGATCGGAGAAATACAATATAGAAGCACCATCATAGGCCAACCGGGCAGGCACATTTAATTGAGCCACAGAAGCCTGACCGCCATCACCGGTATATCCTCCTATACCTGTACCAGCCAGGGTTGTAACTATACCTGTAGTTGGATTATAGTATCTGATAAGATTATTTATAGCATCAGCAATAAACATATTTCCGTTAATATCAAACTTAACATCTCTTGGTTGATTTAACGTAGCAGCAGATGCCGGCCCGTTTAAAACAGGGGTTGTAGCACCAGTACCAACAACTGTTGTAATAATACCTGATGCGCTGACTTTACGGATAACATTATTACTCTGGTCAGCTATATATAAATTACCATAACCATCTAATGCAAGGCCTAAAGGTGATTTTAATAAAACACCCGATGAAGTAGCTGCTGTGCCATCGCCACCATATCCGGATAATCCGGAGGTGCTACCGGCTATAGTTGAAATTATACCTGAGGTATTTACTTTACGAATATTATTGAAACCAGTAGATGCTATATATATATTTCCTGCATTATCTACAAATACTCCGCCGCCACCTGTAAGTGATAATTGCGCATTGGTTGCCGGACCACCATCTCCGTATGGAGAAGTAAGACCTGTTTTTCCGCCTGCAACTGTATAAATTAAACCACTGGTAGTAATTTTTCTCACAATAGCTGATGTTGCATCACAAAAATATACATTACCAGATGAATCTGCTACCAGATCTCGTGGAGCCGATGTAAGACTATTATATGCGGGCGAACCGTTTGGTGACGTACCAGCAACTCCAGTTCCAGCATATGTATAGATATCGCCTATTGTACCTGAATTGGTAATAGTTGCTTTAGCAGTTGAAGTTCCACAGGAATTTGCTACCGTATATACTATAGTATCTACCCCAAAACCTCTTGAAGTTACAATACCTGACGTACTGCCTACTGAGTCAATAGTATTTACTGCACTCCACGTACCTCCAGACACTGATGATGTCAATGTCATATTGTTTAATACGCATACACTATTAGGCCCTGAAATTGAACCAGCACCTGTAGTCGGGTCTACAATAAGTGTTGCAATACCAGTATCATTTCCTGATAAAGAAGTTGCTGTATAAGAAATTGTAACAGTACCAGCAGATACGCCATTTACAATAACGTATTGATAACCGCCAGAAGACCAGGTTGACCCAATAGTCGCTACAGAAGTATTTGTGCTAGACCAGGTACCTCCGGTAACAGGATAATTAAACATCTGGGTTGATCCGGCACATATCTCTGCAAATGCAGGCGATAAAACAGAAGTAGGTGGTGGTGTAATGAAAGTTACATCTATCTCATGGTTGGCTGTAACATTGCTGAATGTAAATGAATTGGGTGCACCTATATTAAGACCATCAATAGTAACAAAACCAATAACATGAAGTGAATCAGGTACAATATAATATACCGGCGATGTACCATAATTTACTACTGTATCTCCCAATGCGGTAACTGTTCCCCACGGATTGTTTTCAGCAGCGGTAATGGTATAGGTATTAATAGCATAACCTACACTGATACTATGGTTTGCAGATATTGCTGAAAAAGTATAGGATGATGGAGTACCAACATTACTTCCATCAACCACCACATTGGAGATATGATAACCTGTCGAAGGGTTCATATTTACTGTCAGGTTATTTCCGTATCCTTCTACAATTGTGCCTGCCGGAGCAATACCGCCATTATCACCTGAAGTAGCAGTTACCGTATAGGTATTAATACTAAATACAACATTAATCGTATGATTGGCGCTGATTGCACTGAAAGTATAAGTAGAAACTGCACCCACACTATTGCCATCCACCTCAACATCGCTTATATTAAAATGTGCCGCAGGAGTAATGGTATAGGTAAGATTGTTGCCATAGTTTTCAACTGAGCTTCCTGATGGCGAGATTGTTCCGCCGGTATCTGCTGATGCAGTAATAGTATATGTACTTACTGCAAATGAAGCACTGATAGTATGATTTGCTGAAACTGCACTGAATGTATAAGTGCCTGCATTTCCAACACTGCTGCCATCAACAGTTACATTTGATATTGAATAACCAGTAGCAGGG
>CAILLK010000005.1 GCA_903835005.1 uncultured Bacteroidota bacterium | reverse complement strand
TTGGCCCGAACCTTTGCCGCCAGCTTCTTTCAGATTCGCAGTCACCCGCGACACCCTTGCTATTGGCTAATACTCCCTACTGTAAAGCGTACTCGGGACTTGCACCCTATAGCTTATATCCATGCCTGACACACAAAAAGAGGGGACGCACTCCATGCGCGGCCCCTCTTTAAAAAAGTTATCAGATCTTACTGAATCTTCGCAAATTTTGCGGTCTTAAGCAACTCATTGTTTGTGTCGTAAATCATTACCAGGTACATGCCGTCGGCAAGCGGGGTAATGTTTATTTCAGAGGCATCGTTCTGGGTTATAACCACTTTACCATCGAGGCTGGTGATGCGCACATTTACTTTTTGCGGAGCATCAATGAACAGTGTATTCGAGGCCGGATTGGGGTAGAGCGATATCTCTTTTGGCGTGTTGCCGGTATTGTTCACCATGGTATTGCACAGGCCGGTAGCAATAACGGTTACCGCATGTGTGGCAGACCTGGTGCCGCAACTGTTGGTAACAGAGTAGCTGATAGTTGCTGCCCCGGCTGCTATGCCAGTTACCACACCTCCTGCCACTGTTGCCACCGAGGTATTGCTGCTGCTCCAGGTACCGCCTGAAGTAGATTCGGTTAGCGCGATGGAATTGCCTGCACAAAGGCTTGTGTAGCCTGAGATGGTGCCGGGGTAAGGCAGGCCGCCAATTGAGATTGCCTTTATTGCTGCTACGCTGCCGCAGGCATTGGTAACTGTGTACCTGATTGTGTCTATGCCGGCGGATACGCCTGTAACCACACCACCTGAAACAGAAGCATGACTGTTGGCGCTGCTCCATATGCCGCCGGTTGCTGCATCGGTAAGTGTGATTGTTGCACTCTGGCAAACAGATGATGCACCGGATATAGCGCCTGCTGTTGGCGCTGTCTGAACGGTGATCATCACTGAATCAGTCATTGAGCCGCAACTGTTGGATACGGCATAATAAATCTCATCAGTACCCGAAGCAACGCCTGTTACCACACCAGCTGAAGTAATAGTAGCTACTGATGGGTTACTGCTGCTCCAAACGCCGCCAAATGAGGCATCAGCCAGTGTTGTTGTGCCGCCAACGCATACATTGGTTGCGCCGGTAATGGCTGTGGGGACAGGGATTGTATATACAGTATCGGGCCGGGTAGCAATGCCCGGGCAACCGGTACCGCCCACACTATAAGTAATGGTAACCACGCCACCGGTAACGCCGGTTATGAGGCCTGCGCCGGAAACGGTAGCTACGGAAGGGTTGCTGCTGCTCCATGCGCCGCCCGGTGTAGCATCTGAGAATGTAGTTGTTGCACCTAGGCACTCATGGGTAATACCGGTTATTGCAGCTACCGCCGGAGCAGTGTTGACTGTATTCATAATTGTGGCTGAAGCGCTGCAACCGAAAGTATTGGTTACGGTATAACTGATTGCTGCAGTGCCTGTGGTAATACCTGTAACAATACCTGTGGAGCTGCCCACGGTAGCAATAGCAATGCCTCCGCTGCTCCATACACCTCCCGGAGTAGCATCGGCTAAAGTTGCAGTTGAACCAGGGCATTCGCTAGCTATGCCGGTTATAGCTGCAACCGAGGGTAACGGATTAACTGTAACAGCTTTAGTAACGAATGATGTGCCGCAGGTACCTGAAACCATGTAGCTGATGGTGGCAGTGCCTGACGACGCTCCGGTAACGACGCCTGAGCTTGCACCTACTGTGGCAATAGCTGTTGAACTGCTGCTCCAAGAGCCACCGCTCAAAGGATCGGTGAGTGTGATGGAGGCGGCGGGACAAACTGACGACGGACCAGTAATGGCAGGTGTGGATGTCATGAGATTAACGGTATCGACAGAGGTAACACTGGTGGGGCAACCAAAAATATTGGTAACGGTATAGGTGATAGTAGTAGTGCCCACAGTGATACCCGAAGCAACACCTGAGGAAGAACCTATGGTAGCAACTGCAGGCGTGCTGCTGCTCCAGATACCACCTGTGGTGGCATCGGTAAGTGTAATTACAGTACCGGTGCACTGGCTGACAGGGCCGCCAATGGCTGCTACCGCCGGAACCGGATTAATGGTTATCACCTTGCTGGAGGTGCCTGTGCCGCAAATACCTGTAGCCGTATAGAATACGGTATCTATACCAGAGCTTACCCCATCAATGATACCGGGGCCAACCAGTGCTCCATGAGCGTTGCTGACCGCCCATGTGCCACCGGGTATAGCATCGGTAAGGGTAATGCCTGAGCCTGCACAAACAGATGAGCCTCCGGAAATAACCCCGCCGCTGGTGGCAGAAAGAACGGTTACCAACTGAATGGCAGATGCTGAGCCACAACCATTGGTAAGTGTATAAGATATAGGATCTGTACCGCCGGAAATACCGGTTACGAGTCCGCCGGAAACTGTAGCATTGCCATTGCCTGCGCTCCATGAGCCACCGGGTACTGCATCACTGAGTGTAATAGCTGCACCCACACAAACACTGTCGGAGCCGGTAATGGTTCCCGGATCGGGCAAGGCATTAATTAAAACTGATGCAGTGGCAGAGATAGTACCGCAGGCATTGGTTATAGAATAGCTGATAATATCTGAGCCAGCGGCAACGCCGGTAACAATTCCGGATCCGGAACCTACAGTAGCGTTAGGGTTGGCAGCGCTCCAGGCGCCACCCGGGGTTGCATCGGTTAAAGTAATTGTTGCACCCTGGCATACACCGGCCGGGCCAGAGATGGTACCGGGAACAGGCAGTGAATTGATAGTTACCACATAGGTAGCTGAACCAACGCCGCAAGGTCCGGTAACGGTATAGCTGATAGTATCTACACCAGGAGTTATACCTGTAACTATGCCGCCGGGAGCTGCCGTAGCATTGGCATTGCTGCTGCTCCATGAGCCGCCTGGAACAGCATCTGATAATGTAATAAGAGAGCTCTGACAAACTGCTGCGGGGCCGGTAATGGTGCCTGCTGTAGCTGAAGCGCCTATTGCTACGGTATAGGTGGCAATTGCTGTTCCGCAACTGCTGCTTACTGTGTAGGATATAGTATCTACGCCGCCTGACATACCGGTAACCATACCTGTACTGCCTACTGTGGCTGTAGCATTGCTGCTGCTCCAGGTGCCGCCGGGAGCGCCATCAGTAAGTGTAATACTACCACCAACGCACACTGCGGTTGGGCCGGCAATAGCGCCTGCGGTAAGGAATGCGCCTATGGTTATGACTTTAGTAGTTGATGCTGAGCCGCAGGTATTGGATACTGTATAAGTAATAGTATCAGTGCCGGGGCTAACCGGGGTTACATTTCCGGTACCATCAATAGAGGCATGACTGTTACTGATACTCCATGTGCCACCGGTTGAAGCATCGGTATAGGCTGTTGAAGAACCCATACATAATGAAGCCGGGCCGGTAATACTACCTGCTGCCGGCATTAAATTGACGGTAACTGTATGGGTAGCAATGGCAGTGCCGCAACTGCCGGTAACTGAATAGGAAATAGTATCTACACCAGCAGCAACGCCATTTACAACACCAGTGCCGCTAACTGTTGCATTGCCATTGCTGGCGCTCCAGCTGCCTCCCGGAGCAGCATCGGTGAGGGTAATTGGTGTGCCGGAACAAACACTGGATGCGCCGGTAATGCTGCCTGCACCTGCTGAAGCGCCGATGGTTATTATTTTGGTTGTGGATGCTGTGCCGCATGTATTGGTAACGGTATAGGTAATGGTATCGGTGCCCGCGCTGACAGGAGTAACAACACCGGTGCCTAATATAGTAGCATGGGCATTGCTTATGCTCCATGAGCCTCCGGTAGCAGGATCGGTGTATGTAGCCGGTGTGCCGATACACAAGGATGCCGGGCCGGTGATACTGCCAGCCACGGGTAATGCAGTGACGGTAACCACATGTGTGGCAATAGCCGAACCGCAGGAACTTGTAACGGTATAGGAGATAGTATCTACCCCACCGGTAACGCCGGTAACTGTGCCGCCGGCTACTGAAGCGCTGCCGTTACTGGCACTCCAAACGCCACCCGGAGCTGGATCGGTTAAGGTTATATGGGCGCCCGCGCAAACGCTGGTGCCACCTGATATAGTAGCTGCAGTAAGGAAGGCACCTACTGTTATAACTTTGGTTGCGGATGAAGTGCCGCATGCATTGGTAACAGTGTATGTAATAGTATCTGTTCCGGAGCTGATACCTGTAACCAGGCCTGTGGTAGCAATTACTGTTGCAGTGGCATTGCTGGCACTCCATGTGCCACCGGTGGTAATATCGGCAAGGTTGATGAACGTACCTGCGCAAACTGTGGACGGGCCGGTAATGGGTAATACACCTGCAGGCTGCACATTTACAGTAGCCGTTGCCGATACACTGCCGCAAGGATTGATAACCGTATAGCTTATTGTAACAGTGCCGCTACTCACACCCAGCACAATTCCTGCCCCAGAAACTGTGGCTATGCCCGGAATGGAGCTGCTCCATGTGCCGCCAGATGTTCCATCAGATAATGTAATAGATGACCCGATACATACTGCTGAAGGCCCTGTAATTGATCCGGCGCCAGGTGTAACGCTGACGGTAACCGGAGCGGATACTGAGCAGGTGCCTATGGTATAAGTAATGGTTGTGGTGCCCGGTGCAACTGATGTTACAAGCCCGCCGGCCACAGTGGCAACAGAAGTAGCACTGCTGCTCCAGATACCGCCGGATACACCATCGGTAAAGGTTATGGTATTGCCAAGACAAATATTTGCCGAGGAAGGCGATAAAGCTGTAGGTGCGCTGTTTACAGTAATCTGCTTTACCGAATAGCAGGTACCGGCAGTATAGGTTATTGTTACCGTACCTGCCGATACACCAGTTACAAGGCCGCCGGCGGCAACTGTGGCTACACCAACAGCGCTGCTGCTCCAGCTTCCGCCGGAAGTACCATCTGAAAGTATGGTAGTGCCACCGGTACAAACTGTAACTGCGCCTGAAGGTGTAATGGGGGCAGGGCCTGCAATAACATTTACAGTGTCGTAAACCGAGCAGGAACCTAAGGTATAGGTTATTGCAGCAATACCTGCCGCAACCCCGGTAACGAGGCCGCCGGCAGAGATTGTAGCAATACCCGGTGCACCGCTGCTCCAGGAGCCACCAGATGAGGCATCTATTAATGTGATCGTTCCTCCGCCTGAACAGATGGAAGGATCGTATGGCGATAGGGCAGCAGGGCCATTTACGGTAACCGACTTAACAGCAGAACAGGTGCCAATGGAATAAGATATATTAACAACGCCATCAGAAACCGCGGTAACCAGGCCACCAGCTGAAACTGTTGCAACGGCAGGGTTGCTGCTGCTCCAGGAGCCACCGGAAGTGCCATCTGAAAGCAGGGAAGATGTGGCAGTGCAAAGCGTTAAAGCGCCGGAAGGAGTTATGGGCCCGGGGCCTGCAAGAACAGTAATGGTGTCGGTAGCAGAGCAACCCGCAACGGTATAAGAAATGGGCGCTATACCAGCTGAAACACCGGTAACCAAACCACCTGCCGAAACGGTAGCTACACCAGGCGCACCACTGCTCCAGGAACCACCGGAACTGCCATCGGATAATGAAACTGTTCCGCCGCCGGAACAAATTGAAGGATCGTAAGGAGAAATGGAAGCCGGGCCGTTGACAGAAACTGTCTTGATAGCAGAACAACCGCTGACTGAATAGGATATCACTGCAGATCCTGCTGCAATACCCGTAACCACCCCGCCGGTGCCAACTGTGGCAGTGCCGGGTGAAGCGCTGCTCCATGCGCCACCGCCTGTGGCATCGGTTAAAGTGGTGGTTGAACCGATACAAACACTTACACCACCAAGAGGATTAATAGCTGCAGGAGCGACAATTACAGTAACTGTAGCGGTTACAAAACAAGTGCCTACAGTGTATTTTATAGTATCGATACCTGCTGAGACGCCTGTAACAATACCACCTGCCATTGAAGCATGCCCGTTGCTGACGCTCCAGGTACCGCTGCCGGTGGCATCAGTATAGGTGATAGAACTACCTATACAGACCGTACCGGTGGCGGGAGCAATGGCTGCCGGGCCGGAAATAACTGTAATTGTGTCCAATGAGCTGCATGAGCCAACTGTATAGGAAATAACAGCTGTGCCGGCAAGAATGCCCGTAACTGTTCCGCCGATGCTCACAGTAGCAGTGCCAGGTGAAGCGCTGCTCCATGAGCCGCCACCGCTTGCGTCTGTAAGACTGACAGTACCGCCCTGGCAAATTGTTGGGTCGCGGGGCAGAGCAGCTACCGGCCCGTTGATAGTTACCACTTTAGTAGCTACACAGGTACCAATGGTATAGCTGACCGTATCCAGGCCGGCTATGACCCCGGTAACCACACCAGTACCGGAAACAGTTGCATTAATATTACTTACGCTCCAGGTACCGCCGCCTGCCGGATCGGCAAGATCGAAAAAATTACCTACACACATACTCACCCCTGTTGATGGAGTAATAGCCCCGGGCGCTGTATTTACAGTAATAACAGTAAATACGGTATCGTTTCCGCAGGTATTGCTTACTATGTAATCAACAGTATCATTAAAGCCACCGGTTATACCGGTAACAATGCCACCTGAAGTAACTGTAGCAACACTGTTGTTTTTGCTCAGCCAGGTACCACCGCCAGTTGCATCCGTTAATGTGATTGTTGCACCTGCGCACACGCTGGTCGGGCCGCTGATGGGCAAAGCAGTGGGTAACGAGGAGATAGAAACAATAACTTTTATGGAGTCGATAGATATACCGTCATTAACCCTGAAAACAAATGAATCCGGAATTACTGACCCTGCGGCAGGTACATAAGTTACACCCGAAGGCCCGCTAAGAATACCTCCGTCTGATGTACCGGTTGCGAAGGTAATACCTGTGCTTAAAGGGGTAGCACCATAATAGAGGGTTCCTGCAGTAGCATTTGTATAAAGGCTCCAGGATTCAGTTTGCCCAACATCTGAATCTGTTATAGAGAGGTAGGGTGAAACATTGAAAGAACCATTTTCACAAACCGTTACATTCTTTACATGGCCGCTGTCGAAAAATGGAGCATGATTGTTATAGCCTACTTCCCTGATACGGTCATTGGTAAAATCGGCGATATAGAGATTACCGGACGGGTCAAGCAATACACCGGCGGGGCCATCTATCTCAACACTGGCAGAAGTAGCCGGGCTGCCATCACCGGCAAAGCCAGCTGTACCATTACCAACGGCTGTTGTTACAATACCGGTAGACAGGTTGATGACGCGGATCTTATTATTTCCGAAATCAGCAATATATAATTGGCCCGCATTGGCCACTATACCATCAGGGTGGTTAAAAGTTGCCGCAGTAGCAGCGCCCCCATCACCACCTGATCCCGGAGTTCCGTGTATACCGGCTATGGTGGTCAGTATACCTGTAGAAAGGTTTATCTTTCTGAGAATATCGTTATTTTCATCAGAGAGGTAAAGGTTGCCAAGAGCATCAAGCGAAACGCTGTATGGTGCAGCCAGTTGCATTGCGGTTGCAATACCATCGCCCGAATATCCTCCTACACCTGTACCGGCAAGTTTAGTCATAATACCTGTGGAACTGATCATTCTTATTTCACTGTTTCCCCAGTCGGATATGTAAATATTTCCGGCCCCGTCAACAACAAGATTTGAAGGATGGTTTACCAGCGCTCCGGTAGCAGGGCCACCATCACCGGTATTACCACCGGTGCCATTTCCGGCAATTGTAGTAATAATACCGGAGGTGTTGATTTTACGGATACGGTCGCCAGCCATTTCAGCAATATATATATTTCCCGCAGCATCTACCGCTACGCCATTAGGCTGATTCAATTTTGCTGAAGTAGCAGGAACATTATCAAAGTTGTATCCCGCTACACCGGTTCCTGCTATTGTGCTGATAATACCAGATGTATTGACCTTCCGTACCCTTGCGTTATTATAGTCGGCGATATATATATTACCGGCGGCATCTTTTGCTACCGTTGTAGGATTATGCAGTTCGGAAGAAGTTGCGGGTATACCATCGGCTGAATAGCCACCTGTAGCATCGCCTGCAACCGTACTGATATTCTGGGCACTTGCCTGAGATAAACCAACAAGAAACACAAGGCAAAAAAGGATACAGGTTGCCCGGGTATTAAAAGATAAATACTGTTTCATAACTAAAAATATTTTCACAAAAATTATATAACCTAAAAATAGTAAGAATCTCTCTATTTTTTATGAATTCAGGACAATTATTTTCATAACCCTTTAAATATATTAATGCCTGGTTAAATTGATGCTGTACTAAACGAAAAAAGCCGCCATAATCAAATGGCGGCCTTACTTTTTTACGATTAACTGATTTATTCGGCTTTCACAAATTTTGCCGTCTTTAAAAGCAATCCAGTGTTATCGAATACATTGATAAAATACATTCCGTTTGCCAGTTTGCTGATATCAACAGATGTAACCTCTTTCAGTGAAATAACCATTTTGCCATCAACACTTAAAACAGTAATATTTACTGCTTCAGGCGCTTCGATCTGTAACAGTGTGGTTGCCGGATTAGGGTATACTTTTATTTCGCCGCTGTTGTTTGTATTAGTCACCATTGTATTGCATGTGCCGGCAGGTTCTACCGTTACTGCATGTGTTGCCGACCGGGTGCCACAACTGTTGGTAACGGAATAACTGATTGTGGCACTACCTGTTGCAATGCCACTTACCAAACCACCGCTTACCGAAGCAACTGAAGAATTGCTGCTGCTCCATGCGCCACCGGTTACTGATTCGGATAACGATATGGAAGTGCCGGCACACAAGCTGGTATAGCCTGAGATACTACCCGGATATGGTGCAGAACTAACCGAAATAACTTTTGTGGCAGTTGCTGTTCCGCAGGTGTTGGTAACGGTATACTTTATGGTATCAATACCAGCCGAAACACCTGAAACTACCCCTGAAGAAGTGCCTACTGTTGCATGAGCATTAGTAGCGCTCCAGCTGCCTCCACCGGTTGCGTCCGACAGTGTAATAGTAGCTCCCTGGCAAACAACAGATGACCCAGAAATAGTACCTGCCGAAGCGGTTGCCGATACGCTTATAGCAACAGAGTCAGTAACCGATCCGCAACTGTTGGTAATTGCATAATAAATCATATCTGTTCCGGTTGAAACTCCGGTTACTACACCAGTTGAGCTGATGGTTGCCACTGATGGGGTTCCGCTGCTCCAGGTGCCACCGAATCCGGCATCAGCCAGGGTTGAAGTGGAACCAATGCAAATATTTGTACTGCCCGTAATCGGAGAAGGAACAGGTATTGCATTTACAGTATCGGATACAACCGCATAGCCAGTACAGCCACCTGAAGCTACACCATAACTTATAGTTACTACTCCGGTTGCAATTCCTGCTACCAGTCCGCCGCCACTTATAGTGGCTACCGCCGGATTACTGCTGCTCCAGGTTCCGCCACCGGTTGCATCAGTTAAAGTTGAAGTACCACCAATACACTCATTTGTTATCCCGGTAATAGATGATACCAGAGGCGTAACATTGACTGTATTCATAACAGATACCAAGGCGGTACAACCGGATATACTGGTAACGGTATAATTGATTGCTGTTGTTCCGGCAGCAACTCCGGTTACTATACCGGTTGAGGTACCGACAGTTGCTACAGAAGGATTCGCGCTGCTCCATACGCCGCCTGAAGTGCCATCGGTTAAAGTTGCAGTGGCGCCAACACATTCGCTGGCTGTTCCGCTTATAGCTGATATTGCGGGTAACGGATTAACTGTTTCTGATGCCGTTACAAAAGCCGTACCACATGAGGTAGCCAGTGTATAGGTGATATTGACTGTTCCTGCAGAAACGCCGGTTACAACGCCTGTTGCCAAACCTGCCGTAGCAATTCCTGGTGAAGCGCTGGTCCATGTTCCTCCGGGATCTGTATTGCTTAAAGTAACCGATGAACCCACGCACACATTACCGACTCCGGTGATTGCCGGTACACCCGATATCATGGTCACCGTATCCTGTGAGGTTACAGTACCCGGGCATCCGAACATATTGGTTATTGTGTAAGTAAGTGTACTGATACCGGCTGTAATACCTGTAACTACTCCGGATGATAACCCTATGGTTGCAACTGACGGAGTACTGCTTGTCCATACACCGCCTGTAGTTAGGTCAGAGAGGGTAATAGTAGTTCCTGTACACTGGGTGGTTGGCCCGCTGATGGCAGCCACAACAGGAGCGGGGTTGACAGTTAATATTTTAAAGACGGTTGCTGTTCCGCAGGCATTGGTTACCAGGTAAAGTATTGTATCAGCGCCGGTGGTTATACCTTCTATTATTCCGGGGCCGGTTACCATTGCATTGCCATTGCTGCTGCTCCATACGCCACCCGGTGTAGCATCCATAAGGGTGATGCCGGAACCCGCACAAACAGCTGAAAGGCCTGTTATAGGGGCAGCCACGGCAGTGCCGTCAATCTCTATCGGTTTGATTGCAGAAGCTGCACCGCAAACCCCGGTTACCGTATAAATAATTGTGTCCAGGCCAGGGGTTATACCATTTACGTTACCTGTGCCCGAAACAGTTGCATTTCCGTTGATTGCGCTCCATGTGCCGCCTGCTACAACATCAGATTCTGATATTGATGAGCCAAAACAAACTGCTGACGGCCCGGTTATGGTTCCGGTTGGTGTAACTGAATAAACCGTGATACCATAGGTAGCTGCTACACTTCCGCAGGTACTGGTTACTGTGTATATTATGGAATCTGTACCTGCAGCCACACCGGTAACAATACCTGTCGTGCCTATTGTTGCATTGCCATTTACACTGCTCCATACACCGCCGCCGGTAGCATCCGTCAATGTAATATTAGAGCCGGTACAAACCGCATTTGGCCCTGAAATAGTACCTGCAGTTAATGCAGCGCCAATAATAATTGGTTTGGTTGTAAATGCTGTGCCGCAACCATTGGTTACGGTATAAGTAATGGTATCCATACCCAGAGCCAAAGCAGTAACCAATCCGCCGCCGGTGATGGTTGCATTGGCATTGCTTATGCTCCAGACACCGCCGCTTGATGCATCTGTATAAATGGTAAATGACCCCATACACATTGAGGACGGGCCGACAATTGTTCCGCCTGAAGGTATCGGGCTCACAGTAACAATTGCTGTAGCTGCAGCTGATCCGCATGCGGTAGTAACCGTATAGGATATTGTATCAGCACCGGAAGATATACCGGTAACGGTACCACCGCCAACGGTAGCATGGCCGTTGCTTGCGCTCCATACCCCACCTGTTGTGGCATCAGCAAGCGTTATTGCAGAACCAATACAAACATTGAGCGGACCAGTTATAGTTCCGGCTGATACTGTTCCTCCTATAGTAATTGGTTTTGCAGCCGCAGCCGATCCGCAAACATTTGTTACTGTATATATTACCGTATCAGCTCCAATGCTCACAGGTGTAACCACACCTGCGCCAGCAATGGTAGCATGTGCATTGCTGATGCTCCAGACACCGCCTGGAGATGCATCAGTATAGGTTGATGGGGTACCCAGGCATATGGTTGCTGCTCCGGTTATACTTCCGGCAGCAGGTGCCAGATTTACAGTCATTAATTGAACTGCCGATAAGGTGCCGCAACTTCCTGTTACGGTATAAGCGATAGTATCAATACCGGCAGTAACACCTGTTACTACACCTGTTCCGCTGATAGTGGCATGTCCGTTGCTTGCACTCCATACGCCGCCCGTAGCAGCATCAGTAAGTGTTACCGGTGTACCAGTACAAACCATGGTTGGTCCTGAAATTGTTCCGGCAGTAAGGAAAGCGCCGATGGTAATTACTTTGCTTGCAGAAGCTGTTCCGCACGCTGTTGTTACTGTATATACAATTGTATCAGCGCCTACGGAAACAGGGCTTACTACGCCGGATAATGATATAGTTGCATTGGCATTGGTGATACTCCATACACCACCAGTAGAAGCATCGGTATACGGGATCAGATTACCTATACATACATTGGCAGGGCCGGTAACAGTGCCGCCTGTTGGTATAGGGTTAATGGTAACGTTATGAGCAGCAACTGCCGACCCGCAACTGCTGGTAACGGTATAGGTAATTGTATCAACACCGGCGGCAACACCGGTTACCACTCCGCCGGCTACAGTAGCATTGCCATTGGTTGTGCCCCATACACCACTTGGTGCAAGATCGGCCAGAGTTATCGATGAGCCTGCACAAACACTGCTGCCACCGGTAATGGTACCTGCTGAAAGGAATGCTCCTACTACAATTGATTTGGTAGTAGAGGAAGTTCCGCATACATTGACAACTGTATAAGTAATGGTATCAGTACCCGGTGTAATACCCGTCAGCAGCCCGCCGCCTGTAATAGCAGCAGTAGCATTGCTTACGCTCCAGGTACCACCGCTTGTTGCATCAGTCATATTTGTAAATGTTCCGGCGCAAATAGTAGCTAATCCGGTTATTGGCAATACACCTGCCGGAACGACATTCACGGTATGTGTTGCTGCCACAGAACCGCAGCCATTGGATACTGTATAGCTGATTGTAGCAACCCCGCCACTGACTCCGGTTACGACTCCTGCACCGGAAACCGCACCAATTCCCGGTTCTGCGCTGCTCCAGGTGCCACCGCCGGCCGGATCAGTTAATGTTATATTGCCTCCCACACAAACGTTTGAAGGACCCGAAACAGTACCAGCTACCGGTGCAGTGCTGACAGTAACAGTTGCACTTGCCGTGCAGGTACCTATACTGTAATTAATTGTTGTACTGCCTACAGCAACCCCGGTTACCACGCCACCTGCTACACTGGCTATTCCCGGTGCCACACTTGACCATACGCCTCCGCCCACAGGATCTGTAAGTGTAACATTATTGCCCACACAAACCAATGACGTAGCAGGCATAATTGCTGCAGGCGTTACGCTGACGGTCATTTGCTCGGTAGCAGCGCAGCCAAGAGCATTGCTGTAAGATATAGTTACGGTACCTGCGCTTATACCGGTAACCAAACCACCGGCAATAGTTGCTGTTCCTGCTGCACTGCTGCTCCATGTGCCTCCGGGTGTGCCATCAGTAAAGGTTGCAGTTCCGCCCACACATATTGTAACCGGGCCGGCAGGGCTTATTGCCGCCGGCAAAGCATTAATAGTAACTGTAGCTGTTGAATAGCAGGTTCCGATTGTATAACTGATAATATCAGTTCCGGCGGTAACACCGGTTACCACACCGCCTGCCACCGTGGTATTTCCGGTAGTTTCACTCCAAACTCCCCCGCCTGTGGCATCGCTGAGCACCACTGTATTGCCCACACACACTGAGGTGGTAGCCGGTGAAATTAAAGCAGGCGTTGCCAGCACCGTTACCAATTTGGTAGCTGCACAACCAGCTCCTGAAGTATAGGATATGGTTACTACACCCGGATTAATACCGGTAACAACACCGTCTGTACCTACCGTAGCAATAACCGGAGAGCTGCTGCTCCATGTGCCTCCGGGTGTGCCGTCTCCTAAAGTTGTTGTTGAACCAACACAAACACTTACCGGCGTACCCGGGGTAATTGCCGCAGGTGCCGCATTAACTGTAACAGGAGCTTTAACAAAACAACTGCCTATGGTATACAACACCGAATCAATGCCCATAGCGGTACCGGTAACCACACCACCTGACACGCTAGCAAACAGCGGACTGGACATAGACCAAACCCCGCCACCTGTAGCATCTGTAAATGTTACAGTACCACCCACACACACACTTGCAGAAGTTGGCGATAATGCAGCAGGCGCAGTTACAATAGTTATAGCAGATATTGAATAACAACTGCCGATAGAATAAGAAATATTATCCACCCCGGCAGATATACCGGTAACTAAACCCCCAACTACAGTAGCATCTCCATTCTGTGCACTCCATGTTCCACTGCCGGTAGCATCGGTAAGGCTTACTGTACTGCCTACACATATTGTAGCGCTTGCCGGTGAAATAGCTGAAGGGCTTGCGTTCACAGTTACATATGCTTTGGATGAACAAGTACCTAATGAATAAGAAATAGTATCTATGCCGGCAGATACGCCGGTAACTATACCACCTGCTACAGTGCCATGTGCATTGCTTGCGCTCCAGACACCACTGCCGGTAGCATCTGTAAGTGTAACTGTCTGACCTGAACATACCGTTGTATTGGCAGGTGAAATAGCTGCCGGTGAAGCAACAACAGTTACCGGGGCAGTGGCCGAGCATCCTGAAAGAGTATATTTCACCGTATCCAGCCCTATTATTGCCCCGGTTACCACCCCTGCCACATTGGTTGCATTGGCATTGGTCATGGTCCATGTGCCACCGGAAGTACCATCAGTAAATGTAACAGCGCTGCCTGTACAAATAGTTGCAGATGCCGGTGAAATAGCTGCAACGGCTGCATTTACAGTTACCGGCCACGATGCACTCATTGTACCGCAGGAATAAATTACTGAATAAGTAATTGTGGTAACACCAGGACTGATACCAGTAACTATTCCGGTAACCGGATCTACAGTTCCCACTGCTGGTAAACTGCTTGACCATGTACCACCGGTAGTAGTTTCAACTAGCGGAATTGTACTTCCCACGCACACGGTCGAAGGGCCGGTGATTGCTGCAACAGTTGGGTTGCTGACAGATATTCTCCTTACAACACTGTTTAACTGATCTGCTATGTATAGAAATCCGCTGTCATCAAAAGTTACATCCACAGTCGAATGAAAAGTTGCTGTGGCAGGGGCGCCACCATCACCAGTATAACCCACAGCACCGGTACCTGCTACCTGGCTAATGATACCGGCATTATTTACCATTCTTACCCCTTCACCAGCATCAGTTGCTATATACATGTTCCCCGCTGCATCAAATGCTACTCCTCCCGGAAAATCTAATGTTGCTGATGTTGCCGGTCCGCCATTTCCGGTATTGCCAATACCTCCATTGCCTGCAATAGTTGTGATAATACCTAGTTTATCAATCTTCCTTATACGCTGATTACCGTTGTCAACAACGATTAGGTTACCAGACGGGTCAAAATGAATATAGTTAGGATTATAAAATTGCGCAGCAGTTGCTGGTCCTCCATCTCCGCTGAACCCTGATGTACCAGTTCCTGCAAAAGTACTTATAATACCACTCGTATTTATTTTACGTATTTTGTAATTATTGAGATCTCCAATGTAAATATTACCAGCCGCATCTATTGCAATACCTGCAGGTGTGTGTAGCTGAGCTGAAGTTGCAGCTCCTCCATCACCCAGTGATCCTGCAACACCAGTGCCTGCTATTGTAACAAGATTTCCTGATGGAGTGATTTTTCTTACTATATTATTAGCTTGATCAGTTAAATATATATTTCCGCTCCCATCGGCAAGAACTTCAAAAGGATCGTTAAGCTGTTTTGTAGTGGCAATACCATCTCCGTTATATCCTGATGTACCTGTACCTGCAATAGTAGTTACAAACCCTGTTGCAGGATTTACCTCTCTGATTACAGAATTAAAATCATCATCGATATAAATTAGGCCCGATACCGGGTCTACTGAAAACCCATGAATATTATTGAATTTTGCAGCAGTTGCAGGTCCCCCATCTCCTGTATAACCTGTTACTCCTGTACCTGCATATGTTGTGATCACAGGATCACCCACAGTAACTTCAGCCATTGACGAAGCTGATCCACACGAATTGGTAATGGTATATGAGATTGCTACATACCCGGAAGAAACGCCTGTAACAACACCACCTGAAACTGTAGCAATGGTTGAATTGCTGCTGCTCCAGGAACCGCCTGTAGTATCAGAGTTTAATGCTACTGTATTACCCGGGCAAATTGTTGCTGGATCGGGGGTAACAAGCCCAGCGTAAAAGGATTTAACATTAACTATTATTTCCGTGGTGTCCATTGAATGACCGTCATTTACCCATACAACAAATGTATCGGGGCCACTATAGTTGGTATTTGGTGTATATGATAATCCGGATGGTGTATATGGTGTACCTCCGGAAAACTCAGAAGTAGTATAATTGGCAAATACCGTACCATGAGATGGTTCTGAAAATACATTCCAGGTTAATGTTCCCGAGTGATCAGTGTCATGTACAGGCAACAGAGAATTGATGGAATTTAACACCGAATTTTCGCAAACACTTAAAGTTTGGAAAGTGCCGTTAACAAAACTTGGCCGTTGATTATCGATACCGACCCTCCGGATAACATTATTTCCGGCATCGCTGATGTAATAATTTCCGTTGGTATCAGGTAATGCATCTTGCAGCGCTTTAAATGTTGCCGACAATGCCGGGCCTCCGTCGCCAGAAAAACCAGACACATTGGTTCCGGCAATAGAGCTTATGATACTGCTCCCGGTAATATACCCGTTTGTAGCTGCAACCATACGAATATTCCAGTTGGTACGATCGGCTAAATAAAGGTTGCCAGCTCCGTCAAAATGAAAACTGCCAGGCAGATAACTATAAGTTGCAACGTCAGCAGCGCCACCATCGCCGGTAAATCCGGCAGGTAAAGTGCCGATTACAGAGTTTATAATCCCGGTAGAATGATCAACCACACGAATGGTTCCATTTTCACGGTCTTCCAGATATAAGTTGCCCCACATATCAAAACGCAAATAATAAGGGTAGGATATTTCGCAGGTAGCAGCCGATCCCCCATCCCCGGTATAACCACCGGTTCCATTGCCTACTACTGTTGAAATAATACCTGCCGGCGTTATTTTACGTACCCGGTGATTAAACTGATCAGCGAAAAATAAATTACCCTTCTTGTCAATTACCAAACCTACAGGCTGGTTTATTTCGCAGGTAGCTGCTGTGGCAGGGCCACCATCTCCTGCATAACCTGCCGTTCCGTTTCCAGCTATAGTGCTGATGACCCCGGATGGGCTTATCTTTCGGATCCTGTTGTTGGTCATATCTGAAAACCAAACAGTCCCTCCCTGGTCTACTACTATTTCCATTGGTCCGTTTATCTCACATGTTGCTGATGTGGCGGGCCCACCATCACCTGCAAATCCCGCAGTACCATTTCCGGCTATAGTTGTAATGGTAGTACCTGATATTTTACGTATCCTGTTATTGGAATAATCACATACATACATGTTTCCTGCATGATCCCATGTAAGCCCTCTCATATTGCTCAGTTCATAAGAGGTCAGAGGACTGCCATCTCCGGTATAACCACCGGTACCGGCTGCGCTACCGGCGTAGAGGGTAACGATCTGCGCCTGTATATTGGCAGAAACAGCCAACGAAAAAACAGCCAGCAGGAAGAGTCGCGTAAAGGATCTTTTCATAATTATATTATTAAAACAGTTTCTATGTCTAAAAGTAGTGAAAAATCAGGTCATTTTCTAAAATACCAGCCACAATTTTTTATTTTTTTATTATGTTTTAATAGCCGGTTAATAAAAGATGATTAATCAAAATAAAAAGCCACCGATATGTTTCGATGGCTTCTTTTGATAAAATTGATTCTTAAAAGTTTAAATATGCATTCTGAAATATTCCAACGTCTTTTTCAACCCTTCATGGCGGCCTACTTTAGGTTCCCAGCCCAGTATGTTCTGCGCCTTGGTAATATTGGGTTGCCGCTGCCGGGGGTCGTCCTGCGGCAATGGTTCATACACTATTTTAGATTTGGATCCGGTAAGCTCCAGCACTTCCTGTGCAAACTCCAGCAACGTGATCTCAGATGGGTTACCCACATTTACAGGCCTGCTATAGTCAGATAACAACAAGCGGTAAATACCCTCGACAAGGTCACTTACATAACAAAAGGAACGCGTCTGAGAACCATCGCCATATACGGTTATATCTTCGCCCCTCAGCGCCTGGCTCATAAAGGTAGGCAATGCGCGGCCATCATCGAGGCGCATCCTGGGCCCGTAAGTATTAAATATCCTGATAATGCGGGTTTCAACCTGGTGAAATGTATGATAGGCCATTGTAATGCTTTCCATAAAGCGCTTGGCCTCATCATACACGCCGCGTGGGCCAACAGGGTTTACATTGCCCCAGTATTCCTCCGTTTGCGGATGCTCCAGCGGATCGCCATATACCTCCGATGTAGAAGCGACCAATATCCTTGAGCCCTTCGATTTGGCCAGGCCCAGCAGATTATGTGTACCCAAAGCACCCACTTTTAAAGTCTGGATCGGCATTTTCAGATAATCAATTGGGCTGGCAGGCGATGCAAAGTGAAGGATATAATCTATTTCTCCCGGCACATGCACAAACTTCGTTACATCGTGGTGGTAAAACTGGAACTCCTTCACCGGAAAGAGGTGTTCAATATTTTTGATGTTTCCGGTTAGCAGGTTATCCATCCCGATCACCTCATAACCCTCCTGAATAAACCGGTCGCATAGATGCGATCCCAGAAAACCAGCTGCACCTGTAATCAGTATTCTCTTTGCCATATATTTAAGTAGTTAGTCGTAAGTATTTAGTCTAAAGTTTCAGCAATTTGCCTATTCCCACATTTTCAAATTCATTCAGCCCTTGAGCTATTCAGTTATAGAGCAATTATATTTCCATTCACCACCTTTCTCCCAATGCTTTCATAATAAAAACCAAGTTGCTGCATCTTTTCCAGCGAATACACATTGCGGCCATCAAAAATGGCAGGATGCTTCAATAAATCAGCTATGCGCTCAAAATCAGGGTTCCTGAATTCGCTCCATTCTGTAACTACTATTACCGCGCTGGCACCCTCAAGGGTATCATAAAGGTCGTGGGCAAAATAAATTTTATTGCCCAGCAGCTGCCGAACATTCTCCATAGCTTCCGGATCAAATACCCTCAGTTTTGCCCCTGCTTCCAGCAATTCCCTGATCAGTTCCAGGCTTGGCGCATCCCTTATATCATCTGTTTCCGGTTTAAACGCAAGACCCCAAATAGCAAAAGTTTTGCCACTAAGGTCATTGCCGAAATAATTCTTCACTTTTTTGCCCAGCACCAGTTTCTGGCGCTCATTCACCTGCATTACGGTATTCACAATCTGAAAATCATAATCATTTTCCAATGCAGTAAAAGCAAGCGCCTTCACATCTTTGGGAAAGCAACTGCCTCCATAACCTATACCCGGAAACAGGAACCGCTTACCTATGCGGCTGTCGGCCCCTATGCCCATACGCACCCAATCTACATTGGCGCCGGTTTTCTCGCACAGGTTAGCCATTTCGTTCATAAACGAAATACGCATAGCCAGGTAGCTGTTGGCTGCATACTTGGTCATTTCACTGCTGCGCTCATCCATAAAATAAATGGGATTGCCCTGACGTACATAAGGCTGATAGAGTTCATCCATCACCTTCCTGGCCTGCTCAGATGAAGTGCCGATCACCACTCTGTCGGGCTTAAGGAAATCCTCAACAGCTACCCCTTCCCTCAGAAATTCCGGGTTGGATACCACATCAAACAGGGAAGCATCAAGGTGCTGCAGCAGCACATTTCGTACCTGCTCGGCAGTACCCACCGGTACGGTGCTTTTATTTACAATTACCGTATACTTTGTAATTATTTTGCTCAGCGACCCGGCTACATTCAATACAAACTGCAGGTCGGCGCTGCCGTCCTTGCCGGGCGGAGTTGGCAAAGCCAGAAACACTACACGGGCATTTTGAATACCCTCATTGAGCGAGGTTGTAAACCGGAGTCTTTTTTCTTTTATATTGCGTTCCAGCAACACATCGAGACCAGGCTCATATATAGGCGATTTGCCCTGCTTCAGTTGCTCAATCTTTTTTTCATCAATATCTATACAGGTTACATTATTACCTGTTTCGGCAAAGCAGGTACCCGTAACAAGGCCCACATAGCCGGTACCAATAATCGCTATTTGCATTATTTGAAATTAGGGCGCAAAAGTAGTTAATATTTGCTTAGGGGGTATTGTTGTTGTACTTGCTTATTTTTAAGGTATTAACTTTGCTGATATCATTGCAAAATCAAATCAATATATGCACCTCAGAAAATCGGGCATTTATCTTCAATATACTGATGTTTTAGACACTGAAAAATTGGATAATCTCCTTGCCATTACAAAAACTTTCAGGGATCAATTTAAAGAATCAGGAACCATAGATGAAAATAATTCTGTTAGGCCAGGTATGAAATACAGGAAATCGATGGTTTTAAACACTAAATATTTTCCGGAGTATAAAAAATATTTTAAGGAGCTGTTTTTTACAAATCTTCCTTTTTTTTGCACCAGTCTCGGTATAAATGAATTTGAAATGGGCAATATTCAGATACAGATTACTGCACATAATGATGGCGATTATTATTTATGGCATAAGGATAAATCAGGTGAAAATGTAAAAAACAGGATGATCACCTTCGTGTATTATTTTAATGCTGAACCGAAAGCGTTTACTGGTGGCGAGTTGGTAATTTATCCCCCAGATTCACTACCAATAATATTGCAACCTGAGATTAATACCATGGTTCTGTTTGATCCTGTTTTGCTACATGAAGTTAAACCGGTATCCTGCCCGGGTAAAATTTTCGAAAACAGCCGATTTACCCTGACCGGATGGATTTTAATTAAAACACCTGAAAATAATTCTTCAGAATGATACTTTAATGTTTTTAGCATAAATAACTATCTTAAGATTAATATCTTTGCTCTTCATTTATATCCGGAAGCCTGAATCAGGATAATGTAATTGATATAAATTGTCTGCAGGTTTAATTTAAAATTTGAAGCCTGCAGAAACAACGAGTGTGCCATCGCTCGAATGTCCGGTATCCCTGACACCAGAATACAGGTCGTATCTGTCGGACTTATACCAGTTAGTGATCATTTTCAAAGTTAAATAAGGTCCGCCTTTCCGCTTTGTGGTATAGTGCATATAGCCATATCCTAAACCGGCATAAAAACCATTATTGCCGGGAACAGTATATATGTAATCTCCGCTGTGGTAATCACTGGTATTACTTTTGTAGAAATTCATACCAAGATCCAGAAAAGAAAAATACCGGCCTTTTAAACGCTGTTTCATATTGTACCGGAACTCGCCGAATATTGCCGGTGTAAGCTGATGAATGTTGGTATATGTAGTATGAAATGTATATTCCTGAACACCGGCACCAAGACTAATGCGCCTGCTGCAATTATAGTTATATGTAACTGAGGATCCTGGATCAATATAAGAAAGACATATGCCCGCATCTGTATATATATTGTTCTTTTGAGCTGATGCAACTATTGGCAAGAACAGGCCGGAAATAATATAGATAACATATTTCATAATGGTTGTACAACTTTTATATTTAACTATTTCGAAACCTTCAATTAGTGGCAGATAACAAAATTTCCCTTGCATTTATTCTTTGGCCAGTTACTTTTTAACGAAATTCCATATAATGCCTCCATTCAAAGAAAAGATACGACTGTACTGGTAAGCAGCTATATTATAACCGGGCGGCAGCATTGATGATATCATATCATGAAATTCAGGGCCGGCTACAATTATGATTTTTTTATTGAGTGTATACTCAAATTCAAGCCGCATGAGGGTCCAGAGACTAGCTGACTTGTACTGATTTGTAAAACTACTTCCTGTTAATTTGTACTTTGCTACCACTCCATCCTGATTGACCGTTTTGTTATCGGAATAGTTATAAGAAATTTCGTAGCCAAAACCAGGAGTCATACTGAATAGTTTACCCATCCTGAACTGGTAACCGGCTATAACTGGAAGTGCAATATGATCATAGTATTGCGTGGTTTTAGTGTCTGTAAGAAACTGATAGCCGCTAACAGTATGCTCAAAATAGCCCGATCTGAGGAAGAAAATTCCGGAACTTATTTCCCAATGATTCACGCGATAGCCTGCCCCCAACAGACCGTTGAAAACGGATACCTTGTCAGCGCCTTCGTTTTTATAGGTGCCAAGCCTTAGATTATCGTGTGCTAAAACACCGGAACTGCCAACCTCAATCATAGGTTGGAGAAAAAAACCATCTTGCGCCAATGACACGAACCCTGAAAAACAGAAAAGGACCAGGATAAATCTGTTCATTTATAGTTATTTATTTGGCAATGAAAGCATGTGCAATTTAGAAAATATTATTGTCTGAGTGATGGTTTTTGAAAAGGATCCGGATTTGAACATACATTTCTTTAGGATTGAAGCAATGCCTAGTTGTGAAAAAAATATTCGGGTAATTTATGGGGTGTAAAAACGGCGAAACTCTTTGTGGATGATGTTATTAACTATATTTAAATTTCCAATTTACACCCTGTTCGCACCCTATCTATACCCTACTCACCCTATATTTATTTGTCGTTTCTGATTTGGAACAAGTGGATACTGAAATTGCCGGGTATTATAAAACAGCACTAAAAAAAAAAATTGCCGAAACCGCACTGAATTTATAAAAGAAATACCTGGTTTATTATGATCTGATTCCGGCATAAAGGTAAAATGGATAGCTGGAAATGCCAAGTAAAGATATCCACAAAAGTGACTTCCGGTAAGGGTTTGAAGGATAAATGGTTGTGGAGATTCAGGATGGAAAAAGTGGAAAATTTGTGAAGCATAAGCGAGATGCTTCAACAAAACCGTACTCAGCGAGGCCGAGATCAGTGTTACCGGTTTTTTAACATACTTCGATATTAGGAACTAAGTTGTATTGGCCTGCATAACATCTGCACGAAACGAAAAAATTTTCCTAATCCCCAAAAATATACCCTATTTGGTGGTTATAATCACCAAAAACTATACATAATTGGTGATTAGTAGGTTAAATGGTATCAAATCGGCGTTTTACCAATAAATGGAACAATACACCTTGCCTGTTGGTACTGAAACATGCGCCCCTTTGGCATCGGCAACCAGGTATGATATATGGCTATAAACGTATAATCCCTGCAGAATTACCATTACGATAAATAAATTGAACACACGTAATTCTTAACTCTATTCTTTCTCGCTTTTCTTGCTCCCACATTTCCCCCATTACCATTATCTTTGCGGCTCATTTATATTAAGCGTTTATGCTGCCTATACATTTATTCCGCACCAATAAGGAACTGATACTGGAAGGACTTAAGAAAAAGAATTTTAAGGAGCCGGAACTGGTTGATAAGATTATAGATATTGATGAGCAGCGCCGTAAGCTACAGGTGGAGAATGATAACCTGGCGGCCATGGTGAACAGCGCATCGAAAAGCATAGGCATGCACATGGCCAAGGGCGAGAAAGACCAGGCTGAGCTGCTGAAGGAAAAAGTGGGACTGCATAAGGAGCAGATAAAGGATGTAGCTGATAAACTGGGCAACCTGGAAACAGAACTACAGGACATACTGGTGCGCCTGCCCAATCTGCCGCACAGCAGTGTGCCTAAGGGTAAAACACCGGAAGAAAATGAAGTGGTGCGCGAAGCAGGCACCTGGCCCGACCTGAGCGCTCAGAAACTACCGCATTGGGAGCTGACGGCTAAATATGGCCTTATGGACCTGGAGCTGGGCACTAAAATAACAGGGGCCGGTTTCCCGGTATTTATGGGGCAGGGTGCAAGGTTGCAAAGGGCGCTGATCAATTACTTTCTGAATTATAATATTGAAGCTGGTTATAAAGAATACTGTCCGCCATTTATGGTGAATGAGGCCAGCGCTTATGGCACAGGCTCACTGCCTGATAAGGAAGGGCAGATGTATCATGTAACTGAAGATAATCTTTACCTGATACCTACTGCTGAAGTGCCGGTTACCAATATTTACCGCGACACCATTATACAGGAAAGTGAGCTGCCGGTGAAGATGACTGCTTATTCTCCCTGCTTCAGACGCGAGGCGGGCTCTTATGGCAAAGATGTAAGGGGTCTGAACAGGGTGCATCAGTTTGATAAGGTAGAAGTAGTGCAACTGGTAAACCCGGCTACAAGCTATGACAGCCTGGATGGCATGGTGGCACATGTGGAAAAATTGATACAATCTCTGGAACTTCCCTACAGGATACTGAGGCTATGCGGTGGCGATATGAGTTTTACTTCGGCGCTGACCTATGATTTTGAAGTATACAGTGGCGCTCAGGAACGCTGGCTGGAGGTGAGTTCGGTATCGAACTTTGAAAGCTTCCAGACCAACAGGATGAAGATACGGTTTAAGGATGCCAGCGGAAAGATGCAACTGGTGCATTCGCTCAATGGCAGCTCACTGGCATTGCCAAGGATAATAGCCTGCCTGCTTGAAAACCACCAGACACCAGAGGGGATAAAGATTCCGGCTGCACTGGTACCTTATTTTGGCAAGGACATGATCAATTAAGCATCACCCCGATTAAGGCATTTAACGAAATGGTAATATTCATTCGTGAGTATGCAATCATTTTAATCAACACAGGGAAGTACTTTTGCAAACCTTTTAAAGGGTTAAAAAAAAGCAAAAAATCAGTATCTCTGTGGGCGTTAACAAATGAATACCATATATTTGCTTCAACCGATTTCCTTTATTGTATTAACACTGAGTGATTATGAAGAAAATGATTGTGTGTGTGTGTGCTTACCTTATAATGGTTGCCGCGTTCTCTCCTAAAGTGGTTACTGCCGATGAGAATAATTCTGTAACTGATGAAATAAGGTTGGAAAACCATATTTCCCGGTTGTATAAAATGATTGATTTTCACAACAGCGAGATATTGCCCTTCGATATTTTCAGTAAAGCTTATCATGGCTATCTCAATTTGAGGAATGCAGGCAAACTTAGCACTGAAAAGAATATACTTACCATTTGCAATATGGCGCTGCCATCTTCATTCACCAGGATGTGGATTATAGACCTGGATAAGAAAAAAGTATTATTTAATACTTATGTAGCCCACGGGCAGGGCTCGGGTGAGGACTGCTCCCTTACTTTCTCCAACAAAGCCAGCACGCATAAAACCAGTCTTGGATTTTATATAACCAAAGATACTTACGAGGGCGAGCATGGCACATCACTGCACCTGGATGGTATGGACGAAGGTTATAATGATGCCGCTCTGGACCGGGGTATAGTAGTGCATGGCGCTGATTATGTGAGCGACCGTATGGTAACCGAAAAGGAAAGGTGCGGACGCAGCTGGGGCTGCCCTGCGGTGCCTAGTAAATTATCACTGCCAATAATCGAATCTATCAAGGAGGGTACATGCCTGTTTATTTATTATCCCGAACCGAAATATCTGCAAAGCGGCTACTGGCTCAATAAAAAGGTTGCCTATATTCCAGAAGCGGGTATATTTGATGACATAACACCTATAGAAACTGCCAAACCCAAAGTGAGGATGATTCAATATATCTCTCATGGTAAGGTAGACAGCGTGAAAACGATTACGCTGCCTCAGTAACGAATTTATAATGCCCCGATAAAAACTCACAGCCAACCTTACTACGGCAATAACAATTATCTTTGCAGTATGCCGGTTATATCACATCGTGGCGCAAATATGCCACCCTCCCCGATACGTAAATTAGTTCCGTATGCCGATGCTGCCAAAAAAAGAGGCACAAAGGTTTATCATCTCAATATTGGCCAGCCCGATATTGAAACCCCGCAGGCCATTCTGGATGCAGTGAAGCATACCGATATGAAAGTGCTGGAGTACAGCCCCAGCCCCGGCTTTGAGAGCTATCGCAAGAAACTGGTGGAATACTACAAGCGCAATAGCATTGATGTTACCTCCAACCAGATTATAGTAACAACAGGCGGTTCTGAGGCCATAATGTTTGCCATACAGAGCTGTATGGACCCCGGTGATGAGATCATTATTCCGGAGCCTTTTTATGCCAACTATAATGGTTATGCAGTAAGCGCTGGTGTGAAGGTTGTGCCTATACCGTCAAGCATTGAGAATGGGTTTGCATTACCTACCATTGAGGGATTTGTGAAGGCGATAACTACGCGCACAAAGGCCATAATGATCTGCAATCCAAATAACCCTACCGGTTATCTGTACAGCAGGGAAGAGCTGGAAGTGCTGAGAGAAATCTGCCTGAAACATGACCTGTTCCTGCTCAGTGATGAGGCCTACAGGGAGTTTTGTTATGATGGCGCCAAACATATTTCGGCCCTTACTCTCGAAGGGCTGGAAGAGCATGCCATACTGCTGGATACCATAAGTAAAAGATACAGTGCCTGCGGCGGCAGGATAGGTGCTTTTGTAACCCGCAACCAGCATGTGCTGGACACGGCTATGAAGTTTGCGCAGGCCAGGCTGAGCCCGCCAACCTTTGCCCAGATACTGGGTGAGGCGGCAGTAGACCTGCCCCTGGATTATTTTGATGAAGTACATGCCGAATACACCTCCCGCCGAGATCTGCTGGTAAAGCGGCTGAAGGCTATGAAAGGGGTAACCTGCCCGCTGCCGGGCGGCGCTTTTTATGCTATGGCTAAGCTGCCGGTAGCTGATAGTGAAAAATTCTGCCAGTGGTTGCTGGAAGGTTTTTCGCACAACGGAGCTACAGTGATGATGGCCCCTGCGGCAGGTTTTTATGCCACTCCGGGCAAGGGCAAGAACGAAGTGCGACTAGCCTATGTGCTGAACAAGGACGATATAAATGCAGCTATGGATTGCCTTGAAGCCGCTCTGCAGGAGTATAAAGGGTGAGGAAGAGAAAATTTTACTTAAACTCGTTTTATTTCTATGGGCAATAAGCAAAACAGATTTGCCAGCAGTATAGTTTTATATGAATATTGATCGGGTAAAACGGTTACTGAAAGAAAAAGAAAACATCCGCCTTGAGTTTAAGGAGGCGGTAACCGCTTTGCCGGGCAACTTGTTTGAAACCATTTGCGCTATGCTCAACCGCGATGGTGGTGATATTATATTAGGTGTGAGTAATGATGGCAAAATTGTCGGGGTTGATGGTTTATCGTTAAATAATATGGTTGCGAATGTAGTAAACCTGTCGAACAACCCTCAAAAGTTAGCCCCCCCTTTTATACTGTATCCTCAGACTTATGAGATAAAGGGAAAACATATTATTCATATACAGGTGCCGGCCAGCTCGCAGGTGCATAAAACCGGCAATATTATTTTTGACCGCAGCAAGGACGGGGATTTCAAAGTTACCCATGCCCACCAGATTGCTGAATGCTGCAACCGTAAAAGAGCTCATTATACCGAGGGAATTGTTTATCCTTTTTTAAGATTTTCGGACTTTAAAGAAGAACTGTTTCCCAAAGTCCGTAACCTGATACGGAGCAATTATCCTGAACACCCCTGGCTATTGCTGGGCAATGAACAACTTCTTGATAAAGCCGGGCTGTGGAGGCGCGATTTATTATCAGGCATTGAAGGATATACACTTGCTGCCGCTATGCTTTTCGGGAAGGATGAAACCATTCAGCAAATTTTGCCGCATTACAAAATCGACGCCCTTGTAAGAATAATAAATAAGGATCGTTATGATGACAGGTTATACATTCAAACTAACCTGATTGAGGCATACGACCAGCTAATGGATTTTGTTGCCAAGCATTTACCCGACCCTTTTTTCCTGCAGGGAGACCAAAGGAGGAGCTTGCGCTCGGTTATTTTCCGCGAGGTAGTGGCTAATCTTATCGTTCACAGGGAATATACCAATGCGCATCCCTGTACTTTTATCATATACCACGATAGAGTAGAAACACAGAATGCCAATAACCCCCATGGCGAAGGGCCCATCAACCCCGAAAAATTTGCACCTTTCGCAAAGAACCCGGTCATAGCAAAATTCTTTCTTCAATTAGGCAGGGTCGATGAGCTTGGTTCCGGTGTTCTGAATGTGAACCGCTATACTAAAGATTATTCCGGGAAACAATTGCCGGAATTTATAGAAGGTGCGGTTTTTAAAATGGTAATTCCTGTACCTGAAACAAATATTGAGGAAGCCACAGGTAATTTAACAGAAGTTGTGGATTACAAAGGGATTGAAAATTTTGATTTAACTTTTAAAATTGAAAGTGTAATCGAAGGTATAATTGGAGATGTTCCTGAACTTATAAAAAAATCTAGACTAGTCGCTGTAGTCGGGTTTATTATAGATAATCCAGGAATTAAGGTGGTTGATTTACTTGGTAAAATTGATATTTCTGAAAGACCGCTAAAAAACAACATTAAAACGCTGATTGATGCCGGTCTAATTATATATAAAGGCAGTAAAAAAACCGGAGGTTATTTCCCAACTGAAAAGCTATTAACACTTGCATGATCCATGTTTAAATATAAAAAGCACGATAAAAGCACGATAAAAGCACGATAAAAGCACGATAAAAGCACGATAAAAGCACGATAAACTGATGAAACAGCATAATAAACAGCATAATAAAGCACGGTAAACAGCATAATAAACAAGAAAACAAGAAACGAATACATCAGCAATCCAAATTATGCTTCAGAAACTCATTATAAAAAATTACGCAATAATTGACCACCTCGTTATAGAGCCGGATGGTCATTTGAATACAGTAACCGGGGAAACCGGCGCTGGCAAAAGTATCATATTGGGGGCGCTTTCGCTGATACTCGGTGAGCGTGCCGATACATCTGTATTGATCAATAAGGAGGAGAAGTCGGTGGTGGAAGGCTATTTTGATGTGAGTAAAAATGACGTATTTAAAAAAGCGCTGACAGAGGCAGAATTGGATTATGATACACAATGCATTATAAGGAGGGAGATAGCGGTGAACGGAAAATCGAGGGCCTTTATCAATGATACGCCTGTAACGCTGAACCTGCTCAATAAACTCACATCATTACTGGTAGACCTGCATCAGCAGTTCGGGCACCTGGCGCTGGAAGATGATCAGTTTCAGATGGAGGCCATTGATGCTATCGGCAACAGCGCTATCGCCGCCGAAAACTACCGGGCACTGTATTACAAGCACAAATCGATAAAACAAAAACTGGCCGATAACCGAGAGCGGCAATCACTGTGGCAGAAAGAAGCCGACTATAAACAATACCTGCACGATGAACTGGCGCAGGCAGACTTTAAACCTGAAGAAATTGAGCAAGCTGAGCTGCAATTGAAACAAATGAGCAATGCGGAACGGATCATCAGTGTATTGCAGGCAGGCAGGGTGATGCTGGAAGAAGGAGAGCAGCCGCTGGTAAATGAACTGAAAAGGCTCAGCCAGCAACTGCTTAGTATTACAGATGTTATGCCCGATCTGAAACCGGTGCAGGAAAGAATTAATTCGGTATGGCTGGAGCTGAAAGACATTACAGAAGAGCTCGGAGTGGAAGAAAGTAAAGTAATGCTGGACCCGGCCATAATGGAAGAACTGCAGCAGCGGCTGGACCTTGGCTACAAACTACTTAAAAAACATGGGGCAAGAACAACAGCTGAACTCCTTGAACTGAAAGCCAAACTGGAAGAAGAACTTAAAGCAACACTGGACATTAATGATGCTATTGAGCGGCTGGCAAAGGAGGAAGGTGTATTATATAAAGAACTTATTGCCGATGCTGCCCGGTTATCGGCACAACGGAAAAAGACAGCTCCGGGGTTTACCGATAAAATAAACGAACTGCTGGCGCTTGTGGGTATGCCTAATGCGCGGTTTAAAGTAAAGTTTGAAGATACATTGCCCACAACCCACGGCACAGACAGTGTGCAGTTTATGCTCGATGCCAATAAGAGCGGGCAGTTTCAGCCATTGCAGAAGGCAGCTTCGGGTGGGGAAATGAGCCGGATAATGTTGTGCATAAAATCACTGACAGCCGAAGCGCTGCACATGCCTACATTGATATTTGATGAGGTAGATACCGGCATCTCAGGCGAGGCTGCACGGCAGGTTAGTATGTTGCTCAGAGACTTGTCGGGCTATCACCAGGTGATCTGTATCACGCATCAGCCACAGGTAGCGGCAAAAGGCTCCAGGCATTTTTATGTTTATAAGGAAGAAGATAAAAATGCGCGCCTCTCTACCAGGATCAAGGTGCTGCAAAAAGAGGAACGGGTACTGGCTATTGCAAGAATGATAGGTGGAGAACAACCGAGCGAAGCAGCCATAAGCAATGCTAAGGAACTGGTTGAGGTGTAATTTAAAATTTTTCGTATATTCGTTTCTCAATCTGTGCACACAATGAAAGCAAACAAAAAAAACAGGATACTATTTTCTTCAGGGCTGTTATGTACCTGCGCATCTGTAGTTATCTGGAACTTCCATGTTTCAGACGGATTGCAGGGATTTCTTCTTGGTTTAGGTTTTGTGCTTACCATTTATGGCTATATAACCATGAAAAAGAACAAACCGGCTTGCTGATATCCGCGGAATGAAAACAGCTTCAGCTGCATTAAACAGCAGCATCCTTCTTTTTCTTCTCCCATTCATTTTTCAGTAACCCGGTTATTACCAGGTCATTTATCAGCCCGTTGTTAAGAACGCATTGCCTGATGATACCTTCAGTTTTAAAACCCAGTCGCTCAGCAACTCCTGCGCTGCGTTTGTTGGAGGGCACAAATCTGATCTCAATCTTATTCAGCCCGATTTTGCAATAAAGAAAATCAAGAAATTCAAGAAGGCATTTGGTTATAATACCCTTTCCTTCATGCTCCATGCCAATCCAGTATCCCACATGAGCCAGTTTAAGGTTCTGGTCCCAGTTGTGCAGACCAATCCCCCCAATCACCATTCCATTCAGAAAAATACCCAGAGCCAGCCCGCTCTGGTTAAACTGCTCTAAAAGAGAATTTTCTATAAACTCAAGCGAGTGTGCAGGCTTCGTTGTTTTATCCACCCAGTTAAGCCACTGGTGTAGGTGGCTGCGGGAATTATTGACGGCATCAAATAATGCTTGGGAATCTTCTTCTTTAAAAGAGCGCAGTATTATCTGATCATCAATTTTTATTGCTACCATTATATTTGTTACTGTTCCGGGTTTGGTAATCTGCAGTTACCTTTTATTTATAAACGGGTTATCAGCCTGTACATTGTACTTCTGTTGGAGCAAAATTCAGGAAGATAATCAGAAATTAGAATAATTTATATTACTGGATCCAACTCCAATGAAAAACTAACCAGATAACGAAATTCGAAACCAATCCAGAATGCTTGCTCCTGTGCCGCAGCAGGTTCCGGTGCATTTACATGTTAATGTAATTCATCAGCAGATTATACTTGCTGGTTACGTCTTCATCGGTACTATTTTCACCAAATACGCCTTTCACATGGTAACTATGCCGTTCAAACGAAGACACTACCGCCTCAAGCGATGAGCGGTTCAGTTTCAGTGTTACCTCAAGCATACCGTTTTCATTGGGGTTAACCATAGTATTCATAATAATCACATCTTCATTTTCACAAATCCTTGCTATCTCTACCAGCGTATAATTCCTGGGCGCTATTTCAAGTACAATAATTCCTCCGGGAGTTCCTATTCCGCTTTTTTCAGTTATATATTTCAGCAGGTCGTCGCGGGTTATTGAGCCCAGATATTTTTGCTCATGGTCCAGCACCGGCAGAACAGCAATATGCATATCATGTGCCACCCGCATGGCATCGAACGGGTGTGCAGAGTTACTTATCGCCGGCTTGAAATGCAGAAATCCGGCCCCGCTAAGCGCTGAGCCGGGGTTATCCCAATCCATCAAATCACTTTCTGAAACCAGCGCTATATAGTTGTCTTCATCAACTACAGGCAACTGCGTAAAATTACTTTCCTCCATCAGCGCCAGCGCCTTATCACCACTGTCTTCAGGATGCAATGTAGGAACAGGTGAAATTAATAGTTCGGTGTTCATAAACGAAACAGGTTGTATGGTATACTATACAAAACGCAATTTTCAGCCTTTTATTTCAGCATTTCAAAATCAGCGAATATTTTGAAAGCTTCACTAACCTTTGCACTTATCAAGAAATGAAGAAAGAATTTTATTGAATTCATCCGGCACCTCCATCATGGGTGCATGTCCGCATTTGTCAATCCAGTGCAATTCTGAAGCAGGCAGCAATTTATGAAATTCTTCGGCTACCATAGGAGGGGTGATGGTGTCATTCAATCCCCATATCAGGCAAACCGGTATCGTTATTTCCTTCAGTTCATCACCCAGGTTATGCCTGATCGCCGATCTGGCCAGAGCTATGATCTTGAGGGCTTTTATCCTGCTGTTTACTATATCGAACACCTCATCCACCAGTTCTTTGGTAGCTACTGCGGGATCGTAAAAGGTAAGCTCAGTCTTTGTCTTTACATATTCATAGTTGCCCCGTTTCGGATAGGTTTCACCCATGCCATTCTCAAAAAGGCCTGAACTGCCGGTAAGTGTTATGCTCTTCACCAGGTGCTGATGCTTGAGCGTATATACAAGCCCTATATGCCCGCCAAGAGAATTGCCTAAAAGGTGAAAATGTTCCAGCTTCTGATGTTCAATAAATTTGGTTACATGCCTGGCAAGGCCAGATACACTTGTTTCTATAAGTGTAAGATCATACAGGGGTAGCAGGGGAATGATTACCCTGTAAGAATGCCTGAAATGGTCTATCAGGTCCTTGAAATTACTCAAGGCCCCAAACAGCCCGTGCAGGAGCACTATCGGCTCGCCAACTCCTTCCTCTACATATTTAAATTTTCCCGATTGCCTTATTTCGTAGTCCATTCACTTTATTATGGTAATTTCGCTAAAATACAATTGTTTGGGTTAAAAATGCAAACTTAAGATACAAACGTCTGCTGAAAATTACCTTTTTATTATGGGTATATAACAACAGGGCTATTATTTTTAGCCTTTCAGAAGGCTAACTTTGCTTTCATTTTCACTATTTATGCTGCAGCATTTTTGCCCCTCGCTCACAGAATATAAACGCCTTCCTACACGGGAAGTAAAGATTGGCAACCTGTATCTGGGCAACGGGCACCCTATTCTGATACAGACCATGACCACCACCGATACCATGGATACTGCTGCAACAGTGGCTCAAACCATACGGTGCATTGAGGCTGGCGCAGAGCTGGTACGCATTACTGCCCCTAGTAAAAACGAGGCCGAAAACCTGCAGCACATTAAAAATGAATTGCGCAAAAAAGGTTACGATACACCCCTCATAGCCGATATACATTTTACCCCCAATGCCGCCGAAATCGCAGCCCGGATTGTAGAAAAAGTTCGAATCAATCCCGGTAATTATGTAGATAAAAAGAAATTTGACCAGATAGATTATACCGATGCCGAATACCTTGCGGAGATAGACCGTATCCGGGAGCGGTTTACGCCTCTTGTAAAGATATGCAGGGAATATGGCACCGCTATGCGCATAGGCACCAACCATGGCAGCCTCAGCGACCGTATTATGAGCCGCTACGGCGATACACCAATAGGTATGGTGGAAAGCGCAATGGAATTTTTGCGCATAGCCCGCGCTGAAAATTACCACCAGATAGTGCTGAGTATGAAATCGAGCAACACGCTGGTAATGGTACAGGCATACAGATTGCTGGTGCAGCAAATGGACCAGGAATTCGGAGAGTGTTACCCCCTGCACCTTGGAGTAACTGAGGCCGGCGATGGCGAAGATGGCCGCATAAAAAGCGCCGTAGGCATTGGTACTTTGCTTGAAGACGGAATTGGTGATACTATCAGAGTTTCGCTCACTGAAGACCCGGAATTTGAAATACCGGTATGCAGGGATATTGTAAAACGGTATGCCGCAAGGAACGGGCATGCACCAATAGCACAGTTCGCAGATCCAAATTCCAAAGTCCAAAGTCCAATACTTCCTTACAATCCTTTCGGCTACAAACGCAGAGATACAGTGACTGTTCAGCATACCGGATCGCATCTTGTGCCTGTTGTGGTTGCCGACTACAGTAGGGAAACCAACCTGGATACTCAAAGCCTGCAGCCAATTGGCTATACGTACAACGATGCAACCGATAAATGGAGCATCAGCGATGGTGCTGCTGATTTTGTATTTACGGGCGATACCATTTTTGATTTTGCCTTGCCAGGAACTTTGCAGGTCATCTGCAACCCGGCCACATGGGAGCAGGCCACTGATAAAACAAAGTATTTCCCGATCTACGGCCCGGAAGAATACCTGGAAAGTACCATTTTGCTCGATCAGATGCATTTTGTCGAGGTTGATGCCAATCACATATTGGATGGAGTTGTTGATAAACTAAAGTTTTACCCCAATGCCATTTTGGTGGTTTATACCACCAATACCCATGCAATGGCTTCCATCCGCCGGCTGCTGATAGAGCTTATGGACCAGCAGGTAAATTGCCCGGTGATACTGCAGGTAGAAAGCAATGAGCAGACGGTAGATGAGCAGCTCATTCACTTTGCCACCGATGCCGGAGGGCTGTTCCTCGATGGCTTTGGAGATGGCATATGGCTCAAGAATAATAATGAAAACCTCAATAACAACAAAATCAGCGGCCGCACCTACCTGGAGGTAAAAAGCAATGCCCAGTTCCTCAATAATACCGCCTTCTCTATACTGCAGGCTACCCGGACGAGGATAAGCAAAACAGAATATATCAGTTGCCCCAGTTGCGGCCGAACCCTCTTCGACCTGCAGGAAACCACCGCCAAAATCCGCGCCGCCACCAACCACCTGAAGGGAGTAAAGATTGCCATTATGGGCTGCATAGTTAATGGCCCAGGCGAAATGGCCGATGCCGACTTTGGCTACGTAGGCAGCGGGCCGGGCAAAATAACACTCTACAAAGGCAAAGAAGTGGTAAAGAAAAATGTGCCAAGTGATATAGCAGTTGATGAGCTGATAGGGTTGCTGATGGAGAATGGGGCTTGGGTGGAGATGTAATGTGAAAATGAAGGGAATGTGAAAATTTGCCTGATATTACAAAATATTCACGAAACGTGAACATTCAAAAATAATCTGTAAATTGCATGAGGATACATTTGCTGAAGGAAAAGACTATCAGGAATTTCGTTCTTGGCAATTCGGGGAGTAAGAATCCTTTTGAGGAATGGCTGGCATTGCTGAAAAGAGCTGATTGGAATATGCCTTCGGATATTGATTCAACTTACCCTTCAGCAGACTTATTGGGCAATGGAAGTTCAAGGGTTGTGTTTAACATCGGTGGTAATAACTACAGGATGATTTGCCAGTATGCCTTCGGAGAAAACGAAGTTCATTTGTTTGTATGCTGGATTGGCAAACATGCTGAATACACCAAAATATGTGCTGCCAACAAGCAATATTCAATTAATATTTATTGAAAACCGGAGCAATTATGGAAACCTTAAAATATAAGATCATTACTTCTGAAAAACAGTACGACGGTTATTGCAAAACACTCGAAAACCTTGTTTTTGAAAAAACGAAAACCAAGGATATCAAGGAAGAAATTGCGCTCCTCACTTTATTAGTTGAAAAGTGGGATGGCGAACACAATATTTTTGATGACCTTGACCCTGTTCAGGTATTAAAAGCGGCAATGAAAGAACACAAAATGAAATCTGCCGGCCTTGCAAAAAAACTAAACGTAAGCCCTGGTTTGATTTCAGATATAGTCAACTACAAGAAAGGCTTTTCAAAGGACGTGATTCGGCAGTTAGCTACGCTTTTTAAATTATCTCACGAAACATTTAACCGGCCCTATCAGTTAAAATCTCCCGTTAATGCCCATCTGAAAAATGCCAGTGTTATGAATACAAAGAAAAAATTGAAGGCGGCGTAGGACGAAATATATAGTTAAAAAACATTCAGTGTGTGAAGAAAAATATGCCAGGTGATATAGCTGTTGATGAGCTGATAGGGTTGGGGAAAGAGAATGGGTGGGGATGTAATTGTTCTCATAAGCTAATTCTGCCAATATAAACCTTTTGCTTTTTATGAACAGAACCTGCGAATCTGTTATATTTTACGTTTTTTCTGCCCCTATTCTCTTTTTTATATCTCCATTCCTCTCCTTTTCTGAAAGGATAGCCATGAACCCAGGTAACAAGGTTTTCAACTTCAGTGGCCAATTGGACCTGATAAGCGACATTATTCATGATGAAGCTATAGCTTTTAAGTTGAGTTTTAGCTTTTTTATTGGTTACATATTCTCTTGACTTTTGTTTATATAATGCCACCATACTATCACCAATATAATGATAGTACCCTACCCATGTCTTAACTGAATCTTGCAATTGATTGTGAATCAAATCCCATTTTGGAATATGAATTGTATCAGGCAAATATTCAAGATGATTAAGCCAGATTATACTTCTTTTATCATCCATTATTATCCCGACATTTAATGAATCGCCTTTTAAATATCGGATTTTTGTTTCCAGGTTTGGATATGTTTCCATATTGTAAATTCCGGAGCATGTTGACCCACCATTCCGTTTTATGTTGACCCTCCATTCCGGTGATGTTGACCCACCCAATAAAAAGAGATTCCGGCATATAGCCACGGTATTAGCCTTTTTTCATGGCAATATTCGGGTATG
>CAILLK010000004.1 GCA_903835005.1 uncultured Bacteroidota bacterium | reverse complement strand
CCGATCTCCTCAAAGGTGTGGCACAACCAGGCACTTATTTTTAGATAAACTTCACCTTAATTTCAATATTTGTATTCCGCCCCTTATCATCTGTGCAGGATATTTTAAGGCTTTGAGATGGCGCAGAGAAAAACATTTTTTCATTAGCTTTGGTGGCGGCATAAAAGTGGTCGTTGATGTACCAGTATACTTTATGCACATCGTTGGCTGTGGTGCAACTGAGGAGTAATTTCTGCTGCTCCTTATTTTCTATCAGGTAGGTCATGCCATTGGTGAGGGAGGTGATAACAGGGGCCTGGCCTTTGAAGACACGGGTGCAGGCGGGGTTGTGGGGAGGGAGTTTGGTGTAAGGTACATTTCCACCATCATAAAAAGAAGCAAGTTCTGGCGATATATTGGGCAGCAATTTGGTGATATAGCCATTGGGTGGCAGGCACGAGGTGCAATAACAATACTTTTCATCGGCCGATAGGTACACCTCTTTATAATGGTCGCATTTTTCATTGCTGCTCACGCCGGGTATGTAGTAATCCATAACCTGGTTGTGGCAGAAATCGTCGGGCACTTTACCGGTCTCGGCACATACAAGGCGGAAGGCGATATCCTTAGGCGGTTCCACCCATTCATTTGCTGCATTGTGGTCAATAGTGTTAAAGAGTTTAAACAACAGGGGAGTGGCAGTATTAGCCCCGCTTAGTTCCTGCACGCCAGCCCCGGAGAAGTTACCGAGCCAAACGCCAATAGTATATCGCTTATTATACCCTATGCTCCAGGCATCCTTGCGGCCATAGGAGGTGCCGGTTTTCCAGGCTATATGCGGTATGCCCTGCGCTTCATCGAATGCATTGGGCAGGTCGGGGCGATGCAGTTCAGATAGGATGCGGGTAAGCATATAATCGGCTGAGCGCGACATAATGCTGATACCGGAATCGGCAGGGTGCGTTTCTTTGAATTGGTGGAGGTTAGTATCCGGCACCGTATAGCTGATAGGGTAGTACCTGCCATCATTGGCAAACGAGGTATACAGTGCAGTCAGTTCATCGAGCCGAACACCGCAGCCACCCAATATCAGCGATAGCCCTATCTTCTTCCTTCTCTGGAAGATGGAGGCAAAACCAGCCCTGTTCAGCGTGCTGATAAAATCACCCACCCCTTCTTTATCCAGTAGTTTTACCGCCGGGATATTCAGAGAATTGCAGAGCGCGTATTCTACTGTTACATTTCCCCTGAACAGCTTATCATAGTTCTCGGGAGAGTAGCCTTTTAAACTTATAGGCACATCGGCAATTACGCTTTTGGGCGTAATTACCCCCCGGTCGAAGGAGATGCCATAGAGCAGTGGCTTCAGCGTGCTGCCCGGCGAGCGCAGGGCGCAAACCCCATCTACCTGCCCGAAGTGATACCGATCAGCAAAATCGCTTGAACCGATATAGGTGAGTACCTGGTGGGTCTGGTTATCTACTATCAGCACTGATGCATTGTTGATATTGTGGAGCTTCAGCTGGTTTACATAGCCGGTTACAATTTCCTCTGCATTTCGCTGCATTCTCAGGTCGAGTGAAGAATGTATATCCAGTTCGCCGGGATGGTTTTTTTTCATGCGCACTGCAAACTGCGGCACACTGTTGGGCGCATTGTGCCTGTAAGCTGTCAAAGGCTCCTGCATGGCATCATTAATTACACTTTGCGGAAACAGCTTGCCTTTCCCGAACCGCACCAGCCATTTGTTGCGCTCCTTTACAATTAGCGCATTGTCCTTACCCATCACCAATGAGTTGGGCCGGTTGGGGATAATACTTAAGGCAGTTATTTCTGCCAATGAAAGGTGGTCTGGAGTTTTATTAAAATACAGCAATGATGCCGCTTTCACCCCCTGTATATTCGATCCGTAAGGAACCAGGTTCAGGTACAACTGCAGTATCTCATCCTTACTATAATGCAGTTCCAGTTGCAGCGAACGGAACATTTCCAGGCACTTATTGAAATATGTCCTGGGCTCTGGGTCCAGCATACGGGCCACCTGCATGGTTATGGTAGATGCCCCTGATGTGGTTTTTAGATGAAACACATTATTGAATATGGCCCTGAAAACCGATAGCAGGTTCACCCCCGGATGGTGGTAGAAATGTTTATCCTCCTTGAATACTATAGCCTTTTTCAGTTCAGGTGTTATCTCATCCAGCCGTGTTTTTATGCGCCACTGCTGGTCTTTGGCCAGCCAGGTATGCAGCACAGTACCATCCCGCGCCTCAACCACTGGCGCAAAAGCAATATCCGTCTTCACCGGCGCAATTCTGTCTGTTAAAAGAAACAGGAGCGCCAACCCCAATAAGACCAGCGCCGCCCGTTTCCCTGTTTTCTTAAACTTGTTTTTCATCTAATAATTCTGATCAGATCTGATAAAATGGCATTGAAAAATCTCATGCAAAGGCGCAAGGGCGTGGTTTATTGATTGATAATCAAAAGATCAAAAAATTAAAGTCGCAAAGCCACCAATTTCTGCTAAAACACAAACTCATAGCCCAAGCGCTGCACCAACCCCAAAAGCTATAACCCGCAGCCCAATGCATGGTTCCCGGAACAAGGTCCCGATTTTTCATCAAGAGGGACAGGGTTTCAGTTGTACGGGTTTCTAGCGCTCACTGATTTTTATCACTCCTGCCCCATTATAAGAATGATAGCTGCCATCATACATAGCATCAGCCTGCACAGGGCCTAACTGATAAACGCCCGGCGATACTGCCCTTACCATATAGTAAAACTCTCTACGGGTCTGATTCACAGTCGTGAAGAAATTGATCCGGTCATCACGCACATCCAGGTAGTTGGGTTTATAATCCTTTTTAATCCATTTCATTGAAGGCATTTCAGTGAGGCGGGTGTTTTCAATTTCAAACCCTGCCGGCAGCATATCGGTTATTGCTACATTCTCTATGTCCTTGCCATATTGCGCATCTATAGCTATTCCCACTACTACCAGGTCATTCTGCCTGAAGTTGTTGCTGGTGATAACATTTCCTTCCCGGTCGTAGAAGGTTCGGCGCACCCTCAGGTAGCTGTCTTCTTCCTTGAATGACCCATCGGCAGTAATGCCATCCACCTCCCAGAAATAATAATAACCACCCTTGCCCTTTACCTGTACCGAGAGCTTATCGGCTGTATATTTCTTCAGGTCAAGAGAAACTGGTGCGCCGGTAGTATTGCTCACTGATTTGCCCTTGGCCATTATAGCAGCGGTAGAAGTTGTTTTGTTGGCCTGTTTGGCTATCTTGCCCAGCGCCAGCATACTGAAGGCTTTCTCCTGCGTGCTCAGGTATCTTGCTCTAGCTAGCTGATCAGAGAGTTGTTTGGCCATAATGCCCACCTGTGGGTTATTCGGGTCTATGTCCATCAATACATCCAGCGCCAGCGCCTCATCGCGCACATAGGAATAGAAACTGCCATCAAAGCAATGGTTAGGCACCTCGCCCAGGAACGCCGACGGCAGCACCTCTTTCGACTGCGATGGCTGGCCCGATAAGGTATAAGCCGCTGCCAGCATATACTTGCCATCAAGTGTCAGCAGTTCCTTGTGCGCCTTATAATAGTTCATACTTGCCTGCTGACTCTGCCCCTCAAGCGCCAGCACATACAGCGAATAAGGCACCTCCTCCGGAGCTACTTCTTTCCTTTCTGTACTGTTGTAGTAGAAGTAAATTGTCTCCTTTTTATAGAGCATGTACTTCATATACTGCTGTAGCCTGTCGAGAGTGCCGGTATTCACTTCATACCCTGCCTTATGGGCCTCATACAGGAAATGAGCTGCATATACGCTGCCCCACCAGCTTTCTTCATCTCCGCCCGGCCAGTAGCTCAGTCCGCCGTCGCTCTGCTGCATAGATTGCAGTTTATTGATAGCCTGCTGCACATTGTATGCCGGGCTTATGGTATTGGTAACCCCGGTCATGCTCTTCACCAGGTCGGCATAATAAAGCTGGGGAAAGGCGGCCGAAGTGGTCTGCTCCACACAGCCGTAAGGATACCGCACCAGGTCATCCAGCTGGTTGGTAAACTGTGTGAGGGGTGATTTCCCAATTACCAGTTTCCCGGATACCGATGACGGAATAAAATTGTTCGTTAAATAGAGTGGGGTAGTACTGTTCTCCTCGGCTATGCCGCTGCCGGTCAGCTTTTGCAACGATGCCGGCGGCCTTATGGCTATATCGGTTTCATTGGTAAAGGTTTCATTGAGCGCCTTTACGGTTACCGTTACCTTACCCGCGCCTATGGCCGGATTGGCATATATATTATATACTACCCGCTGCTCCCTGTTGGCAGGTATATCTATGGTCTGTGTTTCTTCTCCCTTTATGCCCAGCGGCCCTGTTACCTTAACCGTAACTGTGGCATGGGCCGCCTTATAGGTGGTATTGCTCATTGATACCGGCATTACCACTTCATCTTTCGGACTAAGGAATCGGGGCAGCGCGGTGCTGATGATAATCGGGTCGGCTACCTTCATATGCTTATCTGCACTGCCGAATGCCTTGCCTTTATAAGCCAGCGCCATTATTCGTATATCTCCCGAAAACTGCGGCACATCTATATCATAATGCACGTTGCCGTTACCATCGGCCTGCAGTATCCCGCTCCAGAACGATACATTCTTTACCCGGTTCACAAACATCGGGTTCAGCCGCAGTTTAGAGTTGTCGGCGCCATCACCGCCGGTGCTCGATAGCCGGGTTTTTATCTCCGGCAGCAACCAAGGATAAATATCATAGCTGCTGACACCCAGCGCCACTTTCTGGTAGAAATAATCGTAAGGGTCAGGTGTCTCAAAATTCTTCACCTGCAGTATGCCCTCATCCACCGCAGCAATGGTTACAAATGCTCCGGGTGCGGCTTTCACGCTTATTTTCTGCATTGTTTTTGATCTCGATTTTTCCACTGCTGTAATGGTTACCGGCATATCATAGCTCTTGTTTTCCACCTTCACCGATTTAAAGCCATGTGCCACCGTAAGCGGCATATCATCGCCCGTCATTGGCCGGAAGAGGGTAGCGGTAACATACACATTGGGCAGATGCTCCTCGCCTGCTTTGAATGTAAGTGTAGCCGATTTGTTCCTGGTATCCAGGTAGTAATACCTGATCACCTTATCACGCTCCAGTGTAACCAGCATCCGGCCTTCAAATGGCGTGGTGAACAGCATATTTACATTATCGCCCACATTGTAGCTTTTCTTATCTGCCTTAATCTCCACATTGCCTTCATTGTTCACTTCAAAGGAGGTGTAATCGGTATTGCCCCAGCCATAGGCCCATATGTTTTTACTCACATAGTTGTTCGATCCGTTTATGAATAGCCGCACCTCATACTGACCGCTTTCCTGGGGTATTACCGTGAAATGAGTATTAGTGCCCGATACATGTATTTTGTTCTGCGAGATAACCCTGTCTTCATTATGGCTCACATAGCGGTAGCTGTTGCCCGACTGCTGTATCACTGTATGCCATTCTTTCCGCAGTACCACAAGCTGCACATCGGCATCTGTGGCATTTCCTTTCTTGTCTGCCACCACCAGGCCAAGGGGCAGCGGCTGCCTCGACGATACATAATCTTCCCGGCACTTAATGCCCGCAAACAGCGGCTGCGTATATACCTTAAACTGGGTATACCTGTGCACCGGCCTGCCGGTCTCATCAAACACACTTGCCATAATATTGCCATTGATCAGGCCAGCCTCCGACAGTGTTTTGTCCAGTTGCCAGCTTTGCGCCGCCGCTCCCTTATCATCCGTTTTGCCTTCCTGCATATCTGTATTGAAATGGAATTCGTTGTGCAGTTCAAAGTCATAATCGGGGAATTTATCGGCGCTGAAGGTGCCCTTGCTCATATTCAGTTGGGTCTGGTAATTGCGGCCCGCTGCGGGTGTGCCAAACAGATTATCGGCTTGCATATTGGCAGTTATTATATCTCCGGCGTTATAATCTTCATGATCCAGTTTCAGGCTCACCTTCATGCGGTCGGGCATAAAGTCTTCCACACTCATTTCATAACTATTCAGCAGCACATCATTGCCCGTAAATACCTGCACCGTGTAGGTACCGGTCATGGTAGTGGGAGGGGGAGAGAAGGTAGCCTCAGCCGATCCCTCTTCATTCAGTATCTTACGCAGGGTAGCAAACTCTTTTCCGTTGGGCATTATCAACTTTATCTTCACGGGTATTTCACTTTGTATCTGCCAGCTTTCATCGCGAACTACAGTGCTCACATGAATAACTTCTCCAGGGCGGTACAGATTACGCTCGGGGTATATCATAGCATTAAGTCCGGTCGCATTGGGTTCGCGCCCGCCCACATCAAACCTTGAGGTGCCTATCTCTGCTTTTTCAAACAGCACAAAGCTGAACTCATCGCCCATTTTGGCAGTTACCAGCCCCACATTAAATCCCGGCGACTGCTCGCTGATGTTCTTAAATACTGCCACACCATCGCCGTCGGTAGTTACAGTGGTCATTTTCTGATTGTTGGTACTTATAAATGAAATGCTCACACCAGATAGTGGCGTTGCATTTTTTATGGAGTTGGCAAATACATAAATGCCATCTTTTTCTTCCTTCGCTATCAGCCCTATATCCGATATGCTCATTACCTTCGATTGTTGCACCCAGTCGTGATCTTTCGAACTCACCTTTACTACATACACACCGTTATAGTTCTTTATCTTGTCCTGGAAGTCCAGGTGCAGTATGCTGGCCGAGTTCTGTTTGGGCAGTTTGCTTGTTTCATATGTTTTATGATAGATGGTATCGCCCAGATTTTCGGTTTCATAATATTCATATTCGCCGCCGCCTTCCTCATCGCCGTTCCAGTTATATTCGTTGCTGGTGCCCTTGTGCATAAACTGCTCAATATTGTTTTCATAGACCTTTATCACTGTGACCTCCAGGTTTGGCACGTTCACAATATTCAGTGAAAGGTTTTTGTAGCCCGCGCTGCTCAGGTAAATGCCCTTGGTGTTGATGAAACTTACAGACGGTTTCAGCTTTCCGAAAGTTACCTGCTCCGAATATTCCTGCTTCATGCGACCACCGAAAACGCCTTCCAGTTTCGGTGATATATTCAGTTGGTAGGTCTGCGTAACCAGGAGCGAACTGCTGCTTATGGTAAACCCGCCGTCATTGAGCAATACCTCAAACGGCACATTGGGCTCCAGTGTTATCATACTCTTCAGGTCCTGCTCCAATACCGGTTGCGATGTGCTTATTGTAATGATACCATCATTGCCCGTATGCTGCGCCGACATTGAGGTGATGGTAAGGTTGTAGCGTGAGGGAATATCGGTGCTAAATGACGTGTCCTTGACCGATACATACTGGCTGCCCACTACTGGTATGCCCTTGTCTAAGGCTATTTTCAGGGGTGTTTCCTCGTCTTTATCGCTCACCGGCATAAACTGCAGGCTCAGCACCTTGCCATTGCCGTTGTTTACATTGGTAATGTTCACGGGGTTGCCGTTGCTACTCAGTTTCAGCCGGTTGGCCGCCTCGCTCAGGTTCACCTCATAATTGAAGCTCATGTCCATCTGCACCATTACATTGGCCACGTTCTTGCCCCTTGTCCAGCTCAGATGGGTGGCAGTAACCATCAGCGGCGCGGTATGAAACGTTATAGGCTCCCCGCTCACCTTATACTTCTTTTTGCTGTGGTTAAGCAGCGATTTCGACAGACGCGCAGTGTATTCAGCCCCCGGCGCAAAACCGTGTGCCGGCGAGAAAACCACCTCATTGCCGCTGTTCCACTTGAATAACCCTTTTACCGCCGGTGTGAAGTCAATGTAAACTGTACTATCCCAATTGCCGAGCATGGAATCGGGATACACGTCTTTATTGAAAGTGAAGATCAGGTTTTGCTGCTGCTCCACCTCACTTTCAAAGTTTCTGGAAACTACCCGCAAATCTCCTTTCTGGTTGCAGGAATAGATGGTGCCTAAGCACAAAAAAAGGCCACCTATCACTACGATGGTAAGCCTGTGTCTGGATGTCATAAATTGGTTGGATGTATCAAATAAACGTGCAGGCAAAAAATTATTGTGTAAAAATAAAAAAAATATTTTTTTTTCTTTTTATGGTCTTTTTTAAGAGATTGGCACGGGATTTGATATAATGTGGGATTGATTTTTGGGTATAGCCGAAGGAGTACTATTGGGCTTCGTTGCAGAGTTTACCCTGAGGAATTGGAGGGCTCGCTTTTACGAAATCTCTTTATTGAGCAGACAATTAATTAATACAATTCGCAATTATGTAAAGGACGCTTTGAAATCGTCTGAATCATGCCTATCAGAATAAAATTATCATTACTTACATAACCGGATAAACTCTCATTACTTGAGGCTGATAATTACACCTTTGCTTTAAGGTTATAACATTAAAAAAATAAGCACTGCTAAACCCGCTTCCCTGTTAAACCGTATCGTTTGCTTCCAAATTATAAGCCCCAATTGGTCGTTAACTGTAAAAAGTAAAAATTATTAACAATAATGATGTAGTGGCAGTCCCTGATGAGATTTAGGCTACCAACGTTACCTGAAATTAAAGTTGGATAAATTTTTTTTTGCCTTTTCTACCTTCTTCCTGTTTGCCAGAGAATCGTGATGTCTTTTTTCATCATCACTAATCACAATATCCGGAAACATTGTGGTGAAAGGCTTTTTGATTTCTGTATTTTCTTTAGTTGCTTTCATATTGTAAAAATAATCGTGGTAGTTTCTTTAAAAATAGTACCATTACAAATTCAGCACAAAAGCTTGAAGGACAGCCATCAGTTATATTCCTGATACTCCAACGGTGCCATACTTGTATGCCGCACCCGCCTAATAGTAACTACCTTTTTCTCTATTTTATACGATATCCTTTAGCTGTATATTTCAAATACCCTGAAACTCCCATCATTATTTTTCTTGAATATACCTGCTGCATGTTTTTCAGGAAAAGTTTCCAGTGATCTTGCAGCAGCAATTATCTTCCTTTTTACCATTTCAGCATTGGCAGGTGAATCCTTCTTAATGTAATCGCAGGCAGCTTTGAGCTGTAATTTTGCAACCTTCGCCCAGGAAACTTTATAGATGAGCATGTTACCAGTTTTCAGATTCCAGTTCAAGCTCCTCCTGCGAAATAACGCGCCCAGACTTTATATCAGCTTCAGCATCATCCATATCATTATTATACTGTACTTTAAATTCATCCTGAGTCAATCGCTTTGGTGCATGCTTACTGTTTATAAGCGATTTGATATGTGTAATTATAGATTTTTTCTCCTCCTGCTCCAGTAAAGGCCAGTATTGCAGTAACAGTTTATCCAATGAAATTGCAGCCATATAATTCAATATACATACCAAAGTTAAGGATTTTTCAAATAATAATTAATGAGTCCTGAGCTTTGTTACAACCACAACCATACAAAAAGTGTGCAGCAACATTCTTCTCCCAAATGCAGCCATCCACTCTGGTCTAAGATTATAATATTATAAAATATTTATTTAAAAAAGCATCCACTTCCCTGTTCTGCCGAAGCGTCCTTTCCGAAGAATAAACACTCATTTGGGCGAAGTTTGCAATAAATAGCACTATTAATATTTATATTTATATTTATATTTATATTTATATTTATATTTAT
>CAILLK010000003.1 GCA_903835005.1 uncultured Bacteroidota bacterium | reverse complement strand
ATTATTTACCTAATGCAAAACAACCTTCCCAATTTATTCTTTCCAATAGTTGTCAAGCAAAAATTAGCCGGAAAATTATTTTTTAAAGCGGCTTAACTGCTATGCTTGGCAAGCTTATTATTTTGCCGCTGAATTACTGTCCATGTAGCGCTACCTTTCATTCATTTGATTGTTTTGCAGCTAAATAAGTGCAATCATTTCTTTTCTGCTTGCCTGGTGTTGGCCGGTTCATTTAAAACAGCCTTCAGCGCTTCAATAGCTATTTGCATAGCAGCTACCTGCCCGTGAAGCGCAGCTATGGTTTCATCTTTTTGCAGTATAGTTTTTCGCATATACACACATTCCGGGCAGGGTTTCCCGTATTCTTCAGCCGGCTCTTCCACAATGCCGGATGAGGTATTTCTCCCCCCATTATGCATTTTTTCGTTGTCACCAGGGGTCAATATTTCTTTTTTATAATGCCTGAATAGCTGCTGTAGATTTTTTTCCGCTATTTCTGTATGCAATAAGTCGGATTCGGGGATTTTGAAAAAATCGGAAATTCTGATAAGGTCATCAATGTTGGGAGTTGAAACTCCTCTTTCATATCCATTCCACGTACTCTGCTTGAATCCACACAACTCAAGCATATCCGACTGCTTTACTCCTTTAAGTTCTCTTAAAAATTTCAGATTTTTTGCAAAAAAAAGCATTCAGAAAATTATTTTATCGGATTATTTGGTTTTATCGGTTTTTTAGTATTAAATTTACACTACCGATTGCATTGAATCTTCAAAAGTATCCATAAAAAAATAAAACACAGAATATAAATTATCCGGAAATAAATCATACTATTATACCACCACTAATCAACCACCAGATGAAATTATTCAGAAAACAAATTCTCCTCGTTAAGATATTAATTATACTGGCGCTGATATTCTTATTAATCGACCTTTATTTTATTGGTCTATGGATATCTTTAAAATGGAAATAAGCAATTTAACAAATTAAGACAAGATATGCGATTTAAAGTATATCTTGAACGTTTCAACCTGTGTATTCCGTTCTTCAAACCCACTCCGGCACACTATCCTGTATTCCGCTTGCTGCTTCCAGCCTTTATGACCATTATCATTAAAACATAAAATCAATACTCCGGCTCTTTTCCCTAACTTTGCGGCGTTCAAATTAATTTTATTATGACAGAGGTATATATAGTATCCGCAGTCCGCACGCCTATAGGGCTCTGGGGCGGGGCTTTGAAAGATTTTTCAGCTACTAAGCTGGGATCAATAGCCATCAAAGGCGCTTTAGAAAAGGCCGGGATCAATGTAAATGAAATTAATGAAGTGTATATGGGCTGCGTGATGCAGGCCAACCTCGGCCAGGCCCCTGCACGCCAGGCTGCCCGTTTTGCAGGCATTCCCGATAATGTGCCCTGCACTACTATCAATAAGGTATGTGCCAGCGGTATGAAATCAATTATGCTGGGCGCACAGGCCATTATGCTGGGCGATGCTGATGTGGTAGTTGCCGGTGGCATGGAGAGCATGAGTAATGTGCCTTTCTACAACGAAAACCTGCGCTGGGGCAATAAATACGGCAATGTGACTCTCATAGATGGCCTTGCCAAAGACGGACTGATTGATGTGTATCACAACTACGCTATGGGCAATGCCGCTGATCTTTGCGCCAAAGAGTGCAACATAAGCCGTGAAGACCAGGATGCTTTTGCTGTTGAAAGCTACCACCGCAGCCAGAAGGCATGGAACGAAGGTAAATTCGATAACGAAATAGTACCTGTGGAAGTGCCTCAGAAAAAGGGCGACCCCATTAAAATAAGCAAGGACGAAGAGCCCTGGAATGTGAAATTCGACAAGATACCCGGCCTTAAGCCGGCCTTCAGCAAAGAAGGTACAGTTACGGCTGCCAATGCCAGCACCATGAACGATGGCGCAGCAGCCCTTGTGCTGATGAGCAAAGAAAAAGCCGAAGCACTGGGCATTAAACCAATCGCAAAAATAAAAGGCTTTGCCGATGCCGAGCAGGCGCCGGAGTGGTTCACTACTACCCCATCGGTTGCAGTACCTAAAGCAGTGGCAAAAGCTGGCCTGAGGATGGAAGACATTTCTTTCTTTGAGCTCAATGAGGCATTCAGTGTGGTTGGTATTGTTAACACTCAAAAGATGGGCCTGAAACCCGAACAGGTGAATGTAAACGGCGGTGCAGTGGCTATTGGCCATCCGCTGGGTTGCAGTGGCGCACGCATCGTCACCACCCTTATAAGTGTACTGAATCAGAAACACGCGCAATATGGCGCGGCAGGTATCTGCAATGGCGGCGGCGGCGCAAGCGCTATCGTGATAGAAAGGGCATAAATCTATATTACTATAATTAAAAACTGCAAATCTCGGCGCATGCCGGCGATTTGCAGTTTTTTTATTGGGCAATACCCGGCTTTATTAGGATATTCCAATAATGTAAAATGCAATATATTGTGTATCAACACAAAAGAAAAATTTACATAAAAAGCTTCTTTTATAAAAAAATATTTCTACCTTTATTGGTAGTTAGTAACTATATTTTTTGCATTCAACCTTTGCCTGTTTCACACATTATTTTTTTACGCTAAAAAATCCTCTTTATGACCAGGTTTACCTTTTCGGCTTTATTTATTGCGCTTATTGCTGTTCTTGGCTCCGGCTCTTTATCCGCCCAGCGGATTACTGTTACCCTGGCAGGAAACGGATCATCGGGTTTTAATGGCGATGGCCGGCCAGGCCACCTTACCAATGTTTCTTCGCCCACAGATGTTTGCAGGGATATTGCAGGTAATGTTTATTTTACTGAGGGCGGCGGGGCAGGCCGCGTGCGTATGTATTCAGCAAAAACCGGAATTATTTCTACCGTTGCAGGCGGAGGCACTTCTATGGCCGAGGGTATACCGGCTACAGATGCGTTGCTCCTTTTGAGCAATATATGTATAGACGCTGCCGGCAATCTTTATGTGGTTAACACACCCGGTGCTATCCGGCAAATCAATATGTCTACAGGAATTATCAATACTATAACGGCCACTGGCACCACCATTCATGGTATTTGTGCCGATGCTTCGGGAAATATTCTGTTTGTGGACAATACCAACAATCAGATCAAGAAGGTCAACATATCCACCGGAGTAATTACGGTACTGGCAGGCACCGGCACTTCGGGCTATACCGGCGATGGAGGCCTTGCCACACTTGCAACGCTGGCTAGTCCCTTTTCCATTTGCACCAATCCAGCCGGAGAAATCATCTTCGATGACCAGGGTGGTATGGAATCGGTAATCCGCAAAATTGATCTGTCTGGAAACATCAGCACCATTGCCGGTACAACCACAGGTACGACTGTACTATACGATGTGCCTGCTCTCAGCTGCTGGCTGGGTGAGGTAACCGGTCTCTGTACCGATGATACAGGCAACATATTCTGCAACGAAGTAAGTTGCTCCTGCCGCAAAATAAGGGTATCCTGCGATTCCATTTTCCAGGTTGGCGGCAATTTTTACGATCAGGGCTACAGCGATAATGTAAACTCCAATCTTTCCAATATGAACACACCTTATGGCTTGTGTTCTGCTCCGGGTGGCACTGTTTACATAGCCGACCAGACTAATAACCGTATCCGTAAAGTGATACAGTTAAGCGCTACCCCTACATTTGCTTTCGGTGAAGCACAGTCTATCAATCCGTGTTCGGGAAATGCTTTCTCCCTTGATTCGCAGCTGTCAATAACCGACATTAATGTTGGTGAAACCGAAACATGGAGTGTATTATCAGCTCCGGTAAATGGCACACTGGCCGGCTTCCCTGCCACAGGTACTTCTGTAGGCGTCACCTCAATTGTATTGCCATCTGGCGTTACTTATACAGCGCCATCTTCATTTACAGGAACTGATTCATTCAAGGTATTGGTGTCTGATGGCACCTACTCAGATATTGTTACCATTTATGTTACTGTTCAGCCGGGCACGGCAGGAACCATCTCCGGCACTACAGATATTTGCCCATCCAGCTCTGCAACGCTGCTCGCATCTGTTCCCGGCGGCATATGGAGCGCCTCCAATGCTAATGCTTCAATAGATGCATCTACCGGAGCCGTTGTTGGTGTAGTGGTTGGTTTCGATACAGTTGTTTATACCGTCTATGCCAGTTGTTATATTTCCACCAGTACGGTAGTAACCATTCATGCCCTTCCTGCAGCAGGGGTTATTTCAGGGCCGGCCGCACTTTGTGCGGGTTCCTCCACCAGCTTAACGGAATCTGTTCCCGGCGGTGTATGGAGCACAATGTACCCGGCCTATGCTACAGTGAGCTCAGGTGGCGTATTAACTGGCCTGAGTTATGGAACAGATGATGTTGAATACACCACGTCCAATGCCTGGTGCAGCGCCGTTGCTTATAAATACATAACTATCAATTCGGCGGTTACAGATATTACCGGAACACCCTCTTTATGTATCGGCACAAGCTATCCTTTCTATGATGGGTTTTCAGGAGGCATCTGGACTTCCAGCAATACGAATGCGAGTGTGGATGTTTCCGGAAATGTTACCGGTGTTTCATCCGGCGCTGTAACTATCAGCTATACCAATACGGGCACCTGCGGTACCGCAACTGCAGTTTATCCGCTCACAATATATGTATCACCTGATGCGGGCAGCATAAGCGGCCCTTCAAGTGTCTGCACAGGAGCAACTATTCCATTTGCAGCTACTGTAGCCGGCGGCTCCTGGAGCGACCTTACCGGGTATGCATCAGTAGATCCGGTTACCGGAATAGTTACAGGCACCTTTGCTGGCACCGATTCTATAGTATATACAGTCACCTCAGGTGGCTGCTCATCTGAGGTTGAAGCATTTGTCACTATTGCTACAGCCCCTGATCCTGGTATCATTTCCGGCCTTTCCACACTCTGTGCTGGCTCATCATTTACCCTTACCGAAACAGTTGCTGGCGGCACATGGAGTGTAAGTGGCACAGGCGCCTCTGTCAGCGGCACCGGAGTTGTTACCGGTACAGGAGTGGGATCACCCTCTGTTCTTTATGGAGTAACCAATTCTTGCGGAACTGCCTATGCTTCCTGGCCTTTAACAGTTAATCCGTTGCCGGATGCAGGTACTATTTCAGGTCTGTCGGCAGTTTGTCCCGGGTCACTGATACTGCTTACAGATGCCAGTGCTGGTGGCATATGGAGTGCTTCCAATGCCAACGCAACAGTTTCAGGCACCGGTACAGTTGCAGGCATTAACCCGGGTACAGATTCAGTATTGTATACGGTTACCAATTCATGTGGCACAACCAGTGCATTCCGGCTAGTTACTATCGAAAACTGCAGCCTTGGCCTTGCAGCCGCGCAGGCAGGGCATGAACTGCAAATATTCCCTAATCCGGCCAATGATGTGCTGAATATTTCATGGGTCTCCTCATTGGGCAATGTAACAATTGTAATCAGAGATATTGCAGGCCGCGAAATGTCAAGAACTTCATTTGATGGCAGCGCCGGTTCTGGTGAAGTAAATCTTTCGCTTACCGACCTGAAAACTGGTATTTATACGATGACGATTAAGACTGATTTAATTAATTATACAGAGAAACTAGAGGTTATTAAATAATATTATTATAAATTTGCATTGATCAAACCTCAGGTGTTTAAAGACCAGAGGTTTGATTTTTTTTAGGTGCAATCAAAGCATCTGATTTCTTTTAACTTCCATGCAGCGGCGAGGCAACCGCTACACAATACCAGGCATAGTGCGCATTATCTATTTATTTATTGCAAACTATTTTATTAATTATTGCTTCCTGTTATTTATGTGACTTCCTCTTTGCTTCACCAAATTTCCTCTTTGCTTCACTAAAACTTCACTTTTGCTTCATTTTTGCTTCATTTTCACTTCACTTTTCTTCAAAATTTCCTCTTTGTGAAGTTTTTAAAAATGCAATTTATTCATTTTCAACTATTTATGATTTTTGTGCGAAAATTTCAGACAATGATATGTTTATTTCTGATTATTTTACCGGTACAAAGGTTAATTTATGGTAAATATTTTGGAATTTCGATTGTTTCATAGCTTATTTAGTTCTTTTATGGTTAAATACGGGACGAAGGTATATTGAATAATTGGATTTTCCTAATTATTTAGCATATTTATTTCCAACGAATTTTCCGGGTTGGATTGGAATCTTCAAAGATTGTTCAATACTTGACAAACTTTCTTACATAAATATCGTTTACTTTTATGAAGTAAATGCCGTCAGCGAACCCAGCAACATTGATTTGTGCTTTTTTCGTATCAAATACTTTATAGAAAATCATTTGCCCTAAAAGATCAGTTATCACAATGGTATTAATCTGGAATGGCGCTGAAACTGAAAGATCATTTTTTGCAGGATTGGGATAAATATTTATTTCATTGCCGGGTGATAGTATTGTATTAACTGCGGTAGTACCCTTAATCAACTCTCTGATACGATTATTTGCTAAATCACAAATATAAACATTGCCGGTATCGTCAATTGCAACTTCAATCGGTGCATTTATTTCGGCAGCAGTTGCCGGGCCACCATCCCCGCTGAAACCGGCAGTATGGTTACCGGCAATAGTGTAAATGAAACCGGATGGGGTAACCATCTGGACAACCTGATTGGATTCATCTGAAATATAAACATTCCCTGATTGATCAACAGCAAGCCCGGTAGGGCTTACAAATGCAGCGGCGGTTGCTGGTATTCCTGAACTTACACTGTCGGTACCGCCCCCGGCAAATGTGGAAATAATACCAAGAGAATTGACCATCCTTATCAGCTTGTTGCCATCATCGGCAATATATACAGATTTGGTATGATCATTGGAATATCCTATTGCAATGCCGGCAGGCCCGAACAATTCAGCAGCAGTAGCAGGGCCGCCATCGCCACTAAAACCACCTGTAGTAGGACAACCAAATCCATTGCCTGCAAATGTAGTAATAATACCTGATGAATCTACCCGGCGCACCCTGTTACACCCATCGGAAATATATACATTACCTGAATTATCTACATCTGTAGCAACTGCGAACGGATGAAGTAATTCGGCAGCAGTTGCCGGGCCTCCATCGCCGGCGTAACCACCTGTCCCGTTTCCTGCAAACGTAAAAATGGTGCCTGATATATCTACTTTCCGAATGCGGTTATTACCAACATCAACAAAATAAACATTGCCTGAATGATCAAATGCTATTCCAGCAGGACCACACAAAGCTGCATCTGTTGCCGGTATTCCATCCCCGTTATAGGTGCAACCACCTATGCCATTACCTGCAAAGTCATTAATAATACCAGAAGTATTAACCTTACGAACTGTCTTATAATCAGCTATATAAACATTACCTGAATGATCTACTGCAACACCTTCAGGGCCAAATAATTCTCCACTAATTGCTTGACCACCATTCCCTGTAGAACCTGGAATTCCATTTCCGGCTATAGTAGTAATGATTTGTGCCTGAATAAAACCAGGCAATAACACAATCAAAAAAAATATCTTTTTCATGTCTCGGAATTTTAAAATAAAAATACTAATTCCTGATCTAAAAAACTGTGCCAATCAATTAGGCCAATAAAATTTAATTTAAATTAACAACCGCACATTGAATTTAAATTCAAAGTGCGATTGTTAATTTGTATTTACTAACATTTTGGTTTTACATAAAAGCCTGTACCTGCTATAAAAGGTGTCCAGCCGGGATCCCACCAGCCAAAATTGCAATGGGCTCCATCCCAATGTCCATAACTGGCCGGGTTCCTTACCAATCCAGGACCTGGCATCCAGAATGGCGCTGAAATATTACCATCCGCACAAGTTGAAGGTGACAAATATGGTGGGGCACCATAATGACAGTAATTAAAACCATACCCCAGAATAAATGCAGGGCATGGGCTGGCAGGTACACCTGCATACCAACCATACATACAGTTAGCGCCATCGAAGCGGGTGTAAACATCATCGGGGCAAGTAGTACATTGTGGAATATCTGATTTTTTAAGATTGCATTGTACTAAACAGTTTGTAAGTGCTGTATAAAATATTGTGCCAGTAATATACAATCCTGAACTTATAGCGCCTACAAGCACATCTGCCCAAGACAGAGGTGATGTTGTCCCCCCGGTAGGAAGTGGTGTAGGAACTAAATCACCTAATGCTGCTGCAGCCACTACAGTCATAATTAAAAAAATATAAATAATATCGCCAAGATCTATATTCTTATGTAAATTTTTGAATATGCAATCAATACATGGATTCCAATGATTAAAATCCGAGACTACACCTTGCCAAAATGCGTTAAACACATCTCCGATGCCTGAAAGAATACCACCCTTTCCAGCAGCTTTATGGCTATTATTGCTATCAGATAAATTACCTTGGCTGGCATTATTTACAATTGTATTATTAATAGCATTAACCAGATATTTTGTACTTGATAGCGCATTTAATAATACTTTACTTTGATCTTTGGATAATGTGTCATCATTTTCTACCTGATTTATAACAGTCTCTAAACCACTTAGAATACCTTCAATATTGATAGGACTCAAATTTTTATCTTCATTTACATATGCGGTTACATTTTTATTAATTATGTTTTGCGCAATATTTGCATAATTTACCTGCTTATTATTTATTAAACGTGCTGCCAATAATTTTTGTATTTTTAATGAAGCAGGTTCTTCAACTGTAGGTTTATATTTGTTATACAATTCATAAATCTTTTTGTATGGTAATTCATCTTGAGTCACACCCATTTTCCAGACTAATGACATAGCAACACGGAATTGAGTCAGTTTATCAAAATTTATAAAATCAGGATAGTTAATTATTTCATTTAATATCAAAATCTGAACCTTACCCATTTGATCATGTGTAATAGTACCGTTCCTAAAATCTTCAGTATAATTACTTAATGAATCAATACGAGGTGTAGCTATTGCGGAAGGGATATCACTACTATTCAGATTGGTCTTATTCTGTGTGAAGTTTATTGAACTGCCGATTTTACTTATTTTTTCAGGATCCTGCAGATCAGTAAGACTATTCAGACGACTATTTAAATAGGCAATTCTTTTTCCACCTATTTCATAGTATCCATTAATAAATCGTCTTTCCCTGTTTGGATTCTTATATTTATTTCCATCCGTATCGGAATGGAGAGAAGCCGTTATCATAAGAATTAAATTTAGTGGTTAAAAGAAAGAATCAATTAAGAAATCGGATAAGTCCAATCATTTGCTTCAACTGTAACAGCAAATCCTTCTGCCAGCAACGTAGAGGCTCCGATTACGTAACCGGAATTTATATTTAAATTGAGATCTACTACCATTTTGAATGAAGGCTCATAACCAGATTGATCGGTTTCAGGCACCACTATTTCCTGCAACAGAGTAAAATTGGAGCCATCCGAGCTAACATATAAGCTTATCATCCCATTAATACTTGTGGGGCCCATTGCTTTAATAGTAACCGTTTTAACGAAGGAGCCATTTGTTGAGCCCGGAGCTGTATATACTGCTACAATAGTATTTGCTGCAGAAATTGTGCCCAGGCCCGTAACTGCTTTCTGCTGAATATAATTACAGCAATCGTTGGGCAGCGTGCCGGGATATTTCCAGTCTAAGCCCTCTGTAATGATATTAAAAGATTGGGCATTTTGCGTTGCGGCCAATAGTTTATATCCAGGTTCCAGTTTCAGACCTCCATTTAATACCATCTCATACAAAGGCAATGCTGGCATAGGGGTAGGAGTAGCATCCAGAATAGGAGTAACGGGAATGGGTATTTCTTTCAATAAAGAAATAGCGGAGCCACCAGAATTGGAAATAAAAAGGCGAACCATTCCTTTAGTAACCGGACCAGTGGCTTTAATACGAATGGATTTAATAATTGATCCATTGAAGCCTGAGGAAGCTGCCGTGTAAACAGGAGTTGCATTCGTTCCGGTAAGACTGGTAACTGCTGAATCAATGTTGGCAATTCCGAGGTTTGCTGTTTGCAAACTGTAATCGTTTTGGCCTAAGGCTGAAGTTTCATTACATGAACACATGGTTTGTTTTGTTTTAAAAGTGAATAATGTTTTTAATTATCTGTGTAAAAGTGATAAAAAAAATAAAGCGGGCCATCAGGAAAAAGCCTGATAGGCTACAGGTTTTTTCCTGATACTTTACTAAAATTATCTGTTAATTTTATTTTTTATTACCCCCCCCCATAAACATATATAATGAACTCTGAAAACAAAATTCGCATAGCATTGTGTGACGACCACCTGATAATGATGCAGTGCACCAAGAGCTTGCTGGATGCTATGGGCAAATATGAGGTTGTGGTAATGGCTGAAAGTGGCCAGGTACTGATAGACTGGCTGGAAACGGCCACCAGCCTGCCTGATGTGTGTGTACTGGATATACGGATGCCGGGCATGAGCGGGCTGCAGACAATGATGATACTGAAGAAAAGATGGCCTGAACTTAAAGTGCTGATACTCTCGATGGCAGATGATACAAAAACAATAACCCGAATGCTGCATGAGGGCGCAAGGGGCTACCTGGTGAAAAATTGCTCGCATGAAGTGCTTGGCACGGCGCTGGATGCAGTAAACGAACATGGCGCTTATTTCCAGCTATCGACAGCTATCAATTTCCGAAATGCAGTGGATCAGGGGCACCTGAAACTGCCCGATTTTTCGGAACAGGAAATAAATATAATGCGCATGTGCTACTCAGGACTGGGCTACAAAATGATAGCAGATAAACTGGGTAAAACGCTTAGGGCTGTAAAGGGATCGATGGATAATATTTTCAGAAAACTGAACATTCATACCCGCTCCGAGTTAATAATTTTCGCGCTTAATAATGGTATTATATTGGTAGATCCCTGAATTTGTTTTAAGTCTACGCCGGGTTTCTATCTCGTCCCAGGCGATGTCTCCCGATTGCAAAGCCATTCTGTGCCTGCCGGGGACTCGCCGGTGATTAGGGCACTTAGCCGATTTACTTTCCACACCAACTTAGTCTGGCGCGGTTCTGTACCAAAGCCCTGTGTGCAACCCACCCGTGTCTCAGCAATCTTTCCGGTTTATTGAAAATCCCTATCCTTCAGGGAAACTGACGTTTCCAACATTAACAAATAAATAAGCCCAAAAATTAGGAATTAACACCTTCTTTTCATAACTTTGTTCCAAATTTTATGATTAATTATAACTTATTAAACTATAAAGCAATTTTCTTGGCATCTTGAGGGTATAAATGAGCAATGTCCCCCACACTTGCCTGCCGATAGAAATTGTACCGGTAAAAATTATTCCCAATTATACCCTTTTTATACCCTTTTTATACCTTTTTATACCTTTTTATACCTTTTTATACCTTTTTATACCTTTTTATACCTAAATATACCCTTTTATACCCTGTTTTTCATAATAAAATTTAACTATAGAATCTGATAATCAAATCATTAAGTATTACAATTACAGCAACATATTTTTCAATATACCTTAAACCTGAAACAAAATGAATGCATATAAAATAAATAATTGTCAACCAGCAACATTTTTAAAATCTAACTTTATAATATTATGTAATTTTACATTGCCCCATTTCCATCGGGCAATTTAGTGAAGCGAATGGGCAGTCTTGTGAAGCAAACCGGAAGGTTTTCGCACAAAACCAGCATTTCTTCCGGCGTCTTTTTTTCGTTGCTGAGGCGGGGCGCTTTGGCCTGGCCTTATGACTTGCCTTTCCTAGGTCCAGCGTTTGCAGCCGGCCTTTTGGCATCTCATTATCAATGGGCAGGCGTAGCCCGATATCCTTGTGGTTTAGAATTGAAAAGCTCCTTGTATATATCGCCATCCTAATTGCTTTATATTTGTAGCTCAGGCCGACTTGGGCCAGAGTTTTAAAACGGAATCCATATTGCAAACTTTACGCTCGCTTATTGTTCATCCCCGTTTCCTGCTGCTGGCCTATGTGCTGCTGGCGCTTATAGCCAGTATTCAGCAGTTGCTGCTGCCCCCGCATATTTTCTCAGGTATACCCTATACCGAGTACAACAATTATGTTATTTTCAAGCAGTCCTGGTATCATCTGCTGGCGGGTAAAAACATGTATATCCTTTACCCTGAAGTGCAATGGGACCTCTATAAATACAGCCCTACCTTCGCCCTGTTCATGGGCCTGCTTGCCCGCCTTCCCGATTTTATTGGCCTCACTATCTGGAACCTCTCCAATGCGCTCATTCTTTATGCTGCCATACGAATGCTCCCCTTCAAAGACCGTACTATAAGCCTCCTCTTGTGGTTTGTTGCTCTCGAGCTGCTTACCTCTGTACAGAATGCCCAAAGCAATGGCATAATGGCCGGCCTGCTTATAGGCGCCTATGCCTGTATGCAGCGGGGCAAAATAGCCTGGGCTACACTCTGGCTGGTTATAGCTACCTTCATCAAAGTATATGGTGCTATCGGCTTCTGCCTGTTCCTGTTCTATCCCGGCAAAATAAAATTCATAGCATGGGCTGCACTCTGGACTATCTTGACAGCAATTCTGCCACTTGCTGTTACTCCCTATCCTACCCTCGTCTGGCAATACCACAACTGGGCCAGCATGATGGCAGCCGATCAGTCGGCCTCCTATGGCTTATCGGTAATAGGCTGGCTGCATACCTGGTTTGGTATTTCATCCGGCAAAACCATAATCAGCATTATCGGTATATTGCTCTTCCTCATTCCTTTTATCAGGTTCCGGTTGTATCGCAATGAGGTCTACAAACTGCTGATGGTGGCATCTGTGCTTATCTGGGTCATTATTTTCAATCATAAAGCCGAGTCACCCACATTTATTATTGCCGTTGCGGGTGTGGGCATCTGGTATTTTTCCAGGCCATGGCAGTTATGGCGCAGCATTCTCATTGCTATAGTTTTTATCTTCACCTGCCTGTCCCCTACCGATCTGTTCCCGCCCTGGCTGCGCGATCATTTTTTTATACCTTATACCATCAAGGCGGTGCCTTGCATATTGCTGTGGTGTATTGTATTTTATGAGCTGATGACGATAAAAAAAGATGCGCACATTCCGGCCAATGTTTTACCGGGTTAGTTTTCTCCTTTTATTCCCCGCAGTAATTTTAGCAGGCACGGAAAACAAACCCTATTCCGATAAAGAAAATAAGTTTATTGAAGTAAATTAGAAAAAAGAAGAAATTTTCCCGATATTAGCCCCCGATTTAAAAATTGGAATACCTTTATACTTGCCGCTTATGAAGTATCACATAGCCAGACTGATTGTTGCATTGTTATTGCTCGTTAGCATCTCCGGTTGCTTTCCGAATAGGTGGTCTAATTATCACAAGAATAATCATTACACCAAAAAGAACCACAAAAGACATTATGAGCGATTCCACCGCCGCCATAATGGCGATTGGTAGTTATTTAACTTCAACTCGATTTTTTGTACTCCTTTCCTTACCCCCGGGTAAGGATTTTTATGTAGTTGTATACCGGTAGGTTCTGTATTGTGTTTTTTCTCCAATGCATTTCTGTTCATTTTTTCACACCTGTTTCTGTCTCCTGAGAGTTATGCTGATCGTTATATCTTATGTGAAGCAAAAATGCTGTACCCGGGGGTACAGCATTCAGATAAGATTAAACACTGGTGAATAGTTATTGAAGGGGCTTGGAGTATATGTTTTCGCGGTGAAGGGGTTTACAGGGTCTTTAGTAATCTTTTGTTTGAGTCAACTAAGGTTTTGTTTGAGTATACTTCTTTTGTTTGAGTCAGATAAGTTTTGTTTGAGCTAAAAGTATTCTTTTGTTTGAGTCATAAGTGATTATTGCTTGGCCGGTGAAGGCAATTTACTCCTTGGCTTTTTGTTGTTTTATCAAGAAGGTGTTTTAAAAGTTCAAAAAATGTTTTCCTGGTGATAGGGCGTATGAGGTAATTGGAAACTAAGACAAAGGTCTGACCTATTTTTTTATTCCGCAACGGGAAATACTGCAAAACGAGGGGGGTATTTTCCCCGTATTGCAGGGGGGTGTTTTTCCCGTATCAGGGGGGTGTTTTTCCCGTATTGTGGAGATTTCTTCAAGTAGTTTTAATTTAAATCAATATTTTAAAAACAAAAGTACCCGGATTTTAAAATGTGGAAAAAGGGTCGTCACTATCTGAAACCGGACAATTAAGTGCAGGAATAGTAAAACTCAGCAATGTAAAGGGTAGAAAATTATGTAAGACATTGTAACAGCATTGTAATTTGCAAATGAATATTTAGTAACTTTCGGCTAAATTTTAAATCATTTACTTAACATTTTTAAAATCTCAGACTTTATGGCAAATCCAATGGCAATAACACTCGATCAGTATAATGCTGGTGTTGCTAACTTTCAGGCTCATTATTTTCTCAACCATTGCAGTACCAGCTTTACAGGGCAGGATAACCAGGTTAACTGGAGTGATTTTGCTGACGCTGTGAATAATTTTATTACCAATAACAGCTTAGATCCGGCAACAATAGCTTTGCGGTTTGTATTTTGTTATGATGCCGCCAATAGCTATCTCTACCTGAGGGTACAGATATTGACTATGACCCCAGACGCTAAAATCCCCAACCAGTACAATCTCAATGCCAACCCGAGCATATGGTACGTAATAGACAATGGCAGCATGACCACTACTTCCGTTCATGACCTGATGGACAATTCTTTCTTCAACAATTTTTACTACTGCAATGCGGCAAGCTGCACAGACAGCTGCCTCCAATCGCTGGGCGCAAATAGCAGCGTATACACCCAGAATGTTGTTTTTCCGTGGATTGCCGAGGTGGCACAGATGTATGCCGATAACAGTGATCCTTCTGGTGGCAAAATAGGATTTACCTGCTGCAGCTACCCCGCTGCCGACGGAGCTCCTACTGCCTATCCCGAAACATTAGTGATATACCTGACTAATGCCAGTGGTAATAAATTGATAGACAACACTTCGGCAAGCGGTTTACAGAGCAAGGCGGCGGATTATGGGACTTTGTGTCCATTTATGTGTGGCGTATATGTAAGCCCAACAGTTTAAAGATTTAGAATTATGGGTACTTAAATTTGATTATGTATTAAAATTTCAAATCAAATTATGATTACATATTTTTTATTTCTAATAGGAAAGGCGTTTACATTAGTCGCAGGTGGATATAATATAAAAAAATTATCAGTACCTTATAAAATTATGCTGATTTTGGTTGCTTTTGCCACAGTTATTGAATGTTATGGTCTCTATATTAGTACAGTTCTACATAATCAAAATGCATGGTTATTCAATATTTATATGATAATAGAAGTTTGGTTAATGGGACTTTCAGCCATTTACTTAATTTATAATAAATACTTGAAAATTTTCTGGTTTTTATTATTGTCTAGTACATCGACATATTGGATCATTGATATTTATTCTCACTCAATATTTCAATTTGCAACATCATCTTTGATTTTGAATTGCATAATACTTACATTTATGTATATTGTTGTTTTATTCAGCAATAGTCTTTTTAGTACGAAAAATATATTTTCGCAACCTGTTTTTTGGCTATGTTTTTCAACAATTCTGTTTTTTGGATGTGATATACCATTTATGGGTTTACATAATTACCTGTTTGATAAAAATCCAAAATTAGGCGATCAGTTAGTTAATATAAATAATATTCTCGACATAATCCGTTATCCGCTTGTTGGTATATCCTTTATTTTACTAGGCCGCCAGCATTCAAAGCCATTAAAAGTAGCCGGTCATGTTTAACAATGATATAGGTATCACCGTTGTCCTTTCATCGCTGCTATTTATTCTGCTGCTGGCAGGGGTAATAATTACCATTTTTGTGGCCAACAGAAGGAATGCTAAGCAGGAGATGAAAATGGTGCAGATGCAGATAGATTATGAAAAGGAGCTGCGCATGGTGCAGGTTGAGGTACAGGAGCAGGTGCTCATAAATACAGGCAGGGAACTGCATGATAATATCGGGCACAAGCTTACTTTCATCAACCTGCAACTGCAGCAGTACCGGGTGATGAACCCTGAATCCGGGCCGTTGCTCGAGACAATCGGGACCAACATGATAGAATCCGTTGAGGAACTGCGGCGCATGAGCAAGCAACTGAGCACCGACCTGTTTGAGACCCAGGACCTGACTGCAGCCATAAACCAGGAAGTGCAAAGATTGCGGCAACTCAACCGCTTTGAAGTGAAATGGGATTATGATGCCGAGCCCCTGCTGGATAAAGATCAGAAGGTAATTGTGTTCCGTATTTTCCAGGAGATACTCAATAACATTATGAAACATGCAGGTTGCACGGTAGTGAACATAACACTGCGGGGAAACGTCAATTTCAGAATGATTGTTGATGATAATGGTAAGGGATTTGATTATGCCGAAATTAAAACTACAGGAACAGGATCGGGACTGAAGAACATGGTAAAGCGGGCCGAAATGGCCAGGCTCACCTGCAATATCAGGAGTGTAATAGATAAAGGGACGACATTTACATTAGAAACTATCTAATTATAAAAGATGGCTGAAAAAATATCAATAGTACTGGTTGATGACCATGCGGTAGTAAGAAGCGGTATCAAATCGCTCATAGAAGTTATTGGCAACTATAAGGTTACCGATCAGTTTGATAATGGCCGTGATTTTATTAATGCGTTGCCGATGCTTAAAGATCCGGATCTGGCCATAATAGATCTGAACATGCCGGTAATGAACGGGGTGGAAACAATGAGATGGCTGAAAAAAAACAAACCTGGCCTCAAAACACTTATTCTGACGCTGGAGTCTGATGAAAAAGTGATACTCGAACTCTTCCGGCTGGGCATAAGGGGATACCTGCCCAAAAGCTGCAGTGCCGAACTGCTGAAGAAGGCGATACAGGATGTGATTAACCAGGGCTATTACCACAGCGAACTGCTGCACCAGGCATTAACAACCGAAACAGAAAGAGCGGAAACGGAAAGAAGCCTGCACGAGCAGCTGAGCGATAAAGAACTCACCTTTCTGCAACTGGTATGCGACAAGCAGGAATACACCTATGAACGTATATCTGAGCTGATGCAGGTAAGTGTGCGCACGGTAGACGGCTACAGGGAGTTGTTGTTCAAAAAATTTACGATCAAATCAAAAATCGGGCTGGTATTGTTTGCTATCAGGCACGGACTCGTGAAGATATAAGCTGTTATTTACTGATGGGATAAAAAGTCCTTGTAGTATCTGTACCGGGATAACTGGGATTGCACCTTTCCTTAAAATCGGCATTGGGGAAAACGTATCATTCCAATGGCTTCCAGTCCATCAGTAAGTGTATCCTGTCGGTATCTCCATTATTAACCACCCCATGTTTTTTACCGTCATTATTTATTTCCCAGATCTCGCCTTCCTTCATGTTTATAGTTTCCTCGTCCACAGTAAATAAGCATTCCGGATTAGTGATAATAGGAAGGTGAATTCTGCGGCAAATACTGAATACAGGCCCAGCATCGGTATGGGTATATATTTTAGACCGGGAAGGCAGGTTTATAAAAACAGCGCTGTGCAGTGTTCCTTTGCCATGATTGGTTTCTTCAATTCTGAGCTTAATTTCATCTATTTCATTTTTGAAAAGTTCAAAATTTTCCCAGTATTTCGGTACCAGCAAATTCCCTTCATTAAATATCAGGGGAACAGTTTTTGTTTCGCGGTGAACTTTGTGCCTGACTTGCCTGAAACTGAATTCGTCCCAGTTAAAAGCCGCATCAGCTATTTTTTTCTGAATTCCTTTTACATCTATTTTTCCATAGAATTTAAAATTAAAACCATCCATTTTCTCTTAAATTTAAAAGTCAAAAGTACTAAGATTGCAGAAACTGCACTCAGAGAACCAGGTTAACAAAAACGGATAACAATATAAAACCAGCAGACACCATTAATTCTGATATGCAGTCTAATTATCGAAAAAAATAATTTACTAAACCTGAACACCAGATACTCCTCTTTAATACACCGGTATACCCTCCCTTTCCTGATTACTTTACTTACAGATAAACTTCCCTGTTTCTTGGGATAGCTTTATTAAGGATCCATCCGGTAAGGGCAAAACGGCTTTGAGGGTACAATTTTCCGGGACAGATAACCGGCTTCACTTCATGCATCATTGAAGGGTTAAAAACAATCATAGAATTATTTAAAGGGGTAATTGCAACTGGTTTAGCGCCAGGAGGATATATCACCAGCTCCCCGCCCGAAAACATTTTAGGCTCAAAATAATAATAGTATACAAATGTCACCGACCGGCTTGAAGCTTCCTGATTTCCATTATCATTATGCCATAAAAAATAATCTCCATCATTATGCATGGTGAGCTTGATTTCAATGTCATTTGATTCAAATGGCGTTAGGTTAAAACAGGAACAAAAAAAAGGAACAAGGGGCAACAAAATATCCTTGAACATGGCTTTATACTCAGGAATATCTTCTTCATACAAAAGGCTTGATTTACGGTAGGTTAGTCCGGGTTTTAATGCAAACATCTGAGCCTTGGATGACGGGTCAGTAATTTTATCCTCAAAGCTAATTGTTGCATTAAGGAGGTTATTAAGTGCATCAACATTCAGAACGTCGGTATACTGAAGATAAAATTCCGATTTATTCAGGATCATAACCAAAACATTTTCCGGGAAAAAGACACAAGTGTAAGAATATTTTTACTGCATTTAATTGGTCTGTAACCATTTCTTCGATTAAAAAACCCTAAATTACCATTAAGTTTCTCACTGGGTTTTCACTTTGAAAAATAAATAAATCCAGAGCAAAATCTACAGTTTTCATTTTAATTTTCCCACTAACAAAGCTAATAATTTCTCCTGGAAAAGTATAGTTGTGAATGGGTTGGAAAAATTAAATTCACTTTCCCGCCGGAGTAGATAAATTAAAATGTGTGCCCGGCTTGAATATTCATGGCGCAATGAAACCACAATTAATAGGTTCCATTCCCGGAAAATTATACTTATCTTTGAAGCTGATTGTTTATAGATATAAATTAATAACTGAATATAATTCTTAGTAATTGTAATCCATATGGAGACCGACACAATCATTGGTATACACACGCTGATTCAAAGGAATGAAAGCAGGTACCTGGCCAACAAAATAGGTGAGGAGATGGTAATAATGGATATGGAAACCGGAGATTTCATAACAATGAATGCAGTCGGGGCCGAAATATGGGAATTGTCTGAACAACCGGTAACTGTTGAAAGCCTTGTAGAAAAAATGCTGATGGTATATGATCTAAGCGCCAGTCAATGCATAGATGACACTATCGGTTTTTTACAAAAAAGTACACAGCAAAAGCTTTTCTCCATTCATAACAGCATTGCGGCATAATGAGATCAGTTTACATTTTTGCAAGAAAATTAAGGAGTTTTGCCGCTATCCCACTTCCGGACAAAATGCTGTTTGGCGAGGCCTTTCTTTTATCAGCATATGTAAAATGTACAATGTTGTTTTTACCTTTCAGCAAAGTGAAGATATGGCTTGGCAAACCGGTAACCTTCAAACAGGAATCCGGTATAACAGAAAACAAGGAACTGGCTCTGAAAGTGAGGGCGGCAGTTAAACTATGCAACAAATATGCTCCATGGCCTACCGAATGCTATACCCGGGCCCTCACCGCAAAAATAATGCTGAGGCGAAGAAATTTGGATGGCACTTTAAATTTCGGTTTTTACAGGAAAGAGGATGGAGAAATGCTGGCCCATGCATGGCTCCACAGCAACGGGATGTTAATTACCGGCTTTTGTGATTTCACAAAATATGAAACCCATTCCTCTTTTAATTAATTGCCCTTAGCTGGCATTTTTAATATAACTAAATAAAACAATTATTCTGATGTTCAGGTATTGGGGATTTGGATTGAATATATTATCTCAAATTGAGTTTCCGGAATTATTACCGAAAGAGTTTGATAAAGAAGATGTTACCATCGAAATTGGAATTACACCATTGAAACCGGAAGGTGATGATTTTGTGAAAAGGCCTTTTTCCTGCATTGCCGAAAAGGAATATATACTCAACATAAGGAACGTATGCCGGTATTATGCTGCAAACGGATCTAAGATTATTGCTGAACCTGTGCCTGGCATTGATCAAAGAAGTATCCGGCTTTTTTTATTAGGTACCATCATGGCGGCAATTCTGTATCAGCGCGGCAGTCTGCCATTGCATGCTGCAGCAGTGGAAAAAAATGGCAAACTCACTTTATTTGCCGGCAAATCGGGAGCTGGCAAATCCACTTTAACAGCCTTGCTTGCATCAAATGGGTATTCTGTTTTTTCCGACGATATCTGTGTAATGCATTCGGGCACCAAAGATAAGCCAGGGGTTTACTGCACTGCATCTTACCCGATGATAAAATTATGGGATGATGCCATCACACAGCTGGATGGTGACCTCTATACAAGGGATTATAAAATACGCCCTGAGCTACCAAAATACGGACAATTTTTCTTCGAAAATTTCAATTCCGGTCAGCTCCCTGTTGAGAAAATATTTATTATACACCCCACCGGCCTTTCCCACAACATAGATGTCATTAAACTGAATACGCTTAAGTCATTCCGGCAACTGGAGCAGCAAGCCTACAAAAACCAACTCATACTGAGCAAAAAATTAAGAGCTGTTCATTTCGCGTTATTATCGCAATTAACGCAACATGTACCGGTATATGAAATCACCAGGCCTCAGGTTGGTACAAATTCTGCGCAATTGTTTGAAGCAATAAAAAACCAGCTGTAATGCCCGATCTTATAAATTCCGAAAAAATAGTCTGGCTGGCCTCATTTCCCAAATCAGGAAACACCTGGTTCCGCGCATTTCTTACGGCATTAATGAATAACGGTAAAGTGGAAATAAATGCATTAAAAACTGATGGGATTTTTTCAGACCGCACGTTATTCGATTTATATGCCGAAATAGAATCCAGAGACCTTACTGACAGGGAGGTAAAAATGATGATTGCTGATGTTTACCGTTTTTATGCAACTCAGCTAAATAAACTGAACTTTATAAAAGTGCATGATGCTTTTGAAACCGACGAAGCTGGGCTAAGTATTATACCCGAAGATGTAACCAGGTGTGCAATATATATAATCCGCAACCCCCTGGATATAGTAGGTTCACTGGCCAATCATTCTGCCTGTAGTATACAGGATGCTTTTGAAATGCTTAATAACCACAATTACAGTCTGGCGAAGCAACAGGGAAATCTTAACCGTAATGCTCAGTTCAGACAATATGTATCTGATTGGAGCAGTCATGTAAAAGGTTGGACTCTAAAGCCCTCCTTTCCGGTCATAGTGATCCGGTATGAGGACATGCTGACCAATCCGTTTGAAACATTTACAAAGGCCGTTACTTTCATTGGGCTTGAAGCAACTCCTGATCAGATCAGCGCTGCGATCCGGGCCTCATCATTTGAGCAACTGAGCAGCCAGGAAATTGAAAAAGGCTTTCAGGAAAAAACCCGGAAAAGCAAGCAATTTTTCAGGTCGGGCAAGATGGGCGTTTGGAAGGAGGAACTGAACCAGGAACAGATTTCAGCCCTCAGGGAAAAACATGAGGAGATAATGCGGTTATACAATTACCTGTAAGGGCCTTTGACTATTCAGGAAAAATAATACAGGCTAAATTCCCGCTGGTCTTTGTGCAGCCATTTCAAAATCATCCGTGCATTAATTTTTTGGTATTTGTGTATTATCTGCCTTTAAAGCTGTGCATTTTCCTAATTTTGTTACAGGTTATCAGTAGAACATAAACAATACTGAACACTACAGCAACCATAAAAAATGAAGAATTTTATTTCTGCACGCGATATCAGTAATATAGAAGCAATGGTACAGAAAGCCATAGGCTATAAAGCTGACCCGTTTAAAGATAAGGCCCTGGGTATCAATAAACGTATAGGGCTGTTGTTTCTGAACCCAAGTATGCGTACCAGGCTGAGTACTCAGATTGCAGCAAATAATCTGGGTATGGATGCCATTGTATTCAATATTGATAAAGACGGCTGGAAACTGGAATTTGAAGAAGGGGCAATTATGAGTGGCAATACCATAGAGCATGTAAAAGATGCTGCGCCAATATTGGGTTCCTATTTCGATATATTATGCATCCGAACTTTCCCTTCACTGGTCAACAAGCATGAAGATTACAGCGAGCTGTTTATAAATCAGTTTATTAAATATGCGGGTATACCCATAGTGAGCCTGGAGAGTGCAACCCTGCACCCGCTTCAGAGCTTTACCGATATTATTACTATTGAAGAAACTTTCAAAGAGCTGCGTAAGCCGAAAATTGTGCTTACGTGGGCGCCTCATATCAAGCCTATACCGCAATGCGTAGGCAATTCATTTGCCGAGTGGATCAATGCATGGGGAAAGGCAGATTTTGTGATTACCCACCCCGAAGATTATGAACTGGATACGAAGTTTACCGACGGGGCAACTATTGAATACGACCAGGAAAAGGCACTGGAAGGGGCTGATTTTGTGTATGTGAAAAACTGGAGCTCTTATGCCGACTATGGCAAGGTACTGTGCAATGATTCATCGTGGATGCTGACAACTGAGCACCTGGCAAAAACCAACAATGCCAGGGTGATGCATTGCCTGCCGGTGAGGCGTAATGTGGAACTGAGCGATGAAGTACTGGACAGCGCCAGCAGTATTGTGAACCTGCAGGCCACTAACAGGGTTTGGGCTGCACAGGCCGTGCTTGCTGAAATACTGCACTCTGTAAACTGAAAAAAATGGAACTCAACATCATTAAGGTAGGTGGTAATATCATTGACGATGAATCAAAACTTCATGAATTTCTGAAGGCATTTACCGCCACTGAGGGATATAAAATACTGGTGCACGGCGGAGGTAAAGTGGCTTCGGAAATAGGATTGAAACTCAATATTGAACCCAACTATATAAATGGCCGCCGCATTACAGACAAACCTACGCTTGACCTGGTAACAATGGTATATGGTGGCCTGATAAACAAGAACATTGTGGCTGCATTGCAGGCGCTGGGCTGTAATGCCATAGGCCTTACCGGTGCCGACGGATCGGTATTGCCTGCAAGCAAGCGGCCGGTAAAGGATATTGATTACGGCTTTGCTGGCGATGTGCGGAGCAATAAAGTAAATACCAGCCTTATAAAACTGCTGCTGTATAACGGATTAATACCGGTTTTTGCACCTCTTACGCATGATGGCAACGGTAATATGCTGAATACAAATGCAGATACTATAGCACAGGAGATAGCTAAAGCCATGGCAACAATAATGCCGGTGCAACTGATTTACTGTTTCGAAAAAAGAGGAGTATTGATAAATGCTGCCGATGACAGCTCGGTTATAAACCAGATTACTGCACAGGATTTCAGTGAGTTAAAAGAAAAGGAAATTATCACCGGAGGAATGATACCCAAGCTGGAGAATGCTTTTGGAGCTATTGAATCGGGTGTGAATAAAGTAATTATTGGCCATGCCGACGAATTGAGCGCACTGGTGGCAGGAAATGCAGGAACATGGATAGTATGACAAACGAAACAACAGAAGACTTATACAGCCTGGCTATTGGCCTGTTGAAAGAGCTGATAGTTACTCCTTCATTGAGCAGGGAAGAAGATGCTGCTGCATTGGTTGTTGAACGTTTTTTAAACAGGCATGGAATACAGGCAAACCGGCTTAAAAATAATGTTTGGGCCGGAAATAAATATTTTGATCCGGAGAAGTATTCTATTTTACTCAACTCTCATATTGATACCGTAAAACCCAATAAAGACTATACAAGAGACCCGTATAAAGCGGATGAAGAAAACGGGAAATTATACGGACTTGGCGCTAACGATGCCGGCGGTTGCCTGGTATCACTCATTGCTGCTTTTCTGTATTTTTATGACCTGCCGGATTTGAAATTTAATTTATTGCTGGCAGCCACCGCTGAGGAAGAAATATCTGGGGTTAATGGCATAGAGGCGTTATTACCTTTGTTGCGGAATATAGATTTTGCCCTTGTGGGTGAACCCACCCAGATGCAGATGGCTATTGCCGAAAAAGGCCTTATGGTTGTGGATTGTATGGCTCACGGAAGTTCGGGGCATGCGGCCAGAGAAGAGGGTGTGAATGCGATATATAAGGCAATGGATGATATACAGTGGTTCAGGAATTTTTCATTTCCCAAGGTATCGCAGATGCTTGGGCCGGTAAAAATGAATGTAACTATCATTAATGCGGGAACACAACATAATGTGATACCGGCATCCTGTACCTTTACTGCCGATATAAGAATAAATGACTGCTATACACATGACGAGATACTGGAGATAATCGGGGATCATGTAAGCTGCGAGGTTAAGGCAAGGAGTGTACGATTAAAGTCTACATCAATTGCACATGACCATCCGGTAGTAAAAGCTGGTTTAAACCTGGGTTTGCAACCATATGGATCGGCTACATTATCAGATAAGGCGCTGATGCCGTTTCCGGCTTTGAAGATCGGGCCCGGAGATTCGGCAAGGAGCCATAAAGCCGATGAGTATATTTACTCGGATGAGATTAAAAAGGGGATTGAAATTTATATACAATTACTCAATGAAGTATTATGAAGCTGTGGCAAAAGGAAAGTACCAACACATCTGAATTGATAGAACAATTTACTGTTGGGCGCGACAGGGAATTTGATCTGCTGCTGGCGCCTTTTGATGTGCAGGGGTCGCTGGCTCATGTGGCCATGCTGGAGCGCGTTGGGCTGCTGCCTGCCAATGAATATGTGCTGATAAAGAAAGAACTCGAAGCTATACATAAAGATATTGAAACGGGTAATTTTATCTTAAGTGCTGATGCTGAAGATATCCATTCGCAGATAGAACAGAGGCTTACTGAACGGCTGGGTGATGCAGGTAAGAAAATACACAGCGGGCGCAGCAGGAATGACCAGGTGGCTGTAGATATTAAACTATACCTGCGGGCCGAGGTGATGCAAATTAAACTATTGGTACTTGATCTTTTTGAACTGCTGTGCAGGCTGGGCGAAGCGCATAAAAATAAATTATTGCCCGGTTATACGCATCTGCAGCTGGCTATGCCCTCCTCTTTCGGCTTATGGTTTACGGCTTATGCCGAAAGCCTGACAGATGATATGGACCTGCTGATGACTGCATATAAAATGACCGATAAAAACCCATTGGGCAGTGGTGCAGGTTATGGTTCGTCGTTTCCGTTGAACAGGACCTATACTACTGAACTGCTTGGTTTCAGCTCATTGCACTTTAACAGCATCTATGCGCAAATGAGCAGGGGAAAAACCGAACGGTTCGTGGCCATGGCTATAAGCAGCATAGCAGCAACCTTATCGCGGCTGAGCATGGATGCCTGCCTGTATATGAATCAGAACTTCGGGTTTATCAGCTTCCCCGATGCGCTGACTACAGGCAGCAGTATTATGCCTCATAAAAAGAACCCCGATGTTTTTGAACTGATAAGGGGCAAATGCAACAGGATACAATCAGTGCCCAACGAACTGGCTTTGCTTATCGGCAACCTGCCATCGGGTTATCACCGGGAAATGCAGCTGACCAAAGAAATTTTATTCCCCTCCATCACAGATCTTAAAGCATGCCTCAAAATGGCTTGCCTAATGCTCGAAAACGTCATCGTGAAGGATAACATTCTTGAGGAAGACCGTTATAAATACCTGTTTACAGTGGAGCGGGTTAATGAGCTTGTGAATAATGGCATTACTTTCCGGGATGCATACAGGCAGGTTGCTGGCGAAGTGGAGAATGGCACCTTCAGTTTCAGCGGTACTTTACAACATACTCATGAAGGCAGCATTGGTAATTTGTGCATTCCTGAAATCAAAAACCTTATGGCAATTGCTGCAGGCCTGTAATTTAATTCAGCCGCTTACAGCAATTCTTTGAGTTGAGCATATACTTCAATCATCATAGAGTTCAGTGTCTCCACGTGTTTTTCAAGTCTATTGTCATCCTCTGCTATAAATTCTATGGCTCTTATGGTATCCGTTAAGGAATGAATGCCCAGCAGATCAATACTTGATTTTATCTTATGGGCTGTTTTCCTTATTTGCTTAAAATCTTTTGTTTTTACTACTTCATTCAGTTCATCCAGGTTAACGGGCATTATTTCAATAAACATGGACACTAGTTTTTTAATAAATTCCCTGTCTTCCTGGCCTGCTGATTCCAGGTAGGTGAGATCATACAGTAACGCCGCATTTCCTCCGGTTTTTGGTAAATTATTATTCATACTGTGCTGATTGAATTGACTCAGATAATTATCCTCAAAAGTAAAAGATTAGTTTGGGTATTTTAACGGATCTCAGTTATTTATTGATAGAAGTAAACAAGTGATGTTACCTGTATAATTTCAATGGATTAAAAAATAGCACCTCTTGATACACAAAGCTTGATTCTGCTGAGACTGAGCAAGGTTTTTTCTTACGAAAACGAAACTTTCCTGTGCTTACCAAACAAATAACTTCCACCATAAAACCCCTATCCTGTCTGGTGCCGGTACAACTTGGCATATCTCCCGTTAAGCGCCATCAGTTCATCATGAGTACCTTGTTCTGCTATTGAGCCATCTTCAATGATAATGATCTGATCAAAGGTCCAGCTGGTGAAGATGCGGTGGGTGATAACAAAGGTTGTTTTCCCTGTAAGGAATTCCCGGAGATTGGAAAGAATATTTTTTTCGGTTTGGGTATCCACCGCCGACAGGCACTCATCCAGTATGAGAATTTTGCTGTTTTTAAGTATGGCCCTTGCCAGCACCATCCGCTGTTTCTGACCGCCGGAGAGCATAACGCCCCGCTCGCCAATCATTGTTTCATAGCCTTTCGGGAACGAGAGTATATCTTTATCCAGGTCGGCCATACGTGCTGCTTCCCTTACTTCAGCTTCAGTTGCGTTATCTTTCCCGAATTTAATGTTATTGAAGATAGTATCAGAAAACAGGTAGGCCTCCTGCGGGGCATAAGCAATCTGGTTGCGGAGCCCGTTAAGATCGAACAACCGGATATTAACCTTATCCAGCAGCACACCCCCTTTGGTAGTATCATACATCCGCAGCAGCAGGTGTGCAATTGTTGATTTTCCCGATCCTGTTTTGCCGATGATAGCTACCTTTTGACCCGGTTGAACAGTGAGCGAAAACTGATGCAATGCCCTTATGCCGGTATGGCTATAAGTAAACGAAACATCGTCAAAAACCACACTTCCATTAATATCTTGCGTCACTGCTTCTGGCGGAGAAACGATATCAGGACGCGTATGCAGAAATTCATCAATCCTTTTTTGCGATGCTCCGGCTCTTTGGGTCATACTGGCCACCATGCCTATGCTCGATATCGGGAACATGAGCAGGTTGATATAAATAACAAACTGGGCGATATTACCCATGGTTATGACGCCGTTTATTTTAAAATACCCGCCTATCAGAATAGTGCTTACCATACTCAGCCCTATAAAGAAGTTCATGGAAGGAAAATAAATTGCCTCGGTAATCGAAAGGTTGATGGCGCTTTTCCTGTAAAGCTCAGAGTTGGTGTTGAAAAAGCGGAGTATATTGTTTTCCTGCACAAATGATTTTATAACCCTGATACCTGAATAGGATTCCTGAGCGGTAGTTGTTAGTGCGGATAATTGAGCCTGAATTTTACCGCTTTTCTTGAAAATAATTTTATTAACCATGTATATAGCAAAAGCCAGCAATGGCAATGGAACCAGTACAGATACAGTGAGCAGAAGGTTTACTTTCACCATGGCCGCAACACAGAAAATAAGCATAAATACAACCGTGGTAAAATACATTATCGACGGTCCGGTATACATCCGCACTCTCGAAACATCCTCGGATATACGGTTCATAAGGTCACCCGTAAAATGGGTTTTAAAAAACTGGCTGTTCAGTTGCTGGTAATGATTGTAAACTTCATTCTTCTGGTCATATTCAATATGCCGCGACATGACGATTATCGTTTGCCGCATCATGAACATAAAAAAGCCCCGCAGCAATGCCAGGCCAAGTATGGTCATCCCCCCTTTGAATACCGGCGCAAAAATAGCAGATTCGGGCGCTTTATGTTTTACCATATCGGCCACCTGGTCCAGTATATCCTGAACCACATTTCCCGGCATTACCGCAAATTTGCTGGATATGGCCACAAATAAGAGCCCCAGCAGCAGCCGCCATTTATACTTAATGAAATATTTATTGATGGAACCGAGGTTCTTCATATGGCGGCAAAGATAAACCCGGATACCTTATGGGAACTATGATTTAATCTGTGCTGTCATAATTCAACTTTATATTCACATTTCCGAACAATATTTCAAGTATACATTCCCTAATTTTGCGCCTCAATTATTATTTATAATGAAGGTAGCAGTTGTTGGTGCAACAGGTTTGGTAGGCAGTACCATGTTAAGAATTCTTGAAGAAAGGGATTTCCCGGTTTCTGAACTGATTCCCGTGGCTTCCGAAAAGTCGGTAGGTATGATGGTTTCTTTCAGGGGCAAAGAATATCCTGTTGTTTCTGCTCAAACAGCTATTGCAATGAAACCTGCCTTGGCTCTTTTCTCGGCCGGAGGCAGCACTTCGCTGCAGCTGGCCCCTCTTTTTGCAGCGGCAGGTTGCAGAGTGGTAGATAATTCTTCGGCATGGCGGATGGATGCAGATAAAAAACTGATTGTGCCTGAAGTAAATGGCCACGCACTCACAGAACAGGATTATATCATTGCCAATCCCAACTGCTCAACCATACAAATGGTAATGGTGCTGAATCCTATACACCTGAAGTATGGAATTAAGCGGGTTGTGGTAAGCACCTACCAGTCGGTAAGCGGCACCGGGCAAAAGGCAGTAAAAGAACTGATGGACGAGCGCGCCGGCAGCCTTGATCACAAAGTGTATCCCTACCGCATAGACCTGAATGTGATACCCCACATTGATGTTTTCCAGGACAATGGCTATACCAAAGAAGAAATGAAAATGAGCCTGGAAACCTGCAAGATAATGGGCGCTGACAACATAAAAGTTACTGCCACAACAGTACGGGTACCGGTAATAGGCGGCCACAGCGAGAGTGTGAATATTGAACTGGAGCGCGATTTCAATGAATCAGAAATTAAAGAGATGCTATCCAACCAATCCGGTGTGGTTGTGATTGATAACCCATCTATGAACGGCTACCCTATGCCACTGGATGCCGAAGGAAAAGACGAGGTATTTGTAGGCCGCATCCGTCGAGATTACTCCCAGCCCAATACCCTCAATTGCTGGATAGTAGCCGATAACCTGCGCAAGGGAGCGGCTACCAATGCTGTGCAGATAGCGAGGTATTTGTATGACAGGGGGTGGATTAGTTAACGTGCAAATTTGGAGATTTGAAGATTTGCAAATTGTTAGGCAAATCTATTTCTTCAACCCCTTCACCTTCTTAGCTACAGCATCTATCCCTTCATAAAACTCATCCCCATACTTGCGGATAATTGCATCTTTGAGGAAAACATAAACCGGCACTTTCAGTTGTTTACCCAGCTTGCAGGCAGGCTTGCATAGGGTTTCGCGGGGCTCATAGTTTACGGCCTCGTAGCCGTCGTGCTCTATAATCCTTATCGGGAACAGGTGGCAGGATATGGGCTTGCGGAATTTGATCTTGCCTTCTTTCCAGGCTTTTTCTATACCGCATTTCACAATGCCCATTTCATCGGTAATGCCATATACACAAATTCCTCCGTTTACAGTCGGTGTTACATAGCCATATTGTGGGTCGGTTGTGTGCGTGCCTTGTTTGTCTATTTCAGTTATGTATTCCGGGGTGAGGTACGATTTTATTTTCGGGTAAATTCTGGCTATAATTCCGGTCTCCTCTTCAGTCAGGGGTGCACCACAATCGCCATCCACGCAGCAGCCTCCTTTGCACTTGTTCAGGTCGCACACAAAATGCTCTTCTATTATCTCATCACTCAGCAATACATTATCAATGGCAATCATCTTCGAAGAAAGTTATTTTCTGATTTTCAAAACGGATTACACTGGCTACCCCCATTTGCCGCCCAGCCTTATTATTCATGCTCCTTCACCGGCATTGGCGCTTTCACCATCTCCCATATTTCGGGTATCCTCTTTATCCAGGAGAGTTCGCGCATTTTTGGCTTGGCCTCACCGGCCGGCGAACCAAAATAGGTTTTGCCGCCTTCCAGGCTTGCAGGCACACCGCTCTGCGCCAGCACCACAGCACCCTTGCCTATGGTCAGGTCTTTGCTCACACCCACCTGTCCCCATAGTATCACTTCGTCTTCAATAATGGCTTTACCACCCACGCCCACCTGTGCTGCAAACAGGCAGTTCCTGCCTATCACAGCGCCATGACCAATATGTATATGATTATCGAGCTTTGTTCCCTGGCCTATTATGGTATCCCCGCTCACACCTTTATCTATAGTGGTACCGGCGCCTATCTCTACATCATCTTCTATAATCACACGGCCACAGCTCACCAGCTTATCATATTGCACCTCTCGGTCTTTACGGCGCTTAAAATAAAATGCATCTGCCCCAAGCACACATCCTGCGTGTATAATCACATTATTGCCTATTACGCTATGGTCGTAGATGGTTACATTGGGATGTATGAGGCAATTGGTGCCTATAGTAACATGATTGCCAACAAATACACCTGGTTGAATGTGGGTGCCTTCACCTATAGTAGCCGAATCGCTGATCATCTTATTGGCGGGCTCAAACGGCCTGAAGTGATTGACAATCTTTACATAGGCACTGAAAGGCTCACTGGTTACCAGCAGCGTCTTGCCATCGGGGCAGGCTACCTCTTTGTTGATAATAATTACCGTAGCTGCCGAGTTAAGGCATTTGCTATAGTACTTCTCAAAATCCACAAACGAAATGTTCCCCTTCGTAACCTTATGTATTTCATTAATACCCGTAGCCTGTTGTCCGGTATTACCCACTAATTTCGCTCCCGTAAATTCAGCTAGCCATTGAACTGAAACAGGTGTTTCAAACTGCATATCCTATCTATTTGCTGCAAAAATACAAATTTGGAGGGGTGCAAGGATAAAATCGGCAGAAATAACCACTATTCCTTTAATTTCGATATGCATTAATACACACAACACTTGAATTATATCAATCTGAACGGTAAAATCACTACTCCGGAAGAAGCCAGAATGCCAATTGATAATGGATCATTCAGGTATGGCTACGGCCTGTTTGAAACTATGCTCGTACAGGATGGTGCAATAAATCTGATACAATATCATTGGGATAGATTGTTTGCAGGAATGAGGCAGTTATATTTTGAAATACCCGTTTTATTTACTGAAAAATACCTCGAAGCTGAGGTTTTAAAAACAGTACAAAAAAATAAACCGGATGCTCTTTGCAGGGTGCGCCTGCAGGTTTTTGCAACCGGCGGGGGCTTGTATAGTTCAGAAAAAAACAGTCCGGGTTTCCTTATTGAATGTTTCCCGCTGGACCCTTCCCTGTTGCTTCTCAACGAAAATGGCCTCACTCTCGGAGTTGCCAAAGCTCTATACAAAAGTGTTGATTCATTAAGCAATCTGAAGTCGTGCAATGCACTTGTTTATGCTATTGCAGCTAAGCAGGCAAAAGAAAACAAATGGAACGATGCCCTCATCTGCAATACATCAGGGAATATCATTGAAAGTACTATTGCCAATCTTTTCTGGATAAAAAACGGGCAGGTATATACTCCTCCCTTATCCGATGGTTGTATTGCAGGTGTTATGAGAAAGTATCTTTTAGAGAAAATACCGGTAATAGAAAAAGTACTGCATATGCAATCACTTACTGATGCCGATGAAGTTTTTCTGACTAATTCCGTTAGGAGAATAAAATGGGTTCAGACTATAAATAACATAAAATATACCAACAAGGATATAAAAAAGATTTACACCCATTTGTTCTGATTAACCAAAAGATTAATTCACAACTACCTTAATTTTGCTCATGCGCCTTCCCATTTTAATCTTCATAAGCTCTTTAATTATGGAGCCTGCTTTTGCTCAGCTTGGCTATGGCCCTGAAGTAGGCTTAGGTATGAGCAGTATGAAATTTGCCCCCGATCAGACCTTTACTACTGCATCAGGCAGTGCTATATTCAGCTGGAGAGCGGGTGGCCTTATAGATTTTGGATTAAACAAGCATATTTACCTTCAGGCAGGAGTCATGATTGCTCAGAAGGGTCAAAACAGGGATTTTTCATTTTATACAAGCGATACACTTAATGGCGACGTAAAACAGACGCTAACCCTTTATTATGCCGATGTTCCGGTAACTATAATTTATAAAACTGGCAATCAGGGTTCTGGCCGTTTTTTTGCCGGCATCGGCGCTACCCCGGCCTACCTTTTTTCCGGCACCAATAAAATAAGTAAAGAAACTTCTATTCTGGGCAATTCTTATACTACAAACCAGATTCTTGCAGTTACCTACCGGAACCCGGTTGCTATGTTTGATATAGGATTGAATCTGAGCGCGGGATATGAATTGCCTACAGGCCTGTTTTTCAGAGCATACTATACCCCATCTGTAAGAGATATAGGGCTAGGTACCGAAATAGATAAGAACCGGATTTGGGGTATATCAGCTGGCTACCTGTTTGGCAAGGGCCGTAATATCAACAAAGAAGCAGATGACCTTATAGACAGGACGGAATAAGAATACCTCAAATAAAACAGCAGGCAGATAACTAAAGCATAACAGATTACCAGTAACCTCCATTATGCGGATGGGGCCTGTAATGATGAGCATGCCACCAATGCCAGTGCGATTTGTAACCTATATATTTAGGGCTTTTATAAGCTCTTTGCCTGTAAGTTGTGGTACCACAACTGCTGGCAAATGCCAATAATAAAATCAAAGCTATAAGCGTGGTAAAGTATTTCTTCATTTTTGACTGATTACGACACAAAATACTTTATTATTTCGTTTTCAGGTAATGTGGTACTAAAAAATTTGAAAAACAACGGTTTTTTTAGTAAAATTTGTATCCGGTATTGTTACCTCATTTCTTTTAGATGAGTTTAACAATTCCCGGAATCCAATTAAACCGGTCATTCGTTAATAATACCAAACAAACATATTTTATGAAGATCAGACTCGCAATTATCGCTCTATTTATCGCTACAGCAGGTATTTCATCGTGCAGTGCACAGCAGCAGGACGAAAAAAACAATCCTTACTTCAAGCCTGCCGACAATAGCCGGCTCGATGTCCCGGATGCCCAATGGAAGAAAATCCTGGCACCCAAGGTTTACAACATCATGAGGGAAAAAGGCACCGAAGCCTCGAATACCGGTCCCTATGTTCATAACCCTGAAAAAGGAATTTACTATTGTGCTGCTTGTGGCCACCCCTTGTTCAGTTCGGCTACCAAGTTCGACAGCCATACAGGCTGGCCCAGCTTCTACCAGCCGCTCAATGAAAAAAGTGTTGCCAATGCAAAAGACAACTCCTATGGCATGGAACGCGATGAGGTATTGTGCGCCCGTTGTGGTGGCCACCTGGGCCATGTATTTGATGATGGCCCCGCCCCTACCCATCTGCGCTATTGCATGAATGGCTATGCCCTCCATTTTACCCCAAACCCCTGAAAGAGGTTAAGCATCATCACGGGAAAAAGAAAAAATCGAGTATCTTTATTGAATATTAAGGGGAAGCCCCTTCAAGGGTTTGGGGTATATGACCAAAAAAGAACGCTACAAATTTGTTATCGACTGGTTTCAGAAAAATATGCCTGAGGCCGAAACCGAATTGACCTATTCCGATCCTTACGAACTGCTGGTAGCCGTAATTCTGTCGGCACAATGCACCGATAAGCGGGTAAACATGGTTACCCCAGCCCTGTTTAAAAAATTCCCCGGCCCCGAAAAGCTGGCAAAAGCGGAGTTTGAGGATGTGGAGCCATTGGTAAGGAGCGTAACTTTTGCCAATAATAAAACCCGCCACCTCATAGGAATGGCAACCATGCTGATGGAAAAATTTGGCGGCAAAGTACCTTCCACTATGGAAGAACTTGTGCAACTGCCCGGAGTAGGCCGCAAAACCGCCAATGTAATCATATCAGTAGTCTTCAATAAACCGGGCATGGCCGTAGATACCCATGTTTTCAGGGTTTCGGAGCGCATTGGCCTGACTACAAATGCAAAAACCCCGCTACAGGCCGAAGAGCAACTTGTAGCCAATATCCCGAAAGAATTGCTGCCTGTAGCCCATCACTGGCTGATATTGCATGGCAGGTATGTGTGTGTGGCCCGCAAGCCTAAATGCGAGGAGTGTGGTTTGCAGCCGGTTTGCAAATTCTTCAAAAGCCTGCAATAGCCCGATTTCTGGATATAGTTTCTGCTCTGCTCCTTAAAAATCTATTTTAAAGAAAAACAACAGCCTGCCATGATGTTTGCTTAATTTTGCATTGTTCTTTAACCAGATTTATATGATACTTTCATTTATAGCAGCAGTATCTGAAAATAATGCGATTGGCATTCACAACAGCCTCCCCTGGCATCTGCCCGAAGACCTGAAGTTTTTTAAGCGAAAAACCACAGGTAAGCCTGTAATTATGGGCCGGAAAACTTATGAGTCATTGGGGAAACCGCTGCCGGGAAGGCTGAATATAGTTTTGTCCGAAAACCCGGCTTTGACGCTGCCCGAAGGAGTACTGAAGTTTGCAGATATTAATGCCGCTATAGAACGCTTGCAAAATGAAAATACCGAGGAGGCATTTATAATTGGCGGAGGTAAAATATTTGAAACCTGTATGCCCCTTGCCGACCGTTTATACATAACTCGTGTTCATGCAGTAATTGAGGATGCCGATGCTTTTTTCCCTGTGGTAGATCATACCCACTGGAGGCTGATTTGGGAAGAAAATCACCCCGCTGATGAGCAGCACAAATACGCCTTTAGTTTTCAGCAATTCGAGCGGATAGAGATGTAACCGCCCGCCCCACGAATCGGGATCCTAAATCACTTATTAACTGCTTAAGATCAATAATTGATCAGATTTCGAGTTGCTGAATAATTTTTTTTCTAAAACTCCTCTCTAAAATCCTGTTTCCTCAATGCCGCTGCACTTAATTGCTCAATACTTCATACACGTCTGGAAAGCCAAGGGCCGGCATGGCACTCATTCGCCCTTTGTGTACGACTATATTGAACAGGTGGTGCACGACCGCGAAATTATACCAAGGGAGTATATAGTACCCATACCCGAGCTCCCATTGCGGTTTGAAAACATACTGAGCCGAACAGCTGCGCACTATGGGTTTCGTTCTGTTTTATTTCTTCCGGTAAAGCCCGGCATAGCTGCAGATAACAAGGTTGATTTGCTGTTGTTACCCTCCTCCGATCCTAAGCAATGGCAGGAATTATTTGATACTTATTTACCCCTGCTTACGGACACAGGTGCAGTGGCAGTTCCCTTAATTCATGATTCCCCTTTGCATAGTATGGCCTGGAAGAAATTATGCAACGACGACCGCGTAAAAATGAGTATGGACCTGTTCGGAGCTGGTCTGCTGTGGTTTAGAGATGAGTTTAAAGTAAAGCAGCATTTTGTACTGAAGTACTAATTAAACACGAACCCGGCAAATACGCCTGTACTTTGATATTCCTATTTATTGGTGCGATGGTAATCCTGAAGGGATTGTATGTTTATAGTACTATATCCGGTTGTGTCACGGATGCCGGAGGTATTGAATGTATCTAAGTGGCATTTATACAATTTTTACACCCTATTGACAACCTAATTATTGAATAGGAACCCACATTAAGCCAGCGGGTCCACCTCCGAATTAGTGCTGTTGCCGGCAAAAAACTGATCAACAAATCCGCTGAACATAGGCGGCACCTTGCTGGTAATATATTCCTTCATTGTAAGAATTGCCTGCAAGGCTTGATCTTCTGTTAAGCCCGCTTTGTCTTTTAGTTCCTGTATCAGATCCTGCATTTTTTTGGAATTGGGGATTTGTATTTTGTGTCTTGGATTTTGGTACTTGTAATTTGGATCTTGAATCTTGGATCTTGGAATTTGAACCTTGGATTTTGGATTTTAAAATTATGCCGCTTTCAAATGGTCCAGCTTGGCATGTTCCACCATCTGCCGTGCATAATCCAGCGTTATGTGGAATGTACCATTGTGCTTTTCAGATGGCAGATCAAACATCGCATCTGTGAGTATCATTTCACAGATAGCCCGCAGGCCGCGGCCTCCCAGCTTGTATTGCACAGCTTTCTGCACCATATAGTTCAGGGCGCCATCTTCCATAGTCAGCTTTATACCTTCAAATTCAAATAACCTGGAGTATTGTTTTACCAGAGCATTTTTAGGCTCGGTAAGTATCCTTTTCAGCGAGGCCTCATCCAGCGGATTGAGGTAAGTTACTACCGGCAACCTGCCCAGCAGCTCAGGTATCAGCCCGAAGGTGCGCAGGTCCTGTGCATTCACATATTGCAGCAGGTTGGCACGGTCCAGGTCCTTGGTAGCCTTAATGGCATTATACCCTATTGCCGATGTCTGTATGCGGCGGGCAATCATTTTATCTATTCCTTCAAAAGCGCCGCCGCATATAAACAGGATATTGGTGGTGTTCACCTTTATCATTTTCTGTTCCGGGTGCTTGCGCCCGCCCTGCGGAGGTACCATTACTTCTGAGCCTTCCAGCAACTTCAGCAATGCCTGCTGCACCCCTTCGCCGCTTACATCGCGGGTTATGGATGGGTTATCGCTTTTACGGCCTATTTTATCCAGTTCATCTATATACACTATGCCCCTTTCGGCAGCAGTAACATCAAAATTGCTGGCCTGCAGCAGGCGCGATAATATGCTTTCCACATCTTCGCCCACATAGCCGGCCTCAGTAAATACTGTAGCATCTACAATAGCAAATGGCACCTGCAGCAATCGGGCAATGGTCTTTGCCAGCAGGGTTTTGCCCGTACCGGTTTCACCCACCATCATAATGTTCGATTTTTCGATCTCCACATCATCCTGCGCTGGCATCGTGAGGCGCTTGTAGTGGTTGTATATAGCTACCGACAGTACTTTCTTGGCATCATTCTGGCCTATTACATACTGGTCCAGGAAAGCCATTATTTCCCTTGGCTTGAAAATCTTGCTTTTAAACAGGTCAGGTTTGGGTTCTTCCTTTTTAGGTTTTTCGGTGGTAGCCTCTATGAGCAGCGAGTGAGCATTCTCAATACATTGATCACAGATATTGCCTTTAATACCGGTGAAGAGGATATTCACTTCACTTTCGGCACGGTCGCAAAAGGAGCACTTTTTTTCTGATTGCTTAGCCATTACTTTAGACAGACTTATATATTTGAGGCGCAAAGGTACGGATAAAGGTTGATAAGAAATCAGGTGGCTTTGGCGGTTTACTGTTTAGATCGGGCGTTGTATTAATTTTTGTATTGAGAGAAAACAGACGATCTTTTTGTAGAACAGGCTTTGTGTCCTTTCATTTATATCCTTATGGATTTGTGTACTTTGTGTTTTACCTTGGTGTACCTTGTGGTTAAATTTATTGCACTGATATATCCGGTACCAGGTACCATGATAAAAACCTGTTGAATAACTCGGCGATTGTATAATACCCGCTACGATACCCCGCCTCCCGCACCGCGGTATGGCAGCCAGGCCACCTGGTTGCTCATTCTGGCATGTATAGTCGTTTATCCGCTTGGGTTCAGTTACCACAATATGCTGGCCTTCCGGTATTCGGCTTTCCGTGATGCCGGGCATTGGTGGACATTGGCCACCGCCCTGTTCGTTCACGGCAGCCTGGGTCATCTGCTGGGCAATCTGCTTTTCCTGTTTCTTTTTGGCCGCTCGCTCGAGAATATCATCGGCCCTGCCCGGCTGTTGCTGGTTTTCATTACCGGCGGCGCCCTCAGCCTTCTGGCCAGCCACTTGTTTTATCCTGCCGGCATGCCCATTGTGGGCGCATCAGGGTCCATCTGCACCATACTTGGCCTGCTTATGATCTACAGCCCCTGGAAGATATCCTTCCTGCTCAATTTTTTCCCCATGCCCCTTGGTGTAGCCGCCCTCACTTATATGATCATGAACTATGTTATGGCCCAAAGCAATCACCGGGGCAACACCGCCTACGAGCTCCACATTATGGGCTTCCTCGTGGGCCTGATTTTCGGTGTGCTCTGGGTGCCCGACTGGAAGAAAAACCTGCTTATCAGCATTCTTTCGTTTATTGCTTTCTATATCATCCTGTTTATCATTATTTCTTATTTCAGGCTGAGGATTATTTACTAGTGAAGCTGGTAATGCCAATTGTTTTCATGGGTCAGGTCAGAAGCTATATTCCAATTCCAAAAGCGCTTCGCTCACCCGGGAACAACAGTATTTATATAACTGACCCGGCTCCCGGCAGTATACATACTTTAGATTTGCTAAAAACTATTTCTAAAATCTAATTTTTATGCCTATAAAGATGCGGTCAGAGTTGAATAAGCGGTGCTAACCACTTTGCTATACTTTACTTCTACCTTGAAAAAAACTCACACTCCCGAAAAAGGCTTTTTGCTTAGTTATCCCATTCTCTATATAAAACACAATGGGATAATGGTAAACGCTGAAACCTTTGCTGGTAGCTGATATAAAATATTTTACGATTATCTCATCATATCTCACCAGGTGTGGAATATGGGAACCTGAGCAGGGGTTTGGTAACCACATTTACCACAAAGTTCACAAGGTTGAACACCAAGTACACCCGCCCGAACGTACCTTCTCGGTACGGGCAGGCTAAATCATACCACCTACCGACTTAGTTTTAGGGAGGCAAGTTTATAAGTAAATGGCACAATGTCCATTTTTATAAAAGTGATCCTAATTATCTTCAGCTCAAGTATTGCTGGTAATCCCATTGTCTCAAAAAAAACGATGGGATAATGGTGAACGCTGAAACCCTTGCTGGTGGCTGATATAGAATATTTTACGATTATCTCATCATATCCTGGAGACTTCACCCCAGCACTCTGCCATTGACATGTATAGTAAATAGCTGATAATCAATATCTCAAAGTATCATAAAATCCAGCTTTGGTGCTGTTTTCAGCATAAAGTCGTCTGACCGCTGAAGAAGCGGTACTGACGACTTTGGCTCCACATTTCGGCTATGTCATTTTCAAAGAACTATTTCGCAGCAAATTGTTTACTCCGGAGGAGAGGGTGTTATTGCAAAAATGTTGTAACGCATCAATGTAAAAGGTAATAGTGTTTGAATTCTGT
>CAILLK010000002.1 GCA_903835005.1 uncultured Bacteroidota bacterium | reverse complement strand
GTAATATAAACCAAAGGAGGTATATAACAGAAACACTTTTACTGGCAATAATCACCCGTAATAACAACATTCATATTACGATAGTGTTGTATTGCCTGATTTGAATTGCTTTAAAAAATTATTTAGCCGCTGAATCGCTGTACATGGATATAATTTTGGCCCTTATTGGCTAAAACGAGTAATTTTGTAGTTTCAAAAAATATTTTCCGTCTTTAGGTATAAATTTCAGGTCATGACAAATCGGTTATTTAGTTTCTTTAAACCATTATCAATAGTTGCAGGTGCTCTGGTTATGGTTTTCGTATTTGTACTTATGTCCTGCGGCAACAATACCACAACAGCGGTAAAAGAGGAGAATGGATTGAGTGATACTACTGTATTTGTGGCACCTGATACGGCTACCATACCCAATGATCAGTTTGGAGAAATGGTGCGCTACGGCAGGGAACTTATTCTGAATTCGGCGAAATATATAGGCCCCGAAGGTACAGCAGGGCATTACCTTGGTAATAAAATGAACTGTACCAACTGCCATCTTGATGGTGGAACAAGAGCCTTCGGGTTTAATTTTTTCAGTACTCATGCCCGGTATCCGCAATACAGAGGCAGAGAGAATAAAGTACTTAACCTGGGAGAAAGAATCAATAACTGTGTGGAACGGCCGCACAACGGTACACCACTGCCACTGGACAGTAAGGAAATCATTGCTATGGAATGCTATATGAGATGGCTGGGTGCAAAGGTGCCTGTGGGGGGACATGTAAAAGGCGATGAAATGCCCGAACTTGAGTTTCCTGAAAGAGAAGCTGATGTGCAGAAAGGTGGTGCGATATTTGCCAAAGAATGCGCATCCTGTCACGGGTTGACGGGTTCCGGAGTTTTCAGACCGGATTCTTCTACATATATATACCCGCCATTATGGGGTGAGTTTTCTTACCAGAATGGTTCCAGCCCGTCGAGGGTTATCAAACTGGCAAAGTTTATAAAGGCCAATATGCCCGATAAGAAGGCAACCTGGAGGAAACCTTACCTGACTGATGAACAGGCAATTGATGTGGCTGCATTTATTAATGACGGAGAAATGCACCCCAGGCCGCAAAAGAAAGACAGGAGTGTACCTGATTATGCCGATTATAAGTTTAAAGCTATAGATTATGAAGCTGGTCCGTATGTGGATTCATTTACCGCTCATCAGCATAAGTACGGCCCATACAAGCCGATCATAAAGTACCATAAAGATCATAACCTGCCTGTAATTTTCTAATTGCCGTACTGCCCATTTTGTTAATCTTCCTAAAGGGGGATGAAGGCTCTTAATTTCGGGTATGCCATATCAGGCGTTCCAGATCTTTGCTGTTTTCGATCAGACAGGCACGGTAAAGAAGTACCGGTTTCCACTTTTTTTCGTCTGCATCCCACTGCTCCGGCAAAGCGCTCCACAAAACGTTTTTGTTTGTATCAACAATAAATGTTTTACTGTAGTTGCTGCCCATACAGGCAAAAATAGAACCATCAGAGAGTTCGATAAGATTGCCGCCGGTAGTAAATGTTATAGGTTTGTCATTTTCAACAGTGCATTTATATTCCCATGCGATTGAGAGGTTATTGTTACCGGGGGGTGGTTCTGTAAATTTTTCAATCCTCGGAGTAGTTCCCACATGGCAACCGTTATCATTAAACAAAAGTAAATGGCCATCGTGCGACCGCCCCATGCTATGCTGGTCGCAGAACAAACTATTACCTGTCTCAGGAACTCCGGCTTTGTAGATTTCACCATAACTATTTAATGTTGTGCCTTCGGGGTATTTTATTTTCAGAATGCGGCTTATGCGCTTGTAACTTATATAGATGGTTTTTTCCTTTTCATCAAAAAAGAATGCATTGGCATGAACATCAATAATCTTAGCGCCACCTGGTGTCCTGTAGTTGACAAGGTCAGACCCAGCAAAATAATCTGATGTTTTCCATGACCAAACCACTTTGCCGTGTTCATCATATTCAATGAGCGTACCGAATGGCTGACGCTCTAAAACCGATTCATTAATTTCATGTTTCCGGCTGCTAAGGATAGAAATGCGGGAAGTGCCATCCGTTGCCAGTTCTATTTTGCAATCAGCAAACTGGTTACCCAAAACCATATAATGGCCATTGGACAACCGGGTAAATTCGTGGTGGTAATGTTCAAGGGTATCGCCGCTTACTTCCCCGGTATTGGGAGCTTGCCAAAGCAAATTGCCATTATAATTTATCTCGCAGGCATTGCCTTTTTCAAGATAGGTAAGAGTGCCTTGAGGCGAAACACGTAAATCGTTCAGCGCACGTGGATTTCCCACTGTATCAGGCAGGTACCAAACAGGGTGCCCCTCCATATCATACATTACCTTGCTGGCTTCAATAATTACAAAAGCGTCTTTTTTAGATTTGGAAGCATGTTTTAATATTCTTAGCCGGGTGGTGTTGGAATCCAATTCCGGGATAGTACCGGTACTGAAGTGATGCAGCTCGCTTTTTGCAGCAGCTGCTTTACCGGATGCACAAACTGTTCGCCAGGTATATTCGGCTCCAAAAGAAGGTACCTCGAGAATAAGCCGGTTGGTTTTACACGATTTTTTTTTGATTATGTTTTTATTGAATTCAACATCTGAGTTATAACTGCCCTTTGCTACCTCAAGTAAGCAACTGCCTGATAGTTGATTTGCCGGAAATGCAAAGCCAATAAGCCTGTAATTAAGTATGGAGCCATTTGAAGGCCATATCTGAGCAGAAAGGATTAACGGGATAATAAGAAAGGGGAAAATAATGCATAAATTCCTTTGCATGAAGTAAATAATTGGGTATCTTATTGGTATGTAACCAAATTTATTCCGTGCAAATGTAGGCCAATTATTCTGTTTTTATTTTATTTGCAGAATAAATTCTACAAAGATAAGATGTGGCCATAATAGTTAATTCAGATCATACAAATCATCGTTTTTTTGAGGAGTTCCAAACCAGTTTTTCCAGATCTTTCCTGTTAAATATGATACTAGCCCTGTAGTTAGGTAATGGGTACCATTTTTTATCGTCTTCGTTGTATTTTTCTGAAACAGCACGCCACAGGATCTCCTTCTTTTTATTTACAATAAACAGAGTGCTTTCAGCGCCTGGCGAATAGACAAATATCGATTTGTCGGGCAACTCAATAACATTGCCACCGGATGGCAAACCTTTATGTGCTGGCCCTTCACTTTTACATTCGTATTCCCAGATTTTTTTTAGTGTTCCGCCCGGTTCGTTTGGTTCCTGAAATTCAATAACGGTGGGATTATTATCAAAATGGCAACCATTGTTGTTGAACAGATAGAGATTGCCATCCTGCGACCGCCTGATGCTGTGCTGACCGCAAAACAAATGATTATCTAAACTGGTATTACCCCCATAAAAATTTTCGCCATAACTATTCAATATTGTTCCTTCGGGATATTTTATTTTGATGATCCTGTTCAGGTTTTTCGCACTTATATAGATCAGTTTGTTTTGCTCATCGAAAATGAATGAATTTTCATGCAGTATGTCGACTACCTGTTTATTGTCGGGCGATTTGTAATATTTCAGGTCAGATTTATCAAAATATCCGGAAGATTTCCATTGCCATAATATTTTCCCGGAAGCGTCAAATTCGGCCAATACGCCAAATACCGATTTTGGTTCAGCAGCCTTGTTCGTATAATCGATCTGCATTGTGCTGTCGGGCTGCATATTGCAGAATAAAAATTCATTGGCATAAATCATATAGTTGCCATTGGTGAGCCTGGTAAACTCGTGATGCCAGGACTCTTTAGGCTGCCCGCTTATATGGTTGAAATCAGGCGCTTTCCACAATACCTTCCCATCATAATTTATTTCATAAGCATCGGCCTCTACAAAAGTAATCGTGCCCGCTACAGTTACTTTAAGGTCGCGGGGCATAACTGTTTTATTATCAATTGCAGGCAGGTACCATACGGGGTTTCCTTTCATGTCATACATCACCTTACTGCCATCGAGCAGAACATATGCGTCTTTATAATTTAAAGCCGTATCAGTAATTCTTAGTCTTATATTGCTGGTATCAACTTCAGGTATAGATCCGGTACTGAAATGATGCAATGCGTTTTTTGTTGTTGAGTTGCCGGATGTATAAATTGTGCGCCAGGTATATTGTGCGCCAAAATTAGGAACCTCAAGAATAACTTTATTTGTTTTGCAACTAAATGATTTAATGATATTTTTTCGGAATGATGATTCATCAATGAGATGTCCTGAAGCAATCTCAATAGTATAATTAACAGTTGGTTTAGCGGCAGGAAAGGAAAATCCGATCAGCCGGTAATTCAAAATATTTCCTTCTTTTGGTAATATCTGAGACAGGAGTCTTTGAGGTATAAGAAAAAGTAAACTGATAATGGTTAGCGTTCTAAGCATTTTATAAAGGAATAATGAATAGATTTGTGCATGGATAATACAAGTGATAAAATGTACAAAAGTAGGAATTTTAAACCCCAGAACTGGTAAGTTATTTTCAATGTACCAAAGAACCGCTTCAAAAGGTTTGATATAAATTGTGTGATGTTTATTGTAATATTTTTGCATTAACTTTATGTTAGTAAATTATTTCTACGCATTTTCACTTATTACCATTACTTTTATTGGTCGGGTGTAATTTTATTATGATATAAGATGAGTGAGCATGAAATTGTCAGTGATTAATCTTGGTAATTGAGATTCTGGCGTATGTTATTGTAAAAAGATGAATCTTTAAATTGGTTTTTCCATGGTTGGTTCAGGTTTTTTACCGGTTTGTGTAAAAAAGTTGTAGAAAAATTTTTTTATGCGGGAAATTATATAACTTGGCAGTCTTTATAAAAAGCTAAATTTTTGGTAGTGCACAGAAGTGTATGGTTTATCCATCTGCTTTGGTTCAATATTCACCTTGGAAACTTTCAAATTGCAAGTGTATTTATTAAGTTGTTTTCATTAACCCTTTTTGTATTTTTTTTAAAGTTTTTATTTTTATGAAAAAAATCTATTCTTTACTGATTATTAGCAGTCTGATCTGCCTTACAGGCGGCGCAATTGCGCAAACGACGTCCTTTACTTCTTCCGGAGCGTATACTTATACGGTAGCTGCGGGAGTTACTTCAGTGTCTGTTGATATGGCCGGTGCCCAGGGAGGCTCTACATACTCAAGCGGCGCTCTGGGTGGAAAGGGTGGCCGTGTTCAAGCAACGCTTGCCGTTAGCGGGGGGCAGATATTATATGTGTATGTAGGCGGAGCAGGGACAAACAGTACAAGCAGCAGCGGTTCAAAAGCCGGAGGTTATAACGGCGGAGGCAATGGCTGGGGTTATGGTGGCGCCGGCGGGGGTATGAGTGATATCCGTAAGGTTTCGGGTACATTTCTCGCAGCCAATGAATTGTTGGTAGCCGCCGGCGGCGGCGGTGGTGGTTTCAATTACGGAAATTCAGGAGAAATAGGTGGTTATGGCGGAGGTACTACAGGTAGCGCAGGTTACGAAGGTAGTACAGCAGGCCCCACCACTGTATATGGTGGCGCACCTGGCACACCAACAGCCGGCGGTGCGGGCGGAACTTATTGCGGAGCACCGGCCGGGTCGGCAGGGCAGGGAGGTAATGCAGCTGGTGGAACCAACTACGCAGGTGGTGGCGGCGGCGGCTTTTATGGCGGCGGCGCAGGCTGTTACGGCGGTGGAGGCGGTGGCTCATCCTGGCTTTTAGGTACAGGTGTTTCTGGTGCTACTACTACATCGAATTACCGGAGTGGAGCTGGTTATGTATATATTACTGTATTGTGTACAGCACCAGGCGCGATAGTTGGCGCAGGTAACGTTTGTCCGGGATCTAGTCTTAGTTTAACCAACCCTACAGGTGGAAGCGGTGGAACCTGGACCAGCAGTAATACAGCAGTGGGCACAATAAATGCAGCAACCGGGGTATTTACAGCCCTTACGCCGGGTACAAGTACCATTACTTATTTATTGGCATCACCTTGCGGCGGCACGAACGCAACTGCAACAGTTACTGTTCTTCCCTTACCAGGTATCATCACCGGTACACCAAGTGTATGCGCCGGTTTCACAACAACCCTTGCAGACGGCGGCACAGGAACATGGACTACTTCAAATCCAGCGGTAGCTACAGTAAGCAGTGGCGGCGTGGTAACAGGGGTGACAGCAGGAACTGCAGTTATCAGTTATACTTTATCTACAGGTTGCTCACCAGCAACCCAGACAGTTACTGTTAATGCAAACCCCGGACCCATTACAGGCACCAGCGTTATTTGCGGAACACTGACTACTACATTAACCGGTACCCCATCTGGCGGTGCCTGGTCAAGCAGCGCTTCAGCAACAGCATCAGTCGGTTCAACCACGGGTGTGGTAACCGGAGGGTCGGCAGGAACGGCAATAATCACCTATACACTGCCTGCAGGATGTGCAGTGTCATTCCCGATGACAGTGAATCCACTGACCGCAATTACCGGCATTACAAGTGTATGTAACGGATATACCACATCACTTACAGATGCGACGCCAGGCGGGGTATGGAGCAGTACCAATACTTCTGTAGCAACAGTCAGCAGCCTTGGGTTGGTTACGAGTGTATCAACAGGTACTACCACCATATCTTATTACGTTGCTACATCGGGTTGCGCAGCTACTACCTCTGTTGCTATTACTCCACCCCCAACCTTATTTTCTGTAACAGGTGGTGGATCAACCTGCCCCGGCGGATCAGTAACAGTAGGGGTGAGCGGTTCGGGTTCAGGGGTAGCTTATACCTTATTTAATGGTACAACACCCATATTACCGTCAATAACAGCTGCAGGTTTTGCATTTAATTTTCCTTCCAGTTATACAACAACAGCAGGAATTTACACAGTTATTGCAGCCAACGGCACACCTTGCTCAACCAATATGCTCGGATCGGCAACTGTATCAATCAATCCTTTACCAACACCATATACTGTATCAACTTCCGGCGGTGGCGCATATTGCACGGGTGGAGCAGGAGTACACATTTATCTTAATTCATCGCAGATAGGAGTTAACTACCAGTTGTTCAACGGGGTAACACCAGTTGGTTCGCCAATATCAGGAACAAGTGCGTCACTGGATTTTGGATTGCAGACCACAGGAACATATACAATAACGGGATATAATGTTTCAACAACATGTACCGGGCCTATGGCCAATTCTGTAACAATAACTGTTAACCCATTACCAACAACGTATACAATCTCACCTTCTACAGGTGGCTATTGCGCCGGAACTACAACCGGTTCAGCACTTACTTTATCAGGATCTCAGACAGGTGTTAATTATCAGTTGCTGATAGGCGGATTGCCAGTTGGCACGCCAATTGGGGGGACAGGTGGCCCAATAACACTGGGAACCGTACTTACAGCAGGAACCTATTCTGTGCAGGCTACCAATACAGCTACCGGTTGTACTGCACTTATGTTGGGAACATCTGTGATCACCGTTTACCCTTTGCCTACTGTTTATAATGTAACAGGCGGCGGAACAATATGTTCGGGAGGTGCCGGAGCTGATGTTCAGCTTAACGGATCACAAACAGGAGTCAACTACCAGTTGTTCAGAGGAGGCACAGCATTAGGCACAATGGCAGGTACCGGGTCTTTACTGGATTTCGGATTACAGACAACAGCAGGGTCTTATACTGTAGTTGCAACCAATGCAAGTACAACGGGCTCATGCACAAACAATATGGCCTTCAGTGCAAATGTGTTCCTGAACCCAACGCCAGCAAGTTTTACGGTTACAGCCAGTGCAACTGGTTATTGCGCAGGCGGTACAGGGGTTCATATACTATTAAGTGGTTCGGTTACCGGAACGACATATACGCTCTATGACGGGGCAACAATAGTATCATCACTGTCTGGTACCGGCTCATCACTTGATTTCGGATTACAAACCGCAGCAGGTACATATACAGTAATAGCAACGGTTTTATCAACAGGTTGTACACTTACTATGAGCGGTAATCCGACAATCAGCATTAATCCATTGCCCGTAGCTTATACAGTAGTAGTAGCCGGTGGCGGTATCTATTGTGCAGGTGGTGCCGGCCAGGTAATAGGACTTTCAGGATCGCAGCCTACAGTTAGTTACCAATTGTTCAGAGGTGGAGTAGCAGTAGGTAGCCCGGTTTCAGGTACTGGTTCTGCAATCAGTTTCCCAGCTCAGACTGTAGCAGGAACTTATACAGTAGTTGGAACTAACGTTGGTACTTTATGTACGAATAATATGACAGGCAGCGCAGCAATAATAATTAACCCTGCACCAACAGTTTATAATGTTACCGGCGGCGGCGGTTATTGTGCTGGCGGAACAGGAAATCATATCGGGTTAACCGGATCGGACCTTGGTATCAACTACCAGTTGATGAACGGTGGCTCTTCAGTTGGCGCACCGGTAGCGGGTTCAGGCGGACCAATAGATTTCGGATCATTGACTGTAGCAGGTACTTATACTGTAGTTGCTACTAATTCAGCAACAGGTTGCACAGGTGCAATGTCGGGCAGCGCAACAATAACAATTAATCCGTTGCCTCCGGTTAATAATTTATTACCAACCGGCAGCGCCAATTTCTGCTCTGGCGGAACTGGTATTGTTGTCGGACTGAATGGATCTGTAACAGGAATTAATTATAATTTATATAATGGTTCAACAATAAGCGGAGCTGCCGTTGCCGGAACAGGATCTCCGATAACATTTGCAGCAGCAACAGCTTCAGGTATTTACACAGTAGTAGCAACCAATGCGGTAACGGGCTGTATGAGCACTATGACAGGGAGCCTTAACATTACAGCACTTCCATTACCAACACCTTATAATGTTACAGGCGGCGGTGGTTATTGCGCAGGTGGAACCGGAGTTCACGTTGGTCTGAGTAATTCACAATCCGGCAAGAAGTATCAGTTATTTAATACTTCAGGCCCGGTTACAGGTGCATTACGTAATGGAAATGGCTTTGCAATTGACTTCGGGTTACAGACAGTAGCAGGTACTTACACAGTAGTGGCAACAGATTCGGTTACAGCATGTACCAACAGCATGACAGGCAGTGTAACTATAACTATCAATCCATTGCCAACCCTCTATGCTATAGGGGGCGGTGGTAATTATTGTTCCGGCACTACCGGACCCCATGTTACCCTTAGCAATTCGCAGACAGGTATTTTGTATCAGTTGTATGTGAGTGGTGTACCAACGGGAGCACCCGTATCAGGAACAGGCAGCCCGCTTGATTTCGGATCACAAACTACCAGCGGTACCTATAGTATTATAGCAACAAATACAACTACCGGTTGTACCAGTATTATGACCGGAACAACTACAATAGGTATCAGTCCGTTACCAACACCATTTACTGTAACCGGCGGCGGAAATTATTGCCCTGGCGGAAGCGGATCATTAGTTGGCCTCAGCAATTCTGTAGCCGGTACTGTTTACCAGTTATTCAGAGGATCATCATCTGTTGGAACGGCAGCAGCCGGTTCAGGAGCACCAATCAGCTTCGGACTACAGACCACAACAGGTACTTATACAGTAGTTGCCACTAACCTGGCTACCGGATGTTCGGTATCAATGACCGGGAGTGTAACTGTTGGTATAGCAAGTTTGCCCGTTGTATATAATGTTACCGGTACGAGCAATTACTGTCCGGGCGGATCAGGATCAAACGTTGGATTAAGCGGATCTGCAATTGGTGTAACTTACCAGTTATTCAAGGGCGGTGTGGCAGTTGGGTCACCATTCACAGGAACAGGATCAGCGCTTAATTTCGGATTATGGACATCAGGAACTTATACAGTAGTAGCAACTACAACTGCAACTACATGTACCAATAATATGAATGGCAGCGCTGTAATAGGGATCAGCCCGCTTCCAACTTCACATACTGTTACCGGCGGTGGCAACTATTGTGTTGGCGGAACCGGTGTTCATGTGGGACTTAACGGCTCAGATGCAGGCACCTGGTACCAGTTATATGATGGCACAACACCGGCAGGTACAGCTATGGCAGGAACCGGTCTGCCACTCGATTTCGGGTTACAGACAGGCAGCGGAACTTATACTGTATTTGCCAACAGCACTTCTACGTCCTGCTCAGGCGGTATGTCCGGAAGTGTGGTTATAGGAACTAATCCGTTGCCATCAACTTTTGCAGTAACCGGCGGTGGTAATTATTGTATGGGCGGTGCAGGATCAAATATTTCATTAAGCGGATCGGCAACTGGTATTACTTATCAGCTGTTCCTTGGATCAACCTCAATGGGTAGTTCTGTTGCCGGTACAGGTTCCTCGATCAGTTTCGGTAATCAGACCGCTGCGGGGACCTATACAGTTGTTGCATCAAACAGCGCAACAACATGCAGCAGTAACATGACCGGTTCAGCAACCGTAATGATCAATCCTTTACCGTTTGCATATACAGTTACAGGTGGTGGAAATTATTGTTCAGGCACAGGTGGCGTACATGTGATGCTTTCGGGATCAACAGTGGGTACAACCTACCAATTATTTGCCGGAGGAACACCAGTGGGTGGTGCTATGTCCGGTACTGGTCTGGGACTTGATTTCGGGTCACAGACAATATCAGGCGTTTATACAGTGGTTGGTACAAATCCGGTTACCGGATGTACAGGCACGATGAGTGGCAGTGTGAATATAAGTGTAAACCCATTGCCGACAGCCTATACACTGAGCAGCACAGGCAGCAGTTATTGCGCAGGTGGAGCGGGTATTGATATTGTACTGAGCGGATCTGATATCAATACCAATTACCAGTTATACAACGGCACTACTCCGGTAGGAGGATCTGTTGCAGGAACAAGTGCAGCAATTGATTTCGGTTTCCATACCGGAACAGGCACTTATACAGTAGTAGCTGTGAATACATCTACAACCTGTACATCAAATATGAGTGGTTCTGTAGTAGTGACCATTGGCGCTTTACCAACAGCATATACCATAACAGGTGGTGGAAACTATTGCAGTGGCGGAAGTGGTGTGCATATTGGCCTGAGTGGTTCGAATGTTGGCGTTACCTATCAGTTATATCAGGGAGCAACTGCAACAGGCGGTTCTGTTACCGGTACCGGAGCATCACTTGATTTCGGGTTAATTACAGCAGCCGGTACATATACCATTACTGGTACAAATACAGGTACAGGTTGCACCGGTAATATGGCCGGCACTGTGACTATAACAATAACCGCGCTGCCAACAGCGTACAATGTTACCGGCGGCGGAAATTATTGCTCCGGCGGTTCAGGTGTGCATGCAGGCCTGAGCGGCTCGGCATCGGGTATTACCTACCAGTTGTTCAGGTCAGGTGTTGCAACAGGAACAGCTGTACCGGGTACTGGCTTCCCGATTGATTTCGGATTACAAACAATTAACGGTTCATATACAGTAGTTGCTACAAGCAGTTCGACAGGATGCAGCAACAATATGACCGGAAGTGTAACTGTATATGCTGAGCCATTACCTGCATCATTTACTGTAATTGGCGGTGGCAATTACTGCCCCGGCGGTACAGGAGAACATGTAGGAATATCTGGTTCAACTACAGGCATTACCTATCAGTTGTTTAACGGAGGCGTATCTTCAGGGTCACCACATGCAGGAACTGGCAGCAGCCTTGATTTCGGATTGCAGACAGCACCAGGCGTTTACACAGTTGTTGCCTATAACGGTACAACAAGTTGTTCGGCTAACATGGCAGGAAGCGTAACTATCGGTATTAATCCATTACCAAATGTATATGCTGTTGATGGCGGCGGAAATTATTGTGCAGGAGGCAGCGGTGTGCATATTGGACTTACAGGATCAGATGCAGGAATCAGTTATCAGGCCTGGGGAACATCGGGACCTGTAGGATCACCGGTAATTGGCACCGGCGCACCACTTGATCTGGGTGCAGAAACAGCAGCAGGCACCTATACCGTAGTTGCATCTAATTCAGCAACAACCTGCTCTGATAATATGAGCGGCAATGCAGAAGTAGTTGTAATCATGACCGTAACACCTACAGTAAGTATCAACAGCAGTGGTGGTGATACTGTTTGTTCAGGTATACTGACTGATTTCACAGCGGTAACTGTTAATGGCGGGACAACTCCGGTTTATACCTGGACTATTAACGGAGTAATAACCGGAGTAGGCAATGGATATAATTACATACCGGTTAACGGGGATCTGGTAAGTGTAACACTGACCAGCAATGCACAATGTGCAACGCCTGCTACCGTGACCAGTGAAATGAGCATAACAGTGAATACAGAACTTACACCTGCAGTTACTATAGCAGCCAATCCTGGAGTAGAAGTTTGTCGTGGTACATCAGTTACTTTCACATCTTCAGAAACAGGCGGAGGTAATGCACCAACCTACTCATGGATTAAGAACGGTTCAAATGTTGGTTCAACATCTACCTATACTTATGTTCCTTCAAACGGGGATGCTATTTACTGTATAATGACCAGCAATTACCATTGCCGTACCGCCAATACAGGTACCAGCAATCAACTGAATATGATTGTGGATAATCCATCAACTCCGGTTGTAAATGTTTCAGCAAATCCATCAGGACATGTAAATGTAGGAGAACCAGTAACCTTTACCGCAACTGCGAGCAGTGCAGGTCCGGCTCCAACCTATCAGTGGTTTGTGAACGGTGTTGCAATACCAGGGGCAACATTCCCTGTATACACAGGCAGCGGCTTCAACACGGGTGATTCGGTATGTTGTGAGGTTACCAGCAGCGGCGGATGCCCTGGAATTATCGGAAGGAGCTGTACTTCAGTAATCCTTGCAGGTGTAGGCGTTCAGCCGGTTGTATTCTCAGGTGGGGATATCAGGCTGATTCCTAACCCGAACAATGGTGTGTTTACACTTAAGGGTTCTTTAGGTACAACAAATGATGAAGAAATGACTGTTGAGGTTATGGATGTAATTGGTCAGGTTATTTATTCCGGTAAGATCATTGTTCATAATGGTGACTTAAATGAGAAAATTCAGTTGAACAATCCTGCTAACGGCATGTATATTTTAAATCTGCGTTCAGGTTCAGATTACAAAGTATTCCACATGGTTATCGAGCAATAAGAATTGGATATTGCATTCCATTAAATCAGCGGCCCCGGATTGGAGGTCGCTGATTTTTTATAGTGGATACTAAGCCACATCTATCAGTTGCAGGAATATGTGGTTAGGCAGTAGAATTTTATGAAAAAGCAGTTCTATTTTGTATAAAATTCTATTTTGTACTGGCGGATCTCCTGAACATTGTTTTTAATTCGTTGGCCATTTCCAGGACTGGTAATTAAGTTATGAAATAAATATATTTATGTTATACTAACATAGCAACTTATTTGACCGCCTGTATTACTAACTGGAAATACATCATGAAGAGAAACACTTTTTAATTGTGCAGAAAATTTATGTGTATCCCATTATATTGTATATTCAGGTATAGGCGAGAAGCAAAAAGAGGGACATTTGCAGGGCATTAATCAACAAATTAAGGAAGACCCAAAAAAAAAGCGAAAGGATTATAAATTTATATTGGAATTTACGTATCTTGGTCGCAGATATTGGCATGATAATTTAATACTGAAGAGGTAAATTATCTGGTATTGTCGTCTGTAATCAGCGTATTACTTGGAAAATTAGCATGAAAAAACGGAAGTTTTAAACAAGAAAGTATGAAAAAAATCTATCTATTATTAATGGTGTGCTGCTTAAGTGTAGCTGGTTATGCACAAACAGCAGCATCTTATGGATTAACGGCTACAACAGGTTCATATGCTACGATTTCAGGCACTGGAACTGCAATTTCGTCGGGCGGAATGACTACTCTGAATGGAGTAAATACAAGTATTCCCATAGGTTTTAGCTTCGTGTATTGCGGTACAACTTATACCGCAGCTTCTGCCAGCAGCAATGGCTGGTTTTCACTTGCCAATTCGGCTTTAGCCGCTTCCCCTTCAGGTACAAATGCAACAGGTTCATTAAGCTCAATAGCAAGTGGGGCTGGACTGCTGATGCCAATGTGGTCGAGCCTTTACGGTGTAAGCCAGTCGGCTTATTACCAGACTACCGGTACTGTTGGCAGCCGTATTTTTACAATGGAGTGGAAGAACTGGGGCGTGTGTTGCGCTACCGGTACTGCTACCCTTAATTTCCAGATCAAATTGTATGAAGGAACCAACACTGTTGAGTTCTGGTATGGTCCTTATTCAGGTTCAGTTCCAACAACTGCTACCATAGGTATAGGTAATACTACTTCAGATTTCCAGACATTGCCTGCAGGTACTTCAACCTTCAGTAATACCAGCTTTAATGCGGCCTGCAGCCCGCCTGCAAATGGTACTTTACTCCGCTGGTGTGCACCTCCACCTGCAATTACCGGCGGTACAGCCGCATTCTGCCAGGGAGTAACTTCAACTCTTGCTGATGCACAGGCCGGTGGCGTATGGAGCAGCGGCGCACCTTCGGTTGCGACGGTAGGTTCAGGCACCGGAATTGTAACAGGTGTAAGCGGTGGAACAGCTATCATCAGTTATACACCCGCATGCGGGCCATCGGTTACAAAGACAGTTACTGTAAATCCGTTACCAACAACATACACAGTTACTGGCGGCGGCGGCTATTGTGCCGGTGGAACAGGATCTGTTATAGGATTGAATAATTCAACCACCGGAGTTGTGTATACGCTTTATGACGGTTTTACCGCGATCACTCCTACGGTTAATGGAACCGGTGCTGCAATATCTTTCGTTGCGCAGACCACTGCGGGTACTTATACGGTACAAGGGTCAATAGGTACCTGTACTGCTACAATGCTGGGATCAGTAGGGGTAACCGTTAATCCGTTGCCTACACAGTTTGCCATGACCGGCGGAGGCCCATATTGCCTGGGTGGAACCGGAGCGGCTGTAGGTATAGCCGGTTCTACAATTGGTGTAAATTATCAGCTTTATGCAGGTGGCACACCTGTTGGGGCTCCATCAGTAGGAACAGGTGGTGCATTCAGTTTCGGGTCGCAAACAATAACAACAAGTCCCACAACGTTTTCAATCATAGGAACTAATGGAACTACAGGATGTACTGCAACAATGATTTCAACAGTGAATGTTACAACAAGTCCGTTGCCAACTATCTATACTGTTACCGGTGGCGGTAACATGTGCACTGGCGGTACAGGCCTGGCTGTAGGGTTAACCAATTCAGTTAGCGGAACCACATATCAGTTATTCCTTACTCCAACAGGCAGTACAACAGCCTCACCGGTAGGCTCACCACTAACCGGAACCAGTGGTTCAGCGCTGAATTTCGGTAACCAGACGGTAGGAGGAACCTATACAGTGGTTGCAACCATAACTTCCACCGGATGTACAGCGGCAATGTCGGGTTCGGCAGTGATAACGGTGAATTCATTACCAATCGCCTATACAGTGTCTGTATCTTCAACAGCTCCCAATGCTGCAGGTGCCTACTGTCTTGGCGGCAGCGGTCAAACTGTTTCGCTTTTAGGTTCACAATCGGGCGTCAATTATCAACTATATATCGGATCATCACCAATCGGATCACCGGTTGCAGGTACTACTACTTCTATTTCTTTCGGCCTTCAGACAACAGTAGGTTCCTATACAGTTATCGGAACAAATGTACTTACGGGTTGTGTACTTAACATGACAGGCAGTGTCTCAATTTCAACCATTGCACTTCCTCCTGCTTTTTCAGTAACCGGTGGCGGTATGTATTGTGCAGGCGGCAGCGGTGTTGCAGTAGGTCTGGCAAGTTCTTCACCAAGTACGAGCTATAGCCTGTATAACAGTGGTACCCTTGTTGGCGCCGCATCTGGTACTGGCAGCGCAATAAATTTCGGGAATGAGACTCTGGCCGGAACCTATTCGGTTACTGCGCTCAGCACTACTACAGGTTGCACTTCAAATATGTCTGGATCGGTAGGCGTTACCATTAATCCTTTGCCAGCAACATTTGTTGTTACTAACCCGGGAACAAGCGTTTATTGTGCAGGTACAAACACGGGCGTCAATATTAATATAAGTGGATCACAGACTGGAGTAAATTATCTGCTTTACAGAGGTGGAACCATACTGGATACAACTATTGCCGGTACAGGTTCAGGATTTAATTTCCCTAACAGGTTATTTGCAGGCTCTTATTCTGTTGTTGCGGTAAATGCTACAACAACCTGTTCATCTAATATGACAGGAAGCGCTATTGTAACTATTAACCCACAGCCAACCGTTTATACTATGACAGGTGGCGGTGGTTATTGTGCAGGTACTGCAGGTGTAGCTATCGGACTTTCTGCTTCCAATACCGGCATCAATTATCAGTTATATAATACTGCAGGCACTGTTGGTGCTCCTATGGCTGGTACAGGTTCTCCGATTACATTCGGTTTGATTTCTACAAGCAGTACAAGAGATTCTGTTGTAGCAACCAACACAATTACCGGGTGTACTGCTACTATGGCAGGTAATGTTATAGTAACTGTAAATGCTTTGCCAACTCAATATACATTATCAGGTAGTGCTTCATATTGTTTCGGAGGTGTTGGGGATTCATTAAAATTAAGCGGATCTCAGTCTGGTGTTAATTATCAGTTATACAATGGAGCGACACTCTCAGGGGGGCCGGTTGCAGGAGGAGGTAGCGGAATTACCTGGTATGGTGTTACCGCTCCTGGTACTTATCTAGTTACAGCAGTAAACACAGCTACCGGATGTACAAACAGTATGCTGGGTGGAGCTACCGTAATTGTTACTCCTTTACCTGCAGTATATACAGTAACCGGTGGTGGCGCCTATTGCACTGGTACAGGTGGCGTGCATGTTGGTTTAGGTTCATCTGCAACCGGTGTCAATTATCAATTATTTTTTAACGGAACTCCCGGAGCAACATTAGCCGGTACCAGCGGAGCTCTTGATTTTGGACTTGAACCAGGTAATGGCACTTATACCATAGTTGCGACTACAGCAATAGGTAGTTGCCAGAGTAATATGTCAGGTAGTGCTATAGTATCTGTTAATGTTTTACCATCCACAGCTTATTTAATTACAGAAAGCGCTACAGGTTATTGCGCCGGAGGGACCGGTGTTATTATTGGTTTAACCGGTTCTGCAATTGGTATTAATTATCAGTTATTTAATGGGACAACACCTGAAGGGGCTCCGATAGCAGGTACATCATCTGCTCTGAATTTTGGTGCACAGACGCTTGCCGGAACATATACTATTGTTGGCAGCAATGCAACTACTGGTTGCTTTGCAACTATGACGGGTTTAGCACCTGTTGCCATTAATTCTTTACCAGCAGTTCATCCTGTTACAGGTGGCGGCGGGTATTGCCCGGGTACAGGTGGCGTTTCTATAGGCGTTAACCCGACTGATGCCGGAGTTAATTATCAGTTATATAACGGGCTTACAGCGGTTGGTGGTTTAGTACCAGGTGTTGGTGGCTCGTCCATAACCTTTGGAACACTGACTACTCCCGGAATTTATACGGTTGTGGCAAATAATCCAACTACAGGTTGCTCAGCTAATATGTCTGGTTCTGCAACTGTTTCGATTTATTCACTTCCCTTGGTTTATAATGTTACCGGTGGTGGTAACTATTGCCTTGGTGGTACTGGTGTGAATATTGGCCTCAGCAATTCGAACTTAGGTATCAGTTATCAGCTGATGAATGCAGGTGCCCCAATGGGTGCGGCAATTGCCGGTTCAGGCCTGCCACTATCTTTTGGCCTTCAAACCGTTACAGGCCCTTATACAGTAATTGCCACAAGTAGTTCCACTACTTGTACAGATACCATGAGTGGTATGGCGGTTGTAGGTACCAATGCATTGCCTTCACCATTTAACGTCATTGGTGGCGGTTCTTATTGTGCCGGAGGTACCGGATTGACTATCGGGTTAGATGGTTCAGCGGTTGGTACTGAATATCAACTGGTAACCGGAGGTACTACACCGGTTGGCACTTTGGTAGGGGGGACAGGAACGCCGATTAATTTTGGTTTGCAGACTGCTGGTGGTACTTATACAGTTGTTGCAACCAATACAGCCACCACATGCACTACTGCAATGACAGGCAGCCAGTCAATTACTATTAATTCGCTTCCCGCAGTTTATACAGTATCAGGTGGTGGTTCCTATTGTGCCGGAAGTACCGGAGTAACGATAAACCTAAGCGGATCAGATGCAACTGCAAAATACCAGCTGGTAAACGGAACTCCAACAGGACCGATCATTACCGGAGGCGGCAGTATTTCTTTCTCACCGGTAACAGCAGCAGGTACCTATTCTATAATGGCTACCAATCTTGCTAATAGCTGTACCAATATGATGACAGGAACGGCCTCTGTTACTATTAATTCATTACCTAATACTTATTTAGTAGCAGGTGGCGGCGCTTATTGTTCAGGTGGAACAGGCGTTCATATTATGCTGAGCGGATCAAATTCAGGTATCAATTATCAATTGAAAAAAGCAGGTGTTTTAACCGGATCTGTTTTTGCAGGTACAGGAATGGCTCTTGATTTCGGGTTGGATACTACAGGCGGTGTATATTATGTTCAGGCTACTAATGCAGTTACGGGTTGTACCCAGGTTATGACTGACAGTGCAACTATTATAATTAATCCGCTTCCGGTTATCCATACTGTAGTTAGCACATCAAGCAGTTATTGCGCAGGTGGGGCAGGTGTTCATGTTTCTATCGACGGATCAAATGTGGGTACAAATTATCAGCTTTACAATGGTACTACCACAGTAGGCCCTGCTGAAGCAGGTACAGGATCCGCTTTAAGTTTCGGATACATTACTTTCCCTGGTTCCTATCAAATTGTGGCTACCAATACCAGCACCGGTTGTTTTGTAAATATGGCTCCAGGAGTTACTGTTGCTATTAATGCATTACCGACAGTATATGCTGTAACAGGTGGCGGTAATTATTGTGCAGGAGGTGCTGGTGTAAATGTTGGCGTTGCTGGTTCAAATACCGGTATTATGTACAAGCTATATAACGGATTGACTTTTACCGGAGATTCGGTAGCAGGTACAGGTAGCCCTATAAGCTTCGGTCTGCAGACTGCTTCAGGAACTTATACAGTTGTTGCTACCAATACTCTGACAACATGTATTAATAATATGTCGGGCTCTGCAACAATTGTAATTAATGCATTACCTTCTTCTTCCTATACTTCTACAGGCGGAGGCGCTTATTGTGCAGGTGGCACCGGAATTACCCTGGGATTAAGCGGTTCTGCCCTTGCTACCGAATACCAGTTAATGAGGGGCACTGCAACGGTAGGAAGCCCTGTTCTTGGTACCGGATCATCAATCAGTTTTGGCCCTCAGACAGCAGCAGGAACCTATACTGTTATTGCTACCAGTACCATAACAAGTTGTTCGAATACTATGTCTGGAAGTTCTGTAATAACTATAAATGCTGTGCCATCAATCTTCTCAATTACAGGAGGTGGTAATTTCTGTCCTGGAGGATCGGGGGTGAATGTTGGATTAAGTGGTTCTACAACAGGTGTAAACTACCAGTTGTACAATGGAAGTACAGCGGTAGGCACTGCTATGGCAGGGATTTCAGGTTCACCGATAAATTTCGGACTTCAGACTGCAGGCGGCTCTTATACAGTTGTTGCAACCAATACAGCTACCGCATGTTCGAACACAATGTCGGGCACTGCAGTTGTTGTAGTTAATGCACTGCCAACAGCATTCAGTTTAACAGGTGGTGGAAATTATTGTGCAGGAGGTACAGGTGTATCGGTGGGATTAAGCAGTTCTGCAACAGGTGTAAACTATACATTGTATAATGGATCTTCTTCATTGCTGACAATGTCTGGTACAGGTGGTCCGATCAGTTTCGGCTTGCAGACACTGGCAGGTACCTATTCAGTATTAGGCACTAACAGCACGACAAGCTGTACTAATTATATGTCAGACAGTGTTACTATTGTTATCAATCCAATTGTAGTACCGTCAGTATTGATTACAACATCAGGTACGGGCGATACTGTATGCTCAGGGACTTTTACAACTTTTACTGCAAATCCTTCTGGAGGTGGTGTTGGTCCGATGTATCAGTGGGCTGTTAATGGAACACCAGCTGCAACAGGTGTATCATATGCTTATGTACCATTAAACGGAGATGTGGTATCAGTTACACTTACGAGTGATGCTACCTGCGCAATGCCTGCAACAGCCAATACCGATGTTGTAATGACCGTTAATACTAAAGAAACTCCTTTCGTAACAGTTACTGCCGCTCCAGGAGATGTTGTATGCCAGGGTACAGTAGTTGACTATACAGCAACACCAACTTATGGTGGTCCAACACCTGCTTACCAGTGGTTTAAGGATGCCGCAGCAGTACCTGGTGCAACATTGTCTACCTTCAGTTATACTCCAGCCAATGGTGATGCCGTTTATGTGGTTATGACCAGTGATTATGACTGCCGCCTTGCAGATAATGCAGGCAGTGCCCATATCAATATGGTGGTTGATGTACCAGCTCTGCCCGTAGTTACCATTACAGCAAGCCCCGGGTTTAATATTTCAAACGGAGAAACTGTAACTCTTACTGCTGCAGTGGTGAATGGCGGTCCGCTGCCTACCTATCAGTGGCTGATAAACGGTATACCTGTAGGAGGAGCTACCAATTCAACCTATAGCAATAATGCTTTTAACAATAAAGATTCAGTCACCTGTCAGGTTCTTAGCAGCGGCGGTTGTTCCGGGCTGTTGGGCTTTAATTCAATTACCATGCATGTTGCAAATGTCGGAGTAAAACCAGTGTCATTATCTGGCAGCGATGTGGTACTTATACCTAATCCGAATAACGGTAATTTTACATTAAAAGGTAATTTAGGTACGAATACTGATGATGAAGTGACTATTGAAGTGGTAAATATGCTTGGACAGGTTGTTTATTCAAGAAATATTACTGCAGGCAATGGTGAAATTAATGAGCGTATTCAGATGAATGCAGTTTCAAACGGGATGTATCTACTGAATCTCAGATCTGGCAGTGAAAGCAAAGTGTTTCACTTTGTAATTGAGCAATAAGATCATAAGCATTTAATATCTTAAATCAGGCTTTCCTTCAACAGGGAAGCCTGATTTTTTTTGATGATATCAGCTTTCATTCCCACTATTAGTTGATGGTAATATATATGTAAATGATCTACTAACATCTGGCTGTTTTTATACGCCTATATATATTTAGCGGATTGCGCCCTAAACAAATAGTGAATAATTCTATAATAATAATTTCCCATTATGCAGTAGATATAAGTATATGTATACTGATTTGAATTTAATTTTAGATAATAATGATAAATACTAACTTTAAATTAAAAAAGAAGGATTTAAAATTGCTAAAGATTAATAACATTTATAAAAAGTTGGAAATCAATAATTTCGAAAACTATTAGTGAAAATTAAATAGAAAAAAAGTGAAGTGAAATAAGGTTTCTAATTATTTTTGACTTAATTTGGTTGCACATTATTGCTTTTTTAAACACTCTGTGATTTTTTATCCCGATATGACTAATATCAGTTTTGGAAAGTGATTATCTATAATGTATTGCAAATATAAATTGTATTAATATGAAAAAAAATAATCTATTTCAGCTAGTTTGTGCACTTTTAGTATTTAGTCAAACGGCAGTAGCCCAGTCTACTACTTATACCTACACTGGTGCAGTTGTAACTTACACAATACCTGCCGGTGTTACCAGTATAGGGATATCAGCTACCGGAGCACAGGGTGGGAACTCAAGTTATTATAATGGAGGTTTTGGCGCAGTTGAGTATGGTGTCTTTACGGTAATACCTGGCCATACATTAAGTATCATGGTGGGTCAGCAACCAACTACCAGGACAAACTTAGGTGGTGGGGGTGGTGGTTCTTTTGTATGGGACAATGCATCTACAAGCCTTCCGATGATAGCCGCTGGTGGTGGCGGTGGTGCCGGTTTTAGTGGTACCGGAGCAAGTACCAATGCCAGTTTGACTAATAATGGTACGGCAGGGCCTGCAGGCGGTGCTGATGGCGGGGTTGCGGGAAGCGGCGGGACCGCACCTGCTTTTCCAGATTATGGGGCAGGAGGGGCCGGCTGGCTGTCGAATGGAGCTGCTGGTCATAATGCAGCTGCATGTTCTAATGCAGTAGGCGGATCAACCCCCCTAAGTGGCGGTGCCGGTGGTTCTTATGGCGGAACTCTGGCAAGCGACGGATCAGGCGGTTTTGGTGGTGGAGGAGGTGCCCAGGGGCAATGCGGCGCATCTGGTGGCGGCGGCGGCGGCGGCTATAGTGGCGGTGGCGGCGGCGGAAACGGCAGTACGTTTTATGGCGGCGGCGGCGGCGGGTCTTATAATGGTGGTACAAGTACTACCAGCAGTATTGCTTCCACCACAGGTAATGGTAATGTGGTTATAACTATTCTATGCCAGGCACCGGGAACAATAACCGGTACTACTTCATTATGCCCTGGTGCAACTACAACACTTGCTGATGCAACCGGTGCTTCTGGCGGATCATGGAGCAGCAGTAATACCTCAGTTGGAACAATAGATCCGGCTCTTGGTATTTTTACAGCGATCAGCCCCGGAACAACGATAATTACTTATGGATTAAGTAGCCCATGTGGAGGCACTAATGCTAATGTTACTGTAACAGTAAATCCGATACCGTCTGCCATAGGAGGTTCTCTGAGTGGCTGTATCGGCGGGGCGCCAACTCTTACAAATACATATGCCGGCGGAACATGGACAAGTACTGCACCAGGTGTAGCAACAATTAATTCATCAACCGGAGTAGTGACTCCGGTATCTCTCGGGACTACAAACATATCTTATGACCTGGGATTCGGATGTGGATTAGCCGGAGCTCAGTTTACAGTTAATCCTTTACCAGCGGCCATTTCGGGATCAGCTGTAGTTTGTGCAGGATCAACAATAACGCTGACTGATGGCACCACAGGAGGTGCTTGGTCGAGCAGCAATCCATCTGCAGCTACTGTTTCCAGTGGAATTGTTACCGGAGCCGGAAGTGGTACAACAGTAATATCCTATGCAACTTCAGGCGGAACCGGTTGTGCTTCGATAAAAACAGTAACGGTAAATGCGGATGCTCCAATAACGGGCACACCTAGTGTATGCAGCGGCTTTTCAACAACCTTATCAAATGCAACACCTGGAGGAGGGTTATGGTCCAGTTCAGTGCCAACTGTAGCAACAATCAGTTCGTCGGGTGTTGTAACAGGCGCATCCATCGGCGTTTCTACAATATCTTTTTCATCAACCTCGCTTGGTTGCGTTACCACACTTACGTTCAATGTTACTCCACCACCATCCTCCTACACTATGACAGGTGGTGGTGCCTATTGTGCAGGCAGTATCACCGGCGTGCCAATTGGTTTAAGTGGATCGGGTCCTGGTGTGTTTTACACTTTATTTAACGGGGCATCAATTATTGGAACAGCTACAGGTACAGGTAGTACAATCTCGTTTGGAACAAGTACATATGCAGCAGGTTCCTATACTGCTATTGCAGCCTATGGTTCAGCCTGTGCAGCCACCATGCTGGGTTCTGCCGTAGTCACTATCAATCCGTTACCAGCTACATTTGTTGTTACCGGTGGAGGGTCATATTGTATAGGTGGTACAGGTGCGGCTGTAGGACTTGCCACTTCTTCAATTGGTGTAAATTATCAGTTGTATGTTAATGGTTCGCCAACTGGTTCAGTGATTGCAGGTACAGGAGGTGCAATAAGTTTTGGTTTGCAGACAACAACCGGGACCTATACAGTAGTGGCTTCCGATGGAACAACTTTCTGTACTTCAACAATGACCGGCAGCGTAACAGTCAGTACCAGCCCGCTGCCAACAGCGTTTTCAATTTCACCATCTTCAGGAGGTGTATGTTCTGGTGGGACAGGGGTAGTAATCGGACTTTCGGGTTCATCAATCGGAACTAATTACCAGTTATTGCTTGGCGGCTCTCCGGTTGGTGGAGTTGTAGCAGGAACTGGAGGTTCTATCAGCTTTGGCAGCCAGACAACAGCAGGTACGTATACAATATCGGCAATTAATACTGCAACCTCCTGTACGAATATAATGTCGGGTACTTCAGTAATTACAGCTAACCCTCTGCCAACTGCCTATACGATGACCGTTGGCAGCGGAGGTACTTATTGTGCAGGTGGTGCGGGCGTACCTGTTGGGCTGCTTGGATCACAGATCGGCGTGAACTACCAGTTGATGCAGGGCTCTACTGCTATTGGTTCACCTGTAGCCGGAACCGGGACATCTATCAGTTTCGGACTTCAGACAACAGCCGGGTCGTATACAGTCATTGGAACAAATACAACGACATTATGTACAAATAGTATGAGCGGCAGTATAGCCATAACAATTTCACCCTTACCCAATTTATTCGGCCTTACCGGAGGCGGCGGGTATTGTGCAGGTGGTTCCGGTGTACCCGTGGGCCTTGGTAGTTCTAACTCAGGCATCAATTACCAGTTATACAATGGCACTACCTATATAGGCGGCGCTTCAGGAACAGGCGGTTCAGTCACTTTCGGTAACCAGACTCTGGCCGGTACCTATACAGTTGTTGCTATTAATGCCACAACCGGATGCACTGCAAATATGTCGGGAAGTGTTTCAGTTGTTATTAATCCGCTTCCTGCTACATTCAATGTCACTGAAGTTGGCAGCGGCAGTTACTGCTCAGGCGGAACAGGGGTTTTAATTGGCCTGACCGGATCAACAACAGGTGTAAATTACCAGTTATACAACGGATCAGTCATTTCTGGAACACCAACAGCAGGTTCAGGATCCGCAATATCTTTTGGATTGAAGACAGCAGCAGGTTCTTATTCGGCAGTTGCTATCAACGCAACTACGGGCTGTACCAGCAATATGGCAGGCAGCCAGCTGATTACCATTAACCCGCTGCCAACAGTTTATACGCTTACCGGTGGTGGTGGCTATTGCGCCGGAACATCGGGGGTTACCATTGGTCTTTCCTCTTCAAATACAGGCTTCAGTTATCAATTGTACAATACAGCAGGCGCTGTAGGTGCACCTGTCACAGGTACAGGAACAGCGATCTCATTTGGTACCCAAACGACAGCTAGTTCAAGAGATTCAGTAGTAGCCACCAATCCTTTCACGGGCTGTACCAGTGTTATGTCGGGCAACGTGGCAGTTAATGTCAATACATTGCCTGTGCAGTTTTCAATAACAGGCGGGGGTAGTTACTGCAGCGGCGGCACCGGGCTTACAGTAAGCCTAGGTGGTTCTGTAACAGGAGTTATGTACCAGCTATATAACGGAGCTATTGCTTCAGGATCACCTCTGGCAGGCACTGGTAGTCCATTGACCTATGGCCCGTTAACAGCAGGCGGTACCTATACCATAATTGCAACTGTACTATCAACCGGATGTACCAATACTATGGCAGGAAGCGCATCGATATCCATCAATCCGTTGCCGGCAGTATTCTCAGTTACCGGTGGCGGAACCTATTGTTCAGGCGCAGGTGGCGAACATGTATTACTAAGTTCATCAGTGTCAGGTGTCAATTATCAATTATATAATGGAGGTCTGCCAGTAGGGTCACTGCTACCGGGTACGGGTATTGCACTTGATTTCGGTGCACAAACCGCCTCAGGAACGTATACCATTACTGCAATAACACCAGGCAGCTTTTGCCAGAATAATATGTCAGGGAGTGTGAACATTTCCATCAACCCGCTACCATCGGTTTATACCGTTACACAAACGGCTACAAGTTATTGTGCGGGCGGCACAGGCATACATATTGGACTGAGTAGTTCAAGCATAGGAATGTCTTACCAGTTGATTACAGGGGGCATTCCTTCCGGCGCTCCGGTATCCGGTATTGGCAGTGCAATAGACTTCGGAGCGAGAACAGCAGCTGGATTCTATACAGTGACGGCGACAAACACATCGACAGGCTGCACCGCCAGCATGGCAGGTACAGCAACATTAGCAGTTAATCCCTTACCTGTACCAAAGGCGATGTCGCCAGGCGGCAGTTACTGCCCAGGCGGCGCCGGAGTGATACTGGGTCTTGACAGTTCCAATGCAGGTGTCAGCTATACGCTATACAATGGTCCTACTTCCGCCGGTATAACAGTTACCGGTACAGGGCTTCCGATAAGTTTCGGAGCCCAAACAACGCCGGGCACATACACGGTAGTAGGTGTGAACACTGGCAGCGGCTGCAGCAATAACATGTTGACCAGCGCTACAGTTTCTGTACAGCCTTTGCCCACTGTATATAATGTAACCGGTGGTGGCAATTACTGCATTGGCGGCACAGGAGTGAATGTAGGTATGAGCAATTCTGCAGCAGGTGTATTATACCAGTTGTTCGACGCCTCAGCGCCAATGGGTACCCCGGTACCGGGCACCGGATCAGCCATCAGCTTTGGCTTACAGACAATAACAGGAAGCTATACTGTTATTGCAACCAGCGGCACGAGCTGTACTAATATGATGGCCGGCAGCGCCACAGTAGGCACTAACCCGCTACCTGCAGCATTTAATGTAACCGGCGGCGGCAGTTACTGTGCAGGTGGTACCGGCACAGTCATCGGTCTCGACGGCTCATCAACCGGCACAGTCTATAGCCTTTTTACCGGTAGTGCGCCATCAGGCAGCAGTGTTTCAGGCAGCGGCAGCGCCATCAGTTTTGGCAGTGTAACCGCAGGCGGCACATACACAGTAATAGGCACGAACACAGTCACCGGGTGCACCAATACAATGACTGGCAGCGCCTTAATAAGTATCAATCCTTTGCCTGCCGGCTTTACCATAGGTGGAGGCGGCAACTATTGTGCAGGAAGCGGAGGTGCAGATATTACGCTTGGCGGATCAGACCCGATTGCGATATACCAGTTGTATAACGGCACCTCAATGGTTGGCGCCTCACTTCCCGGCAGCGGCAGCGGCCTGGACTTTGGTCCGCAGTCGGCCACAGGCACTTATTCAGTAATGGCCACTAATTCGGGCACAGGTTGTATGGCGCTGATGACAGGGAGTGTGAATGTGGGCATTAATCCATTGCCAACACCGTATATAGTAACAGGTGGCGGGAATTACTGTGCAGGTGGTACCGGTGTACATGTTATGCTTAGCGGCTCAAATGCAGGCGTAAATTACCAGATCAATATAGGTGGCATACCAATTGGATTAGCAATCGGGGGTACAGGATCCGCACTTGACTTCGGACTGGAGACAGCTGCTGGCAATTATTCAATAACAGCTATGGCTACAGCCACAAGCTGCAAGAACACAATGACAGGCTCAGTAACGGTTGGGATAAATCCTGTGCCGACGGTATACACAGCATCAGGTACATCGAGCAGCTACTGCACAGGTGGCAGCGGAGTAGGGATGATGCTGAGCAACTCGGATATGGGCATCAGCTACCAGTTATACAATGGACCTGTAGCCATAGGCACACCAGCATCAGGTACAGGTTCAGGCCTGAGTTTCGGCTATGTAACAGGTACCGGCACTTATACAATACATGCAACCAATACCACGACTGGCTGCAGTGACAACATGACACCAAGCCTTAATGTAGTGATCAGTCCGCTACCGGCAGTACATACAGTAACCGGGGGCGGCAATTACTGCAGCGGAGGCACAGGAGTACATGTAGGTCTAAGCGGCACGAATGCAGGGATCAATTACCAGCTATATGCCCCGGGCGGCATAGCGGTTGGATTACCGATACCCGGCACCGGAGCGGCTATCGACTTCGGATTGCAGACAACGGCAGGGGCATATACAGTGGTGGGTACCAATAATACCACAGGCTGCAGCAGCAATATGGCAGGCTCGGCAACGGTAGTGATTAATCCATTACCTGCATTGTATGCTATTACCGGCAGCGGCAGTTATTGTGCAGGGGGGACAGGTATAGCACTTGGCCTGAGCGGATCCTCACTTGGTGTAAGCTACCAGCTATGGAATAGTGGTACATCTACGGGCAGCGCGATGGATGGGACAGGGACCTCCTTCAGTTTCGGATCAGTAACCGGCGCAGGCACATATACAGTAAAAGCAACGTCTGGCTCAGGCTGCACATCTGTAATGACAGGCAGCTCTGCGGTTGCAATTAACCCATTACCAGCAGCATATCCTGTAACCGGCGGCGGCAATTATTGTCCCGGCGGCACAGGTGTGAATGTGGGCCTGAGCGGATCAGCATCCGGAATCACTTACCAGTTATATGTAGGTGCAACTGCTGCCGGAACAGGAGTAGGTGGCGTATCGGGCACTCCAATAACGTTTGGCTTACAGTCTGCACCGGGCACTTATACCGTAGTTGCATCTGACGACATTACGGGATGTACAAGCACAATGACTGGTTATAAAATTGTTGGCATTAACGCGCTGCCTGCCACTTATTCAGTTACCGGCGGAGGTAACTACTGTGCAGGTGGTGCAGGAGAGCATGTTGGTTTAAGCAGTTCTGCAGCTGGTGTAATCTATAATTTATCTGGTCCGGCAGGTTCCATTAGTGCACTTACAGGTACCGGGGGGCCACTTGATTTCGGGTATCAGACAGCTGATGGTTCATATACTGTAATGGGAACAAATGCCACAACAGGATGTTCAATTATTATGAGCGGATCAGCAACTATAACAGTTAATCCATTGGTTACTCCACTTGTTACTGTATCCAACACTGCAGGCGATACAATATGTTCGGGAACCTATACCCTGTTTACCGCTCTTTCAGTAAATGGCGGGTCTGCCCCGACCTACCAATGGACTATTAATGGCACATTTGTTGGTGCTGGTAGTACTTACAATTACATACCACTTGACGGCGATGTCGTAAGTGTTACAATGGTGAGCAACGCAAATTGCGCTATGCCATCCAGTGCAACTGGTTCATTAACAATGACAGTGCAACCCAAGGAGACTCCAATTATAACAGCATCAATTGATCCGGGCACCGAGGTATGTATGGGTACCAGCGTAACCTATACAGCGTCCTATACCTATGGTGGTACCGCACCCACATTTGTATGGCTGAAGAATGGCTTTGCGGTGAGCACTGCATCTTCATTCAGCTATGCACCAGCAAATGGCGATAATCTGTATTGTGTGATGACTAGCAACTACAATTGCCGTCTCGAAAATACAGCCAGTACAAGCCATATAGCCATGATAGTAGATGCTCCGGTAACACCGGTTGTAACTATCTCAGTTAACCCGGGTATCAATATTGCGGCTGGTGAGATTGTAACACTTACAGCAAATATTGTGAATGCCGGACCATCACCGGTAATCACCTGGCTCGATAACGGCGTGGTGATACCAGGCGCTACCGGCAATACACTGACCAGTGTTAGTTTTGCCAACGGCGATTCAATTACCTGCCAGGTGGTAAGCACAGGCGGCTGTTCTGGTCTCACAGGCTTTAACTCCGTTACATTGCATGTTGCAAATGTGGGTGTGAAACCTGTAACAGTTGCAGGCAGCAATCTCACATTGATACCTAATCCGAACAACGGGCAGTTTACCATAAAAGGTACAGTAAGTTCAGCAGATGAGGAAGTAACACTTCAGGTAGTGAATATGATAGGACAGGTGATTTACAACCAGAAAGTAATGACACATAATGGTGAAATCAATGAGAAGATTCAACTGACAGGCAATCTGGCCAACGGTATGTATCTGCTTAACCTGCAATCAGCCAGCGAGAACAGGGTATTCCATTTTGTAGTAGAACAATAATCCGGCTGATATTTTTCCGGAGATCAGGCTTTCCTCATACTTAAGGAAAGCCTGATTTATTTAATTCTGTTCTGATACTGCAGGCGCTGATTTTAACTGAAATGTTATCTGTTAAAGAGCGTTTATTATGCTTTTTAATGAGAAAAATGGTAATTCTAATCCGGGATTATAAACAGGTAAATTTTTATGATTAAAGATTTGCTTTAGATAAGGATATATTATTATTAAATATTTTGCATGCGAATTATGTAATTAACTAACAATTATTTATTGCAGCGGTAGTATATTTGTTAATTATTAGTTATGTATATGTAATAGAATTTCAATTTTTTAAATATTAATTGACATAATATAAATAAAGTAAATTTGGACTAGTTTGAAAGGTTTCTTAAAAAAATATTATCTTAGTAGCCAATTTTTATTCAGCAAAAAAAAGCATCTGGCAGGGCAGTTTGTCCTTTCATTGTGTTGTTCATTTTATATGTTGAATAAAGAATCGAGCTACTAAAAAAAAGTTTATGAAAAACATCTATTTTCTCTTGCTGGCAGTTACCCTTAGCTTATCAGGGTATGCACAGGTAAACGTTGCGCTTTCTGCTGTTGCTTCCCATTCTGGTGGAGGGGCAACAACTTATGCAGCCTCCAATTACAATGATGGGGTTATTGCCGCCAATTCCGGGACTTGTACGAGTTCTGCAACACCATGGGGATGGGTGACAACAAATGGCTGGATAAACTATACCTGGTCAACGGCTGTAACTTTTAATAAAATAGTGCTTTATAAAAGTAACAGGCCAATGCTTAATTGTACAATGCAATACTGGAACGGATCGGCCTGGGTTACTTTTTATACCTACTCTGTGACCAGTACCTGTACTGAGGATTCAATTACTTTTCCTCCGGTAACCACAACGCAACTGCAGTTTCAGACCGTAGCCGGAAGCAGTAATCCGAATCACAGAGAAATTCAGGTATGGCTGACGGGTACAGCACCGCCCACAGTAACTGGCGCAACAACCGTCTGCGATGGTTCAACTTTAACGCTTACAGCCAGTTCATCTGCTTCGAGCCCAACATTCAGCTGGAGCGGACCTGCAGGGTTTACAGCTACCACTGCAACCATCTCTATTCCTTCAATTACAAGTGCCAATGCGGGTGTCTACAGTGTTACAGCTACATCGGGAGGGTCAACATCAACGGCAACCACTGTTACAGTATCTGATAATCCGACACCAGCAGCAATAACAGGAAATCCTTGTATTATATCAGGGAGTACTTCATCATTCAGCGATGTAACTACAGGTGGCACATGGAGCAGCAGCAATACAGCCATCAGTTCAATATCTTCAGGTGGTGTAGCAACAGGAATAGCCTCAGGTACTGCTAATCTAAGTTATACACTGGGTTCAGGTTGTGCCTCGTTTATTCCGGTTACTGTAAGCGTTCTCTCTGGTATTACCCTTGGCACAGGCACAAGTTCTGTTTGCCTCGGAAGTGGTGGACTTGCTTATGATGCTACTTCAGGTGGTACATGGGCAAGCAGCAGTGGAATTTTATCTATCAACCCTTCAACAGGAAGCATTACAGGTGTTTCGCTTGGATCAGGATCCATATCCTATTCTATCCCTTCGGGCTGCTCAGTTACCTTGCCAGTGACAGTCGTGGCAAATCCTGCAACTATAACAGGAAGTTCCGTAGTATGTTCCGGTGCAAGTACTACATTGAGTGATGCAACAACCGGCGGAACCTGGACCAGCAGCAGCACAGGTCTGGCTACTGTTTCGGGAGGTATTGTAACAGGGGTAAGTGGTGGAGGTGTGGTTATTACCTATACCATGCCAACGGGTTGTTATATTACACAGTCAATGACTGTAAATGCAGATGCGCCTATTACTGGTGCGGCAAGTGTTTGTGTGGGTTTTCCAACTACCTTATCCGATGCAACAGCGGGCGGCGGTACATGGTCCAGTTCTGCTCCATCTGTGGCATCAATCAGTTCTACTGGCGTTGTGACAGGAGTTTCCATTGGTACTGCTACCATATCATTTACTGCAACTTCAACAGGTTGCATCACTACACTTATATTTAATGTTACAGCTCCTCCATCGTCCTTTACAATGACAGGTGGCGGCGCATATTGTGCTGGCAGCACAACCGGAGTTCCAATAGGATTAAGCGGTTCAGGGCTAGGAGTAAGTTACACATTGTTTAATGGAGTATCCATTGTAGGTACTGCCACAGGTACGGGAAGTTCCATCTCTTTCGGTACAAGTACTTATGCGGCAGGATCCTATACGGCCATTGCAGCCTACAGTACCGCCTGTGCCAATACTATGTCGGGTACTGCGGTAGTTACCATCAATCCTTTACCTGCGGCATATATTGTTACCGGTGGCGGATCTTATTGTATAGGTGGTACAGGTGTAACAGTAGGTCTTTCGTCATCAACTATTGGTGTTAATTACCAGTTGTATGTTGGAGGCGCACCTACAGGCACAGCAGTTGCAGGTACCGGAAGTGCGATAAGTTTCGGATTGCAGACCGCAACCGGGACCTATACCGTTTTCGCAACGAATGCTTCGACATTCTGTAATGCAACAATGACCGGCAGTGTTTCAGTCAGTACAAATCCTTTGCCAACAGCGTATTCGGTTACGCCAGCTACCGGCAGCTTCTGCGTTGGTGGCTCTGGAGTAGTAGTCGGACTATCGGGCTCAACAATTGGAACCAATTATCAGTTATTGCTGGGGGGCTCACCCGTAGGTGGTGCAACAGTATCAGGAACAGGCAGTCCCATCAGTTTTGGCTTACAGTCCACTGCAGGTACTTACACAGTTTCAGCAATTAATACAGTAACATCATGTACGAATGTTATGTCGGGCTCTGCGATAATATCACTTAGCCCTCTGCCTACAGCTTATTCTGTTAGTGTATCTGGCGGCGGGGCTTATTGCGCTGGTGGCACAGGAGTAACCATTAGCTTGAGCGGATCTCAGTCTGGTGTCAATTATCAGCTGATGCTGGGTTCTACTGCTGTCGGGTCGGCAGTTGCCGGAACAGGGGGGGCAATAAACTTTGGTCTGGTTACGGCGTCAGGTTCCTATACTGTTGTAGCTACTAATACATCAATATTGTGTACCAATAATATGACCGGAAGTGTCTCCGTAACTGTTCTTGCATTACCTTCATCCTTTGGTATGACTGGCGGTGGCGGTTATTGTTCAGGCGGTACTGGTGTGCCTGTAGGCCTTGGCAGTTCCAATTCAGGCGTTAATTACCAGTTATTCAACGGCACCACTTTAATAGGCGGCGCCTCTGGTACGGGCAGCCCAATTAGCTTTGGTAACCAGACACTAGCAGGTATTTATACTATTGTGGCAACTAATGCCACTACCGGTTGCACATCAAGTATGTCTGGCAGCGTAACGGTATTTATCAATCCGCTACCACCTACATTTAATGTAAGCGGTGGTGGGAATTACTGCTCAGGAGGCACAGGTGTAACAGTAGGTCTGACCGGTTCAACCTCAGGAGTCAACTATCAGTTATATAACGGATCGGTGACTACAGGAACACCGACTGCAGGTTCAGGGTCATCGATATCCTTCGGACTACAGACAGCGGCAGGATCGTATACAGCGGTTGGCATCAATGCGACTACAGGTTGCACCAGCAACATGGCAGGCAGCCAGCTGATCACGATCAACCCTTTGCCGACAGTATATACGCTTACCGGCGGCGGCGGCTATTGCGCC
>CAILLK010000001.1 GCA_903835005.1 uncultured Bacteroidota bacterium | reverse complement strand
CCTATTCGCGGGTAGGATAGCCACCTACGGGGCATCCATCGTTTTATCTATCCAAATTCTACAAACAGATTGCCTCTACGAGGCAGCACTTACTTCACAATACAATGCCGTTTAGCTAAGGTTTTTTAGCGTTTCCAAACCTACATTCGACCCGCTATGGGGTCGGCAATCAGGACAGATTACCGGTGGTTTCACCACCGGCTATTCATTTTAAAGCCCTTTCAGGCTTTCTTAAATGAACGACATTTGATTATAAATCCCGACCACCGAGGGCAACAGTAACACCCACAAGTATTACATACCGATACTAATTTGTTCAGCATATTCACTTTTCAGCTTCATAACATGGGATGCCTTGCGCCTCCGCTGAAGCTATGATGGCACGCAGTCAGCATCAACGCAACTTTATTGATATATTTCTATAAACATTCAATCCCTTCGGGATTTCCATTGAACCAATTATAATAATCGTTTAAAAAAGGGATTATGGTATCGAACTTACTATATTAGTGCAGGCTTTAAATGGCTCACTATTCGCAGAGGAGCTACGCTCGTGCCTTTGCAGGCATGCCTCATAAAAAAGAAAAATAACTTCGCAACATTGAGTACTTTATTTAATCAACGTTCCTAATCACTTTTTCAGTACCGTTTTGTGCATTTGCCTGAATAGTGATAAACAGGGAGGCAATCAATAAAAAATGCTTCATAAAATTTATGGTTTTAAAAAATCAATCCAGTTTAAAAACAATGGGCAATGTAAAGAATACTTTCACCGGTTTGCCATCTATAGTACCCGGCTTCCAGCGGGGCATTGCCCTTACCACCCTCAGTGCCTCATCATCGCAATCTTTGTCTATTCCTTTCATAATCTTACAATCGGTAATGCTGCCATCTACATCCACCACAAATTTTACCACCACACGACCCTCTATATTATGCGCCTTGGCGCTATCTGGGTATTGCATGTTTTCACTTATATACTTGTTCAGATCAAATGTTGCAACAGGCATATGGCGGCCGGTATCCTGTACCTGCTTGTTATTTTGCCCGGAACTTTGCCCGCTTACATTCAGTGCGAATGCTATAAAAACAATCAATAAAAAATATCTCACAGAAGCATTTTAAAAGTAAGGAATGATGACAAAATAACTCCCATCATCTTACTCGTTCTATTCCATTTTTATTTCGTTGTAAAAGTCTTTAAATAATTCATTATTCGCAGATTTACCCCTCATAAAAAAGAAATATAACTTCGCAATATGATGGAATTTATTTTGTCAACGTTCCTAAGACACAAAATTAAGACAAATTCCATAAAGAAGCTTTTTTGGATCACTGCATATTGCCTATGGCGCAAAGAATATATACCCCACAATAATAGCCGCAACCAGCCCTATCAGATCGGCAATAAGGCCGCAGGCAAGGGCCTGGCGGGTATTCCTGATGCCCACACTGCCGAAGTAAACAGCTACTACATAAAAGGTGGTCTCGGTTGATCCTTGTATTATAGCAGCCAGCTTGCCCTGGAAGGAGGCAACACCGTATTTGGTCATTACATCTACCATCAGTCCGCGGGCGCCGCTGCCGCTGAGGGGCTTCATAAGGGCTATGGGCAGGTCGGGGACAAATTCAGTGCGCAGTCCGCACATGGCCACTACCTTACCAATGCCGTTGACCACATAATCCAGGCATCCGGAGGTGCGGAATATACTGATTGCCATAAGCATTGCCACGAGATAAGGTATAATGCGCACCGCTACCGTAAACCCTTCTTTGGCGCCCTCAATAAAGTTGTCGTACACATGTTGCCGCTTGAGCATTCCGGCGGTTACAAACAAAATGATGATGCTGAGTATCACCGTGCTGCCTATGGCGCCTATGGTCTGGTTCATCCTGTCGGCAGGCATACCTGCCAGTGAGTAATGAAGCAATGCAATCAGTCCCAGGAAACCACCGACAAACAGCAGAACCGGCAGCCGGAACAGGTTGATGCGCTGCACTGTGGCTACGATGATCATACCTGATAGGAAGGCAATAAAAGTGGCTATAAGCGTGGGCAGGAAAATATCGGCGGCATTGAAATTGGCTACATGCTGCTGCATGGCTATGGTTTGCCTCATGGCTATTACAGAAGTGGGTATAAGAGTAAGCCCTGCAGTATTGAGCACCAGGAACATCACCTGGGCATCGGTGGCAGTATCCTTGACCGGGTTTATTTCCTGCAGCTCGCTCATGGCCTTGAGGCCAAGTGGGGTGGCTGCATTATCCAGCCCCAGCATGGTTGCCGAGAGATTCATGATAACGCTGCCATAGGCAGGGCTTTCTTTGGGTATGCCTTTAAATAAGGTTTTAAACAATGGCGATACTGCCCTGGCAAATAACCCCAGTATGCCGGCCCTCTCCCCGATCTTCATTATGCCCAGCCACAGCGACATTATGCCTGCCAGCCCCAGCGATATTTCAAAACCGTTCTTAGCTGCATCAAAAAGGGCGGCCATCATCTCGCTCATGAGGCCGGTATTTCCAAGCACAAAAGCCTTGAAAACCCCCACCACAAAACCAATGAGCAGAAACCCTATCCAGACATAATTGAGCGTCATAGGCTATAAAGGTAAAAAAAGAGTGGACAGTTTACTTAGTTGGCAAATTATACTAAATACGGGCAAGATGAAAGCATTAATTCTAACTACAAAATGCACAAATGTTCTCGCATAGAAGGCGCAAAGCCTGGTTGAAAATTCACTTTTTTTATTCCCTGGGATGCAATGTCATAAAATTAAGCATTCACCCGAAGTATATCGCCCTTTCAGGGCCAGTCTGCCCTTAATCAAGTATCGAGGGGCTTCACCCCGCGCTGATGGATCAGGCCCTTTCAGGGCCAACATAACGACTAAGTTAATGCCTTTACCTTGAGGTATAATTAATAAATTAATACATACTGTAAACTGACAATTGTAAACTTCGCAAACTGCCAGGTAAAAAATCAATCCCGGTTTTTGGCGGTATCTGTAGCGGCAGTATCTACGGGTACATTATTGGTACCTGTGGTATCGGTAGCCGGCGGCTGATCGCTGTTGAAATCTTTGGCATTGAAGGCATCGCTCTTGGTAAAGGCTACCAGCCATTTGCCGTTCTGCTTTATCAGTACCAGGTTTTGCTCTTTTGTTTTGTCGCCAACCGTATAGGTAGCAACAGCAGTATCGCCTTTTTCTTTTACATCTTTAATAGTGACCGGAATTTTTTTCAGGTCCTTTTTCATCGAGTCATTTACGTATGTATACAATTGAGAAAATTGCTCCAGTTGCACCTTGGTTATTTCGGTTGAGAAAGGTATTGCCGCGTCATAATCGGCATGGTAAAAGTCATTGAGCCAGGTTGTGGCTACACTTTTGGGAGAATTTTTATTGCAACTTACCAGCAAAATGCCCGCAATTAGTATCACTGAAACAGTACGCAGGACTTTCATCATTCCTATATAATTTTTAGGCGGCAAAGGTATCACTTAAATTTTATACGGCAAACGAAGCGGGCGTGGCCATTCATAAACAGGTCGTCGATACCCACAAATGTATGGCCCATGGCATGGGTCGGGGTGATGAATGTGGCGTTGTTAGTGGCTTTATTGAGGGCCTTATATACAAATTCGGAGCAGTATAAAGCATCATCGGTTGCCAGGTCGAATTTCATATCAAACTTTGGCCGGGCCTTGTAATACTGCAATACAGTTTTTTTAAGGGCTTCAGTTGCAGCATCATCCATATCATAACTCACTATAGCAATACCGTCGTTATTTAAAGGAGAAAAGAACCGATTAGCCGAATCGCGCCTCAGGCGCTCATCAGGATTATCTTCGCCACCTATGGCATGATATACAAAAGGATAACCCTGCTCTATTATCACAATGCCGCAGTGAGAGTACGATTTATCTTTCTGGTTCATTTGCGCCAGCATCTGGCTGATAGCGCCGTTGCCGGAGCGGAGAACTATATCGCCTGATTTTAAAAAGGATATTGCCGAATCAACAGCATGTTTATTCCACTTATTGACAAGGCTACGGGACTGAGTATTTTCGAGTGGCACATCTGTGTCAATTTTACCCGCTGATATCAGGAATATTGCACCGGATAAAATAGCAATCAAAAATATTTTTACAGTTGTATTCATTTGCCATCATTACAAAAAACGGGCAGGGGTAAACCCTGCCCCTGCATTTTATTTTTTTTGGGAGAGGGTGAACCCCGCCACCACATTAAACGTTAAACCGGAAATGCATTACATCGCCATCATTTACCACATATTCTTTACCTTCTATACGCAGTCGGCCATTTTCGCGGCAGGCAGCCTCGCTTTTGTACTGCACAAAATCGTTGTAGGAAATTACCTCGGCTTTAATGAATCCCTTTTCAAAATCGGTATGGATCACGCTGGCAGCCTGAGGCGCTTTCCAGCCCCTGTGAATGGTCCATGCCCTTACTTCCTGCACGCCGGCGGTAAAGTACGTGGCCAGGTTCAGCAGTTTGTAGGCACTGCGTATCAGGCGGTTAAGGCCGGGCTCTGTGAGGCCGTATTCGGCAAAGAACAGTTCTTTGTCTTCCGGGCTGTCCAGTTCACTTATCTGGGCTTCAATGGAGTTATTCATTACGATCACCTGTGCGCCTTCATCGGTAGCGGCTTTCACCAGTGCATCGCTGTATTTGTTGCCGGTGAGCAATGCAGCCTCATCTACATTGGCCACGTAAAGTACCGGCTTATCGGTGAGTAAAAATATATCGGCAATAGCTTCCCTGTCTTCGCCCTCCAGTTGCAGACCACGGATGTTCTTGCCTTCCGAAAGGTGCTGCAGGCAGGTCTGCAATACTTCATACGCATGCTTTATCTTCGGGTCGCCTGTTTTAATCATCTTCTCCACGCGCTGAATCTTCTTCTCTACACTCTCCAGGTCTTTCAGCTGCAGCTCGGTATCAATGATTTCCTTATCGCTGATAGGGTTGATGTCGCCCTCATCGCGCAGTATGTTTTCATCTTCAAAGCAGCGGATCACATGCACTATGGCATCTACCTCACGAATATTGGCCAGGAACTTATTGCCCAGGCCCTCGCCCTTGCTGGCGCCCTTTACCAGGCCTGCAATGTCTACAAACTCTATGGTAGTAGGTACTGTTCGGTTGGGCTGCACCAGTTCGGCGAGTTTACTGAGGCGTTCATCGGGCACATCTACCTGGCCTATATTGGGCTCAATGGTGCAGAAACGGTAATTGGAAGCCTGCGCCTTTGCGCTGTTGCTTACCGCATTGAATAAAGTACTTTTTCCTACGTTGGGCAACCCCACAATACCTGCCTGTAAAGCCATGCTGTTTTTGAAAATTTGCGCAAAGGTAAGGTTTAAAATGGCTCAATTACTTATTGGCTTAATGGCTTAATTGACGAACAGCGGAAAAAATAGAAAACCTGAATTATGCTTGTAATAATACAACATACAAACAAACGAATGGCGCTTTTTTATGTCACAGGTGACTTTCCCTACAACAACAATCGGCTTAATGCATACCAATACCATAAATGCCGCAACTATCTTTAGAGTGGCTCGATTGTATAACATCACAACGCTTATGCGCGTCATCTGAAGATATTTGTCCAAAATCAAAGGTGGTGTCTATATTATGATTGCTGTAGCAATTGCAGGTATAGGCCGGCCTGCAAGCCATAAATAAACAGATCAGACACAGAGATAAAGAAATATATTTCATAGCCATTTTGTTTTTTTTATATAAAGCGAATATAAAGGTAAAATAAAACTGGATTCAATGACCGCCTGTTAATTTTTCTTAATACTGCTTTTTAATCATAAACTGTTACAGATTGTCGGGACAAGATTTTAAAGATTTCAGGAAACACACGATTCAGAAGTATAGCACAATTGCTGCAAAAGGATAAAAATTTATCGATAAACAATAAAATTATTTTGTTTTTCGATAAACTGGTTATATTTTTGTGCTCATTAATAACCACTTAAAAAGTTTTTATGAAAAAAACCACTGGTACAAGCATAATCATTTTTATTCCCTTCATGGTAGCCATAATGATCCTGCAGAAAAAGGCTCCGGATTTATTGATTGTTTTAGCGGTTATATCCAGCTCTTTATTCCTTTTCAGTATGATTGTGCGGAACAGCATGCGATTTAAGCCTTATTTCACCAGCAGGTATAATGTGCTCACCAGCAAGGTGCGACATCAGATGGAATTTGATCTGCCAAAAGATATTTTGTTTGAAAAAATGAGAGAGGTGTTAACCGAAGCAGGCTTCAAAGTTCATCATGCCGAGAAAGACGCGGGCATTTTGTTTGCTACTTCGGCTATCAGCTTCTTTTCGTGGGGCGAAAATATCTATGTGGATATCACCGAAAGCAGCGGAAAAACAAAAGTGGATTTCTGCTCGGCCTGTTTTTTTGGGATCGTGTCGTGGGGACGAAATGAAAAGAACTATGAGCGCATGATGGAAACTTTCGAAAATTCATTAATCATTTAACCAAATCTGGCTATGTCTATTGTTGTGAACCTGGATGTAATGATGGCCCGCAGAAAAATGAGTCTGAATGAACTATCTGATCAGGTAGGGGTATCCATCGTCAATTTATCCATATTGAAGCAAAGTAAAGGGAAAGCCATCCGTTTTTCCACACTCGGGGCAGTGTGCAAGGCGCTTAACTGCCAGCCGGGCGACATACTGGAGTATAAGGATGATGGCGATGACGGGTGATGGTCAGGAAACGTGCAGGGAGAAGATCTGGAGGTTGCTGGTGAACCTGAAAATCAACTAACCGGTTAGCATAATATGTGAATGTTACAGCAGGTTCATCCAATTGTATTTTTATCACACCGCTGCATGTTGCAGCACAGCCACTACGTAGGGCGAAAGCACCTTTACATTGTGTGGCACATGCAGCGGTATTTCAATAAATCCTCCCGGCCCCAGCCGGTATATATTCTCTGCAATATGGCATTCACATTCCCCTTCAAGCACTATAAAGCATTCCTGTTCATTTACATGCACTTCCTCTTCCACATCAGTTTTGCTGATGATAAGCATTTGCAGCACACCATTTTTATCACGTAAGGTTTGGGTTATCCTTGAGTCGCCGATTTCTGCAGGCATGAAGGGCTTTACGATCCGCTTCCAGTTATTGTAATCGGTATATTTATTGATCAGGGGCAGGTCGTTAATATCTCCTGCCATTTCTTTATTTACATTTTCCAGCGTGTTCCAGATTGTGTGCTGCAATTGAGGGTTAGGTATACTCATCGGACTTGCCGCTGAAAGATTAAGGTCGGCCTGCAAGCCTTGCAACTCTTCCTGTATACCAGGGTATTGAGCACATACTTTTTCCACGGCTGCTTTCTGATCTTCAGATAGTAGTCCGGTGCAATAATCATACAGTATGCCACTGTCTATATACTCCTGTTCATCCATTGTTCACAGTGATTGATAACCCCTTTATCCGGTTACAAACTTTATACGCTTAATGGTTTCTTCTTTACCTATCAGTTCGGCAATGGCAAATACTCCCGGCCCATACTTGCCACCCACCAGCATTATGCGCAGGGGCAGCATTACATCACCTTTTTTAAGGCCGCATTCCACCGCCAGTTCATTGCAGCTTGCTTCCAGTGCATCATGGTTCCAGTCGGTAATTTGCTCCAGTTTAGTTTGCAATGCAGTAAAAAATTGCTGCTTCTGGTCATTCCATTTATCCCTTATCACCGCTATCTCCTTAATTTCAGGAGTAGCAAAGAAAAAATGGCCCTGCTCCCAGAAATCGGTAAGCAGATGGCACCTGTCTTTTATCAGCCCCGCTATCTTCTCTATTAGTCGTAAGTCATAAGTCGTAAGTCGTATGTTTCCAGACAGATTTATTCCGTTTAATATATATGGCAAAACCATTTCAGCCAGTACAGCATTATCTGTCTGCTGTATATACTGGTGGTTAAACCATTTTGCTTTCTCAAAATTAAATTTAGCACCACCCTTATGCACCCGCTCCAGGCTGAAAATCTGTACCAGTTCATCCAGCGAAAACAATTCCTTCTCCACTCCGGGGTTCCAGCCCAGCATAGCCAGCATATTGACAAAGGCCTGTGGCAGAAAGCCCATTTCCCTGAAGCCTTTTGTAGTTTCCCCTGTCTTAGGGTCATACCAGTTCATGGCAAATACAGGGAAACCCAGCCGGTCTCCATCCCGCTTGCTCAGCTTACCATTGCCATCCGGCTTCAGTATCAGCGGCAGGTGCGCCCATTGGGGCATATGCTGCTTCCAGCCCAGATACTGCCAGAGCAATACATGCACCGGAGCGCTTGGCAGCCACTCTTCGCCCCTGAAGGCATGGGTAATCTTCATCAGGTAATCATCTACTACCACAGCCAGGTGATAAGTAGGCATCCCATCGGCCTTCAATAACACCTTATCATCTACGAGCGAACTGTCGAAAGAGATTTCGCCACGTATCATATCTGTAAGTGTAATGGTTTCTTTTTCAGGCATTTTTATCCGCACCACATATGGAGTGCCTTTCTCAACCAGTTCGGCCACTGTTTCAGGAGCCAGGGTGAGGGAATTGCGCATCAGGCCACGGGTAAAATGGTCATATTGCGGATTTGTATTATCATCACGGCGGTATTCGGCCCGCATTTTTTCCAGTTCCTCCGGGGTATCAAATGCTATATATGCATGGCCCGAATCTATGAGTTGCTCGGCATAATCTTTATACAGGTGTTTGCGTTCGCTCTGCCTGTAAGGTGCATATAGGCCTCCCTTCAGGGGGCTTTCATCGGGCTCCAGGCCACACCATTTCAGGCAGTCCATTATATATTGCTCCGCCCCTTCCACAAAGCGGTTCTGGTCGGTATCTTCAATACGCAGCACAAAATTACCGCCATGGTGACGGGCAAACAGATAATTATATAAAACAGTGCGCACACCGCCCAGATGCAAACCACCCGTTGGGCTTGGCGCAAAACGAACCCTAACCTTCATGCGGCAAAATTAGTTAAAATGGAAGTGTTTTGTTGTAAATTAAGTATTCACAATAAATAAATTGAAATAGCTGACTTCCAGCCACAAAACATCTGATTGTTACTTTAAACCTAACAGAATATCTTTGCATCATTATGGCGTCCTTACAGGAACAAATTCTAACCCACGAACAGGAGATTAAATCTTTTTCACCAGCAGATGCTGCCGAACTGGAGCAATTCCGCATCCGGTTTCTGGGTGCTAAAGGTATTGTGAAGCTGGTTTCAGGAGAAATGAAGAGCGTGCCGCCTGAGTTGCGCAAGGAAGCAGGGCAGCTGCTGAATGCCTTTAAGCAACTGGCTGAGGACAAATACGAATCATTCAAAGAGGCACTTATTGGCACTGGCGAAAAGGAAAATAAGGAAGATATCACTTTGCCAGGTACGCCGATACCTATTGGTACGCGACATCCGTTGCGAATGGTAGAGAATGAAATGGTTTCTATTTTCGAAAAGATAGGTTTCAGTGTAGCTACAGGGCCCGAAATTGAAGACGACTGGCACAACTTTACCTCGCTGAATATGCCCGAGAACCATACGGCCCGCGATATGCAGGATACATTCTACATCTCGCAAAACCCCGATTGGGTGCTACGCACGCATACTTCATCTGTGCAGGCGCGTATACTCGAAACACAGCCATTGCCGGTGCGGGTTATCTGTCCGGGAAGGGTATACCGAAACGAAACCATATCTGCCCGTGCCCATTGCTTTTTCCATCAGTGCGAAGGATTGTATGTTGATAAGGATGTCTCTTTTGCCGATCTGAAACAGACGCTCTATTATTTCGTGACAGAAATGTTTGGCGCTGATACCAAGGTGCGTTTCCGCCCTTCCTACTTCCCGTTCACCGAGCCCAGCGCAGAGATGGATATTTCGTGCACAGTTTGTGGCGGCAAGGGCTGCAATCTCTGCAAGCATACCGGCTGGGTAGAGATACTGGGCTGCGGAATGGTGCACCCCAATATGCTGCGTAATTTCGGAATAGACCCCGAAGTGTATACAGGTTTTGCATTTGGGATGGGCGTAGAACGCATCACACAAATCAAATTCCAGGTCAATGACCTGAGATTATATTCGCAGAATGATGTTCGGTTTTTACGACAGTTTCAGGCGCTGTAGCGACGGTGCATTATTGAGACGATGCATTGCAACGTCTTTTCAGATGTTAGGTTACAATGGGCCTCTGAATAAATACTAAGTCTTTATTTCAGCTACCTTATGATTTTAGTTACGGGCGCGAGCGGGTTTTTAGGCAGGCATCTTGTCCGGTTTTTATCGGCCGAGGGATTGCAGGTTCACGCCCTCTACCATAATCATCCCCCTGCTGATGAATTGAAGCGATTACCCGGAGTATCCTGGATGTACTGCGATCTGCTTGATATTTTTGATGTGGAGGAGGCGATGCAGGGCATTTCTGAAATTTATCATTGTGCGGCCATTGTATCTTATGATCCCGGCCAGCGCGACCGAATGCTGCATTTCAATCCCGAGAGCACCGCCAATATTGTTAACCAGGCAATAATTCAGGGCATCAGGAAGATGGTTTATGTGAGTTCGATTGCAGCAATTGGCAGGAGCGGCATTGAAGACAAAGAACTGACTGAAGAGGAAGAATGGGGTGAAAGCAATTACAATTCAGCCTATGGCATCAGTAAATACCTTGCCGAGACTGAAGTATGGCGGGGAATAGGGGAGGGCCTTAATGCGGTTATTATCAATCCGGGCATTCTTTTGGGAGTATGTGAAGACAGAGACCCTCCGGCACAACTGTTGAAACTGGCCGGCAGCGGGTTTCCATTCTATACCGGCGGTATAACATGCTGGGCCGATGCAGGCGATGTTGTTTCGGTAATGTTCCGGTTAATGAATTCAGATGTGGAATCTGAAAGGTTTATCATCGGTTGCGGAAATTACAGTTACCGGGAAATCATAGCAGCAATGGCCTTAGCCATGCACAAAAAGCCAGCTCACCGGCAGGCAGGACCATTTCTTGCAGGCATAGCCTGGCGCTGGAGCAGACTGAAAGGCAGCTTAACGGGGAAAGCGCCATTAATAACCCGCGAAACGGCACGAAATGCCGTTCAGGTCACTTTATACAATACTGAAAAGTTTAAAAAATACTTCCCTGACTTCACCTATAAACCTGTAAAACAGTCAGTTGAAGATATGATTAGCAGTTAAGAAAAGTAATTAAAAGTCAAAACATTTTTTTTTATTACCAAAAACAGTCGTAAACTTGCAGCAAGGAAACAGTTATTGTTCCAGCCTTCATTCAATTTATCCTAAGATTCCTGATTGTTTTAACTAAGGCTTATTTTAAAATTAATTTTTCATTCAGCATTAACTATACTTATTTTTCAAAAAATAATTATTCAGAAAAAATTCACGCATGCCTTACGATATTTTGCAATTAGATGATATGCTCATACCTGAGCTATTAGATGTAGCAGACCTTTTAAAAATAAATAACGCCGGCTCTCTCGATAAAAAATCCCTTGTGTATAAAATATTGGATCAGCAGGCTATAAACAGCAGGCTGACTGCAGATGAGGAACCAAAAAAGAAGCGAGGACGTAAACCAAAAGATAAAACTGCTGAAATAGCCAAGGCCGAGGAAGCAATGGCTATAATACCTGAGGAAACTGCTGAACAACCTTCTGGTATTCTACCTGATGCAATACAGGAGCAGATAATTGTAAGCGAAATTCCTGAAGCAGCTCCTGTAGCAATTCCTGAAGCAGTAAATGAAATTATACCCGAGGTAGTTGCTCCGGTGATTCGCGAAGTAGCTGCCGAACCTATATCTGAAGAGAAACCACCGGTTGCTGAAGGGGACAATAACGATCCTCATGGTGATAAAAGGCGCAGGGCAAGGAAACCTAAAGATGGCGTGGTGCCAGATGCGCTGCCGGTAAGGCCGGGTATGGATACCAATCAGCGGTCAGATATCAATACTTTCAATTCTCCCAATCACAGATTTGAACCCAGAAAAGAAGCTCAGCAGAACAGACCGGAGCGCCAGGACAGGCCAGAACGGCAGGACAGACCTGCACGCCCTGAAGTAAGAACGGATAACCGCCCGCAGCAGACACCGTTCAGAAAGCCTGAACCCCAGCCTGAGCCACAGGTGGATGCCCAACCGGAAGTGATAGAAAACAGCGGTATTACCATGCCGGTAGAATCTCCTGAGGTGCAGCCGCCACAGTTGCCGGTAGAAAATGAAAAGCCTCAGTTTACTCCACCCCAGCAATTTAACAGGCCTCAACGCCGTGAGGAAAAGCAAAGTACTTTTAATCTGGAGTTTGAAGGAATAGTGGCCAGTGAGGGTGTGCTGGAAATGATGCCAGATGGCTATGGTTTCCTGCGCAGCAGCGACTATAATTATCTCAGCTCTCCGGATGATATTTACGTATCACCATCCCAGATTAAATTGTTTGGCCTGAAGACGGGAGATACTGTAAAAGGCAATGTACGCCCTCCGAAAGAAGGCGAAAAATATTTTGCCCTGCTAAAGGTAGAGACCATTAATGGCAGATTGCCGGATGAGATCCGCGACCGCGTTCCGTTCGATTATCTGACTCCTTTGTTCCCATTCGAGAAATTGAGTCTTACCACTACCGGCAGCAACTACAGCACCCGAATTATGGACCTCTTTACCCCTATAGGTAAAGGACAGCGCGGACTGATTGTAGCCCAGCCAAAGACCGGTAAAACAATGTTGCTGAAAGAAGTAGCCAATGCTATTGCCGCCAATCACCCGGAATGCTACCTGATGATAGTGCTGGTGGATGAGCGCCCTGAGGAAGTAACCGACATGCAGCGCAGCGTGCGTGCCGAAGTGATCGCATCTACATTTGATGAACCGGCTGATAAGCACGTAAAAGTATCCACTATAGCCCTTCAAAAAGCCAAGAGGCTGGTAGAAGTTGGCCATGATGTGGTAATACTGCTCGACTCCATTACCCGTCTGGCCCGCGCCCACAATACAGTGGCGCCGGCAAGCGGTAAGGTACTCAGCGGTGGTGTGGAAGCCAATGCCATGCAGAAGCCCAAGCAGTTTTTCGGCGCTGCCCGTAAAATAGAAAATGGCGGCTCACTTACAATCCTTGCAACCGCACTTATAGATACCGGCTCTAAAATGGATGAGGTGATCTTTGAAGAGTTTAAGGGAACCGGTAACATGGAGTTGCAGCTAGACAGAAAGCTGGCCAACAAGCGTATCTATCCTGCCATTGATATTACATCATCTTCTACCCGCCGTGATGACCTGCTTCTGGACAAGGATGTACAGAACAAAATGTGGCTGTTGCGCAATCACATAGCCGATATGAATACAGATGAAGCGATGCACTTCCTGCTGCAACAAATGAAAGGCACCCGCAGCAATGAGGAGTTTCTGGCTACAATGAATAAATAGGCATACAAACTAAAAAGCAGATAGAATAAAATAAGGAACGATTAAAAAATGAATATTACCACGATCCGCGGATCGTGGTTTTTTATGCAGGTAAAAGTTGGCAGGACAAAATAACCAAAGCGCTTCCCGACAAATATATTTAATTCGCATGTTTTTGCCGCATGGCTTAGCAGGTCTTAATATTCACTACCTTTGCACACATTTTTATATATTGCCAATGCCCGAAATTAGACCATTTTTAAGATTGAGTGGCCTGGAGCCGCTTATAGTGAGGCCGGAAACGAATTTTGTGAACGTGGGTGAGCGAACCAATGTTACCGGTTCGAAGAAGTTTGCACGGCTCATCAGGGAAAATAAATATGAAGAAGCGCTGAGTGTGGCCCGCCAGCAAGTGGAAAGTGGTGCCCAGATACTGGACATCAACATGGATGATGCCCTTCTGGAAGGTGTGCAGGCCATGACCACCTTTGTAAACCTGCTCCAGGCAGAGCCGGATATTGCCAGGATACCCATCATGCTCGATTCTTCCAAGTTCCCGATCATTGAGGCAGGATTGAAGTGCATTCAGGGCAAGTGCATTGTCAATTCTATCTCCATGAAGGAGGGGGAAGAAAAGTTTATGGAGCAGGCCGAAATATGCCGCAGCTATGGCGCGTCGGTAATAGTAATGGCATTTGATGAAAATGGCCAGGCCGATACACTGGAGAAAAAGGTAAACATAAGTGAGCGGGCCTATAAAATACTTACAGAGCAGGTGGGTTTCCATCCGCAGGATATCATTTTCGACCCCAATATTTTTGCAATAGCAACAGGTATTGAAGAGCATAATAATTACGGAGTTGACTTTATTGAAGCTACGCGCATAATAAAGCAGCGGATGCCACTGACAAGGGTGAGTGGCGGAGTGAGCAATATCTCTTTTTCGTTCAGGGGAAATGATGTGGTGCGCGAGGCTATGCACAGTGTGTTTCTGTACCACGCCATTAAAGCCGGTATGGATATGGGTATTGTGAATGCAGGAGCGCTGGTGGTTTATGATGAAATAGAACCCAGGCTGCGCGAATTGTGCGAAGATGTGATACTAAACCGCAACCCAGAGGCCACTGAGAAACTGGTAACATTTGCCGATACCGTACAGGCCAAGGGCAAAGAGGTAAAGGCAGATGATGCATGGCGCAGCAATGTGGTGGAAGAGCGCCTGAAACACGCACTGGTAAATGGCATAACCGACTATATAGATGCAGATACCGAAGTGGCCCGGCTGAAATACCCCAAGCCGCTGGATGTGATAGAAGGTCCGCTGATGGATGGCATGAATGTGGTGGGCGACCTGTTTGGCAGTGGGAAAATGTTTCTGCCACAGGTAGTGAAGAGCGCAAGGGTAATGAAGAAAAGCGTGGCATACCTGTTCCCGTTTATAGAAGCTGAGAAAGAAGAACGCCGCCTGGCACACATAGCCGCCGGAACAATAAATGAAGAGAGCGCAGGAGCTGCAAAAATACTGATGGCTACTGTAAAGGGTGATGTGCATGATATAGGCAAAAACATTGTGGGCGTTGTACTTGGCTGTAATGGCTATGATGTAATAGACCTGGGCGTAATGGTGGCTGCAGATAAAATACTGGATACTGCCATAAAAGAAAATGCAGACATTATCGGCCTCAGCGGCCTGATTACACCATCGCTGGATGAGATGGTGCATGTGGCAAAAGAAATGAAACGCAGGGGCATGAAGCAGCCATTACTGATAGGCGGCGCTACTACCAGCCGCATGCATACCGCCGTGAAGATAGCCCAGCAATACGACCATGGAGTAGTGCACGTGCTGGATGCCAGCCGAAGTGTGACAGTGGCCGGCAACCTGCTGAATAAGGAAGCAAAAGAACAGTTTCTGAGTAATATAAATGCAGAGTATGATAAGCTGAGAGACGACTTTGCCAATAAGAAAACAATAAAGCAATACATACCTTTTGAACAGGCCCAGGCCAGTGCAGCAAAAATTGACTGGACCACCTATACACCGCCCAAACCGGAACTGCTGGGTACAAAGGTGTTTGATGGTTATGACCTGGCAGAGATACGCCGGTATATAGATTGGGGCCCATTCTTTATAGCGTGGGAAATGAGCGGCAAATTCCCCGAAATACTTAAGGATGCAACAGTGGGTGTGGAAGCAACCAAATTGTATAACGATGCCAACGCCCTGCTGGATAAGATAGTGCAGGAAAAATGGCTAACAGCAAAGGGGGTTATAGGTATATGGGAGGCCAAGAAAATTGCTCCCGATACAGTGGTATTGCTGGATGAGCAGGGAAAAGAACTTTATCATCTTGAATCGCTGCGGCAACAGGTAAAGAAGGCGGCTAACCAGCCTTGTTTCTCCTTGTCTGATTTTATAAAGCCATACACCTTTGGCGGTGAGCATGAGGTGAAGGATTATATGGGCGCTTTTGCAGTGAGTATACATGGAATAGAGCCGCACATAAAGCGCTTTACAGACGACCACGATGACTACAGCAAAATAATGCTGCAGGCAATGGCCGACAGGCTGGCAGAGGCATTTGCCGAAGTATTGCACAAGCGGGTAAGGACAGAATTCTGGGGCTATGCCAAAGAGGAGAACATAGCCATAGAAGAGCTGGTAAAGGAGAAGTACCAGGGCATACGCCCGGCACCCGGCTACCCCGCCTGCCCCGACCATACCGAGAAGTACAAGCTGTTTGACCTGCTGAAAGCAACAGAGTTTGCAGGCATACAACTTACCGAATCACTCGCTATGTATCCAGGTGCATCTGTTTGTGGGTGGTACTTCAGTCATCCCGAAAGCCATTATTTCGGTATTAACCATATAGAGCAGGACCAGCTTCACGACTATGCGAGGCGCAAGGCAATGAGCCTGGAAGAAATGAGCCGGTGGTTATCGCCGGTTTTGGATTAGTTGATTAGATTTGTAGTATAATTCTTTAAAATGGAAACAAAACATCTGAGTTATTTCAAGGTGGAGAACTTTAAGCGGTTCGACAGCCTTGAGGTAAACGATATCGGGCAGTTTAACCTGATAGTGGGGGATAATAATGTGGGGAAGACTACATTGCTTGAGGCTTTATTGTTTGATGATGAGAATTATGATCAGTTTTTGCATAATACCTGGCAAGTACTCGAAGAATACAAAAAGATAAATATTTCTGATGCTGAAATAATGAACTACCTTGATTTTTATCTGAAAAATAAGAATCAATCAATCAACTATACTTATGAATATTTAAATGAAAATAAGGTTAATAATTTTTCAGTAAAAAAAAGAAACAAAAGCAGCCTTACTTCTTCAGAAATTGACAACCTAAACGGCTTTTTAAAAGTACATAAAGGTGATAAATACCTGATAGAATTTTCATTGAACAATGATGAGCCAATACTGAAATTTATCTCATATGCTGTTGACGGAAATTATACACCCTATCCTCCTTTTGTTGGGTATAACAATTTGTATAATGATGAATTAATCAAAATGTTTTCCCGGCTCATTATTTCAAGTCAAAAAAAAGAGGAGCTAATATTGACTTTGAAGTATTTCATTCCTGATTTAATCTCAATAGAAACTAATCCAGTCTTGATTCCAGGACAAAATGTTATTGCAGTCAGAGAGGCTGAGAATGATTTGATTCCTTTATCAGAATTCGGTGATGGATTTATAAAATTTTTTAGATATTTATTAGAATTAGAATTTTGTGAAGCGGGTAGGTTAATGATTGATGAAATAGATACCGGTATCCACTATAGCAGAATGAAGGAGTTTTTGAAGAAAGTATTACAGAGTGCGAAGAATAAAAACGTTCAGATTTTTGCAACTACCCATTCAAAAGAGTGTATTCAATATTATACAGAAGCATTGCAGGAATTGGGCTTTGAGAATGAAGGCAGAATAATAAAATTAGCGGACACTAAAGTCGGGATCAAAGCCTATACTTACAATTTTGAGCAATTCGAAAACTCTTTATACGCATATAGCGAAATCAGGTAAAATGGCGGACATAAAAATATTTACCGAGGGTCCCGGAGATGTGAAATTTATTAAAGATTACATCCGTGAATTGTATGAAATTGATTTGCCGGACAAGAGTTTCGATATCTTAAATTCATGGTCAGGATATAAAAGAGGCGGAGGTATCTACCCGCTTATCACTGAAAGTTATAATGAAGGCAAACAAATAGTCCTTATACTTGATGCCGATAATGATTTTTTAAAAAGACAAACCGAAGTATTGGGTGATTTCCAGGAATATAATGTACCCATTCATCTGTTCCTTTTCCCAAATAATATTTCAACTGGCAATATTGAAAACTTATTGACAGAAATTGCTTCAGAGAGAGTGCTGATTGATTGCTTCTCGAAATATGAGGAGTGTGTAAAGGATTATAATCTCCCTTTAGATAAATCCAGAATATATTCTTACCTGGATGCTTTGCTTCCTAAAGAAGACAAAATCGCTAAAAAAAATGATCTTAGGGTTGAGTCGTTCAGAAACTTCCGTAAACCCGAACATTGGAATCTATATCATGAATATCTTCAACCCTTTCACGATTTCTTAGCCCCATTCTTTACCGAAACCAAATAAATATTTTGAGCGCTCCCCAACAAATAAATAGCCAGGTAAAAAGCCAGTCAACACAGCCCGAGCCGCTACGGATAATGGCTACTATTATCTCCTGGATCTGCCATCCCGTTTTCTTCCCGCTCATAATGACCTATGTTATCTATAAGCTGGAGCCGGGCGGGTTTATAGGTCTTCCACCAAAGCAAATGGGGCTGTGGTTTATCAATATCGGCATGACCGCGGTGTTCTTTCCTCTGTTCAGTATTTTACTGATGAAGCAACTGGGCTTTATCAGCAGCTACCAGATGCCAACAGCCCGCGAGCGCACGATACCGCTTATGGCAACTATGATCTTTTACTTCTGGATCAGTCATGTGTTCAACAGTATGGGTGTTGCCACAGTAAATAATCCTAACCCACCACCTGCAGCGCCGCTTATTTATAAGGTATTATTGCTCGGTAATTTGTGGGGTATTATAGCTTTGTTTATGATCAATATTTTTACCAAGATAAGCCTGCATACCACTGCTGCCGGTGGTATGATTGGTATCCTGGTTGTGATGATGTTATCAGGGCCCGCCAACCTGGTTATTGCCCTGTTTACCGCTATAATTGTTGCCGGTATTATAGGCTCAGCCCGCATGATATTGGGTGCACACCAGAGGGGTGACCTGTGGCTGGGGTATATCATAGGTTTTCTGGCGCAACTACTAGCGTGGGTATATATGAGGTAAGGGCTTAATGGCTCAATGACTTAATGGCTGATGATTCAATTATCCGTAAAAATTTCGTAATACTATTTGATTTTACTGTTTTACCTTAATTTTGAAAAATGTTGCAGCAATTCTCTACCGATAAAGCTCCCAAACCTGTTGGTTTATATCCTCATGCCCGGCGAGCGGGCAATCTTTTGTTCCTTTCGGGGGTGGGGCCCCGCAAGGCTGGCACCGATGAAATACCTGGGCTGAAAACCGACAAGCACGGCAACTATACTGAGTTTGATTTTGCAGAACAGTGCCGGAGTGTATTTGATAATGTGCGCACCATACTGGAGGAGAGTGGCAGCAACTGGGACCAACTTATAGATGTAACCGTTTTCCTGGTGAATATGAAGCGCGACTTTCAGACCTATAATAAGATCTATGCCGAATACTTTAAAGATAATCAGCCCTGCCGCACTACAATAGGTATTGAATCGCTGCCTACTGCCATAGCCATAGAGCTGAAGTGTATAGCTACTGTTGACTGAGCCTAATGGGCTAAGAAGCCAAGCACCAGGAATATACTTGCCAGGGCTGCCAGGGCCATACTGAGGTACCACATAAATTTTTTGCGGGTAACAATTGCAATAGCAGATATAGCTATGGCTACCTGGAAAATGGTAACAGCCCTGGAAAACACTATATGCTCATGCATATGCTCTTCCGAGCTCTTTTCGGAACCTTCGGCATCAGCCTTTATATCGGCTTTATCTTTTTCGAGGCCGGCTTTTTTCTGTGCATTTTCGGCCGGTACCTCTTTACCAATAGCTGTAAGCAACTGTATGGTATTTGAGGCCATTTCGCTTTTTATGCTTTTGGCCTGGTAAAAAGCCCATTTATCCGAAGCTTTGATTTGATCGAGCATACCCTCATTTGCATGATGGCCGGCCATCATGCCGGCTATGGCAGCCAGTACTGCTATAAAAGCAGTTGTCAAAGCCACTGAAGAAGTCCACCGCTCTCTTTTTTCTTCCGCTTCTTCCTTATGTTCAAGGGCTTCAAGCGTTTCCTTCAGTTTCTCTGTCGGGTCTTCCAATTCTTCCATATAAGAAATTTCAGTTCAAATATACAAAATCAAGGTGTACTCAGTATTGCTAAATTGTAACCAGCCCGGAGGGTTATTTATACTACCTGGTTATAATTGCTTGTTTGCTGGCGGAATAGCAATAATTTTGCAGCAGTTAATCACCAATTAATGATCCATAAATTTATACTCCTGGTTGCTCTTCCCTTATTATTTATTTCGTGCGGCGGCAAGGATAAGACCCAAGACCAGTTGCGGCAGATTGATTCGATTGTAAATGCCAAAGTTCATCAGCGCGAAGTGGAGAATGCTGCTAAAAATGATTCTACCCTTAAAGCGGTTGAGGCCGAAAGAGCCGATGCTATTCTGAAACAGCGGAACGATGCGGCTGCAACGGTAAAGAAAACAGATACCGTGGTTCATGCACCAGCATCAATTCCTTTAAAGAAGTAAAATTAAAAACTTCTGGTTTTACTTCCGGTTTTGGCCTGAAATTTCCCATTTTGTGAAGATTTAAGCCCGGACAACGAACTTAATACTCCTTACTTCCTGCTGAAGCTATTGAAACTGATGGTTTCGGATGTAGACTTGCTGATGCGGGTGAGGTACATGGATGCGCTTACGGTGCTTACGTTTCCGTAGCCGGAGTAGGTAAATGAATCGGCAGCAATGCTGGGTACGGTAAAGTCGGAACCGGAGGCGGCATTCTGGGTAAGGATAATGGGTAGGGTTACCAGCAGTTTAGTGCCGGTGCTGTCTTGCCAGAGTACAGTCATGGTTTCATAATTCATGGTATCGCCGCTATTAGGAGAAAATGCCAGTAAATCATAGTTGAAATTGCTGTCGATAGTGGTGAGCGAATCAATGTGGCCGTTGAAATTAACTACACCTTTATAGGTATATGGATAAAGGTTCCGGTATATGGTCTGGCAGTTTACGCCGCCAATGCCTGGTTTGGGATTGCCGCATTGCCCGCCGCTACAGGAGCAGCCATTGAGGCAATTGACACCCTTGCAGCCATCTTTGGAGCAGGATGTATACAGTACACCACAGAATATTCCTAAGGAGAGAATGAAGGTTATTAAAACTGGTTTTATTATTTTCATCTGAAAATATTTATTTTTTTAGTTACCGGATAATAACTCCGGATACAGGCTGAATATTGCACGCCAATTATTTTTCATGCGCACTATATTTTATCAGCAAATTACCGGTTGTGAACTATCTGGTTTTTCATATCAAATATATGTCAAAGATAGGTTTTAACCGCAATGGCAGCAAATGAATACTTAAAGAGTTATGTTTTTATAGTTTACTTCACAAAAGCGGGTGGAAATGGGTGGGTTTAGCGGGTTCGCCTGTAGTTGCCTTATCTTTATGCCATGAGGCGTTTTGTGCCATACCGGTCAGGCTTTTTAAAGGAGAAGAAAAATAGCTCACGCAAAGGCGCGAAGACGCTATTTGCATATTTCTTTTTTAAGGACGCAATTTCCGGGTGGGCACAGTCTAATATCATTCAGGTATTTTTATTCTGTATCCTTATTTATAATTCTACCACAGCGACTGCAGCTGGTTATGTTTTTGACTACAACAGCAATTGCAACAGGGCTTACCAGAGCTATATGTCGCTGCATTTTGCCGATGGGCATGGCGCTTTACTGAATGAGGTTACCACCAATCCTTACAACCTGATGGCCACCTATATAGCAGATTATGAAGACTGCATAGTGCTGCTGCTGAACTGCGATAAGGAAGAATATAAACGCCGCGAAGCGCATATGGACCAGCGGCTGAAGCTGCTGGAGCAGGGTGACCATAACTCGCCGTGGTACCGGTTCACCAAATCGGGGGTATATCTGCACTGGGCGTTGATCAATATGCGTATGGGGGATATGTATCATCAGGCACTGTATTTCCGTAAGTCTTTTCTGTTGCTTAAGGAGAATAAAAAGCTGTATCCGCAGTTTGAGTATAATGCGGTTTTTTCGGGTCTGCAGGAGGCTGTGGCAGGCTCAGTGCCTGATAATTATAAATGGCTGGCGGCGCTGTTTGGCATCAGGGGCAGTGTAAGGAAGGGTACCAGCCAGCTTGAGGCATTTGTAAATACCCATAATGCGGAGCAACCGCTGTATGCGGAAACGCAATTGTATTACCTGTTCACCCGGTTTTACCTGGTTGCCGATCAGAAGGGGGTATGGGAATACATCGCCAATAGCCGGTTTGCCAACAAAAACAACCTGCTGCATACATTTGTAAAAGTGAACCTGGCGCTGGATTACCGGAAGGCCGATGCGGCTATAGAAACCCTTAATGCTGCAATGACTGAGCCGGAATATAAAAACTACCCGGTGTTTGATTACCAGATGGGTATGGCTCTTTTATGTAAAAGTGATACGGGCTGCACTTATTATTTCGGTCGGTACCTGGAAAAAAACAAGAGTGAACTGTTTATAAAAGATGCGTGGCAGAAAATGGCTTTTGCCTGGTATATAGCCGGGAATACCGCAAAGGCAGAGTATTGCAAAAAACAAATAACACAGCAAGGTATGGCCAGGATTGATGCCGATAAGCAGGCCGAAAAATTCGGGGAGAAAAACATATGGCCCATGCGGAAGCTGCTGCAGTGCCGGTACCTGACAGAGGGCGGGTATTACAGCCAGGCGCTTGCGGTGCTGAACATTATAGACAAGGCCAGCCTGACCAATATTGCCGATAAGGAAGAATACTGCTTCAGGAGGGGCAGGATATATGAGGAGACAGGTAACAGCAGCAAGGCACTGGAATTTTACCAGTATACTATAGCTGCAGGCAAAAACAGACACGAGCAATTTGCAGCCAGGGCAGCACTGCAAAAAGGAAGGATTTACGAACAGGCAGGCAGCAACCAACAGGCTATGGCCAGCTATAAAGAGTGCCTTGCCATGCCTGAACATGATTTTCAGAATTCGATAGACAACCAGGCCAAGGCGGGCTTGAACAGGGTTGAGGGAAAGTGATGAGGAGGGATACCGGGTTATATACCTGTTGCGAGTCATTGACTCAAAAAGGTTATCAAACACAACACTCCACCTTCATCACATTCCTGAATCTGTTTACCTTTGAATGCGCATATGGAAACGGTAGCCCATTTCAGAAATGAAATCTTAGACAAATACCTGGCAATAGGGTGGTTCAGAATGGTGGACAGGATGTTTACCACATCCTTTATTGAACCGGAGGGCGAGGTGCTTTTCGTTTACTGGCTGCGCTACAATGTGGCAGCAGTGAAAACAGGCAGAAAGCAAAAAGATATCATCAACCGGAACAAGAATTTAACTGTCATTTTTAAGCCGCTATATATAACCGCCGAGCTGGAGGCGCTATTTGCAATGTATAAGCGGATAAAGCCTTTTGTGGGCTATTACTCCCTGTCGGAAGCGTTCCGGACCAATGGTCCGATATTTGATACCTGGGTAGTTGAAATAAGGGATGAAAACAATATGCTGATAGCTGCAGGCATATTTGATAAAGGCACAGACAGCATTGCCGGGATCATGAATTTTTATCATCCGGATTTTGAACGAAACAGCCCGGGTAAAATGCTGATGCTGGCCAAGATTTATTATTGCCGGCAGAATGGCTTTGCCTATTATTATCCGGGCTATATCACACATGTGCCATCCCGGTTTAATTACAAACTGTTTGCAGATAAAATGGCGGCAGAGGTTTATGAACCCGATTTACGCACCTGGCTGCCTTACAACCTGTGGAAGGAGAAGATTGAAGACGATCGGGAGTAAAGAAAGCCAACAGTCTATAACGATGCCATTTTATTAAGTCTGATTGGTATTATACCACACATGGGGAATATTGAGCTACATTTGCAATGTGAACGATTTCTCATCGGAAATTAGCTACAAAACAGCGCGCAGCGGCGGCAGTGGCGGCCAGAACGTGAACAAGGTAGAAACCATGGCTGAAGCTTTATGGCCTGTATCCAGCTCCATATACTTCAGTGATGAGGAAAAAATACTGATACAACATAAGTTAAGCACCAAAATTAATAAGGAAGGATACCTGGCGGTAAAGTGCAGCGAAACCCGCTCACAACTGGAGAATAAACTTATAGCCCGGCAGAAGATGGAAGAGCTGGTTGCCAAAAGCCTTGTGCAACCCAAGAAACGCAAAGCAACCAAACCATCGAAAGCTGCCAAGAAAAAAAGGCTGGACAGCAAGAAAAAGGAGTCGGTGAAAAAAGAAATGCGCAAACCACCAGCAATTGATTAGTGCACCGTTCAGGATAAAAACGGGAGCCGGAACCGCCTTCAGGCTTATTATAAAACTTTCCTCATCAGCACATCAGTCTGCAGATCATCTCCCAGGAGGAAAGGATGGGAACCACAGAACCCAAACCCCCATTTTTTGTAAAAACGGATTGCTTTATGGTTGAGCTCCCATACGCCCAGCCACAGCACATCATGACCATGACTTTTTGCAAAATCAATACAATGCTCCATCAGCGCTGCACCTGCTTTTATACCCTGAAATTGGTTCAGCACATAGATCCGTTCTAATTCAAGCGGATGCACAGCTATTATATCCGGCTCGCTGTTGGCGCGTACTTTGGCATAGCCGGCTGGTAGGGTGTTATGCCGTGCTATGAAAAAATAATTGGCCTCATCAGCCAGTTCAGCGCTGAGGTTTTCCAGGCTCATTACTTGTGCAAGGTATTTATCCATATCCTCTTTTCTGTTTTGTGCACCAAAGGTATCCCGGAAGGTAGTGACGCTGAGGCTGTAAAGCAATTCCGCATCCTGCATTGTGGCCCGGGAAATAATAATATTGTGGTGCATACTGCAAACTTAGTAAAGTGAATTGGAATCTGGCTTTTTGGTAAGCTGCTCAGTAGTGCCACACCTCTGAGATGTGGCACTACTTAGTTTGGAATAAAGAAGTTAACAAACTACTAAAACCGTACATCCAACAATCCTTTCCCTTCGATACCTCGTTTATTATCTTTAACTTTCAGTATTCAAAACCATGGTTAAAATACCTTTTATTGCCACCATCTTTTGACTATTTCTTTTCTCACAGTGCAGCAATGCACAAAACAATAATGCTATGACAGACCACAATAACAACCCATATTACTCGCGCACAGATACCACTCATCTGCAGATAAGCGATGACGAATGGAAAAAAGTACTTCCCAAAGAGGTATACAACATAGCCCGCGAAAAGGGCACCGAATGGGCTTTCAGCGGCAAATACTGGAAAACAGATATCAGGGGCGATTATTATTGTGCTGTTTGCGGTAATCACCTGTTCCGGTCGGATGCCAAGTTTGCCAGCAGCTGCGGATGGCCCAGTTTTTTTGAGGCAATAACCCCCGCCAGTGTGCGTTATGTAAATGATAATTCGCATGGTATGCGCCGAACCGAAGTGATATGCGGCCGCTGCGATTCTCATCTCGGCCATATATTTGATGATGGCCCGGCTCCTACCCATCAGCGGTTCTGCATGAACTCGGCAGTACTGGATTTTGAACCGGAAACAAAATAATTTTTGCTTTTCGCCTCCAATTCTGTTCAGCAGCGCGAGGGCAACGATAATACACCTGCTTGAAAACCGGAAAGAGACCGAGATTCAACAGAAAGCAGGCTATGGCATGCCTGGAGTAAGGATTTTATCAATGAGGCTGTGACCCCGGTAATTCTCCTCTCCAAAGTCTTTTGCTGTTTGCAAACTCATTGTATTTTTTTAAATCATCCAGTAATTGCTGATGTAGCTGATTAGCTGATGAAAAACATTCACCGGTCGGGGCTACATCGGCACTTTGCATTCTGCCCTGAACAGATGACAGTGAACTGTTTATTTCAATAAGGCTTTTTATTCCGTCAACTTTATTAAGTCCAAGTAGTCCATTTAAAAGAGACTTCCATTCTGTCACAACAGGACTATCCTCTTTATTATTGAGTGCATCTACATGTTGCTTAGTTAGTTTCAGTGCCTCAATTTCGTTTGTACAGGTAATCTGGTTTTTATAGCACTGATAAGAAAGATCATGTTGCAATTGCAGATCCTTTTGGCTTGTCTTAACCCTCGGATCCATTCTTATTTTCAATTCCCTGGCATATATACGTCCGTTCACTGTAAGCCTCACAGTATACAGGCCCGGCATTACCCATGGTGAATTATAAGCTGGTGGCGTATCTTCATTTATCGCAGCCATGGAGAAAGATAACGGGCCGGGTATAGGCTGGTAATGCATATCCCACAAAAAGCGGTGGCTACCTGCCTCGCCTGAAAGTATCTGTTGTGGCCGCACCCAATAGGCAGGTATATTAAAATCGGGCAGTGGAAGCAATGTACCTTTTGAACTGTATTTACGCACTACATTACCTTCTTCATTCAAAATTTCAAGCGTTACCTCACCTTTGGCTTTGCCCTCAAGGTAGTAATCAATAATAGCGCCATCAGGCGGGTTTTTGCCTGTTGGTTCATCGGGTGGGAGAGGGGTGTCGGTATTCATGTTCCACCTTACTCTTGTTGCGGTTGCAGGTTGATACAGGATCACTTTTTGTTTGGATTTTCCCGCAGCAATTTCCCTCAGCGGCATAATATCATCCAGTATCCAGAAAGAGCGGCCATGGGTAGCTATAGCAATATCATCGTCCTTGATGCAAAGATCGCGTATAGAGGTTGCGGGCATATTCAGCCTCAATGACTGCCAGTGGTCGCCATCATCAAAAGAAACATAAACTGCACGCTCTGATCCTGCAAAAAGCAGCCCCGGTGTTTCAGGGTCTTCCTTCACTGTATTGATGGGTTCATCGGGCAATCCAGTCACTATTTCTTTCCATGTTGTGCCGCCATCTCTTGTGCGGTATATGTGCGGGTGCAGGTCATCGAGCCGTATCCTGTTTACTGCGGCATAGGCCGTTAGATTGTTGGTATGGCTGGCCTCCAGAATTGATATTTTACTCCATGAAGTGAGGGCGGGTGGGGTAATGTTGCTCCAGTCTTTACCGCCATTATGCGTCACCCATATAAGGCCGTCATCTGTTCCGGCAAATATCAGGTTGCTGTCGAGCGGAGATAAAGCAAGGGTATAGATTACGCCCCTTTGAGGCATTGTCTTCATCTCCTCCTTTTTGTATACACCAATACACTCTGCCACATCATACGATTTACGGGTAAGGTCAGGGCTGATAACCTGCCACGAATTGCCTTTATCATAGCTTTTGAAGATTACATTTCCGGCATAAAACAGCGTCTTATTATCAACAGGTGAAAACACAACAGGTGCAGTGCGTATAAACCGGTACTTACCCGAATGCACCGCCTCCGGCGATATGTTCACCACCTGGCCGGTGCGCTTATCATAGCGGCTTATTTTGCCGCCTATTATTATGTTTGGGTCCAGCGGGTCAGCCACCACGTAACCATATTCCTCAGCGCTTACCGGGTGCCAGTCTCTGAAGGTAACAGCGCCATCATTGCCACGCGATGCTATGCCCACCGAGCCGCTTTCCTGCTGGCCGCTATAGAGGTTGTAGGGGTAGGCATTATCGGCGCTCACATGGTACAATTGCGCTGTGGGCTGGTTGTACCAGCTGCTCCAGGTCTTACCGCCATTCACGGTAATGCCGGCTCCCTGGTCGCTGGCCAGCAGGATCACATCCGTATTATCGGGGTTGATCCACAACCTGTGGTAGTCATCGCCGCCAGGCGCTCCCTTCCATCCATCCCACGATTTACCACCATCTTTCGATTTCCACACTACTACATTGGCATCATAAACAATGTCTTTATTTTTGGGGTCCACTTTCACTTCAGCAAAGTCATCGCCTCTGTCCCAGAGGCGCATATCATCACTCAGTTTGCGCCACGATTCACCGCCGTTATCACTTCGGTAAAATCCGCCGCTGCCTTGTTTGGCGCTTACTACAGCATACAGCCTGTTATGATCGGATGGCGCAATGCAAAAACCTATTCGTCCCAACCCGCTATCAGTTGTAGGTAAGCCATTTTTCAATTGCTTCCAGGTATCACCGCCATCGGTTGATTTATACAGTCCGCTGTTTTTGCCCCACCATTCTCCGTTTTCCCAGGGAGCCAGGCGCGAGGCATACATATCGGCATATACAATCCTTGGGTCTTTGGGGTCAATGGTTACCTGTATGGCGCCGGTATTTTCATCTATAAACAGTACATTTTTCCAGTTCTTACCACCATCTGTCGACCGGTATACTCCCCGCTCTTTATTGGGCCCGTAAGGGTGCCCCAGTACTGCTGCGAATACCCGGTTCTCATTCTTCTGATCCACAGCCAGGCCGCCTATCTGCAGGCCTTCCCGTAATCCCAGGTGAATCCATGTTTTGCCTGCATCTGTCGATTTATAAATACCATCGCCCACACTCAGGTCCGGGCGCTGAATGCCCTCGCCGCTGGCCACATAAACCGTATTTGGATTGGAAGGAGCCACAGCCACATCGCCAATGGAGCCTGTTGGCTGGTCATCAAAAATCGGGTCCCAGGTGCGGCCATAATCGGTTGTTTTCCATACGCCACCATTATTTACGCCCATGTAAAACACATTGGGCTGCTGCCTGCTGCCCGATGCGCCCACGGTGCGCCCTCCCCTGAAGGGCCCGATGCATCGCCACTGCATACAATTGAACAATGCAGGCCCTACCTTTTGTGCAAAGCCATCAGCGGCCGACAACAACAATACAATGCCCGCCAGCAGGCAAGCCCTTCTGAATAAAATTATCATTAAATAAATCGTTACAGTTAATCAGTAAAAATTACCTGGCCAGGAATATCTCCATTCCAAACCCATTTAAAAAAATCAGAGGAAAAATTCCCTATTACGATCACGCTCTGTGATTATCAGGCCGCCAGTTTTTAATGGCTTTCTTAATCTCATCCCCACTCATGTTTTTCTCGGCTGCCTGTTGGGTCAGAGACACCAGTTCATCATCACCTGCAAAGCGCAGCGCTATAATCTGACTCATGGTAATGCGGCGGTCTATGGCCTTACCGGTAAGAATGTAATACCTCAGGCTTTCCTCGGCCCTTATAGCCCTGTCTTGCGCCCTGAGTGCAAATTGCCGGCTATACCAGAAGAGCATAAGCAGAATGACACTTACCGAAAGCGGAACGGCAAAATAATAGAGAAAATGGGAAAATGAATGATGGGAGAGCATCAGTACTTTGCCTATCTCGAATAGCCGGTATATTAAAACAAGAATTACCAGTGTGCCGGTAAATAAATGGAAGGCAGGCACATACCTGCTGTGGTTTGAATAATTTTGCTGTTTCATGAGTTTTTTTTGTGAATGTACAAAAATTTAAATGGTTCGGATAAGCAGTCATTGGTAATCTCCGGATTATCCTGTTTAATTTTCGGCTGTAATTTGTAGGGATAATGTAGATTTGTACCACACTTATTTTATTTTGAGTTTTTCATGCGCATCATCTACATATTGCTTATTGCTTTTTGTTTTTTGCTCACCAGCTGCCTGCCTGCACCTTATTTTCAGAAGGAAGCTTCCATACCGCAGTATGCGTGGATGTATAATTTTAAGCCTGCCTTTACATTCGATATTACCGATACCACAGCCATTTACCAGCCTTATTTCCTCATCCGGCACACTCAGTCTTACCCTTATTGCAATATATGGATGTGGGTTTACGTAAAAGCCCCCGGCGATTCGATACCCAAAAAAGAAAGGGTAAATATAACCCTTGCCGAGGCATCGGGAAAATGGCTGGGCCGTGGTATGGGTGAGATCTACGAGCAGCGCATGAAGATTGATTTCAGCGACTCTATTAAATTTCACCGCCCGGGTACTTATACTGTATCTATGGAGCAGAATATGCGCATAAATCCACTGCCCGAAATAATGAATGTGGGTTTCAGACTGGAGAAGAAGGGGTAGGATTGAACTTTAAGACTATGTTTATTGGTTGCCAATCACAAACATTATGTTTAAACATTGTTCCTGCACGTTTGTTTGTCTTTTGTTTATAGTAGTTTGCGGTAATTGTCAGACTACTTATTCTGTGGCCGGAAACGAAATATATATTCCAACATCTGCTGACACAATTGCAGCAAAACGCGCTGCGCATCGCGACTATCAGGGGAATGAACTGATTGCCCGGCTAGGGTTTATTGATACTACTGCTGCTACGCTCCGGGAACTCCAGGATAATCTGAAAATAGGCCTTATTGCCAGGCCGGGTAACTATTATGAAATTGAATCCTTTTCTGTTTCCTGCCTGCCCAAAGGCAAGGATTTTCAGGGCCCCTACAAAATCATTGGTAATAAAGTGCCCCGATGGATTCTGAATGATTTTCATCTCAGGTCAGGAGACAAAATATTTTTTGATGAAATCAGGGCAAGGCGCACAGGAAGTGAGCCCACTTTACCTATCAGGAAAGGGATTTTAATAAAGATTGTTGAATAGCCTTCAGCTTATTGAGTGGCCTTAATATTTTTGGTTCATTAAACCACCTACCCTCAACTTCCAAATAACTAATCATTACTTTTGACCTCAACTTACGACTAAAGACTAACTACTTCAGACTGATAAAAAATGAGATTCTTTACTTCCGTACATATAATCCTGCTTGCCTACATTATAGCCGCATTGGTGTTTTGGGAGTTTAGTCTGCAGAAGCAAAGTGGCCTTATTTATGAGCAGGAAGTAATGTTGCTGAAAAGCAGGGTAGACAGCGCTGCAAACCCTGGTATTTACAATAAAGAATTGGAGCAACTGGACCACAGACATACTGGCCGCACCAGTCAATATATAGGGGAAGGTTCGGCTTTTCTCATTGTGATACTTATAGGGGCTGTTATTGTTTATTCTTCTTTTGCACGGCGCATTATGCTTTCCCGTCAGCAGAATAACTTTATGATGTCGGTAACGCACGAACTCAAGTCACCGATAGCCGCCATGAAGCTCAATATGCAGACCCTGGAGAAACACCAGCTCAGTGAGGCTCAGCGCAAGCAGTTGCTCGACCGCTGTATCAAAGAATCGAACCGGCTCAATGATCTCTGCAGCAATATGCTTTTTGCCTCGCAGCTGGAAGGCCGCCAATACAAGCCCGCCAATGAATCCTTCCTGCTATCGGAGCTGGTAGAAGATGCGGTAACTGATTATGCGCACCGCTACCCCCGCAATTTTGAACAGGACATCATGCCCGGTATCCGCATGACGGGCGATAAGATAATGCTGCAGATGGCCATCAATAACCTGCTGGAGAATGCCGTAAAATACACCCCCGCCGATAAGCCCTTACTCATATCCCTGGAAAATAATAACAGCCATGCTATAATAAGCGTAGCCGACCAGGGTACAGGTATACCTGATGCAGAAAAGAAAAATGTCTTCAACAAGTTCTACCGCATAGGCAATGAAGAAAGCCGAAAATCGAAAGGCACCGGCCTGGGCCTCTACCTCACCAACAAAATAGTGCTGCAACACAAAGGGCGCATTATCGTAAAAGATAACACGCCCAATGGATCAATATTTGAAATAAGTCTGCCGGTTTAAAGGGTATTTAATGCACCCAGATTTTTTCCATTAGCAAACTACCTACTTTCGACTAAAGACTTACGACTTCATCAAGGCACTTCCACTACATTCAGTATCTCATTCAGTATCTGCTCGCTGGTAATGTTCTCGGCTTCGGCCTCATAGGTAAGCCCTATACGGTGGCGCATTACATCGTGGCATATAGCCCGCACATCCTCAGGTATCACATAGCCTCTGCGCTTAATGAATGCATAAGCCTTGGCAGCCAGTGCCAGGTTGATACTGGCACGTGGTGAGCCGCCGTAGCTGATGTAAGGCTTCAGCTTGCCCAGTTTATACTCTTCAGGGAAACGGGTAGCGAAAACGATATCCAGGATGTACTGCTCAATCTTTTCATCCATATACACCTCGCGTACCAGGGTGCGGGCCTTCATAATATCCTGTGTAGTAACTACAGGGTTTATTTTCACCATGCCGCCCGGGTTCAGGTTGGTGCGGATGATCTGGCGTTCTTCTTCCTTTTTGGGGTAAGTGATGATGATCTTCAGCATAAACCGGTCTACCTGTGCTTCAGGCAGTTCGTAAGTGCCCTCCTGCTCTATGGGGTTCTGGGTAGCCAGCACCAGGAAGGGCTCCTCCAGCGGGTAGGTATGGTCGCCAATGGTAACCTGGCGTTCCTGCATGGCTTCCAGCAGGGCGCTCTGCACCTTGGCAGGGGCGCGGTTAATTTCATCGGCCAGTATAAAGTTGGCGAAAATGGGCCCCTTCCTCACCGCGAACTCATGTGCCTGCGGATTATAGACCATAGTTCCCAGCACATCGGCAGGCAGCAGGTCGGGTGTAAACTGGATACGGGCAAACCGGCCATGTATAGCCGTAGCAAGCGATTTGATAGCCAGCGTTTTTGCCAGTCCGGGTACGCCTTCCAGCAGCACATGGCCATTGGCAAGCAGACCAATCATCAGGCGTTCAACCATTGTTTTCTGGCCTACCACGGTCTTATTCAGTTCCATGTTCAGCAAGTCTATAAAAGCGCTTTGCTGGTGAATTCTCTCATTCAGTTCGCGGATGTCGACAGATGATGTGATTTCCATATTAAATTAAAGTTCAGCGTTTTGTTTCTGAATCCCTGTTTCTGATATTTTGAAAATCAAAAGTAAATAGGGAAAGTTATATAAAGGTATAGTGAAAATAGTTTTAACTTTTTTTAAAAATAATTTTAAGCCTCACTACTTTCTCCCATCCGGAAAAAATAGGCAGGCAACCTTTTGAATTCTACCTTTGACCCGAAAGCGTCCTATTTATTACTTTAGACTTACTACTTTAGACATATTAGATTAATGGAAAATTTTGAACAAAGGTGGCTGGATACAGAAGCGCTGCTGAGAGAACGCTTCGGCAAGCTGCCGGATATGGAGGGTATCCTTTACCTGATAGGCATCAACGAACTGGGCAGCCAGCTACCCAAAAAATTCTCGAAAGAGCAGAAGCAGGACCTGATACATGTGGGGGTATGCACCTTGTTGTGCAGGCTGGGCTACTACGAATTTGCCGGGCGTGATGAGGAGGGATGGCCCCATTTTCATGAGCTGATGCATGTGCCGGTGTCAGGTATAGCAGCACAGGAACAGATGCTGAAAGAATGTATGGTTGGGTATTTTGAGGCTTCGACGGAATAAGGCTGTTTGAGTGACGGTTGATAAGGTAGCCGGTTATTTTTTTGGGGGTCCGGTATCCAGTCGTCAGAGACATATAGCCCTTATCACATCTGTAAGGTGCACTGCCAGATCCAGGCAGCGGTTAAAAATCGATGCCAGCCGGTGCCTTAAATCTTTGTTTAAATAATGGTACATTTTCTGTTACTATTTTTTCTATTATTTCAGCGGTAATATCGGGGTATTCGACTTTTATTTTTTTTCCCTTATCCAGCCATTCCCGTATGACGGCGTAATTTTTTTCGCTCAGTGTTTTAATTACTGTTGCGCCCATGGCCTTAGCGCCTGCGGCATTGCAGTGCTGCTCGTATTGGGTGAGCATAGGTATCACCAGCACTTTTTTGTTCAGGTACATGGCTTCGGCAGGCCCTTCAAAACCCGCATTGCACAGCAACCCTGTGCAGGAAGCCATACTTTCTATAAATGCCCTGTTTTCAATTTTCCGGAGGGTCACATTACCCGTTGTTCCGGGCGTCTTATTGTGCTTTGAGAATACTTCCCATTTTGCATCCGGGAACTGCGACAAATGCTTTATGATGGATTCATCATCATAGGCAGGCAGGTAAACAGTATAATGGCCCTTATCCACAGAAGTCATCTCCCTCACTTCTTTACGGATAACCGGAGTGAAGATATTTTTTGCAAATGCTTTGAAATGAAAACCATATCCGGCCGTAACAGGTGCATAGCGTTTCAGTACCAGCTTGCCTATAATGTCTCCCGATTCCGGTTTGGGCGCATTAGGGTGCAGTACTGCGCACTGATGGCTCACAGATATGCAGGGGAGGTGTTTGCGCCGGCATGCCCATGCCGACACCGGCTCAAAATCGTTGATCACCAGGTCGTATTGCTCGATTGGGAACTCCCGGATATCTTTGAGGAGGCGGAAAAGTTTAGCTGTTTTTGCTGTAGCTATAAGATCTACACCCCCCTTCTTTCCGAATATGAAGCTCATACCATAAAACCGGTACTTTACCGGGAAGGGCACTTCCACATCTGCCTGTATGCCGCTGATCAGCACATCCACATCGCCAAACTTTGCCAGCTCGGGGTATACATCCCTAGCGCGGCTCAGATGACCATTTCCGGTTCCCTGTATTGCAAAAAGTATCTTCATTTTATAATAGCTGAGGATATGGATAGTAATCCATCCCTTTTATAATAACATCTTGTAAATCAGAGATATGTGAACAACTGCCAATTGCTGAACGTAAACTGCCAGCTATTCTCAGGCAGCCTCTATAGCCTCGCCCATGCCCTCGTATTCTTCATTATCATGGAGCTCTTCGCGGGGTTTGCCCTGCTTCACATTGAGTTCCAGCATCAGGCTTGCCATCATTGTTTTGGCCGATTCCTTGCTGCCTTTTTTCTTGTTGATATCAATTGCCTGTGCCACAGGATCCTGGAAATAGTTGTAGATGCACCATTTAGAATCGGTATACTCAAGCGCTGTGAGGTTTTCAATCCAGTCGCCCGAATTCATATAGGTTACTGTGCCGGTAGCAGTTTTCACATCCCTGATCTCGGGCTGGTGTATATGCCCGCATATCACATAATCATAATTATTCTCAGCAGCAATATCGCACACGGTTTCTTCAAATTTGTTGATGAATTTTACCGCGCCCTTTACGCTGTTTTTTACCTTTTTGGATATCGACATTTTTCCCTGTCCCAGCTTCTGAGAAATGAAATTGGCCAGGCTGTTGATAAGTATCAGGAAATCATAACCTATTGCGCCCAGTTTTGCCAGCCACCTGCTGTGCTGCATTACCACATCGAATACATCGCCATGAAAAATCCAGAGCCGCTTGCCATCTATCTTCAACGATAATTTATTGGTTATTTTCAGGGAGCCCAACTGAAACCCCTTGAACCGCCGCAACATCTCATCGTGGTTGCCGGGTATGTAGTATACCGGGGTATCTTTGGCTATAAGCCCTATGAGGTGCTTTACCACCATCATATGGGTAGCGGGCCAGTACCGCTTGCTGAATTGCCAGATATCTATAATATCGCCGTTGAGCACTACGGCCTTGGGTTTTATGCTTTTCAAGTATTGCAGTAGTTCGGTTGCATGGCATCCGTAAGTGCCCAGGTGAACGTCTGACAGTACAACGATGTCCACATCTCTTTTAGCCATGTTTCCCTTCTGCGAAGTATTTGGTTATGCAAAGGGACCACTTTAGTATAAATAAAATATTACCGGAGTGTTAAGTTAACATTACCTGCAGAGATATTAACATTATATCCACATTAAATTAACCGGTTTATGCACAGAAACAAGGCGCTTAAATGTGAATTGCGAAGGCATTTTGGGTGTATTGGAAAATTGTTGTTGAGAAACACCAACAAGGGCGAAAAAATTTTATCTAAAGCCTATTGGATGTTTGATTGTGCTTTTATATATATAACTTCAAAGAGTGAACATCTAAGATTCTATACGTATGCCTATATTCGTTATGTAAAAAAACTTTCGCCTAAATCAGCGGGAATGTTTGAGATTTTCGATTTTCAAGCATCTAAATTACCAGGATGCTGGCAGTTTTTTTTTAATTTGCCTAAATCTACGAGAATGTTTGTGCGTCTGACTTAAGGAAGCAAAAAGGGTGTGATTGTTTCATAGTTCAATAAGTTGTTATTAATGATTAAATTTGGGACAAAGTTAAAACGCATAATTGGAAATTCCTAATTATTTAGCATATTTATTTTGGATTGACAAAAATAGTATATAATTAATGGAAACAGTATTGGGGGATGTAGTATGCTAATTGCCGACGTGTCCTTAAACTACAGAACTCCTTACCCTTGCATCTCTCCGGACAATAATCCGCAGATTGAAACTACTATACTATAAAAAGATTTACATCCCACATGCCCCATACAAAACCCATGCGGCAAGGGAGAAATACGCCATCAAGTTCATTTGACCTCAGCACTATTATCAACAAAAATGCCGCAATACAAACTACAAGAGATCAGGAGTACTTAACTTATTTGATAATGGGAATAACAGGAATAAATAACCAACGAAGTATCTGTGACTTTATAAATCAGCCCGTGATCCTGATCAATTCGCCGGCTCCAATAACCTTTAAATTCCTATTTTAAAAGTTCTGGCTTCCCCTGGCCATCAAAAGGAGTGCTGATAACGCTATTAATAAGGTCACTTTTTCAGATGGCTGTACGGCGGTCTGTTTCTATCCAGTTCCGCTATTCATTAAAGTCTTTTGGAACAAATTCAATAGCTTATAACAACTCTTCAGGTTTCAGCGAGATTACCTCTTTTTTTGTATCATAATCTTTAATTCGCGACCTGAGTTCATTGGCATAGGCCGGGTTGCCCAAAATGAAATCGGTACCATCAGATGGCTGGATAATAATATCTGCCGTTTTATGCGGAAACATTTTTTTGATACTTTCCATTATATCTGTGGTAAGCATATCGGTATTTATCCTGATAGTAGTTTCCATAAAAATAATTTAGGTAAGGTTAAGAATTTCGGTTTGAATAATAAGATTATAGTATCTCAATGGTGAATTCATACTGCCTTGCCTGTTGAGCGAGGGCTTCAGTAAAATTTTAATTTTACTCATTTTGCAGTATGCGTATATCATTACAAAATTATCTGCGCGGAGGGGGGGGGGCTAAAACCAGCTCTTACAGCATACAGTATAAGCCCTGAACGGCCCTTTACATTGAGTTTTCGGCTTAGATTCAATACTTCATTTTCTATAGTTCTTGTTCCCCGGTTCAGTTGTGTTGCTATTTGCTCATATGTGAGCTCAGTACAGCAAAGGTTTAGTAGTTTAATCTCCCTATCAGTTAGTATCTGATCCACAAGCTCAGACAATGGTATTCGGGATAACCTAGGGCATTTTTTCAATAATTCATCCGAAAAAAATACCTCGTTTCTGTTAGCCGCTTGGATGGCTTTTTTTATTGTTTCCGGGCTATCTGTTTTAGTAATATAACCACTGGCGCCGTTTTTCATCATTCTTAATACCGGCAGTTCATCATTATAAATTGATAGTGCCAGGCAGCGTATTTAAGGGTATTTTTTGTGAAGCTGCAACATGGTTTCGTAGCCATCCATATTGGGCATACTTATATCTATGAGGCATACATCAGGTTGAATTAGGGATCGGTCTATTTTATTCAATAATTCAAGTCCATCCCCAGCCTCAAAAATAAATTGACAACCGAAATCGATGCTGTTTATCAAGCTAACAATGGCACCTCTTACTAATGAGTGATCATCAGCTATTGCTATGCGGATTATTGGTTTTTCCATATTGATAAGATATAAAGTAAAAGTAGGAGAATAGTTGTATAGCGCCATTAACAAACTCAAGTATTTATACTCTTTATTTGTTCTGTTAACAAAATAGAGTATTTTTACTGTTTAAAATTTTAGTACAAAGAATAGTTTTGTGGTTCACCAAAAAAAATTAAATATTATGTGTACATGCCAACCTCCTCAACCACAAAATTATGGACAACTGCATAATGCTGCAATGGATTATCTTTACAGTGCTTTTTCCCAAATTCCATTGGTGCCAAGTGTAACAACAATTGGATCTGTCCAAATTATTTCCACATGTTTAGAATCTTTGGGACAGTTTTATAATCAATCTATTCCTAATTTTGCTGTAAATGCAAAAGCAATCTCTCTTCAGGAAATTTCAGTTCTATTTAATTTAAATGGAAATTTGACAACTTATCAGAACAATAATTTCAATAATTTGTTCTTTTCTACTCAATCTCAGAATTATATTTCTCAATTGCAGACTGCATTAAATGAGAATTTACCTGCGCAACAATATATATCTACACTTACAGGAATTTATAATGCCTTAGTGGCAGATACAACGGTGCCAAATCGTGAATCTGAACAAATGCAGGCAATACTTCAGATAGGAATTTATTCTTGTCAGTATTGGAGTAATACCAGTAATCAGACAAAATGGTCATCATTATTTACAAATCAACCACCTCCTACTCCAAGCTATACTGCTATTTGGAAGGCGGATGCAGCTGGTGCTGTCGGAGGTGCTGTAAGAGGTGCAATTTTGTGTATTGGAGGGCCTATTGGTTGGGGTGCATTTGGATTAGGCGTGTTGGCTGGAGCCGGGGCAGCTAGTGCAGGGGCTGCTGTTTTAAACTGGTTAAATTGATTAAAACATATAAATATGAAATTATTTGTTAGGTTTCTTATTTCGACAATAGGATGGTTTATAACAATAGCGCTAACATTCTATATACTATTAAATGATGGAACTTGGCATTTTAATACCAAATTCCTTATTGCGTGTTTAACTGGATCTATTATCGGATCAATAATTACAACAATTTATTTTTATGTAAACAATAAAAATAAGTAATAGCGCATTTAATTGAAATTAAAGACGATGGTAAGGTTACCTGAATAGGGTGATCTTATTGTCGTTTTTATTGTTCTTAAGGTCTTTAGCCTCGAACCAAACCCAAAATAAATAAATGCAGTAGTAATGATACTATAAATAATTATATTATTGCTATGAGGAATATTAATCAAAATATTACTAATGTCCTGTCAATTTAAAATTGTCGGATAAAGTCTTTTTAGTTTGATTCTGGCCTTGTCATTTGTAAATTGCCAATTTATTGTAGCCTCCTTATTATTTCGATCATCCTGCCATGCGTTAACTTCGTGCTTTATTGTGTCCATTTCACCTATTCTTCTACTTAGGTAGAAAATATACCTTTCCAGTCGTAATTGGTAAGCCGAAACTTGATTCTTTTTTTGGGAATTAGAGGATTTCCAACTACTATATTAATGAGAGGAGATTCTATACTTTACAGAGGAGATATAGAAAATGTAGATGAGCTAATTGAAGAAAAACTTTTAGAACAAACTACAAAGTACTAAACTTCGGTACTTCATTAAGGCATTTTTGAAATTTTCAAATTATTTTTGCCTTATTTTCATTGAATATCAATGAATTGCACTGTTGCCATAAAATTTCTTAATGAATTATTTGGCACTTTCATTTAGCAGGTTTACCTTCGCACTCCCAATTTTTCACGAAACTGGGATTTTTATATTTAAATTCAGTTTTCAAATTAATTATGAGACACTTAAGTTTTGAAACAAAATCAGCTAACGAAAAAATCGTAAAGCGCGAATGGCATGTTGTAGATGCAACTAACCTGACGCTGGGCCGTATGTGTTCTAAGATCGCCAGCGTGCTGCGCGGCAAGAACAAAGCCTATTTCACTCCTCACTTCGATTGCGGCGATTATGTAATCGTAGTGAATGCAGGTAAGGTAGTACTTACCGGCAACAAACTGCATGACAAGGAATACCAGACTTACTCCATGTATCCGGGTGGCCAGAAAATAGAAATGGCTAAGGAAATGATTACCCGTAAGCCTGAGCTTATGATAGAGCGCGCCGTGAAAGGAATGCTTCCTAAAAACCGCCTGGGCCGTGCAATGTACAAGAAACTGTTTGTTTATGAAGGAGCAGAGCATCCGCATAAAGCACAGAACCCTAAAGAACTGAAACCAGGGCATTAAGGTATGTTTCCCATCAATGGGTGAGGAAACGGGTAAAAAAATCATTAAAAATATTTAAAACCATTAATAAATAAAATGGAAAAACAAAAAAACGCCGTTGGGCGCCGGAAAGAAGCAGTTGCAAGGGTTTACCTGAGCAAGGGCACCGGTAATATCAAGGTTAATGACAGGGAGTATAAAGAATATTTCCCGATCATGTACCTGCAGAATCAGGTTGAACTTCCGCTGAAAACAGTTGATGTTAAAGATTCTTTCGACATTATTGTCAATGTTCAGGGTGGTGGCCCTAAAGGCCAGGCTGAAGCAATTAAAATGGGTATTGCCCGTGTATTATGCGAAGTAAATCCGGAATACAGGCCTGCACTTAAGAAAGAAGGCCTGATGACCCGCGACAGCCGCATGGTAGAGCGTAAGAAATTCGGTAAAGCCAAGGCACGCCGTAGCTTCCAGTTCTCTAAACGTTAGTGCTGGTGCAGAGACGCATTGCGTGCGTCTGATGTTCAAATTATTTTTTACAACAATCAAGAAATCATTCAAATGGAAGATACTAAAACATTACACCAGCATTTACTGGAAGCTGGCGTACACTTCGGCCACCTGAAGAAAAAATGGAATCCAAAGATGTTGCCTTACATCTTTGCTGAAAAAAACGGCATTCATATCATAGACCTCAATAAAACCATTGAAGGACTTGATGAAGCTGCGGCAGCATTGAAATCGATCGCTAAAAGCGGTAAGAAAATCATGTTTGTTGCTACCAAAAAGCAGGCTAAGGAAATTGTGGCAGAGGCTGCAGCAAGGGCCAATATGCCCTTCGTTACTGAGCGCTGGCTGGGTGGTATGCTTACCAACTTCAGCACTATACGCAAGAGCGTAAAGAAGATGCTGAGCATTGAAAAAATGCTGCAGGACGGAACAATGGACAGCGTTACCAAGAAAGAGCGCCTGACCCTTACCCGCAGCAAGGAAAAAATGGAAAAAGTATTGGGTGGTATCTCCCAGATGGGCCGTACACCTGCTGCATTGTTTATGGTTGATATCAGCCATGAGCATATTGCACTGGCTGAAGCCAAGCGCCTGGGCATTACCACATTTGCAATGGTAGACACCAACAGTGATCCTACCAAGGTGGATTTTGCTATACCTGCAAATGATGATGCTACAAAATCTATCGCTATCATTACCACTTATCTCACTGCTGCAATTCTGGAGGGTCTTCAGGAGCGTGCGCAGGTGAAAGACACGGATGAGGATAATGTGAACGACGATAATAATGACAATCGTGGTCGTGGACTGGAAATAACTGAAGAAGACAGTGAAGGCGGCCGTGGCCGTGGCCGTGGTCGTGGCCGTGGGGCCGGCGCAGGAGCTGGTGCAGGCGCTCCGGGCCGTGGTCCGGGTGGCGGCACAGGACGTGCAAGTGGTGGTGCAGGTGGCCGCACAGGCGGCGGACCAGGTGGTGGTGGCAGCAGGCCAGGTGGCGGCGGCGGCAGGCCAGGTGGTGGCGGCGGCAGCAGGCCGGGTGGTGCCGGTGGTGGCAGCAGGCCAGGTGGCGGCGGAAGCAGGCCGAGCCCGGCAGGCAGATAATATCCCCCTCCTGAATCAATTGAATAATAGGGTGAAAGAAACATTAATAAATTATTAAAGCCCCTTATTTGGGGCTTTAATAATAAAGTACGAATTTTGCACCCTGATTTAAAAATTATAAAAGAATAAAAAATAATACAATGGAGACAGTAACTATAACAGCCGCAGAAGTAAACAAGCTGCGCCAGCAGACAGGAGCAGGCATGATGGACTGCCGCAAAGCCCTTACCGAAAGTAATGGTGATTTTGAAGGAGCTATCGACTATCTGCGCAAGAAAGGACAGAAAGTAGCTGCCAACCGCAGCGATCGTGACGCTAAAGAAGGTGTAGTAATAGCAAAGGCAAATGCCGATAATACTTACGGTATTGTACTGAGCCTGAGCTCTGAAACTGACTTCGTTGCCAAAAACGAAGAATTCATTGCTTTCGCTCAGCAACTGGGCGATATTGCTCTGGAAACAAAGGTCACTTCAGCCGACGAATTGAAGGCTTGTGCAATGGGTAATGCTACCGTTGGCGAAAAACTAATGGAAGTAGTAGCTAAAATAGGTGAGAAAATAGACATCAGCCGTTTCGAAACTGTTACTGCTGCTGCTGTTATCCCATACATCCACCAGGGTTACCGCATTGGTGTTCTGGTTGGCCTTAACGAAGCTGCTAACGAAGCAATCATTACTGCAGGCCGCGATGTAGCTATGCAGATAGCTGCCATGAAACCACTGGCTGTAGATGCCGAAAGCGTGCCTGAAGAAATGATAGCCCGCGAAAAAGCAATTGCCGTTGAGCAGATCATGGCCGAAGGCAAACCGGCTGATATGGCTGAAAAGATTGCAGCAGGCAAGCTGAACAAATTCTTCAAGGAAAATACATTATTGCCACAGGCTTTTGTAAAAGACGGCGGTAAAACTGTAGCCGAATACTTAACTTCAGTAGCTAAGGGTTTGACTGTTACTACATTCAAACGCCTCGCTGTAGGAGCTTAGTAATTGGCAGTTCAGATTTGTCAACTTTTAATAAGTTGACAAATCTACAAGCGAATCAAAAAAAAATAACATTAATCATTGAAAATAAAAGGGTGGCATTGGCTGCCCTTTTATTATTTCACTATTGCCTCCGGAATATTCGGGTTCTCGGGATTAGGTATCAAAAGTAACTTTGCGGGATGAATAATCAGGTCCATATCTTTAATGGGTATAGCCCCCAGCAATACTTCCTCTCCTATAACCATTGCCCCGGTAAGGCACTGGCGGTTGGCAAATTTTAAATGAACCGGCCCCACATAGCTGCATAGTTTCCGGGTACCATCGGTGTTGGTAACCTCTCGTTGTTCAAATTCTTTTAGTTTTAATTGCGTGGCTATATGAGCCGGTATGCATAGGAATAGGGCTCCGGTATCTACAAGGGCCCTGGCCTTTATTGGTTGCAGTTCATCTTTCGACGGATTGGCCAAAGTTAAATCAGCATAGATCAGTCCCATATTGTAAAGATAAAGATTTTAATGATCGGGCAGCATGAATTGTGATGTATGGGCGTATTATGGGCGTATTACATGGCACCCATTTCTGGCATATTCAGGGTTTGAGTTGCCCTGGCTTATATGTCAGGGGTGATGGCGAAACAGGCTGGCTTTAGCTGAAAACTATCTGGCAACTTTTGATGAAATAATTTGGCTAAAGCCAGTCAATTTTTAATCATTTCCCCGACCTGAAGGTCGGGGCTACTGAAAAAAAGAGTCTAATTGGTCATACATTCTAATGTATGAAAACCGGGAGATTCACTTAACTATACAGGCATAAAAAAAGCCACCCTTTAACAGGATGGCTTGGAATTAATTATTGGAGGATATTAATTGTTCTGGGTAGCAGTTACATACTGCGCATTGATCACTCCGTTTACAAAATGAACACCAGCCAGTGATTCAATGGTATTCAGGTCAACCTTGTGGTTGGCCAGTTTATCGCCCGGGTTGAATGGCTCCACATTGTGAAACTCATAGCACAGATACTCATCTGTACTTGGAATGTATATTACCTTCCAGCACCATTCAGGTACTGTAATATTGTTGGCAGCGCCTATTACCCAGTTGCGGCCTACAGTGCCTGCAAACACCTTGATCTTCTTGAATTTCTTTGTTTTGATGATTTCCTTTTCCTGTAATTTGATCCAGAGCTCTTTAAAGAGATCTTTAGGCATAGGCATTACATTGGTAAAGTAAAAGCTTTCGGTATAAGCGTCTTTATCGCAGGTATTCTCATCGGGCGACATCATCTGTGCATTGTCGAACAAAGAGTTGTTGTAATCGCCCTTCAGGTCGGTAACATCAGGCAACTGAGGGTCGGCAGCCAGAGTAATACCGGTTTCCCCTTTCATCTTAATGCAGTTAAAAAGGTCTGGTGTAAGCGAATAAACAACCAATACCGGCAAGTGCTGGGTTTTGGAAAAATAAGAGGTGAAATTCTGATTTCTGACCTTTACAATATCCTGTCCGTGAGATGGAAAACTTAAAACAATAAGCAACAGAGCCGCCAGTTTCGAAGCGCTTTTACAAAGTCCTTTTTGCATATAAACCATTTATTCTAGTTAACTTTTCAGAGAAAACAGATTCTCCAGCGATAAAAATATGACTTTCGGGGAATTTTTTATAATTAAATCCCAATTTTTGCAACATTAATTAAATTTTATGGTTTTTCAAGTCTTTTAAGGTCATTTCTGTAAGTATTTTTGCCTTGTTTTTATTCTTTAAAAAATTTGTAGTCAATGCGCGAAGACAGAATTATTAATATTGTTTTCATTGTGGCGGTTCTGGGATTATCATTTGCTGGTATTTTCTACCTGAGTTGTAAAATGCTCCACTAAATTTGTTTTCATTCACCGGGTTTGTAACTGGCAAGCGCATTTTCCATCAGGTTATAAACCTGTTGCTTCAATGCCGGCAGGTTTTGCATGGTCAACCCGGCAACCTGCACTGGATCGAGAAAAACCACCCTGTTGCGGCCAGGCCATAATTTCCACCAGGCGCTGTAGTGCCAGCGACTAATGGTATCTGGCAAAATCACTGGCAATATGGGTACCTGTGTATTCACGGCCAGCCTGAAAGCACCATCGTAAAATTCCTTTAGGGGTTTACCTGTTTCATTAAATGTACCCTCCGGGAAAATTATAATACTCCCTTCGTGGTGCAATACCCGCCACAGCAACCTCATGCTCCGGGCACGGCTGTGCACATTGCTGCGGTCGACCATAATGACTATCTGCTTATAAATAAACCCCACCACGGGTATCTTCGAAATTTCCTTCTTACCCAATGGCCGGAAATAACCTTTTACAGACGGGAAAATAACCAGCGTATCGAGGTAAGAAATATGGTTGGCCACAATGATATATTTTCCCTCTGCCGGCATTTTTCCTATAGTAGAGACCGGCATGCCAATAAGCCATAACCAGAAACCGGACCATGCCTTTATGAGCCTGAAAATTGCTCTTCGGCCTTTGGGCCCATCGCCTGTACTTAAGAGCAGAAATGCCGGGAAACAAACCAGTATACTGACGGTAAATGTCAGCAGTACCCATGTGGTATAAAATGGCTGTAAGGTCTTTCTGAGCATCAGTTAGCTGGCCTGCATTACAGGTATGTTGGGCCGGCCTACCACCTGCTTATACTGCCAGGGTATAGTGGCTACAAATATGCACAGTGCAATAAAAGAACACCAGAACAGGCGTTTGAATTTCTTCTCGTTATCTATAGGTTTTTTGGCAACAGCATAACCAATATGCACAAGTATTATGGCAACTATCATGCCCACAGAGTGTTCTACTGCCCAGAACCGGGAGGCAGGGTCTTTCATTACCGTGCCCGATTTGAGCATGCCCGATGAGATGACAAAAGTATAATACAAAATGAGCCCGAATACCAGCTGCAGGTCGCAAAAAATGAGCAGTGCAAGGGCAAACATCTTATTTCCTTTGCCAAACTGTTTTTTTCCCATCATGCCTACGAGGCTCTGGGCGGCTACTATAAGCGCGAAAAACAGGATAAAATAACGGATAATACTGTGAAGATATAAAAGCATAGAATGGATAAATCTGTTTTTGAATATTTGAGTAAGCGTGGTTTTGAAAATTAAAGTTAGCGGTAAAATTTCTTAAAAAAAATTTCTTAATTATTATTTCATCAAAATGGCTTTAAACGTTTATCCGATGCCTGAAGTTTTTTATGTGCGCTGTATGGTGCCTGCTGTGCCATGCATACATAGCTACCATCTCCCATACCGGAAAAGGCCGCTGATGTTCGGGATGAAAATAGGTGCGCTCCCAATCTGATGGTTGTAATTGCTTCAGTAATACAACCATTCGCCTGTGCAGGGCATGCAGTAATGTGACGGAGATATTTACCGGTACCAGTTGTGTATCGGGCAATTCTGCCCATGTTTGTTCGTTGTAAGGCTTTACCGTCGGATTGTCTTCAGTTAGGGCCAGTTTCAGGCGGATGAAGGCATTCATGTGGCTGTCGGCTACGTGGTGTACCAGCTGCTGTATGGTCCATCCTCCTTCGCGGCAGGCCATCTGCAAATGGTTGTGGTCCAGGTTTTCAATACAGGCATCCATCCATAGCGGCAGCGCCTCCAGAATGGCTATCCATTCCATTAGTGTTTCAGCGGAATAAGATTCCGGCTTAACGTACCTGCCTATGGGGTATTTCAGTAGCTCCAGATCAGTTTCCATTGATATTTTATTTTTATTTGCAGCTACCGGTTCTGTTTAAAGGAAGCATTACGTATTCAGGAGCTGGTTGAATAATTTCAAAAATACCTGAAAAAACAAAAGCTGCGAATTACCGCAGCTTTTAAAATGAGTTTTTATTATTTTTTGGATTTCCCAGCTCCTCCCGATTTATGGGCTGGTGATGTCCCTGACTTTTCGGCATCTTCAATTTGCTTCAGCAGCGAATTATTCGGATCCATTGCCCTTACCTTCTCCTCAGTCGCTTTCAGATTGTCATTGTCCTTCTTGTTGTAGTAATAGATCAGCAGGTATTCAAGAGCAATCTTCATATCATTCTTCTTATCGTAGTTAGGGCCTACCTTATTGAGCCAGGTGGTAAAATCGGCAACAGCAGTACCTTCCTTTCCTTCCGAATCTATAGCCGCGGCTGCACGCCCACGCCAGTAGTAGGCCGGATTGGCATCGGGATATTTGGTCTTATAATCATCAAATGCTTTCAGAGCGGAAGGATAATCTTTGCAGTAGTAGAACATACAACCCCTCCAGAAATAATCCAGTTGCTGGGTTTCAGGATTTGCTTTAATGAGGTTGTCGTACCACTCTGCCGATTTACAATAATTTTTTTTGGTTTTAAATGCTTCTGCCACTTCCCTGTAGATATCCGTTTTGTTTTTAGCAGTATCGCCACTTATACCTTTGGTGTAATAATAACCTGCAGAATCGAGCTGACCCATTTTCAGGAATAATTTTCCGAACTGGATATAGGCGCCGGGAGTAATTTTAGAAGGGGCCTGCATCTTAAAATAAGTATGCAGATTATTGAGCGCCTGCATTGAATCGCCGCACTCGGCCTGGGAGAAACCCAGAATACCATACAGCTCTGTTTTAGCTGCAGGGTCTGTTTGTAATGGCAATAATTTTTTGGCCAGATCTGCAGCATCGCAATAGCTTTTGGCGTTATACATCAATTCGACATAAAGCTTCTGATCCGCCAACGTGTTATCAGACAGCTCCATATACTTTTTCATATTCTCCAGCGCTTTCGGATAATTGCCTGAGCGATAGTAGGCATCTGCCAATGATTTGTAAGGCAAAGGATTGGATGGATCCGCATCTTTTGCTTTAGCATAATTATCCAGGGCGCTCGGGTAATTGCGGGCTTCGTACCAGGTATCGCCAATGCGCGAAAAAGCCAGGGAGTTTTTAGCATCTTTATCTGTTACGTGCTCATAATTGGTCATGGCATCGCCTGCGCCGCCCGGTATTTTGCGGTAAACATCACCCATGCCTATGTGCACATCCGCATCATCGGTTTTGGTGAGTACATCCTTGTACCAGGTAACCGCCTGCTGGTAATCGCCGCCATCAGTATAGGCAATTGCATCGGCTGCGAATTTCTCCTGCTGCCATTCTTTCTTCCTGGATTTAGAGGCAAGGTCTTTAGCTATCTGCATTCCATTGCTCACATTTTTGTTGGCAAAAGCCACACGTGCCACGCCCGAAATATTAGCCGGATCTTCAGGAAATTTGGAGAAGATGCTGTTGGCTTCTTTTATATTGCCTGATTCAAGCACAGTGAGTCCCAGGAAATAATTGGCTTTAGGGTCGGTAGCGGCAAGTGGTTCCAGTATTTTGCGGGCGCTCTGGTATTTTTTATAGTAATACATTTTCATACCGCCGGCCAGAGAGGCATCCTGTGCTGAAGCACTTAGCGCGAAAACTACTGCCAGAAGGGTTATTATTACTTTATTGCTTGTGTACTTCATTGTACTTTTCTTATATTAATAGTTAAATAATTACTGGGTTACATCAACGTCTCTTATTACAATCTGTTCCTTAAGCGGGAAAAAATGCGCGTGCAGAAATATCAGCTGGCCCGCATGGCTGCCCAGGAAATTGGCGAAGCCTGTGCCCAGGCCATGGTGGCTCTCCGCACTTATATAATACAGCTTACGGGTAAGCGGGTAGGATTTCAATGCAACATATGCCTGGTAAGGTTTGTAAAACTGCCCGTCCTTATCACTTTTCATGGATACCACCTTTACGCTGTTGATAAAAGTACCGGCCCTTGATGTGTCTTCATTGGCATATACATAACTCATACCGGTAAAGCCTATTGCCCCCGGGTTTTTAGCTACATAATCAATAACTTCTTTATTGCCTTTGGCTGCAAAAACATTAGTGCCCAGTTTGCCCCCTTTCAGCACAGAATCAGTAATAAAGCGCAATGTGCTCGATTCGTCATTATCGAAAACTACTGTATATTTTTTTTTGTACTCCCCTTTCAATATACCGGTAAGGGCATCCATATCCAGCAAAGTATCCGGCGATTCGTTGTTTACTATCACAGCTATTCCATCGCCTGCAAGCGCCTCGCTTGTAGGGAATATTTTCTTTTGCGTGCAGATATCTTTCTCCGCCTGGCTCAGGCTTCGGGTAACCAGTATTATCCTTGCTTTATCGTTGAAATAATCTTTAAAACACTCCGCTTCCGGCTTGTAATGAATGGTAACATGCGCATCGGGATAGCTGCTGTCGAATACCTTGCGCTGCTCTTCAATCACCGGCTGATAGGTTTCATCGGCTGAAATATCGATTGAACCTTTACCAAGAGTATCGGCCGGTTTTGGCGTATCATCACACGAAAGCATTCCAGCACTAACGGATAAAAGGAATAAAATATTATTCAGCAAACGCATAAGGAGCGCAATTTTAGCTATAATTTTAAAGATTCAGGGGTTGTTATATCTGTTGTAACAATAATTTAACAGGGTATGAAGGCATGAACGGAACAAATTAATGAAGTGCAATAATAAAGACTAATCAGTCTCTTTGCGTGCCGGTAAAACCGCTTTTAGTCCTTTATAAAACCTGAAAGCGCCACCAACAACCATCATTCCGCCCAGTAAATAGGCTATAAACGGAGGCACAGGCATATTGCCGAACGACTTATAAATGGTTAACCACAGGCCTATTCCTACATAAAACAGGCCCATACCAAGATCCATCACAGTGCGGAATCCCTGGTTTGATTTTCTTCTGGCATCACTTTCTTCGTAACTCATTATGAACTTTTTATTGAGCAAATTTAGTCAGTAACAGCTCAATTCTTATACAAGACGTTTAAATTGTAAATTTCCATAAAAGTCAGGATTTTCGATAGTTTTTTAAAATATCCTCAATACGTTCATCCGGTACTAAATTAGTAACCGCAACTATTTTGATTTTTTGGAATCCCGGGTGACTCGTATTCAGAACAAAATTATTGGATTCAGGCAACACTGCCGATGGTACTTTTAGGACAGGTGTTTTCAGTTTATCATACCATAAGTTGCCGATAAGCTGACACTCAGCGTAAATTTTAAAATTGCGCCATCCTTCATTCAAATCAGATACACTGACATTTTGTATTTTTAATGTATCCGGAATATCAATGATCACAGTTTTAAAATCGTGGTTAAACCCTACCCCTTGTCTTCTGATCATATTCTCCAGAAATGCCAGGGGTATTGAATCTGCGCAATAAATAACCTGCCTGCCTCCAGATGCCCATCTTCCATCAGCTCCGGAAGGGGATAGGGAAGAGGCATAATTTTTATGAGTTATTCTATATGCCAGCATATTATACGGCGTCGCCGAAGGCCAGTTTAGTCAATTCATTGATTACCAGGTCAACTCCGCCAGGTGTTACCAGCCAGTCCAGTGGCTTCTCGGTATCGTTCCAGAAAGGTTTCCTGAGCCAGTAATTAAACTCATCAATGTTGCCGAATAACTCTTCCCCTTTTTCAAATAAGGAAACCAGTTTCAGCAGATGCTCACTCTGCACAGGGTCAAGAGCTATTTTATTATCCCGGTAATTGCTCACTGTGCGGGTGGAAATATGAATCAGATCAGCCAGGCTCTTCTCCGGCATTTTTGTTACAGTTGCCAGATCATAAAATAAATCAGTCTTAATGCCCTGCCGGGCAAAAACAGCCAGACTGTAATTATTTTTACCTGAATAACGTCTGAATTTATTTCTGACTATTGTTTCCTGCAGTGGATCTTTTACATTCATATCGGACATTTATTAAAACAAAGGTAGGAAAATATTCACATTGAAAGTTGAAAAAATACAAGTATCTTGTTCCCATTGCCATTTGCAAAATCAGGAAAAAATATAAATAAAAAATAGTATATAATGAAGAGTGCTTTTTTACAGTAGACCGGGCCTAGAGGAAGGGGGGATGTTTAAAAATTGAATTGCTTCAGCCAAAATATTCCACAACAATAGATGCCCAAAATGTTTCGGCAAAAGCCACCCTATCTCGCGATCCCACCCCACCCCGACCTGAAAGCCGGATTAACTAAAACCCTGGATTTGCCAGAAAGTGCATTTTGTAATACGACCGGTAAAATGCAAAAATTTGTTAATAGTTCGGTTAAACCTTTTAGCTGATTGTGGAAAGTGTACTTTCAGTTGTCTTCTTTATAAAATCATCTTTATGAAATTCACACATCCTTTTCTGGTATCGGTACTTTTATTTTCAGTCTTGAGCAGTGCAAAGGCACAGGTAAAGCAGAAACTGACTATTGATGAAGCTACTGTATTTCTGAATGGGGCAGAACTCACCAGCAGTGCGAAAGTGAACCTGGTAAAGGGGGAGAATGAAATACTATTCACCAATGTGGCCGGAGATGTAAACAGCCAGAGTATAAATGTGAGCGCCACGAATGGTGTGGTAGTTGAGGCTGCAACTTTTCAGAACAATTACCTGGGAGATGAAGTCTTATCGCCCAGGGCAAAAGAGATAAAGGACAGTATAGAAACGATGACGGAGGCCAGAAAGCTGATCAATGATAAGCTTACCGTAATAACGGAAGAAATTGCGGTGCTGTTTAACAACAAAAAAGTAGGAGGGGATAATACCGGACTTTCGGTAACTGAATTAACCAAGCTGCTTGACCTCTATAACTCCCGCTATGAAGGCTATCTGAACCAGAAAGGCAGGCAGGAAGAACTACAAAAGAAATCAGATGAACGGATTGCAAAACTGAAAAAACAACTGGACGAAGAGCAGAAGAAGGGCGTGCAGCCCGGTGGGCAGATGCTGGTGAAGTTCTTTGCAAAAGAGGCTACTTCAACGGCTGTAGTAATAGATTATATTGTACCCAATGCAGGATGGACGCCCACCTATGATGTTATGGCCGATGCGGTGAATATGCCTGTGAAGCTTTATTATAAAGCCAATATACACCAGAGCAGCGGGGTGAGCTGGAACAATGTGAAACTCACACTGAGTACCGGAAACCCGAATGAAGGGGTGAATGCACCAACTCTTAACCCGTGGTACCTGGCATTTTATGTTCCGCCGCAAACGTATAACCGGGGTTATTCTAATGCTGCGCCTGCCGCCAAAATGCAGGTTATGGCATTTAAAAAACCTCTTGTTGATAATGATGGCGTGACAGATCCTGTAGTTATGCAGGATCAGGCTTCAATCAATGATTATGTATCGGTTGATAATGCCGGGGTTAATACCAGTTTCGAAATTGAACTGCCCTACACAATACCCTGTGATGGCAAGCAGCATTTGGTGGCAGTAAAGAAATATGAACTGCCGGCCACATACCGTTACTTTGCAGTGCCCAAGCTGGATAAGGACGTCTTCCTGCAGGCGCAGGTAACCCATTGGGAAGATCTGAACCTGCTGCCCGGCACAACCAACATTTTTTATGAAGGTACTTATGTGGGCCAGGGCAACCTGGATGTGCGCAATGTAAAGGACACCTTCACCATTTCGCTGGGCAGAGACAAGAAGATTGTGGTGAAAAGAGACAGGGATACGCAGCGCAGAAGTGTAAAGACAATTGGCACAAATGTGCGGGAAGAATTTGCTTACAGCATCACAATACGTAATACCCGGAAGGAAAATATAAGCCTTACTATACAAGACCAGCTGCCGGTGAGCAATGATAAAGATATTGTGCTTGAAGACCTGGATTATGGTGGCGCATCAACAGAAGAAAATACCGGCCTGATGACCTGGAATGTGCAGTTGAACCCCAATGAAACCAGGAAACTGGAGTTTGGGTTTACGGTGAAATATCCGAAAGGGAAGACCATAAATAATCTGAGATAACGATTTAGATAGTATCACTTCCTGTAACTAAAAATTCAATAGTTTCTTAATCACATAGATAGTTGGCTTTTGTAATAGTCATGGCATTGTAGTAAGTAGTGTTAATAGTTGAAAATCACCCAAGGAAGCTTGTAGCATTTACGTCTGTTATTGTATACCAAACAGCCAATGTATATGAGACACACATCCTTGTTTGCCGGAACATTAATCATTCTTTTATTAGCAGATTGCGCAACCGCACAGCCACAGCAGAAACTGAAAATTGAAGAGGCGGTTGTTTTCCTGAATGGAGCCGAACTGACCAGCAGAGCCAAGGTGAACCTGGCCCAGGGAGAGAACGAAATACTGTTTATAAATGTGGCGGGAGATATCAATACACAAAGTATTACGGTGGGTGCATCGGGTGGGGTAGTGGTAGAATCTGCTATGTTCCAGAATAATTACCTGGGCAATGAAACAACTACCGCACAGGTGAAGGAAATAAAAGACAGTATCGGATTTCTTGCTCGGTCAAAGAAACCGGTCAATGCTCAGCTGATTGTAGTCAATGAGCAGATTTCTCTGCTGGCAAGTAACAAAAAGGTAAGTGGTGAAACCAATGGACTATCGGTAGCTGAACTGACTAAACTGCTGGACCTTTACAATACCCGTTATGAGGGCTACCTGAACCGGAAAAGCAGCCTTGAAGAGATATTGAACAACACTGATGAGCGGATAAGCAAGCTGAATCAGCAACTGAATGAGGTACAGAGGAATGGCCTGCAGCCCGGCGGGCAGATACTGGTAAAGTTTTATACAAAGGATGCTACAGCCTCACTCATCACCATTGACTATGTGGTGTCCGATGCAGGCTGGTCGACCGCTTACGATATAATGGCTGATGCCGTAAACATGCCCATAAAGCTGGCTTATAAAGCCAACATTCACCAGAACTGCGGTGTGAACTGGGACAATGTGCGCCTGAGCCTGAGTACCGGTAACCCTAATGAAGGGGTAACTGCGCCTGTACTGAACCCGGTATACCTCGCTTTTTACAGGCCGCCTGTGGTGAACAGTTACCAGAATCAGGGTCATACACTGGAAAGGGCGGAAATAGCTACAATGCCCACAACACAGGTAACAGACCTTGTATCAACTACTACAGGTGTTTATGAATCACAGCGGGGCAGTGATGCGAATATTGCAGGCGGCAGAACTTCTGGTACTTTGTATATTATAGATGGAGTGCGGGTGCAGGGTACCTCGGGAGTTCAATCGCAGGATAATACATCAATAGAGCATTATGTAACTGTGGATAATGCCGGGGTGAATACCACCTTCGATATAGACCTGCCCTATACAATTCCCTGCGATGGCAAGGAGCACCTTGTGGCAGTGAAAAAGTATGAACTGCCGGCCACCTATCGGTATTACGCAGCGCCCAAACTGGATAAAGACGCATTTCTGCAGGCGCAGGTAACCAACTGGGAAGACTTGAACCTGATGACCGGCCCGACCAATATTTTTTATGAAGGTACCTATGTGGGCCAGGGAACCCTGGATCCGCACAGGGTAAAAGATACGCTGAACATATCGCTGGGCCGGGATAAGAAAATTGTCGTGAAAAGAGAGCGGGATACTAAACTGCGCAGTGTGAAAGCTCTAGGCAGCAATATGAGGGAAACATTTGTATACACCATAATGGTGCGCAATAACCCCAAGGAAAGCATCAACCTGACTATTCAGGATCAGCTGCCTGTGAGCAATGATAATAACATTGTGCTGGAAAATAAGGATGATGGCGGCGCCGAAACAGAACACAATACCGGCTTTATGAAATGGAACCTTGTCGTAGCGCCCAATGAAGTAAAGAATCTGGAGTTTGGGTTTACGGTGAAGTATCCTAAGGGGAAGATTGTAGCGAATCTGAGGTAGCTGGGTTCTTAGCGATAAATACTATCTAAGTATTATTGAAGAAAATATAATTTTTGCATAGCCCCGGTCTTCAGACCGGGGTCTTTAGTTTGGCTAATTTCTGGCGTAAAAAAAGGAGGAAAATGCAGGGTTTGCCAATTTGCCGGACTTTGCGAGTTTTTTCTCAATGTTCACGAAGTCGGAAAAATTAATCTTCCCAGTGTCTGCCCATTTTTCTACTCTACATCTGTTTTTTATATCACCGGTAGTGGCCCATGGTTTTTTGAGATTGGGATACCATGTAGTTCCGGGTAGATTTTGTGGCTTGTCCGATTCAACCTTATGCGATGCAAGAAGCATCATTGCATAACACGCCGATACAAATGCAGGCACCTTTTCAACTGCTGCTTTTTCCCGTATTTGTGCCTGACCACAGCCCATCAATGTTTTCTGATCTCTAAAGCCGACTTCAATTTCCCATCTTCTTATGTAAGCCTGAACTTGTAATGCTATGTCCATTTCCTGATCGGTGGATATTAAATAAGCAGGATCTCGATAGAGTATTTTGGATTTTTTGGAGAGGCGGTATGCCACCGGCCTGATAACAATAAGCATTAAATTTTTATTTCCTGACTTTCGCCAGCGCACATTTTTGACAATTTTCAATTCGAAGGTTCTCATTTTTCCTGCAGCCCATGCATTTACTGATTGGTACGGATAATCATCGCTCTGTCTGATTTGTTCAGGAGTGGGCAGTTCTGCGCCATAAGAGCGCTTACGCCCTTTGCCTGACTGCAGCAATGCAGGTAGGGAATATATTTTTGAGTCCATTCTAATTCGGCCGATCATAGCTACATTGTCTGGCAATTTTTTAAGTACATTTCCATTTGTGTAACTTCCATCAGCGCTAAGAATAAGTTTTTTGCCTTTGAACCCATCATCGTCTAAATCGGGTGCATTTCAAATCTTCACTCCTTAAGCAGCCTGATTAAAACTGCATTTTGTTAATGCGATAATTTTATCCCATCTCCCATTCATGCTTGTTACTCGCAGGTTAAGCATGTTTTGAGCCCCAGTTGCCGACCATCTTTGACCAGATAATTTCATTCTTT